>NZ_CP010271.1:3600000-4200000 GCF_001456355.1 Mycobacteroides saopaulense
CGGTGACCGTGGTCTTGGTGGTGGTGTCCTTGATGCCGACGATCTCGACATCCTCGTTCACGTTGATCACGCCACGCTCGACGCGACCGGTCACCACGGTGCCACGACCGGTGATGGTGAACACGTCCTCGACGGGCATCAGGAACGGCTTGTCGGTCTCGCGGACCGGGTCCGGGATCGACTCGTCAACCGCGTCCATCAGGTCGGCAACGGTCTTGCCCCACTCGGCGTCGCCCTCGAGCGCCTTGAGCGCCGAGACACGCACCACGGGAGCGTTGTCGCCGTCGAAGTCCTGGCTGCTCAGCAGTTCCCGGACCTCCATCTCGACGAGCTCGAGGAGCTCCTCGTCGTCCACCATGTCGGACTTGTTCAGCGCGACGAGGATGTAGGGCACACCCACCTGACGGGCGAGCAGCACGTGCTCACGGGTCTGCGGCATGGGGCCGTCCGTCGCAGCGACCACCAGGATCGCACCGTCCATCTGGGCGGCACCGGTGATCATGTTCTTGATGTAGTCAGCGTGACCGGGGGCGTCGACGTGTGCGTAGTGACGCTTCTCGGTCTGGTACTCCACGTGCGAGATGTTGATCGTGATACCACGAGCCTTCTCTTCGGGAGCGTTGTCGATCTGGTCGAAGGCCGACGCCTCGTTCAAATCGGGGTACTTGTCATGCAGCACCTTGGTGATAGCTGCAGTGAGAGTGGTCTTGCCGTGGTCAACGTGACCGATGGTCCCGATGTTGACGTGCGGCTTCGTCCGCTCGAACTTCGCCTTCGCCACTTGTGTCCTCCTGGACTCTTGTTGTTGTTACTTACAGTTTTGCGCCAGGGGCGCGATCTTAGGACCTACTCGCGCAAGCCCAATTGGGTCGTTCGCTTCGCTTACTCCCCGGTCGCCTTCGCGATGATCTCCTTCGACACGTTCGCCGGAACTTCGGCGTACGAGTCAAACACCATGGAGTAGTTGGCCCGGCCCTGGGTCTTCGACCGAAGGTCGCCGACGTAGCCGAACATCTCCGACAGCGGAACCTGTGCCTTGACGACACGAGCGCCGCTGCGCTCCTCCATAGCCTGGATCTGGCCACGGCGGGAGTTCAGGTCGCCGATCACGTCACCCATGTAATCCTCGGGTGTGGTGACCTCGACAGCCATGAGGGGCTCCAGGATGACCGGCTGCGCAGCCTGCGCCGCCTTCTTCAGGGCCTGCGAACCCGCGATCTTGAACGCCATTTCCGACGAGTCGACATCGTGGTACGCGCCGTCGAGCAGCGTGACCTTGATGTTGACCAGCGGGTAGCCGGCCAAGATGCCGTACTGCATGGCGTCCTGGGCACCGGCGTCCACCGAGGGGATGTACTCGCGCGGAACGCGTCCACCGGTCACCTTGTTGGCGAACTCGTAGGTCGCGCCGTCCTCGGCATCCACCAGCGGCTCGACGGTGACGATCACCTTCGCGAACTGACCCGATCCACCCGTCTGCTTCTTGTGGGTGAATTCGACGTTCTCGACCTTCTTGCGGATGGTCTCGCGGTAGGCCACCTGCGGCTTGCCGACGTTGGCCTCGACCTTGAACTCACGGCGCATGCGGTCCACCAGGATGTCCAGGTGCAGCTCGCCCATGCCGCCGATGACGGTCTGGCCGGTCTCCTGGTCCAGCTTCACCTTGAAGGTGGGGTCCTCTTCGGCGAGCTTCTGGATCGCGGTGCCCAGCTTCTCCTGGTCACTCTTGGTCTTGGGCTCGATGGCCACCTCGATAACCGGATCCGGGAAGGTCATCGACTCCAGCACGATCTGGTTGTTCGGATCGCACAGGGTGTCACCGGTGGTGGTGTCCTTCAGGCCGATGACGGCGTAGATGTGACCCGCCGCGGCCGACTCCACCGGGTTCTCCTTGTTGGAGTGCATCTGGAACAGCTTGCCCAGCCGCTCCTTCTTGCCCTTGGTGGAGTTGACGACCTGCGCGCCCGAATCGACCTTGCCCGAGTACACGCGGATGTAGATCAGCTTGCCGAAGAACGGGTGGGTGGCCACCTTGAACGCCAGCGCGCTGAACGGCTCGGAGGTGTTGGGCTCACGGGTGATGAGCTCGTCTTCCTTGCCCGGCACGTGGCCGGTGGTGACGCCGACGTCCAGCGGCGACGGCAGGTAGTCGATCACCGCGTCGAGCATGGGCTGCACGCCCTTGTTCTTGAACGCGCTACCGCACAGCACCGGGTACGCCTCGGAGGTGATGGTGAGCTTGCGGATGGCTGCCTTGATCTCGTCGATGGTCAGCTCTTCGCCGCCCAGGTACTTCTCCAGCAGCTCTTCGTCGGTCTCGGCGACGGCCTCGAGCAGCGCCGCGCGGTACTCCTCGGCCTTGTCGGCCAGTTCCGCCGGGATCTCGACCGTCTCGTAGCTCTCGCCCATCTTGGTCTCGCCGCGCCACACCTTGGCGTTCATCTCGACCAGGTCGATGATGCCCTCGAAGTCGTTCTCGGCACCGATCGGCAACTGGATCGGCAGCGCACGCGCACCGAGACGATCCTCGATGGTCTTCACCGTGAAGTAGAAGTCGGCGCCCAGCTTGTCCATCTTATTGACGAAACAGATGCGCGGAACGTCATAGCGGTCGGCCTGACGCCACACCTGCTCCGACTGCGGCTCCACGCCCTCCTTGCCGTCGAACACGGCCACGGCACCGTCGAGCACGCGCAGGTTGCGCTCCACCTCGACGGTGAAGTCGACGTGCCCCGGGGTGTCGATGATGTTGAGCTGGTTTTCTTTCCAGTACGCGGTCGTCGCGGCGGACGTGATGGTGATGCCGCGCTCCTGCTCCTGCTCCATCCAGTCCATGGTGGCTGCGCCATCGTGAACTTCACCGATCTTGTAGGTGATACCGGTGTAGAAGAGGATGCGTTCGGTCGTGGTGGTCTTGCCGGCATCGATGTGCGCCATGATGCCGAAGTTGCGGACCTTGTTCAGGTCGGTCAGCACTTCCTGTGCCACAGAAGTTTCCGCTCTTTCGCTTCGAATATGGATGGACGAGCTGGGCGGGCCGCACGGTAACGCGCGGCCCGTCAGATCACCAGCGGTAGTGCGCGAACGCCCGGTTGGCCTCAGCCATCTTGTGGGTGTCCTCGCGACGCTTCACCGATGCACCCAGACCATTGCTGGCGTCCAGGATCTCGTTGGCGAGGCGCTCGACCATGGTCTTCTCACGACGAGCGCGCGAGAAGGACACCAGCCAACGCAGGGCCAGGGTGGTGGAACGATCGGGGCGAACCTCGACCGGCACCTGGTAGGTGGCACCACCGACGCGGCGGCTACGCACCTCGAGGGCGGGCTTGACGTTGTCCATGGCGCGCTTGAGAGTGACGACCGGATCGGTGCCGGTCTTGTCGCGAGCCTGCTCCAGGGCGCCGTACACGATGCGCTCGGCGATCGACTTCTTGCCGTCCAGCAGCACCTTGTTGACCAGCTGAGTCACCAGCTGCGAACCGTACACCGGGTCGTTGACCAGGGGACGTGAGGGCGCGGGTCCCTTACGTGGCATTAGCTCTTCTCCTTCTTGGCGCCGTAGCGGCTGCGAGCCTGCTTGCGGTTCTTGACTCCCTGGGTGTCCAGCGAGCCGCGGATGATCTTGTAACGCACACCGGGGAGGTCCTTCACACGACCGCCGCGCACGAGCACCATCGAGTGCTCCTGCAGGTTGTGACCCTCACCCGGGATGTACGCGGTGACCTCGACCGCGCTGGTCAGCCGCACACGGGCCACCTTCCGCAGCGCCGAGTTCGGCTTCTTCGGGGTGGTGGTGTAGACGCGGGTGCACACGCCACGGCGCTGCGGGCTGCCCTTAAGGGCCGCGGTCTTCACCTTGGCGATCTTGTCCCGGCGACCCTTACGGACCAGCTGGTTGATGGTTGGCATGTACCGGCTTTCTGTCTCTAGCTACTACTGGGCTCTAGCACTGTGAGCCCATCTAAAGGCCCTGTTGTCCTGCGGTTTTCGCCCAGTTCGGTATCCCGAGGCCGGGCGTGTCGCACGCACCGCGGCCGCGAAGAAACTCCTTCACCCTCTGGGCATGCGAATTGACCTGGCGCCTTATTTGACCCTCACCGGGGCTTCCAGCGGTGGCCATTGGCCAGGCACAGCGCCCTACCATACCAGGGCTGATCACGGTGAGACAAACTCGCCTACCAGGGACAAAGCGCTGGTAGGCGGTGACTCACCAACACCCGAGCAACATGCCTATTTGCGCTCGGCAAGACCCGAGGCGAAGCGATGCACCATCTCCGTGAACGCGATATCGGGGTCCATCTCGATACCTGCCATGAAGCCGGTCATCTCCAGCATCACGAACCCGTGCATCGCAGCCCATAGCTCCACACCCGCATGGAAGGCGGTGTCCTCGTTGAGCCCGTAGACGCCGATGGCCTCGGTCGCCGGCTTGGCCAGCTCGCGTGCGTCGATCGTCGGACGGTTCACCGCATCCAGGAACGGCATCCGGGTCAGCGCCGCATATCGACCGGGATGGTGATGCGCGTAGCTGCGGTATGCGCCGGCCATGGCCAGGATCGCGTCCTCGCTGCTGCGGCCCGCGCTCACCGTGTGCAGCATGCCGACGATCTCCGCCAATACCCGGTCACGCACCTCGTGGCGCAGGTCGTCGAGACTGTCCACATGGTTGTAGAGCGACGGGCCCTTCGTGCCCAGTTCGACCGCCAGCGCATTGATGGTCAGCGCATCCCAGCCGGCGCGGTCCAGAAAGGACAGCGCCGCGTTGACGACGGTGTCACGGTTGAGCCGCGTGGCCCGCGCAGAGTTTCTGCGGTGCGCGGTTGCGGGCTCGGTCGTCACGTGTGGCCGCCTTCGGGGGTGAGTCGTTCTAGTGGGTGCTGTCTGGCGCGGCCCTCTGGGCAGATGGCCTGCTATGACCCTATCTCCCCCACCGCCACCTTTGTGTTTGTCTGCCCATCGAGCCTGTCGTGGCGCGCCGTGGCCTATTCTCATCGAGTGACCAGGAGGCTGAAATGAAACACGTTCTAGTTTCCGCCGGGCAACGCGTGCTGGTCGGCGTCATGGTGACCGCCGGCATCGCCGCGTTGACGAGTACACACGCGGTGAGTTCACGTCTCGCCGACAACATTCGGCTGACCAAGAACGGCGACACCCACATCACCCAGTACGGCCTCGTCACCACCATCGATTGCGGCGACTCCACCGTCTTTGTGAACGGGTCGCAGAACGTCATCACCGCACTCGGCAGCTGCTACGCGATTTCGGTACAGGGATCGTCGAACACGATCATCGCCGACAACGTGGTCAACGACATCACCGTCTACGGCTTCAACCAGAAGGTTCTCTACAAGTCCGGCGAACCGGCGGTCATCGATCGCGGGCGCGAGCTGGGCATGATGAATTTCATCGACCGCATTCCCGGCTGACCCCATCCCGTCACTCGGATCTCGGGATACTGGGGACATGTCCCGTAATCACGTGCTCCTCGCCATCGCCGTCGCCTGCCTCGGGCTGGCTGGTTGCGGCGTCATCAAGCCGGGTTCGAGCAATCCGACACCCGGCACCTGGACTCCCCCGTCCAGCAGCACTTCGTCCACCGTCAGCACGCCGACATCCGCGAAGGTCGACATCGGGGACGAGACGGTCATCGGATACTTCGGCCAGACCACGACGGCCGCCTGTGAAGACGGCAAGCGCCTGAACATCACCGGTGCCAACAACACACTCACCATCACCGGCGCCTGCGACAAGGTCACCGTCTCGGGCTTCTCGAACACCATCACGTTCGACGAACTGAAGTCCGAGGTGACGGTCACCGGGTATGCGAACAAACTCACTTACAAGGCGGGCGAGCCCAAGGTCAACAACTACGGAAGCAACAACACCATCCAGAAGGCCTCCTAGAGCCCCTGGCCCCCTACAGCACCGTCTGCACGATGTGCTCGACCAACTGGCGCGCCGCGGCACAGCTGTCACCGCCCTTGCGGTACTGAACCCACCAGGTCAACGAACCGGTTCCGGCCGGCACGGTGACACCGCACCCGGAGCCGGGCCCGGTGCTGGTGAACCCCTTGCGGCTGTTGATCGTGATGTCGGCGGTCTTCTGTCCCATCCCGTCGGCGGACTTGCGGTCGCGATCGACGTCACCGCCCTCGTAGTACGCGTACAACAGGTCGATGAGGTTTCCGGCGTCATCGGCGGCTACCCAATAGCACAGGGCCCCAAAGAAATTCTGATAGATCTGGGCGGCCTTGACCGTCTCGACGATGGTCTTCTCATCCAGCGGACCGCACTGGCCGTTGGCGAATCCGTAGGGATCCAGCTTGTCGTTCTCGCCCCGTTCATTGGCGTTCAAACCCTCACCCGGCGTAACCGCGGTGCCGTCCACGGTTCGCGCGCAGCCGGTCGGTCCCACTAGCAGCAGTGTCGCCGCAGCCAGGGCGCCGATGATCTTCTTCATTGCTTGCCCACCTTGCCCAGCAGTGAGTCCATCAGGGTCTCGACGGCCTTGCACGGATCATTCTTGACGGCGGCACCCGACTGCAGCGACCAGTGCAGGAAATCCGGTCCCGATCCCGCGGACAGCTCGCACAGTCCGACATTGCTCACCCGGTAACCGGGATAGGACTTGGTGGTCACCGATTCGACCGTGTGCCCGAGGTTTCGCGCGACCGACGCCTCCTTCTCCGCAGAGCTGCCCCGGTACCAATAGAGCGAAATCGAGGTGTCCTCGGTGCCGGGGCCCGTTGACCACCGGCAGCCGAGCAAGCTGTCCACATCACGCTTGAGTCCTGGATTCCCCACTGCCGCTGTGACTTCCCCATCGGTCATGCCACCACAGTCACCCAGCTTGAAGCCCTTACCCGGCCCGTTGTTCACCTCGGGCACGGTGGTCACCTGCACGTCTGGCGACCCGCCATCATCGCCGTCACCGCCGGTAGACGACCGGGGCGAGCACCCGGCGAGCATTACGGCGGCGACAATCAGCGCCGAGACCGAGACAATCCGCACACTCACGCTGTCCACAGTACGTCCGCGACTCGCGCGTCTCCTAGATGGACGAGTGTGTCGCTGCCGCTACTCGGCGTGTCAGACTCCGGCGCCGTGTCGACCCGCACCCGCGGCGAACCGACCGGCACCCTCCAGCGCCTCGGCGGCCACTCGTTCGATGCTGCCAAACTCGTTGTCCAGCGCCGCTTCCTCGGTCATCCCCCATTGCGCGATCGCCGAATCACGGTCGGCACGCACACATTGTTGCGGGAAGGCCGCGATCTCGGCGGCCAATGTCTCGGCCGCCTCACGGGCATGTCCGCGCGGGACCACCCGATTGACGAGTCCGATGTCCAGGGCCTCATTCGCCGTGACGGGCCGCCCCGTCAAGATGAGGTCCATCGCACGCGAGTGCCCGATCAGCCGGGGCAACCTGATCGTGCCGCCGTCGATGAGTGGAACACCCCAGCGCCGGCAGAACACGCCCAGCACCGCATCCTCCTCGACCACCCGAAGATCGCACCACAACGCGAGTTCGATGCCACCGGCGACGGCGTGCCCCGAGATCGCCGCAATCACCGGCTTGGACAGCCGTAGCCGCGAGGGGCCCATCGGACCGGGACCGTGCGGATTCAGTTCGTTTCCGCGGTCGGTCCCCATTGCCTTGAGATCTGCTCCGGCACAGAATGTTCCGTTATCACCCCAGAGCACCGCCACCGATGCCCCGGGGTCCGCGTCGAACTCGGTGAAGGCTGCGAGCAGCGCCGCCGCAGTCGGGCCGTCGACCGCATTGCGCGCATGAGGCCGGTTGAGGATGACGGTGGTCACCGGCCCCGACTTCTCAACCCGCACGGCCGGATCGATGTCTTCACTCATAGCGAGGCCTCCTCCATCTCCGCGGTGTCCCGCAGTGCCACCAACTCATCCTTGAATTCTCGGTAACGGGAGCGTATTTCGTCGGCAGGCCAGCCCGTCGGCAACAACTCATCCGGCAGCACCGGGTCGGCCAACAGATGCCGCACCATCGCCGCGGCGAGTACGAATCGCGCGGGAATCGCCTCGGCCTGCTCCCACCAATGCAGCAGAGACGTTGCATACAGGGACCACCCGGGCAGATCCCACAGTTGGGCGGCCAACACGTCGGGACGCTCGGTTCTGGTACGCAGCGCCCACACATGGTCCGTCACCGACGCCGGTAGGTCGATATCCAGATTATCCGGCCGCAGCCACACTCCCTCTCGCAGTTCACCGAAGCGTCTCTGCCGCAGGGCTGTTCGCAGATCGTTGCGGTCGCGGGCATCGCGACCCACGCTGGTGATCACGAGCTGGCTCCAGTTGCCGTCCCAGGAGCCTCGATGCGGATCGCACGCCTCGTCCTGCCGAAGCTGACGGGCCTGCAGACGTTCGGCGAGCCGGTATCCCGCTTCGGTTCTGACAAGGTCTCCGGCGGAGACCATCCGGGTGAGCGCCACCCGGACCGTGGTGTCGCTGATACCGAACAAGGTGGTGAGCGAACGGATTTCTCGCACCGACAGCTCGGCCGGATGAGCTCCCAGCAGCAGACTCAGGATGACCGAGCGAGCGGTCATCGGGTGATGATCGACCGGGTTTTCCATCACTACAGTTCGGTGGGCTTACGGCCGTAATCGCCGAAGGGCTCATCCCGGTGCCGGACCGCCTCCCGGTAGCCGTTCGCGATGGCATCGGCGGTGAACGCGTGCGCCTCAGCCGTGTGCCGCGAGATGCCGTCGAAGACGGTGCTGACCATCGCGCTGTTGGCGATCCCCTGGCTGATGAGCGCAGAGTTGCAAGCCAGTTTCACCATCATCAGCTGGTTCAACGGCATCGCCGCGATCCGTGCGACCAGCCGCTCGGTGCGCTCGTCCAGCTCCTCCGGCGCGGGCGCCTCGACCGCAAGACCCCACTCGTAGGCCTGCTCACCGGAGAGGCAATCTCCGGTGAGCAGAAGACGTTTCGCGCGTTGATCGCCCAGCTTGTGCGCCCAGAGCCCGGTGGCCGGGACGCCCCATACCCGGGTGGGTGGGTACCCGATCTTGGCATCGGCGGCGACGATCAACTGATCGGCATGCAAGGCGATGTCGGTACCGCCGGCCACGCAGTAGCCGTGCACCTTCACGACGGTCGGCTTGTTGGCATGCAACAGCGAAGAGAAGCCACGGGTGAACCGGCTCATCATCTGGTAGTCGAGCATGGGATCCCAGTTGATGTTCGGCAGGTGGTTGCGCAGCTGAACCTGACCGTCCAGTGCGGTGCCCGAATACCGCGCCGAGCCTTCATCGTTTGCCTCGGCGTAGGCACTCAGGTCAAAGCCACCACAGAAACCGTCGCCCCTGCCCGACACCAGGATCACGTGGACCCGGGGGTCCAGGTCGGCACGTTCCACAAGTGCCGCCAATTCCATTGGAGTCTCGGCGATGATGGCGTTGCCCTGCTCGGGCCGGTTGAAGGTGATGCGCGCGACCCGATCGGTGACCTCGTAGGTCATCGTCTTCAACATATCCATAGCTGCTAGTTGCCCGCCTTGACGGACGCCCGCTCCAGGATCGGCGACAGATCCAATCCGGTGGGCAGGGTGCCGAATGCGCCGCCCCAGTCGCCGGCCAGCCGGGTCGCCAAGAACGCCTGGGCGACCGCCGGATGGCCGTGGCGGACCAGCAGTGCGCCTTGCAGGGCGAGGCAGATGTCCTCGGCGACCTTACGGGCGCGGTACGTGACGGACTCCAGGTCACCCAGCTGCGAATGCAACCCGTTGACGTGGCGGTCCAGGCGCTCGTCCTGTCCCTGCGCCAGGGCAAGCTCCTTGAACAACACCTCGATGCATTCGGGCTTGGTGGCCATGGCGCGCAACGTATCCAGCGCGCTCACGTTCCCCGACCCCTCCCAGATTCCCATCAGCGGCGCCTCGCGATACAGACGCGGCAGCCCCGAGTCCTCGACGTAGCCGTTGCCGCCAAGACATTCCATGGCCTCACCCGCATGCGGGGTGGCGCGCTTGCACACCCAATACTTACTGGCGGCCAATCCGATACGACGCAGCAAGGACTCGGTCTCGTCTCCACGGGTGGCCCGGTCGGTGGCGCCCGCCATCCGCATCGCGACCATGGTGGCTGCCTCCGCCTCGATGGCGAGGTCGGCAAGAACATTGCGCATGAGCGGCTGATCGACGAGGTATTCGCCGAATGCCTTGCGGTGCTGCGCGTGATGCATGGCCAGGGCGACGCCGGTGCGCATGCTGGTGGCCGATCCCAGCGTGCAGTCCAGGCGCGTCATGTTGACCATCTCGATGATGGTCTTGACGCCCTTGCCCTCCTCGCCCACCAACCACGCGGTGGCATCGTCGTACTCGACCTCAGAGGACGCGTTGGAGTGGTTACCGAGCTTGTCCTTCAAGCGCTGCAACCGCATCCGGTTACGGGTGCCGTCGGGCAGCACCCGCGGCAGGAAGAAGCACGACAGGCCACCGGGCGCCTGAGCAAGCACCAGGAACACATCGCACATCGGCGCCGAGGTGAACCATTTATGCCCGACCAGCGTGTAGCTCCCGTCGGCATTCGGAGTGGCCACGGTGGTACCCGCGCGCACATCCGAACCGCCCTGCTTTTCGGTCATCGACATACCCGCCGTCAGCCCCGCCTTGGTGGTGGGTACCGCCAGCACGGGGTCATAGACGCGACTGGACAGCAGTGGCTCGTAGACGGCCGCCAATTCGGGATTGGCACGCAGCGCCGGAATCACCGCATAGGTCATCGAGATGGGACACATGTGGCCCGGATCGGCCGTCCACACTCCGGTCTTGGCGGCACGCACCACGTGCGCACCCGGCCGGTCGTCGGCCCACGGCGCACCGTGCAGTCCGTGGGCGACCGCCTCGCCCATGAGCTCGTGATAGGCCGGGTCGAACTCGATTTCGTCGACCCGATGCCCCCAGCGATCGTGGGTGTGCAGCACGGGGCGGTTCCGGTTCGCCAGTTCCCCGGCGCGCTGCATGCGGTCGGTGCCGTTGAGTGCGCCAACCTCGACGACCTCGTCGACACCCCACTGCCCTCCCTCGCGAATGAGCGCTTCCATCAGCACGGGGCTTGTCGCTGCGTTGTAGTTGCGCAACGGGGGGACCTGATTGGTGACGACATGCGTATCGGCCATGCATCCAGTGTTACATTTCCCCGACAGTCGCACAAGATCTGTTCGCATGCCCTTTTTCATGCCGTCCGTGCGCTAGAAAGGGAGGCGTGGAGAAGGTCGTCTTCGTGCTGCGCCAACCATCCGATGCCGCCACGGACGAGTGGGCAGAGCAGCTGCGCACGGCCGCCGCCGACAAGATCCGGGCCGCCGGAGTACGCGGCCTGACCGTGTCTGTTCACGACGCCGCCGTCAGGGCCGCCGGCCTGCGCCTGATGACTCTGGACCCGCCATTCGCCGCTGCGGTCAGCGTATGGGTGCAACAGTCGTACGGCCCGGCGGTGTCGGAAATCGAGGCAATCCTTGCAGCGACATCGGCGAACGTGCACGGCTACCTCGTCACCGAGTCGGTGCCACTGCCCTCACCCAACCTCGAATCCGACATGCGATCAACGGGTTTCACCAATATCGCACTGCTGCGCAGGCCCACCGACATGCCGTTCGACGCATGGCGTCAGCAATGGCAGGGCGTGCACACCCAGAACGCGCTCGACCTGCAGTCGACCATCGGCTACGAACAGAACCTGGTGGTCCGTGCCGTCACCGCCGACCCGCCGCCCATCTCGGCCATCGTGTTCGAACAATTCCCTGCTGCGGCACTGACCGACCCGCTCGCCTGGTATGGCGCATCGGATCAGCAGCAGCTGGGTCAGCGCGCCCTGGCGATGCTGGAGAGCGTCAAAGCCTTTGGCGCCCATACCAACATCGACACGGTCGCAACGAGCAGATATGACGTGATGCGACCGTTCTAGCGCCCTCTTCGCCCCTGCGAGGATGTCAGCCATTGACATACAACCAAATGGTTGTATGTTTGGGGAGTGACCGAGGCGGATCAGGACAAGGCAGACGCCATGTTCCATGCGCTCTCCGACAGGACTCGACGCGACATCCTGCGGCGCGTCCTGGCAGGTGAACACTCGGTCTCGACACTTGCGGCGAACTACGACATGAGTTTTGCCGCGGTGCAAAAGCACGTCGCCGTGCTGGAAAGGGCCGGCCTGCTGACCAAGCGGCGCCATGGCCGCGAGCAGCTGGCCAGCGGCGATGTGGAAGCAGTTCGCTCGGTCGGCGCCATGCTCTCGGAACTGGAGCAGTTCTGGCGCGGCAGGATCGCTCGCATCGATGAACTGATCGCATGCGAATCACCGACGGCCAATACACCACGGAAGGACTGAACCATGCCCGTCACCAACGTCACTCACGATATCGACACACGCACTATCACCATCGACGCGGAGTTCGACGCACCGATCAGCAGGATCTGGCAGATCTATGCCGACCCACGTCAGCTCGAAAAGATCTGGGGACCACCGACATACCCGGCGACATTCGTCGAACACCAGCTCAAGCCGGGCGGCCGGATGAGCTACTACATGACAGGGCCCGAGGGGGATCGCTTCGGTGGTTGGTGGGAGATCACAGCCGTCGATGAGCCGAATAGCTTCGCCTTCAAGGACGGATTCGCTGACAATGATCTGGAACCGGTTGACAATATGCCGGTTTCGACGAACGTGTATAGCTTCGCCGAGAGAGACGGCCGTACGTACGCCACCTATGTCGCAACTTACGAGACCGCCGAGGGGCTGCAGAAGGTGTTGGAGATGGGTGTCATCGAGGGCGCGTCCTCGGCGATCAATCAGATCGACGAGCTGATTCGCCCCTAAGCGATCGGACACCCGCACCATGAGGCTCGGTGCGGGTGTCCTCTACGCTCGCACCATGGTGGAGTACCGCGACCCCGGCGCCATCACTTTCGAGGCAACGATCGAAAAGCCGGACGGCCCCGGCGCGTACGTCGAGTTCCCGTTCTCCGCGGTCGACACCTTCGGCGTCAAAGCCCGGGTACCTGTGCAGGTCGTGTTCGACGGCTCGGTGACCTATGCGGGGTCCCTGGCACCGTACGGCGGCAAGCACCTTTTGGGGGTTCGCAAGGACATCCAGGTGCAACTGGGCAAGGGGCCCGGAGACCGAGTGACCGTCGAGGTCAGGCTCGATACCTCCCGCGCCTAGGCGTCTTGCCTTTCACGCTCCGCAGGCTCGCCGTGATGCACGAAGTAGCCGAGCACCACGATCACGAACCAGACCAGACCCACCAGGATCGCGGTGCGGCCGTCGTCGGTGAAGAACAAGAGCACCACCACCAAGGCGAGGAAGCCCAGTGCCAACAGATTGGTCACCGGCGCGCCGGGCAGCCTGTAGTCCGAGGCGGGCAGCTCACCGGCAGCGACTCGCTTCCGATAAATCATGTGGGAAACCAGGATTGAGCCCCATACGAAGATGATGCCGATGGTCGACACGGAGGTGATGTAGGCGAACGCCTTGTCCGGCGAGAGCCAGTTGACGAACACTCCGATACCCATGGTGAGTGCCGAGAAGCAAATCGCCAACATCGGGACGTGGCGCGAACTCAAAGCCTGCAGACCTGCCGGAGCATCGCCGCGCTGGGCCAGGCTACGCACCATACGGCCGGTCGAATAGATACCCGAGTTACAGGACGACAGCGCAGCCGTCAGCAGGATGAAGTTCACGATGTTCGCCGCCTGCGGAATGTTGAGGTACTCGAACACAGCGACGAAGGGGCTCTCCCCCTTGTGGTAGTTCCGCCAGCCCTGGATCGACAGGATGACGATCAGCGCACCCACGTAGAACAACCCGATGCGGAAAGGCAGGGTGTTGATCGCCTTGCGCAGGGTCACTTTCGGGTTCTCGGCTTCCCCCGCCGTGACACCGACGAGCTCGACGCCGACATAGGCGAACACCACGATCTGCAGGCTCAACAGGGCTTGACTGAAGCCGGTCGGGAAGACGCCACCGTCGTTCCACAGATTGGCGACGGTCGGCCCGGATTCCGGCCCCAGTCCCGAAATGGGAAGCAGCACACCGATACCGATGATGATCATGCCGAGAATCGCGGTCACCTTGATCATCGAGAACCAGAACTCGGCCTCGCCGAAGATCTTCACCGAAATCAGATTGGCCCCGAACAGGATGAGCAGGACTACCAGTGCGGTGACCCACTGCGGGACACCGGGCCACCATCGTTGGATGTACACACCGGCGACGGTGATCTCGGCCATGCACGTCGTGGCCCACACCGCCCAGTACGTCCACCCGTTGGCGAATCCGGCGAAACGTCCCATGAACTCCTCGGCGTACTCCGAGATGCTGCCGGAGACGGGCCGGTAAACCAAGAGCTCACCGAGCGCGCGCATGATCACGAAGATGGCCAGCCCCGCGACCAGGTAGGCCAAGATGAGCGCCGGACCGGCCTTCTCGATCGCACCGCCGGCGCCGTAGAAGAGGCCCGTGCCGATAGCACCACCGATCGCAATCATCTGCACGGTGCGGGCGGACAGGCCACGTGAATATCCGGCGTCGGGGGTCTCGGATTCGGAATTGGCTACGGTCATCCGGACATCATTGCGTGAGTGGACACTTATTGCACGGGAAACCCGGACAGACCGTCCACAATGCGCGTGGAATTGCGTGGCCCAGCTAGGTATTTGTGCGCTGAACCGACTTCACTTACGTACATAGGCTTCTGGCATGCTCAACCAACAGTTCATCGGACGCGTGGCATTGCCGATACTCACCGTAGTGTTTCCGTTCGTGATCGTCGCCGGGCAACTCGGCCTGGACATTTGTCGCTGGTGGATCGTGTACGGCACCGCAACCATTGTGGCCGTGCCGATGGGCATCGCCACCCTCGTGATGTGCAATTCGAGCGGCTCAGGGCTCGCGGTCAGTCACTCCTGGGCGCTCTTTTGGTTCAGCCTGGCGGCGCTCACCGCGGTGCAGGGCTTCTTCTACGCACAGTTCCGTCATCGGTGTCCGGTAGCCGGGCCGATCATCGCGATCGACGCGTTCCTCGAATGGCTCACCGCACCGGTGGTTCTCGTCGTCGTGGTAGGCAGCACGTTACGGCGCGTGTGGACCCGCTCGGCGAAAGGAAAGGCCCCCGGGGTGTAACCCGGGGGCCTTTCCTTTGACGAACTCGCGCTAGGAGGTCCTAGCGGTAGTCGCTGTAACCGTAGTCGTCCAGCGGCACCGCAGCACCGGTGTTGGTACCGAAGTCGGGGCTGTAGTACTGATCCTCGTACGACGGGATCGTGTACGCGGCAGCCCGTGCCTCTTCGGTCGGTTGCACCGAGATGTTGCGGTAGCGGTTGATACCGGTACCAGCCGGGATCAACTTACCGATGATGACGTTCTCCTTCAGACCATTCAGCTTGTCGCTGCGGCAGTTGATCGCCGCATCGGTCAGCACGCGAGTGGTCTCCTGGAAGGACGCCGCCGACAGCCACGAGTCGGTGGCCAGCGACGCCTTGGTGATACCCATCAGCACCGGACGCCCGGCCGCGGGCTCGCCACCCTCGGCCACCACGCGACGGTTCTCCGACTCGAACTCGGCACGCTCGGTGAGCGAGCCGGGCAGGAATTCCGTTGCGCCCGAATCGATGATCGTCACGCGACGCAGCATCTGGCGCACGATGACCTCGATGTGCTTGTCGTGGATCGACACACCCTGGCTGCGGTACACCTCCTGGACCTCGTTGACCAGGTGCACCTGCACCTGACGCGGGCCCATGACGCGGAGCACCTCGTGCGGATCGGCCGCACCTTCCATGAGCTGCTGTCCGACCTCGACGTGGTCACCATCGGCCAGCGGACGCTCGGAGCCGTCTTCGTGCTTGAAGACACGCAGGCGCTGACGCTTGGAGAGCTTGTCGTAGACGACTTCCTCGCCACCGTCATCCGGGATGATGGTGATCTTGTAGAAGCGCTCGCCCTCTTCCAGACGCACCCGTCCGGTGACATCGGCAATCGGCGCCTTGCCCTTGGGAACTCGCGCCTCGAACAGCTCGGTGACACGCGGCAGACCACCGGTGATGTCGTCACCGACGCCACCCTGGTGGAAGGTACGCATGGTCAGCTGGGTACCGGGCTCACCGATCGACTGCGCGGCCACGATGCCGGCCGCCTCACCGATGTCGACGAGCTTGCCGGTCGCCATCGAGCGGCCGTAGCACATCGCGCAAACCCCGGTACCGGTGGTGCAGGTGAGCACCGACCGCACCTTGACCGTGGTGACACCTGCGGCGAGAAGCTTCTCGATCGCCGGATCGCCCAGGTCGTGTCCACGCTCCACCAGCACGGTGCCATCGGCATCCACCGCGTCAGCGGCGAGAGTCCGTGCGTAGGCGGAGGTTTCGATGTGTGCATCGCGGATCAGCGTTGCCTTGCCATCGGGCCCAGTCTGCTTCTCCGCAATAACCACATTGATGCCGCGCTCGGTACCGCAGTCGTGCTCGCGGACGATGACGTCCTGCGAGACGTCCACCAGACGACGGGTCAGGTAACCCGAGTCCGCGGTACGAAGCGCGGTATCCGCCAGACCCTTACGAGCACCGTGCGTGTTGATGAAGTACTCGAGAACGGTCAGGCCCTCACGGAAAGAGGACTTGATCGGCCGCGGGATGTACTCACCCTTCGGGTTGGTCACCAGACCCTTCATGCCCGCCAGGTTGCGCACCTGGGTCATGTTTCCGGTCGCGCCGGACTTGGGCAGCAAGGTGATCGGGTTGTCGGCCGGGTAGTGCTCCTCCAGTGCCTTACCGACCTCGTCGGTGGCTTCCTGCCAGATCTTGACCAGCGCGTCGCGCCGCTCCTGCTGGTTCAAAGCACCACGCTGGTACTGCTTTTCGATCCGCTCCGCTTCCTTCTCGTAACGGTCGAGGATCTCCGCCTTCTGCGGCGGCACCAGCACGTCGGCCATGGACACCGTGACACCCGAACGCGTGGCCCAGTGGAAACCGGCGTCCTTGAGCTTGTCGACGGTCTGGGCGACCACGATCATCGGGAACCGCTCGGCGAGGTCGTTGATGATCGCCGACTGCACCTTCTTGTGCATCTGCTTGTTCACGAACGGGTACCCGTGGGGCAACAGCTCGTTGAACAACACACGGCCCAGCGTGGTCTCGGCGACCCAGGCATCGCCTGGCTGCCAACCGTTTTCGAACAGCTCGGCCTCCACCTCGGCCGGCGGACGCTGATGCGTCAGCCGCACGCGGATGGGAGCGCGCACGCTCAGCGCACCACGGTCGAGGGCCATGATGGCCTCGGCGGGCGAGCTGTACACACCGACCTCCGGCTGATCCTTGGCGGCCGGTGCGTGCGCACCGGTGTCGCCGGGGACCTCGGTGGTCAGGAAGTACAGACCGGTCACCATGTCCAGACGCGGCATGGCCAGCGGACGACCCGACGCGGGCGACAGGATGTTGTTCGAGGACAGCATCAGGATGCGCGCCTCGGCCTGCGCCTCCGCCGACAGCGGAAGGTGCACGGCCATCTGGTCACCGTCGAAGTCGGCGTTGAACGCCTCACACACCAGCGGGTGCAGCTGAATTGCCTTGCCTTCCACCAGCTGCGGCTCGAAGGCCTGGATACCCAGGCGGTGCAGGGTTGGTGCACGGTTCAGCAGCACCGGGTGCTCGGCGATGACCTCTTCGAGGACGTCCCACACCTGGGCGCGCTGACGCTCCACCATCCGCTTGGCGCTCTTGATGTTCTGCGCGTGGTTCAGGTCGACCAGACGCTTCATCACGAACGGCTTGAACAGCTCCAGAGCCATCAGCTTGGGCAGACCACACTGGTGCAGCTTGAGCTGCGGGCCAACCACGATGACCGAACGGCCCGAGTAGTCGACGCGCTTACCGAGCAGGTTCTGGCGGAACCGGCCCTGCTTGCCCTTGAGTAGATCCGACAGCGACTTCAGCGGACGGTTACCCGGTCCGGTGACCGGACGTCCACGACGGCCGTTGTCGAACAGCGCGTCCACCGACTCCTGCAGCATGCGCTTCTCGTTGTTGACGATGATCTCGGGCGCACCCAGATCGATCAGTCGCTTGAGGCGGTTGTTGCGGTTGATGACGCGGCGGTACAGATCGTTCAGGTCCGAGGTCGCGAAGCGGCCACCGTCGAGCTGAACCATCGGGCGCAGCTCCGGCGGGATCACCGGCACCGCGTCGAGCACCATGCCACCGGGTGAGTTGGTGGAGTTCTGGAACGCCGCCACCACCTTCAGGCGCTTGAGGGCACGAAGCTTCTTCTGGCCCTTGCCACTACGGATGGTCTCCCGCAGGTTCTCCGCCTCGGCATCGAGATCGAAGGTCTGGATCAGCTTCTGCACGGCCTCGGCACCCATGGCGCCGGTGAAGTACTCGCCGTAACGGTCCACCAACTCGCGGTAGAGCACCTCGTCCACGATGAGCTGCTTGGGAGCCAGCTTGGTAAACGTGGTCCAGATCTCGTCGAGCCGGTCCAGCTCGCGCTGCGACCGATCGCGGAGCTGACGCATCTCGCGCTCGCCGCCGTCGCGCACCTTGCGGCGCACGTCGGACTTGGCGCCCTCGGCCTCCAACTCGGCCAGGTCGGCCTCGAGCTTCTGGGCGCGGGCCTCCAGGTCGGCATCGCGCTGATCGGCGACAGCCTTCTTCTCGACCTCCATCTCGGCCTCGAGCGTCGAGAGCTCGTTGTGGCGGAGCTCGTCGTCGACCGTGGTGATGACGTAGGCGGCGAAGTAGATGATCTTTTCCAGATCCTTCGGCGCCAGGTCCAGCAGGTAGCCCAAGCGCGACGGAACGCCCTTGAAGTACCAGATGTGCGTGACCGGGGCGGCCAGTTCGATGTGGCCCATCCGCTCACGACGCACCTTGGCGCGGGTCACCTCGACGCCGCAGCGCTCACAGATGATGCCCTTGAAGCGCACGCGCTTGTACTTGCCGCAGTAGCACTCCCAGTCGCGAGTAGGTCCGAAGATCTTCTCGCAGAACAGGCCGTCCTTCTCGGGCTTGAGCGTGCGGTAGTTGATGGTCTCCGGCTTCTTGACTTCGCCGAAGGACCAGTTACGGATGTCATCCGCCGACGCGAGGCCGATACGGAGTTCATCGAAGAAGTTGACGTCGAGCACGCAAACTCCCTTTCCCCTTGCGGGATAGAAATCGGTTAGGCGAAGTCCTCAATGGACGCAGATTCGTTGCGGGACAAGTTGATTCCCAGGTTCGCGGCAGCGCGCTCCAGGTCCTCGTCGTCGCCGTCGCGCATTTCGATGGCGGCGCCGTCCTTGGACAGCACCTCCACGTTCAGGCACAGCGACTGGAGTTCCTTGAGCAGAACCTTGAACGACTCCGGGATACCCGGCTCGGGGATGTTCTCGCCCTTGACGATCGCCTCGTAGACCTTCACACGACCGACGGTGTCGTCGGACTTGATGGTCAACAGCTCCTGCAGCGTGTATGCCGCACCGTAGGCCTGCATGGCCCAGCACTCCATCTCACCGAATCGCTGACCACCGAACTGCGCCTTACCACCGAGCGGCTGCTGGGTGATCATCGAGTACGGCCCGGTCGAACGCGCGTGAATCTTGTCGTCGACCAAGTGGTGCAGCTTCAGGATGTACATGTAGCCGACGGTCACCGGGTACGGGAACGGCTCGCCACTACGGCCGTCGAACAGCCGCGCCTTGCCGTCACCATCCACCATGACCTCGCCGTCCCGGTTGGGCAGCGTCGAGGACAGCAGTCCGGTCAGCTCCTCCTCGCGGGCACCGTCGAACACCGGGGTGGCCGTGCGGGTGTCGGCCGGGGCCGACTGCAGGTCCTCGGGGAGGTTCTGCGCCCACTCGGGAGATCCTTCGATGTTCCAGCCGGTCTTGGCCACCCACCCGAGGTGGGTTTCCAGGATCTGGCCGATGTTCATACGACGCGGCACACCATGGGTGTTCAGGATGATGTCCACCGGGGTGCCATCGGGCAGGAACGGCATGTCCTCGACGGGCAGGATCTTGCCGATGACGCCCTTGTTGCCGTGGCGTCCGGCCAGCTTGTCACCGTCGGAGATCTTGCGCTTCTGCGCGACGTACACGCGAACGAGCTCGTTCACGCCGGCGGGCAGATCGTCGTCGTCATCACGCGAGAAGACGCGGATGCCGATGACCTTTCCGGACTCACCGTGCGGCACCTTCAGGGAGGTGTCGCGAACCTCGCGGGCCTTCTCACCGAAGATGGCACGCAGCAGGCGCTCCTCGGGGGTCAGCTCGGTCTCACCCTTCGGGGTGACCTTGCCGACGAGGATGTCGCCGTCGCGAACCTCGGCGCCGATGCGGACGATGCCGCGCTCGTCGAGGTCTGCCAGCACCTCATCGGAGACGTTCGGGATGTCCCGGGTGATCTCCTCGGCGCCCAGCTTGGTGTCGCGCGCATCGATTTCGTGCTCTTCGATGTGAATCGAGGTGAGCACGTCCTCTTCCACCAGACGGTTGGACAGGATGATGGCGTCCTCGTAGTTGTGGCCTTCCCACGGCATGACAGCCACGAGCAGGTTCTTACCGAGGGCCATTTCACCGTTCTCGGTGCAAGGACCGTCGGCGATGACCTGACCGACCTCGACCCGCTGGCCTTCGTCCACGATGGGCTTCTGGTTGGCGCAGGTGCCGTGGTTGGAGCGGGCGAACTTGCGCAACCGGTAGCTCTGGCGGGTGCCGTCGTCGGCCATCACGGTGACGTAGTCGGCGGACACCTCTTCGATGACACCGGCCTTCTCCGCCACGACGACGTCACCGGCGTCGATGGCGGCACGCAGCTCCATACCGGTACCGACCAGCGGTGCCTCGCTGCGCACCAGCGGAACCGCCTGGCGCTGCATGTTGGCACCCATGAGGGCACGGTTGGCGTCGTCGTGCTCGAGGAACGGGATCATGGCGGTCGCGACCGACACCATCTGGCGCGGCGAGACGTCCATGTAGTCCACCTCGGTGGCCGAGACGAACTCGACCTCGCCACCCTTACGGCGGACCAGGATCTTGTCCTCGGTGAAGCGGCCCTCGGCGTCCACAGGCGAGTTGGCCTGCGCCACGACGTGGCGGTCCTCTTCGTCGGCGGTCAGGTAGTGGATCTCGTCAGTAACCACACCATCCGACACCTTCCGATAAGGCGTCTCGATGAAGCCGAACGGGTTGACCCGCGCGTACACCGACAGCGAACCGATCAGGCCGATGTTCGGGCCTTCCGGGGTCTCGATCGGGCACATGCGGCCGTAGTGCGAGGGGTGCACGTCGCGGACCTCAAGGCCGGCGCGGTCACGGGTCAGACCACCGGGGCCCAGCGCCGACAGACGACGCTTGTGGGTCAGGCCCGACAGCGGGTTGTTCTGGTCCATGAACTGCGACAGCTGGCTGGTTCCGAAGAACTCCTTGATCGCCGCCACGACGGGACGGATGTTGATCAGGGTCTGCGGGGTGATCGCCTCGACGTCCTGAGTGGTCATGCGCTCACGCACGACACGCTCCATGCGGGACAGACCGACGCGGATCTGGTTCTGGATCAGCTCACCGACGGTACGCAGGCGCCGGTTACCGAAGTGGTCGATGTCGTCCACATCCACCGGCACCTCGACGCCGCCGGGGGCGGTCATCGTGGTCTGGCCCTCGTGCAAGCGCACCAGGTACTCGATGGTGGCGACGACGTCTTCCTCGGTGAGGGTGGTGGTGGTCACCTGAGCCGGATTGGTACCGCCCAGACCCAGCTTCTTGTTCACCTTGTACCGACCCACGCGGGCCAGGTCGTAGCGCTTCTCCTTGAAGAACAGGTTCTCCAGCAGAGCCTGCGCCGACTCCTTGGTCGGGGGCTCGCCCGGACGCAGCTTGCGGTAGATGTCCAGCAGGGCCTCGTCCGGACCGGCGATGTTGTCCTTCTCCAGGGTGCCCATCATGATCTCGGAGAATCCGAAACGCTCGACGATCTGCTCGTTGGTCCAGCCGAGCGCCTTCAGCAGCACGGTGACGGGCTGGCGACGCTTGCGGTCGATGCGGACGCCGACGGTGTCGCGCTTGTCGACGTCGAACTCGAGCCATGCACCGCGGCCGGGGATGACCTTGACGCTGTGCAGGGTCTTCTCGGTCGACTTGTCGATGCTCTCGTCGAAGTAGACGCCCGGCGAACGGACCAGCTGGGACACCACGACACGCTCGGTGCCGTTGATGATGAAGGTGCCCATGTCGGTCATCATCGGGAAGTCACCCATGAAGACCGTCTGGCTCTTGATCTCACCGGTGTTGTTGTTGATGAACTCGGCCGTGACGAACAGCGGAGCCGCGTACGTCATGTCCTTGTCTTTGCACTCGTCGACGGGTGCCTTGACCTCGTCGAAGCGCGGGTCGCTGAACGACAGCGACATCGAGCCGGAGAAGTCCTCGATCGGCGAAAGCTCCGTGAGGATCTCCTCAAGGCCGCCGGTCGGGTTCACCTCACCACGTGCAGTCGCAACCTCACGCCAGCGCGGCGAGCCAACCAGCCATTCAAAGGACTCCGTCTGCACATCGAGCAGGCCGGGAACCGCAAGCGGTTCACGCAGCTTGGCGAAGGAAAGTCGGCTAGGGGCCCCAGGTACGGAGTTAGTAGTTGCGTTATCGGTCTTAGTCTGGCGAGAGACTGCCAAGATCGGTCCTCCAGTGTTGCCGCGCATCTGCGATGTTTTGCGCAAGCAAACGACCAAACACACACGACAAAAACCACACCGTCAACGGCGAGGGAAGGTGGGCAGGAGGCAGCCAGCGCAACGTCTAACGATAGCGTACTATCGCGCAGCCTTCAACTGCCCGGTCAATTCTGCGGATCAGCACTGGCTAGGCGCCCCGCTTGTTGCCGTGCCGCTGTCCGCACTGTCCGTGCTGCCAAACAGAGTGACTCGTCACACGCCGCCCGTCAAGAGATAGCGCCAGTATTTTCGGTGTTTCTTTCTCCGCAGCACCGAGTGCACACCAGGCGCAGGCGAATGGCCGCAATGACCTGCGCCCGGTATGCGCTCGGCAATATGAATGCGCTGCCCCGTGCGCCGGTCATGCTCGCTGGATGCGGACAGGCACCCCGTTCAGGCGCGCCATCCCGGCCAGCGCCTCCAGGTCGTCGGGCTCGCTGGACATCAGCAGGTTGACGTTGGCACCCGGGTTTGCGTTGGCGGTGTTCCATCCGGCGCGGCGACGGTGCCCCCAGCCGTGCGGCACGGCGACAACCCCCGGAAGGATGTCCTTGCTCACCTGAGCCGGCACCTCGATCTCGCCCTGCGCGGAGGTGATGGTCAGCAGGTCATCGGTCGCCACACCGAGCCGGTCGGCGTCATAGGCATGGATGAGGGCACGTTGCACTCGCCCGCCCCGCATCAGCATCGGCACGTTGTGCATCCAGGAATTCTCCGAACGGGCCTCCCGCATACCGATCAGGCGCATAGGGAACCGCGGATCGTGTGTCCGCGCGACCAGTGAGGCGACCTCGGTCTCAATATCCTTGTGTTGCAGTCGAACCCGCCCATTGAGATACGACACCGAATGCGACAGCGGCACCTCCGGCAAGTGTTCGGCGAGGACCTTGCCGTGCGGATACTCATGGCTGAGCCGATCGAAGGTCAGGCCCCGGCGACGCAGCCGGAATCGGTCGCCTCCCTCGGACAACCTGATCAGCGCGTCCACGAAGAGCCGGGGCTGCAGCCGCGAACCGAACACGGCCAGCGTTCTGCGCACGCCCTCGATGAGCCGCAGGCCCGGCGTGAGGTCGCCGAGCCTGCTGGTGAGGTCGTCGATGATCTGCCATTCCTGGCGCGCCTGCCCCGCGGGAGCCGTCACCGCCTCGGTTACCTGCCGGAAAGGCGCGGGCCGCAGCATCGCGAAGGGGATCATGAAATCGTCGCGCTCGTACATGGTCGTGGCCGGCAACACGTAGTCACAGTGCGCCAACGTCTCGTTGACGTAGAGGTCAATACCCACCATCAAGTCCAGCTGCGCGAACGCGGCCTCCAACTCGTTGCCGTTGGGCACCGAGAGCACCGGGTTTCCCGCTCCCACGAACAGCGCCCGGATCTGGCCCCGGCCCGGGGTGGTGATCTCCTTGGCCATGATCCCCGCCGGTTCCGAGGCCAATACCGAGGGGAAACCGCCGATACGAGAGCGGCGGCGGCGGTACACCGAGCCCAGCAGGGCGCCGACCGCCTTCATGGCGAATCGCTCACCCGGCATGCCCAGCGATCCGAACATCGAGCCACCCGCACGGCCCAGGTTTCCCGCGGCCAGGTTCACGACATCGAGCAGATACGTTGTGAGCGTTCCATTTTGGCCGAGGCACGTGCCCACCCTGCCGTACACCACGGAGCGGTCGGCGACGACGAGATCGCGGGCCAACTGCCGGACCGCACCGGGATCGATGCCGGTGTGCTCCTGCGTCGATTCTGGCGTGAACGGCCTTGCCAGCTGCTCGAGCCAGGCGGCGCCGCTGGCCTGCTCGGCCAACCGGGCCCTGTCGATGAGCCCTTCCTCGAACATCACCTGCAGCAGCGACAACAGTAGGAAAGCGTCGCCGTCGGGGGCAATGCCAAGCCATTCGAAGTCCGCCGCGGTTTCTGTGCGGCGGGGATCGATCACCAGCACCCTTCCCCCACGCTTGACCACCGCCTTCATGTGATCGCGTATTCGCGGGATGGTCACCCCGGAGCCGTGGGATACGACGGGATTGGCCCCGATGACCACCAACAGGTCGGTGCGTGGGATGTCCGGAATCGGCATGGTCACCGAGTTCCCATAGAGCAGCTGACTGGCGACAAATCGGCTGTTGATGTCCTGCGAACCCGCCGTGAACAGATGCAGCCGGGAGCCGAATCCCAGGCTCAGCATCAACAACCAGAGCACATGCGAATAGCTGAACGCCCCCGGGTTGCCGAAGTACCAGCCCAAGGCGCCGGATCCGTGCGCCCGGTGGATAGCGCGCACGCGCTCGGCGATATCGGCCATCGCGGTATCCCAGTCGACCGGCTCGAACTCCCCGGAGGGTGTGCGTCGCATGGGGGTGATCAGCCGGTCGGGATCGTTGTGCACATCGGCGAACGCAATCCCCTTCTGACAGGAGAACCCCGATGACGCCGGGTTCTCCTTGTCGGGACGCAGCGAGAGCAGCTTGCCGTCCTCGACCGTGGCGATCATGCCGCACAGCGGTTCACAGATACGACAGAACGTTGTCTTCGTTTCGACTGTCATAGTCGGCACCGCTTTCACGCGCGTCCACAGGGCTGACCCCTATCAGATAACGCACGTTCGCAAATATCAACCCCTGATTTGTTCAGGGGTGCGCCACTACCCCCGTACGGGCGGGATCTGACCCGTCGGAGCGTCGTCGTCACTGGCGTCGATGCTCTGCGTGGGCTCCTCGGCGTGCGGCGGCGCCAACGTGGCGGTGGTCACGCCGGTGGGCTCGTCGCCGAAGTCGTGCACGCGGTACTGGTGCGTCCCGGCGAAGCTGTCCTGAATCGCGGCCTGGGCGTTCGGCGGCAGCTGGTGCATGATCTCGCGCACGCGCGCCTGACGGCGGCCGACTGCCTTGCGCTCGGGCATGCCCGGGGTGGCCTGAATCTGCGGGGGCACACCCTCGATCTCCTCGACACCACCGTCGTGGTGCCCCGCGTCCAGGTGCGCCTGCTCCTCGGCCATGGTGGCCTCGTCCTTTTCCTCGGACATACCGATCGGACCGATACGACGGCCGTTGAGGAACTGCTTGATCACCGGCTCGTCGCTGGTCAGCAGGACCTCGCGCGGACCGAACATGACCAGGTTGCGGCGGTAGAGCATGCCCATGTTGTCCGGGACGGTACGGGCGATGTTGATGTTGTGCGTCACGATCAGGATCGTGGCGTCGATCTGCGCGTTGATGTCGATGAGCAGCTGGCTCAGGTAGGCGGTACGGACCGGGTCCAGACCGGAGTCGGGCTCGTCACAAAGGATGATCTGCGGATCCAGCACCAGCGAGCGGGCCAGACCGGCACGCTTGCGCATACCGCCGGAGATCTCACCGGGGAACTTGGTCTCGTGGCCGGTCAGACCCACCACGTCAAGCTTCTGCATGACGATGTCACGGATCTCGGATTCCTTCTTCTTGGTGTGCTCACGCAAGGGGAAGGCGGTGTTGTCATACAGGTTCATCGAACCGAACAGCGCGCCGTCCTGAAACATCACGCCGAACAGCTTGCGGATCTCGTACAGCTCCTTGGAAGAGCACTCCATAATGTTCGTGCCGTCGATGTAGATGGCGCCCTGCTCCGGGCGCAGCAGACCGATCAGCGACTTCAGAAACACCGACTTACCGGTACCCGACGGCCCCAGCAGCACACTGACCTCACCCGGCGGCAGGGACAGCGTGACGTTCTCCCAGATTCGTTGTGAACCAAAGGACTTGGTCAAACCCTCGACGGAGACTTCTGCACCCACCAGGCGATCCTTCCGCAACACGCACACTTCACCACCAACCCGGCCAGGCTGTGGTTCGGATCACTTTAGCGCATGCCCAAGAGCTGCATCGCGTTTGTGTCCAGACCGCGGCCAAGGACCGGCTAACTGTGATAACCAGCCACTACGCAATTAGTAGGGCGCGGTGTCACCCGGCTTGCACCGAGGCTCCCGCTATCTCCCGCACACCTACGCGTCGGCGGACTCCCTATCGGCCGAACCACTGCGCCGTCGCTCCACGATGAGCAGCGCCCCGGCCAGCAGTGCGATCAGCACGACGATCAGCCCGACGATGTCGGCGAAGACAGTCGGGTGTGCCAGGCCGTACCCGGTCAGCAGGTCCACCTGGGCGCGCTGCCTGACGAACTCGCCGAGGACCGCCCCCAGTGCGGATGCGGTGACCGCCAGACCCCCGACCACGGTCAGCTGCACGGGTGACACCCCATGGAACACCGCGTAGAACAGATAGACCGCCAGCGTCGAGATGCCGGCCCCGGAGAGCAGCAGGCCCAGGAGCAATCCATTCTCCGTGTGGGCGGAGTGCAGTTCGACCACGGTCGCGGCGACTCCGGCCACCAGCAAGACAACGCCAAGCACCGCCACGAGCGTGCGCTTTCCGGCATCGATCAGGTACCCGGCCACCGGCGCCAAGACCAATCCGGCGGCGAAAAGTGCTATTGGCGGGGTATCCGAAGGCGCCAGCTCACGGTCGATCGCCCACCACATCGCCGCGTGGTCGAAGTCCGCGAACCGCACCAGGAAGGTCAGCACGGTGATCGCCAAGAGCGCGGCCAGCACGACCGGACGGGTCAGGACCTCCGCGGCGATCAACGCGGCCGAGCCCCTGCGCCGGGTCTGCGCGAAGAGCGCACCAAAGGCCACCAGGGCAATGATTCCGAGGATCACCGCACGCACCGGAGAGGACTCGTCGATCAGCAGCCAAGCCAGCGCGGACACCCCGACCAGCCACAGCAGCGCGCCGACGAGGTCGAAGGTGTCGAATGTGCCGACGAACTCGCGGTGTGGCTGCGTGAGAACCACAATCAGCACCACCACGGTCGCCGCGAGGATCCCATAGGTGATCGGACGCCAGTTCTGTGGCGAGTTGATGTCCAGAACCTCGCCCGCCAACATGGCCAACGGGTACATGGCTACCCAGAATCCCAGGGATAGCCCGCGGCCACGTCTGGGTGTGGAATGCAGGACGATCAGCATCGAAGCCACCATGGTCAGACCCGCCCCCAGCGCGGAAACCAGCATCACCCAGGCGAGCAAGGTCGCCGAGCCCGGGATCAACGATCCGGCCGTCGACAGGCCAAGGATCACCAGTCCGGCGGCCAGGAAGGTCGTCGGCCGGATGTGATTTCCCAAACGGGCGAACACAAGCAATGTCACCACTGCCACCACGTCGCCCGCGACGGTCGCCCATTCGATCGAGCCGAGGGCGTCGTCACCCCGGTCCACTCCCCACACCGCCGCTAGACCGTGGTCCAGCATGGTCAACCTCGCCACGAACAGTGCGGCGCACGCGATAACTACGTGCCGTACGGCCAGATTCATGTCACCTTCATTTCTCTCGTCAGCTCACTCTATGGGCCCCAGCCACATTCGTCCTGCGATAGCGGTTATCACCGGGGCAACCTACGGGCTGGCCGCGCCGGTTTGACGCCTACCGCGCGCCCATCGAATCGCCCGGTAGATCAGCCATCCGAGCCCGACCAAAAGCACCAGCACCACGACGAATGCGAGAAGCGGCACGGCCAACGCGAGAATCGTCAACACCAGCGAGGTGCCGTCCTCGGCGGTCGAGACCACCGGGTTTCCCACGCCGGCAGTGGTTCCGGTCACGAAGGGGCGTGCGACGGTCCGGCTGGCATGCACACTGCCCGCAGTAATGGCCCCCAGAATCGCCGCCACGGCCGGCGGCAGATGCGACGAGAGACTTGTCTCCGCGGTGAACAGAATCGCCCCCGACGCCGGCGCGATGAAGGTACCCACCGCATGCAGGACGGAGTCCAGGGCCGGAATCTTGTCTCCGATGAGGTCGAGCACGAAGACGACCGCGAGCACGATGAGCGCCGGGGTGGAGGACAGCCAGCCGTACGACGGGCCGAGCTCGATCCACCCGAACCGATCGGCGGCGCCCACCGCCAGCAGCGGCAGCCAGGCATTCAGCCCGGCGGCACCCGAGAGCCCGAATGCCCCGAGGATGGCACTGATGGCTGAAGTGATCTCCATGTCACGAGTGTGACGCCGTCAGCCGGTTTCAGCGACGCTTTCCTCAGTGTCACGCTCGACTGCCGAGTTCCACGACGAGCGGCGTCCCACCTTCGAACCAGGCGCGATGCAATTCGATGATCTTGCGCCGCGACGGCAAACCCTTGCGGTGAAACATGTTCTCGACGTAGTCGAAGAGATGGACGACACCGCAGAACCGCTCGTGAGCCGCCTCGTACACCGGATCGCCCGGGGCGATCGGCCGAGCCTCTCCCGCATACGTTCCGCCGGTCAGGCCAATCCGCACCTGTGGATTGGCCTGAATGTTCTTGACCCACAGGGTGTGCCGACCAGTGATCGCGGCCAGGTACACCCTGTCCCCGTCACGCACGGCCTTGACATAGGTGACGCGTGGGCTCCCCGACTTCCTTCCGACGGTGGTCAGTATCCCGACGCCACGAGGTACCCGGACCGCAAACCACGGGCGGTGTATCGCATGCAGCGCGCCGGCGAACCGACGTCGCTGTGCCAGCGGAGCCGCGGTCGTGTCCAATCCGGGCATGCGCTCAAAGACGTACTGCCCGTCGGTATAACGCAGGGAGTCGGGCAGTGGGCCGTTCATGGATGAACCGTGTGCGCGTAGGCCGTCGGCCATGGCCTCAGCGGGGGGCCCAGTTGCCGTGGAACCCGGCCGGAACGCGCTGCGGCAGATGCACCGTGGCCATCAGATCCAGCGAGCCCGCATCCAGGAGCAGCAGCTGCCCCTCGTCGGATCGGCGGTCGACCGCGAAACCCATCAGCACGCCGTCGTCCTCCGTGGCCGCCGTGGGGTTCGGCACGAACGACACCTCCCCCAGCACGATGGCGGGGTCCAGTCGGCTCGAGACACTGGACCCGGTCTCGTAGTCGTACTTGACGATGCTGCCTCCGGCCGCTTCACCGGCGCTGAAGAAGTTCTCGACATCCGGCAGATACCCGTAGCGATGCTTCTTGCCTGTCAAAGCCTCGTTGATGCGCGGGAATTCAAGTTGCCGGTCGTCCTTGCGCTCCATGTGCACCGTGCCCTTGGCCAGATCGATCGTCCAGCGATCCAGCTGACCCTTGGCATCGCTGGGGCCAAGCACATCGTGAGAGAACATCGAGTCGTACCGCACCAGGTCGATCACGATTACCTCTGAGCCGTTGCGCGTTTCGGAGTAACCGTTGAGCGGGTGAAAGACATAACACGGGTCGATCTGGAACCACCGCACGGGTGCCTGCCGAGAGGGGTCGTCGCCCTCACGCGGCATCACCCCAATCCTCGCCGGGTACTTGGTGTTCCAGGAATACGGAATGGACGGGGACTTCCCGGAGTATTGGCTGGCCTTCGCCGCGATGGGCCCGGGTATCTTCACCTTTCCGATGAGTGAGTTCATGACGATCTGGGCGGGCTTGCGCAGTAGCCGTGGCACAGGCACGGACTGGCTGATCATCGACATGTCGAGCGTGACCGGCAGATCGTAAAAAACGACGTACTTCTCGGTGAGGGTGAAGTCGTGCATCATCGGCGACCCGTGCACCTGGATGTCCACGGTCCGCCGGGCGCGGCCGTTGGTATCGATAACTGAGTATTGGACCGAACTTCCGCGAGCGAAAGAGTATGAGACGGCATGCATTTCACCGGTATCGGGGTCGGTGTGCGGGTGCGCCGTATACCCACCGGGCAGGGTGCCGTCGAAATCACAGGTGCCGACGGTGTCGAGGTCCTCGGTGAGTTCGTAGTTGGCGATGCCGCCTTCAACCAGAGCGAGCGTGCGTCCGGCATGGTCGAGCACGTTGGTGTTCGGCCCGATGACGCCCATGCCCGCACTCGTGCTGATGGCGGCGGGGTGCACCTCGCCAAGCGCCTTGCTCACCGACGGGGTGCGTACCCAGCGATTGCGATACCACTGCGCCTTACCGTCGCGCAGCGATAGTCCGTGCACCATCGCATCGCCGCTGAAGAGGTGGTATGCGGCAGGGTCCACCTCGGCCGCCGGGTTGGGGCCGTTACGCAGATACCTGCCATCGAGGTGCTCGGGCAGCGTTCCGGTCACCTGAAGGTCGACGCTGTCCACCTCCTGCTGGACCGGTTCCCAGATCCCGGTCAGATATGGACTCGCGTTGGTGGTCGGCTGAGCTGTGGCAGTCATGGCGTCCTCCGGGGCTGGCTGGCATAACACTGTTATTACGACGTTATGGTGAACCTACTCCCGTTGTGCGAACATGGCAAGACCATGAGTTCATCTGCGCCGAGAAATAGCCAGGGAAACGACCGGACCGCCGTCCGCAATCCCCGGATCGACCTTGTCACCGCAGCCGTACAACTCCTCAACGAGCAAGGCCCCGACGCGCTGCAGACGCGCAAGATCGCCGCGGCGGCCGGCACCTCCACGATGGCGGTCTATACCTACTTCGGCGGAATGCGCGAGCTGATCGCGGAGGTTGCCGAGGAGGGGCTGCGCCAATTCGCCGACGCGCAGGCGGTAGTCGCACAGACCGACGATGTGATCGCCGACCTCATGATGACAGGAATGGCCTACCGCCAGTTCGCCATCGACAGCCCGCACATGTATCGGCTGATGTTCGGCGTGACCAGTGCACACGGTGTCAACGCACCCCGCAAGAATATGTTCGACACCACGCACGTCACGCCGGAGCACCCCAGCGCGGCTTACCTGTTCCGCTGCGTACAACGCGCGATGGCCGCCGGCCGGATCGACGGCTCCCCCGACGATGCTGCGAAGGTCGCCGCGACCGCCGCCAAATTCTGGACCATCATGCACGGGTTCGTCATGCTGGAGCTCGCCGGCTTCTGGGGCGAGGACGGCGCGGCGGTGGGCCCGGTGCTGGGCTCGATGACCACGGATCTGCTTGTCGCCCTGGGCGATACCCCTGATCGGGTGAGCGGGTCAACCGCCGCGGCGGCCGCCCGGCTGGCGGCGTCGCTCTAGGGCGCCCAGGAGATTTCCTCCCCCTCGTCGTCCGGCCGAGTCGTGGCAGCGACGGGAGCCGGCGCCGGTTCCGGCGTCATGTCGCGTAATGCCGACATCGCCCGGGCCGCCCGCGCGGCGGGGACGCGCATGTCGACCGCGAGGCGCGTCAACAGCCGCCGGCGCAATTCGTCCTCGGTCGGTACCGGTCTCCGAGACGACACCGCGACCGGCGCCGCGGTGCGTCGACGACGCGCGCGAAGCACCACGAGGAGCAGCAGAAGACAGCCCACCACCGCCAGCACGTAGACAGCCACGTTGTCGAGTGTGCGGAGTGTGTCGATTTTCCGCACATTCGACAACGAAATCGGCCCCGCAAGTCCGAAGACTTACGGGGCCGATCGAGGTGCTGCGAACTACTTGACGGTGACCGTGGCGCCGGCGGCCTCGAGCTTGGCCTTGGCGTCGTCGGCGGCCTCCTTGGCGACCTTCTCCAGCAGCGGCTTGGGGGCGCCGTCGACCAGATCCTTGGCTTCCTTCAGACCCAGGCCGGAGACGATCTCGCGGACAACCTTGATGACGCCGATCTTCTTGTCGCCGGCGCTCTCCAGGATGACGTCGAACTCGCTCTGCTCTTCGGCAGCCTCGGCGGCCGGGGCAGCGCCACCGACAGCGGCGACGGCGACCGGAGCGGCAGCGGTGACCTCGAAGACCTCTTCGAAGGTCTTGACGAACTCGGACAGCTCAAGCAGCGTCAGCTCCTTGAAAGCATCGATCAGTTCCTCGGTGCTCAGCTTTGCCATGATGTTGGTTCCTTCCTTGATTTACAACAGGTTTGGGTTGATGCAGGCGTCTTAGGCAGCCGACTCTTCGGCAGCCTTCTTCTCCTGCAGGGCGGCGGCCAGGCGTGCAACCTGGGACGCCGGGGCGTTGAACAGCCCGGCGGCCTTGGCCAGGTTGCCCTTCATCGCGCCGGCCAGCTTGGCCAGCAGCACCTCGCGCGATTCCAGATCGGCGATGCGCTCAACCTCGGCGACTGACAGAGCGCGGCCATCCATGTAGCCGCCCTTGATGATCAGTGCCTTGTTGTCCTTTGCGAAGGTCTTGATGGCCTTCGCTGCGTCCACGGGCTCGCCCTTGATGAACGCGATTGCCGTTGGGCCGGCGAACAGGTCGTCCAGGCCCTCCACACCGGCGTCCGCGGCCGCACGCTTGACCAGCGTGTTCTTGGCGACGGAGTAGGTGGCGGAAGCTCCGAGGGAGCGGCGCAGGGTGGCCAGAGCGGACACCGACAAGCCGCGGTACTCGGTGATCACGGTCGCAGTTGAATCCTTGAACTGCTCGGTGATCTCGGCAACGGCGGTGACCTTGTCAGTCTTGGCCATGTATTGCCTCCTCATCTCGTTTCGGTCGCTACACCGGCAACCGATGGTCGAGAAGGCTTTCCGCATTTCAACTCGATTGAAATGACGAACGCCCCGACGCAGACAGGTCGGGGCGCGAAAATCCACGGATTTTTGGCCCGCGGTCTAACCTCGTCCTCCTGCGTGGGCCGTCAGGACGAATCCTGAACCTTCAACCTCACGAGAGGTGACCGACGGTCTTCGGTGGAGCTGCGTCAGATTACCGCAGATGAGGGCGATCATCCAAAACGGCCCGAAAGTCCCGTGGTATCCAGGAATGGTGCCGCTGTCCTCCGAAGTTCCGACCCGCTCGGGCATCGCACGCAATGGCGATATCGAGCTGTTCTACGAAGACCTGGGTGACCCGCACGATCCTGCCGTCATCCTGGTGATGGGAGTCGCCGCCCAGCTGCCGATGTGGCCCGATGGGTTCTGCCAACGGCTCCTCGACAGCGGCTATCGGGTGATCCGGTTCGACAACCGCGATTGTGGACTCTCGACGAAGCTGGACGGTCACAAGGCACCGGGTTCGGTGCAGCGCCGGGTGGTGCGCTACGCCTTCGGCCGGGGCAGCGAGGTCCCCTACACCCTGGTCGACATGGCCGAGGACGTCCGCAGTCTCGTGGACCACCTCGGTCTCGGCAAGGTGCATATCGCGGGAGCCTCGATGGGCGGCATGATCGTGCAGGTCTTCGCGGGTACCTACCCCGAGCGGGTCAACTCGGTGGGCATCATCTATTCGGCGACCGGGCGCCCGTTCTCACGGCCGCCGTCCTGGGAACTGATCAGGACCGCCATGAACGCCCCGGGCAAGAACGCCACCGCCGAGGAGTGGCTGGAGTTCGAGGTGAACAACGGCATCGTCTACAACGGGCCCGACAACCTGCCCTCCCGTGAGGAGCTGCGGCAACGCATCCTCGATCACCGGGCCCGCAGCGACTACAAGATCGGCACGGTGCGCCAGTTCGACGCCATTCTGGGTACCGGGAGCCTGCTGCGCTTCACCCGCGCCATCACCGCACCGACCGTCGTGATCCACGGCCGCAACGACCCCCTGGTGCCGTACCAAAACGGGCGGGTGGTGGCCAAGAACATCCGTAACGCACGTTTTGCCCTGATCGAAGGGATGGGGCACGACCTGCCCGAGCCCGTGTGGGCACCCGTCACCAGTGAGTTGTTGACAACTTTTGACAGCTGCGTGCAGGACTGAGTAGGGCCGCGGGGGCACGATGCGGCACACTTGCATTTCATGACTGCGCAAGAACGGTCCGGCCGAAGCGTGGGTGAGGGTCGCGGACGTCAGGTTGCCCCACTCGGGCGCGTGGCCCTGCTCTCCGAGGCCGCTCGGTTGGGCACCACCGGCTGGCAGGTCGCCCGCACCGCCGGACGCGTGCTGGGCAAGCTCACCAAGAAGGGCAGCCTTGAGCAGAAGCTGATCGCCGAGCTCCCGCAGACCTTCTCCGATCTCGGACCCACGTACGTCAAGCTCGGCCAGATCATCGCGTCCAGCCCGGGCGCCTTCGGCGAGCCCTTGTCCCGCGAATTCCGCGGGCTACTGGACCGCGTTCCGCCCGCCGATCCGGCGCAGGTACGCGAGCTCATCATCTCCGAGCTCGGAGATGAACCCGAGAAGCTGTTCGCGTCCTTCGATACCGAACCGTTCGCGTCCGCGTCCATCGCCCAGGTGCATTACGCGACGCTGCATTCCGGCGAGGAGGTGGTGGTCAAGATCCAGCGACCGGGGATCCGCCGACGGGTCGCGGCGGATCTGCAGATCATGAAGCGCGGCGCCAGGCTCCTGGAGCTCGGCAAGGTGGGCCGGATGCTTTCGGCCCGCGACGTGGTGGACGACTTCTCCGGAAACCTTTCCGAGGAACTGGATTTCCTCGCCGAGGGCCAGGCCATGCAAACCTGGGTGGAGCACCTGCACACCTCGTCGCTCGGCAAGAACATCCGGGTTCCGGATGTGCACTGGCACTACACGACCTCCAAGGTGCTCACCATGGAGCGGGTGCACGGCATCCGCATCGACGACGCACCGGCAATTCGCAAGGCGGGATTCGACGGCACCGAGCTGGTGAAGTCGCTGCTGTTTTCCGTGTTCGAATCCGGCCTGCGCCAGGGACTGTTCCACGGCGACCTACATGCGGGCAACCTACTGGTGGACGACGAGGGCCGGATCGTGTTCCTGGACTTCGGCATAGTCGGCTTCATCGATCCGCGGACGCGTTGGCTGTTGCGGGAATTGATCCACGCGCTCCTGGTCAAGAAGGACCATCGCGCCGCAGGCAAGATCGTCGTGCTGCTGGGAGCCGTCGGTAATCCAGGAGACGCCGACAAGGGCACCCGTGACATTCAGGAATTCGCCACTCCTCTGACGATGAAATCGCTTGGGGACATGTCCTATTCGGATATCGGCAAGCAGCTTTCCGCACTCGCCGAGCAGTATGACGTCAAGCTGCCGCGCGAGCTGGTGCTCATCGGCAAGCAGTTCCTGTACGTCGAGCGCTACATGAAACTGTTGGCACCGCGCTGGCAGATGATGGAGGACCCGGAACTCAAGGGATACTTCGGCAATTTCATCGTCGACATCAGCCGTGAGCACAACCGTGAGGGAGATATCTGAGATGACGGCCCACATCGCCAAGGTTGGCGATATCGAGTTGTGTTACGAGGAGTTCGGTAATCCGGCCGACCCCGCCGTGCTGCTCATCATGGGCATCGGCGCGCAGATGGTGTTCTGGCGTCCCGAGTTCTGCCAGCAGCTCGCCGACCAGGGCCACCGGGTCATCCGGTTCGACAATCGGGACTGCGGCCTGTCCACGAAACTGGACGGGGTGCGTGCCGGCGGCGGATCACTGCTGCCGAGCATGGCGAAATTCCTTGCCGGAGTGAAGATCACCGGCACGGCCTACACCCTGGTCGACATGGCCGCCGACACCGCCGGCCTATTGGATCATCTCGACATCGACAAGGCACACATAGTGGGTGCCTCGATGGGCGGCATGATCGCGCAGGTATTCGCCGCCGAACATCCCGATCGGACCGCGACGGTCACCATCATCATGTCGAGTAACAACCAGCCCTTCCTGCCGCCACCGGGACCGCGCCAACTGATGGCATTACTGAAGCCTCCGCCCGCCGATGCCACCCGCGAGCAGATCATCGCCAACAGCGTCCAAGTCGGCCGAACCATCGGCAGCCCCAAATACCGCCAGTCGCAAGCGAAGTCGTACCTGCATGCCGCCGAGTACTACGACCGCAGCTATTACCCCAGGGGATTTGCACGACAGTTCGCCGCGATCATGGGCACCGGCAGCTTGGCACCCTTTGACAACCGAATCACTTCTCCCGCACTGGTTTTACACGGCAAGGCCGACAAATTGATGCGCCCTTCGGGTGCGCGGGCCATCGCTCGGGCCATCCCCGGAGCGCGCCTGGCACTGATCGACGGGATGGGGCACGACCTGCCCGAACCGCTGTGGAATCGAATCATCAACAAGCTCACCGAAAACTTCGCTCGGTCGGAACCCGCGGAGGACACTTCCGAATCCGAAGCCGCGGGTCGCTAATTAGCTCCGCTAGGGAACGATTTTGGCGAGTTCAGATCGCTTGTTAATTCTCCGCGGAATCCTTGTCGCTGCTGTAATCGTGCTCTAGCCTCTGCACGGAACACACAGCCACAATCAAGATCCAATATTCGTCCGCGCGCCGTTCGGGGCTCCGCGCCAATCTCTCTCGAGAGGCCGCCGCATGCCAAAATTGACCCCAAAGTTCTCGGACGTACAGGCCCACTACGACCTGTCCGATGACTTCTTCGCCCTGTTTCTCGATCCCAGCAGGACATACAGTTGCGCGTATTTCGAGCCCGCGGACCTGACGCTGGAACAAGCCCAGCAGGCCAAGATCGATCTCGCGCTCGGAAAACTGAACCTGGAACCGGGAATGACGCTGCTGGACGTGGGCTGCGGCTGGGGTTCCACCATGAAACGGGCCCTTGAGCACTACGACGTCAACGTCATCGGCCTGACGCTCAGCAAGAACCAGTTCGCCTACGTGAACGCCCTCCTGGACTCCACCGAGAGTTCGCGCAACTACGAGGTTCGGCTGGCCGGCTGGGAGGAATTCGAGGGCTCGGTCGACCGAATCGTCAGCATCGGCGCCTTCGAGCACTTCGGGCACGAACGGTATGACAGCTTCTTCGCGATGGCTCACCGCGTGCTGCCGGCCGACGGAAAAATGTTGCTGCACACCATCGTCAGCCACCACCCCGACGAGTGGAAACGCATGGGAATTCCGCTGCTGATGTCACGGGTCCGGTTCATCTACTTCATCGGCACCGAGATATTTCCTGGTGGGCGTTTACCTTCCGTGCCGATGGTGGACAAGCACGCCGCATTGGGCGGCTTCCACATCACCCGCCATCAGTCGCTGCAACCTCACTACGCACGGACTCTGGACTGCTGGACCGAGAATCTCGTCGCCCACAGGGACGAAGCGATCTCCCTTCAATCCCAAGAGGTCTACGACCGGTACATCAAGTACTTGACCGGATCCGCACAGGGTTTCCGTGAGGGCTGGATCGACGTCGTTCAGTTCACCTGCGAGAAGTAGGAGTCGACCAGGCCCTGCACCGCCCCCAGGGCCGCCTCCCGGTCGGCGGGCACCAGCCCGATCCGAGTGCGCCGATCGAGAATGTCGTCGGCATCGAGCGCACCCTCATGGGTGAGCGCGAACTCGGCCTGTTCGCGGGTGATGTCGATGCCGTCCACCAACGGGGTGCCGACGGCGCCGGACCAGTCGTCCACGACCGCCAGGTTCTGTGTCACGCACTCCCCGGCGGCCAGCGGACTACGTTCCAGCCCCGCATCCAGTGCGTCCTGGGCCATTTTTCGATAGGTGGTCAGCTTGCCGCCGACCACACTGACGACTCCGGACTCCGATACGCGCACCGCGTGCTTTCGGGACAGATCCGCGGTCGCCGAGTCGTCGCCGTCGAGCAGGGGCCGCAGGCCCGCGAAGCGCCCCACCACATCCGCTTCGGACAGCGAGGTCTGTAGCACCGTATTGACGGTGTCGAGCAGGAATTGTTCCTCTGCCGCAGAGGGTTCGGCCACATCGGGAATCGGGCCGGGTGCCGGCTCGTCGGTGAGCCCCAGGTACACCCGATCGTGGATCGCGGGCAGCGCGAACACGAACCGGCTAATGCTGCCGGGCACCGGAACCGTCAGCGCCGCGGTGAGACCGCCGAAGCTCTGGGCCCGGAAAACCAGGTGTGTCCCCCGGCTCGGGCGCAACTTGATATCGCGATCGACCTGCCCCGCCCATACTCCGGCGGCATTGATGACCAAACCCGCCTGTACCCGGACGGCATCGCCGGTCAGTTCATCGCGAAGGACGGCCCCTTCTCCGGTGACCTGTTCGGCAGAGACCCGTGTGAGGATCCGGGCGCCCAAACCCGCCGCCGTGCGCGCTACCGAAACCACCAGCCGTGCATCGTCCACCAGCTGACCGTCGAAGGCGATGAGTCCACCGCGAAGTCCGTTGCGCCGCACTGTCGGTGCCCGTCGAATCACCTCGCCGGCCTCGATGGCACGCGATCGCGGCAGCACATCGGCCGAGGTATGCGCGAGCTTGCGCAGTCCATCGCCGGCGATGAATCCTGCCCGCACCAGGGTTCGGCTGAACATGCTCACCGAGGGATGCAGCGGGACCACCTGAGCCAACGGGTGAATGAGATGAGGGGCGGTACGGGTCATCAGGATGTGACGCTCGACCGCACTCTCCCTGGCGATGCCGATCTGACCCGATGCGAGATAGCGCAATCCGCCGTGCACCAGCTTCGAGCTGAACCTGCTTGTACCGAAGGCTAAATCATGCTTCTCAACCAGAGTGACACGCAGTCCGCGGCTCGCCGCGTCGAGCGCCACGCCCACTCCGGTGATGCCGCCTCCGATGACCAGGACATCGACCGGGGCACCGCCGGCCAGCGCGGCGAGGTCGGCGCCGCGGCGGGTGCTGTTGAGCTGGGTTGTCATGAACTCTCCTAAGGGGCGGGTCAAGCCTTGAGATATCCGTCGATGGCGGTGGCCAATTCGTTCACCAGCTCATCTGGGGAGAGGATGTCGGCGACGATGCGCGCCGATTGCAGCACCGATTGACCGATCAGCAACACCATCGCGGCCATCTGCTCCGGGGCGCCGGGGCGGATCGACCCATCGGCCTGCCCTTCGGCGATGAGCAACGCGGTCCAGCCGATGAGTGCGCGCTGACTGGTGCCCAATCGCCGCACGATGTAGGTCAAGAGCAGTTCGGGATCGGACCGCAGGATCGCCGCGAAAATGGAATGCTCACGCACCTGCGTAACCAGACCGGTCACCGACTGGACCAACCGATCGCGCGCAGGTCCGCATCCCGACGCAGGCAAGATCGAACCCATCTCCCGCGTGAGCAGCTCGGCAACCAGGGCACGCACATCCGGCCAGCGCCGATACACCGACGGACGGCTGACCTCGGCACGTTTGGCGATCTCGACCAGCGTCGTGCGACGCACTCCGAACTCGGTGATGCAGGACAACGCGGCATCGAGAATGCGTTCCGTGACGGGATCCGCCGCGATCTCGGCGATGTCCGTGGTCTGGACCGTCATGTCACCTCACCTTGCTAGAGACAGCGTTACATCTTGCCATCGTATGTAATACTGTAACGCATGATGGAGTGGGACGCCTGGGGCGTGGCCGAAAATCGACAGACTCTCTCACCTCAGGTGAAGGCGCTTTTGGCGTCGGCGCTGGGCATTCCCGAGCGGGAACCCGTCAGCCGAGACGAATCGGATGTCACCCTGTCCCCCAGCTCGCTCGCCGACGAACAGCTGGCGGCCCTGGGCGACCTACTCGGCGCGGAACATGTGAGCACCGAGCACGGCGTCCGGCTGCGGCATTCGGGCGGCAAGAGCACCCCGGATCTGTTGCGCCGCCGCTCCACCGGCGTCCAGGACGCACCCGACGCCATCGTCTACCCGGCCTCACACGACGAGGTGTCCGCGCTCCTGACGCTGTGCGCCGAGCGGTCCATCGCCGTCGTGCCGTTCGGCGGCGGCACCAGCGTGGTGGGTGGGCTTGACCCCGAACGCGGCGAATTCACCGCCGTTATCGCCGTCGACCTGCGCCGGATGTCGGGCCTGGTCTCTCTCGACGAGGTGTCGGGGACCGCGGTGCTGCTGCCGGGAACGACCGGCCCCGAAGCCGAGGAACTCCTTGGCGCCAAGGGTTTTTCGTTAGGGCATTTCCCGCAGAGCTTCCGCTTCGCGAGCATCGGCGGATTCGCCGCGACCCGTTCCTCCGGGCAGGCCTCCAGCGGTTACGGGCGCTTCGACGCCATGGTGGACGCAATCCGCATCGCCACTCCGCGTGGCGATCTCAACCTGGGCAGGGCACCCGCCTCTGCCGCCGGCCCGGATCTGCGTCAGCTCTTCCTCGGGTCCGAGGGTGCGCTGGGCATCATCACCGAGGTCACGGTGCGCGTACACCGACTCCCCGAGGAGACCTGGTACCAGGGTTGGTCCTTCCCGTCCTTCGACGCCGGAGCGCAGGCGCTGCGTACCCTCGTCCAGTCCGACGCGGCGCCCACGGTGCTGCGGCTGTCCGATGAGGCAGAGAGCGGATTGAACCTGGCTCTGGCCAAGGATATTGGCGGGAAGAACCCCGCCGCCGGGGTGCTGGCGATCACGACCGTCGAGGGCACCCACGGACACGTCACGGCCAAGTCGGCCGAAGTGGCCGCTGTCCTCGCCGCCGCCGGTGGCACCGCGCTCGGCGACGAGCCTGCCAAGGCCTGGGATCACGGCCGTTTCGACGCACCGTATCTGCGTGATGCACTGATAGACGCCGGTGCCGTGGTAGAGACCTTGGAAACCGCGACCTCGTGGCAGAACCTCGCCAACCTGCGCGCAGCCGTCACCACGGCGCTGGCCGAAGCGCTTGGCGCCCAAGGCACCCCACCGCTGGTGCTGTGCCACATCTCGCACACCTACCGCACGGGCGCATCCCTCTACTTCACCGTGGTGTGCGCGGCCGCAGAGGACGCGTTCACCCAGTGGGGCAGGGCGAAGAAGGCGGCAGGAGACGCGATCGTCGCCGCCGGTGGCACCATCACGCACCACCACGCGGTGGGCCGCGATCATCAACCGTGGCTTGCCGATGAGGTTGGCGAGCTCGGCATCGAGATCTTGCACGCCGTGAAGAAGACCGTCGATCCGCGGGGGATCTTGAACCCCGGCAAGCTGATTCCCGCGCAGGGGTGACGCGGTGACGCACCTGACCGTTCTGACGAATCCGGCCGCCGGCCACGCCGCGGCACAGGCAGCCGAAGCGGCCATCGCGCATCTGCGGGGACGCGGACTGACGGTGACTCATCATGCAGCATCATCGGCGTCGGAATCGCACGCACTCGCGCAGGAAGCCGCCCGCACGGGTGCCCGCGGCATCGTCGCCGCGGGCGGCGACGGCCTGGTGAGCATCGCCCTACAGGCGGTGGCGTCCACCCCGGTGGCGCTCGGCGTGATCCCAATCGGCACCGGAAACGACTGCGCCCGCATGCTGGACATTCCGCTGGGTGATCCGGTGGCCGCCGCCGACGTGATCGCCACCGGCAACATCCGGGTGATCGACGCCGGACGTGTCCGGTACGACGGAAACACCACCTGGTTCGCCACGGTCGTGGCCTCCGGTTTCGACTCCCTGGTCAACGATCGGGCAAATCGCATGAGCTGGCCGCGAGGTCGCCGCCGCTATGACATCGCCATGGCGTTGGAGGCCGCGAAGCTCAAGCCTCTGCCGTTCCGCATCGAATTGGACGACCAGGTGGTAGAGACCGACGTGACCCTGGTCGCTGTCGGCAACGGAACCTCGTACGGCGGCGGAATGCGCATCTGCCCCAACGCGATTCTGGACGACGGCCTGTTGGATGTGACGGTGGTGGCGGCCGGCGGGCGGCTGCGTCTGCTGCGGCTGTCCCCCACCGTCTACAAGGGCACCCATGTCGACTTGCCCGAGGTGAGCACCTTCCGGTCACGGCGGGTCCGGCTGTCCGCCGCCGATATCACCGCCTACGCCGACGGCGACCCGGTTGCCCCGTTGCCGATCGACATCGACGTGGTTCCCGGCGCGCTGTCCGTCTTCGCCTAGCCGGTCTCCTCGGCGAAAAGGAAGGCCGAATGCGGAAGCGCGCCAGGCGCGTCGTTTCCGCATCTCGGGCACTGACCACTCCCAGAGCCGTGGTGCCCATGCTCTCGTGAGGCCCGGCGGTGTCCGCCGCCGCGCCATGAGTTCCTTTGTACGCCAGCCTGGATGGCGCGCCGAGAACGCCAGGCGCACCATAGTTGTCAGCGCGGACCCCTCAAACCGCGCATCCCACCACAGCCCCGTGAGACCGCCCGGAAGAGTCACAGACGACAAGCTCGCACTATTTATAGAACAACGCGATATATTTGTCTAGTAATTTCGAGGATCGGGACACACGTTGAAGGACCACACCAACGCCGCCGAGGCGGGACGTGGCCGCGGACGGCCCATCAAAGACGGTAAGACGTCCGCGGAAGTGCGCTCGAACCTGCTCGACGCGACCGAACGCGTACTGGCCCGGGTGGGCGTCACCGCGCTCAGCATGGGAGCCGTCGCCCGCGAGGCGGGCTACAGCCGCGGTGTCGTCTACCGCTATTTCGACAACCGAGACGAGGTACTGGATGCCCTCGTCGTGCGCAGGGCAACAACGAACATCGCTGAGACTGCCCCACGGCTGGTGGCGCTGGGCGACTGGTCTGACATGGTCGTGGAGTCCATGGTCATCGTCGCAACGGAGACCACGCAAGATCCGTTGCTCCGCGCACTCGTAGATCCGGACGGTAGCCACACCACCGCGGCGAGCCTGATATTCGGCTCACCCGGGCTCAACCACATGCTCACATCGCTGTACGAGTCCATGTTCAACAGCGGGCTCGCGCCGCTTCGGGACGGACTCAGCGCTCACGACGCCTCCCGCTATGTGCTCTCGGTGGTCATGAGCCTGCTCTCGGGTTCCATACCGGGCTGTGATGATCCCGATCAGGTACGCCGGTATGTCCGGACTTTTGTGCTTCCCGCGCTCCTGCAGACGCCGCCACCTCCCCAGCAGGTCTTCACGTAAATCCTCGGCTGATGTCGGATCAGTGGTGCACGGTTCGTCAGACAGGTAGAGAGTGGATCGCAGAGTTCCGCTCACGACACAGACGGAGGGCTCCACCATGTACTACCTAGCGCTGCTCATCGGCCCCCAGCAGGAACGCACACCCGACGAGGCCGCCCTGGAACTGACGGACTACCTGAACTTTCACGCCAAGGCAGCATCTGCCATCCGTACCGGAGATGCGCTGTATCCCGAAGCCGATAGCGTGCGGATCACCGGCGGACCCGATGCTCCCGTCATCACCGACGGCCCGTTCGCCGAGGGCGCCGAGGTCGCGAACGGCTACTACGTGTTGGAGGCGGACAACCTCGATGACGCCATCGCGCTGGCCCGGGACATCCCGGAGGCCAAGCGCGGAGCAGTCGAAGTGTGGCCGCTGGTTGACTGTTCACAAGAGTTCGGGGGCCAGGGGCCCACGGGTTGGCTCGCACTGTTACTGGAGCCACGGGAACGCGCGTACGTGCCGGGCAGCGCCGAATGGGAAGCCGTCGCGGCGCAGCATGGGGTATTCGGCGAGAAGGCCAGCGGGCACATCAAGATCGCCGGACCGCTGCATCCTCCGTCGACGGCCACCACCGTGCGAGTCCGTGACGGAGAGGTTCTGCTCACCGACGGTCCCTACATCGAGGGGTCCGAGATCGCCAACGGCTTCTACGTGCTCGCCACCGAGGACCGTGACACGGCCATCGAGCTCGCCGCGCAGATACCCGCGTCCGCCGTGCACCTGCGCCAGCTCACCGGCGTCTCGGGTCTATAGGGCCGAATGACCGATCTGGACGGCGTCTTCCGGCGGGAGTGGGGGCCGACCGTCGCTGCCATCGCGCGGTGGTCAGGTGACCTCACCGTCGCCGAGGACGCCGTCCAGGAGGCATGTACCGACGCTCTGCGAACCTGGCCGCGTGACGGCGTACCCGAGAATCCGGGCGGCTGGTTGTTGACGGCCGCGCGAAATCGGGCCCGTGATCGGCTACGACGCGAGACTCTGCGTCCGGGAAAGGAGTTGGCCGCCGTGGTCGACGACATCACCGCCCGCACCGACGTCTCCGATCCCCATCCTGTGCGCGACGACGAACTGCGGATGATGTTTACCTGTGCCCACCCCGCGCTGGAGAGGATGGCGCAGCTGGCGCTCACGCTGCGGCTGGTGTCGGGCCTGACGGTCGCCGAGATCGCCCGGGCGCTGTTGCACAGCGAGGCAGCGATAGGTCAGCGAATCACGCGTGCCAAGAACAAGATTCGTACAGCCAACATCCCACTGCGAGTCCCGCCCGCCGAACTGTTGCCCGAGCGCACGCCTCATGTGCTCAGTTGCATCTATTCGGTGTTCACCGAGGGCTACTGGTCGACGAGCGGGCCTTCGGCCATTCGGGACGAACTCTGCGACGAGGGTGTGCGCCTGGCCGGCGAGCTATGCAAGCTCATGCCGCAGGAGCGGGAGGCCAACGCGCTGGCCGCACTTGTGTTGCTTCATGATTCGAGGCGCCTGGAACGCATGAACGGCGACGGTGCACTCATACCTCTGGAGGAGCAAGACCGCACCCGGTGGAATCGCGATCGCATCGATCGCGGACTCGGCCAGCTGCGCCAGGCGGCGGGTGCGACGGGTCCCTATCTCCCCCAAGCGGTTATCGCCGCCCTTCATGCCACCGCACCGTCCTGGGAGGAAACCGATTGGCATGCCATCTGCCTGGCCTACGACCAGCTGGCCGGCATGACGGGTTCGCCTGTGGTGTTGGTGAATCGGGCGTTGGCCATCGGCCTGCGCGATACTCCCGAGGCGGGGTTGGCGGCCCTGGAGAAGGTCGCCCACGATCCGCGGCTGACGCGATCGAATCTGGCAGCCACCGTCCGCGCCGATCTACTCCGACGCGCCGGCCGACATGCCGAGGCGGTCGATTGGTATCGAACAGCCTTGGAAGCCAATGGTTCCGATCCAGGGCGGGCCTTCCTTCAGCGACGCATCGCCGAGTGTCTCGACAGCCCGGGCTAGACGCGCCCTAGGAGGATCCGAGCACTCCGTCCAGCCAGTGACCGATATCGCGGTGGACACGGTCCTTTTCCGGTTCATTGAGAATCTCGTGGCGGCCACCCGCGTAAAAGCGGTATTCGAGACAGCGGTGACCTTCTGCCATGTACCGAGAAATAAGGCTCTGGATGGTCTTCGTGCGGCCACCCACCGGATCGTCGGCCCCGGACACGATGAGGATCGGGAGATCGACCGGGATACGCGATTCACTCCCGGGCTCCCACAAGGAGTGAAATCCCTTGATCACCGAGTAGGTCATCGCGTTCGAAAAGGGCTTGCCACACAAGGGGTCCGACTGGAATATGCGAATCTCTTCGGGATCGCAGGTCTGCCATTCCGACCCGGTGGGCATGGCACCCGCAGCCACAAAGGGGGCGTTGAACTCCGCCAAAGTCGAACCGAAGAATTGACTGGGCGCCATCGCGTCCGGTCCGGTGGCCAAAGTTTCCAGCTGTCCGATGACCTGCTGGTACGACTCCTCGGCCAGGCCAGGGACAGCGCCGAGCGTGCCGCAGAGAACGGCCCCCGCCAGCAGGTCTCCGTGGTTCTCGATATGCGACTGCATCAATGCCGAACCCATGCTGTGCCCAAAGGCGATCAACGGCAGGCCCGGGTTCTCAGCCTGTGCGATATCGGCGAGCTGCTTGATGTCCGCAGCCATATCGTCCCAGGCCGTGACCCCGAGCTGTCCTAGACCGCCGGGGCCGGCCGTTTGCCCGTGTCCGCGCAGGTCCAGGGCGTAGACGACGCAACCGCGCGCCGCCAGGAATCGGCCCAACCGGTCGTATCGGGCGCTGTACTCGGCAATGCCATGGGTGACCTGCACCGCGGCCCGCGTTTCGATCCCGCACGGCGGGTACCACACGCGATACCAGATCACCATCTGATCCACAGTGGAAGAAAACGTGGAAAAAGCGGGCCCGCCAACGGCGTTCACATCGAGGCCGAAACCAGTCTCATTCATGACGATGCTCTCTCACTCTATTTCTTCGGCGTACTTGCGGGCGTAGATCGCATAGAGCACAGTATCTTCCGCCTCTTCGATTGCCGAGAGCGCGATGTCCACCGCATAGGCCGCATCGGATTCGGCGATATCGGCGTCCCGTGCGGCAAGTCTCGCGTCGATCTTGCGTTCCTTCTGGCCCAGCGTCAGCTTGATCTTGGTTACCTGCGATTTCCAGCTGGCGCCCAGTTCGGTCCACGACGAACTGGCCTTGGCTGCAGCCTTGTCCGCGCTGGTCTCGAGTTCCTCACGATGCGCCGCGGCCCGATCCACGTCGCACTGCAATTCATCCCTCGTCTTGCCCCACGCATTCTCGGCCCTGAGTTCGGCGGCCTGCGCTCGCTCGACGATGTGCGAAAAGAACCGGTCGGTGCTCACGGTGAGCCTCCTTGCCGTCGAGGGAATCACGGATCATTCGAATACGTGAATAGTCACGCCGCATTGTCACCGCGACCAGGAACAAACTCCCAACCCCGAAAACACGAACGGCAAAGTCAGTCACAGTCCGCAATTCGCCGAAATACGAACGCGGCGACGGCACCGCTGAGCGGCAGAAATAAAGCTGTGAGCAAACTCGCGAAAATCCACCATAAGCAGGTATTTCGCTCATTGAGTCGCCTTTGCCAACCCACCGATGCCACCAACAGCAAGTTAGCATGAGCATTACCCGAACTCTCCGCGAGAGTATTACCAATTCAGACACGGTGTATTACTCACAAAGAAACAGTGACGCGGCGAGCAGATAATCGCATCGCTAGTGCGCGTTATGATCGCGCGGTGGGTCTCCAAAGCCTTGATGTATACGACCTTCGGTGTTTTGTCGCCGTGGCAACAAAGTTGAATTTCACCCAAGCCGCGCGGGATCTCCATGTCTCCGCCCCGCCGCTCAGCCGGCGGATCCGGGACATGGAGCGACTGCTGGGTGTGAAACTGTTTCTGCGCGACACACGTCGGGTGACACTGACCCCGGAAGGCGCGCGCCTGCTGCCCGCAGCGCGACGGGTGCTCGCACAATTCGACGAGTTGCCGTCGATCGTGTCGCCCGAGCCGACCGCATCCGCACGGTCCGTTGACTATGGTGTGCCACCCTGGCTACACCCGGACCTGCGCGCGGCGCTGGCGGATCTGGAGAAGGTGCACGCAGACAAACTCATGCTGAAAAAGTGGCCGCGAGGCAGCACGGAGATCGTCTCGGCGCTACAGCGGGGAGACATCGCGTTCGGACTGGCCCGGCCACCGTTCGATTCGGCGGGATTGATCAGCACGGTCGTGCACGAAGAAGACTTGGGCGCAGTGCTTTCCAAGGCGAAGTACGGATCCAGGTCGTCGGTATCGGTGTCCGAACTCGCCGACCTGAACTACGTGACCGCCCGGCGAGACACCGATACCGAGTATCGACAGCAGGTGGACAGTGCGCTGGAGTCCGCGGGTGTGCCTCGTCGGGAAGCTGTTGAGCCCGGCGACTACGTGGGTGCTGCCGATGTCATCGGCGTCGGCGGCGGGTTCGCCATCGCGCCGCTCGCCCCGGTCAGCGGCGCCCGGATGTACAACCTGGCCGAGGATGTCTGTGTACCGATCCATGATCTGGAGCTGACCCTGGTCACCTGTCTGGTCTGGCAGGCGAACCTCGCCGAACAGGACGAGGAGATACACGCCGTCATCGAGTCAGCTGTCGCACTACTACGCGAATCCGGTAACCCGCAGCGATCAGACGCCGGATAGCGGTGTCTACGGCAGCGGAGCCGACCACACCAATCGCGTGCCGCCGGTGTCCATCGCCGAGACGCTGAACGTGCCGCCCGACTCCGCGGCCCGATTCGCGAGCCCGCTCAACCCGCTGCGCGCCACTACTTCCGGTATCCCGATCCCGTCGTCGACCACCTCGATGACCAATTCGTCGTCGACCGAGACCGTCACCGACAACTCCCTGGCACGCGCGTGCCGCACCGCATTGCTCACGGCCTCGCGCACCACCGCCTCGGCGTCGCCTGAGGTACTCGCGGGCACCACGTCCAGGGGCCCGCTCATGCGGACCGACACCCGCAGGCCCGTATCGGCGGTGAGCTCATTGATAGTGGAACGTAGTGTGGCGCGCAAAGATTCGTCATTGGTGTGCAGATCGAAGATCGCGGTCCGAATCTCTTGAATCACCTCATGCAGCTGGTCGATATGGTCGGCGAGTCGTGCTGCCACCGTCGGGTCGACCGAGCGGCGATGGGTGCTCTGCATCGCCAGGCCGACGGCGAACAACCGTTGAATGACGTGGTCGTGCAGATCGCGGGCTATGCGATCACGATCTGCCAGCACATCCAGTTCGTGTTTGGCCAAACGAACCTCGGCCTGTTCCAGCGCCAGCGCGGCCTGTCCTGCGAACGAGGCCGCCATATCGAGCTGCTCCTCGTCGAAGGCCACCGCTCCCGCCGTCCGTAACAGGATGAGCACACCCGCGGTCGACTCCCCACCCCCCAGCGGAAGTACCAGGGCGGGCCCGAATGCCAAATCGGTTCCCTCGGCCAGATTCACGGCCAGTCGGCCCACATTCCTGGGCTCGTGATCGACGAAAGTGCTCCCCGAGGTCGAGCCGTCAACGGGAATGAGCTTGTCCCCCAGTACTTCCGCACCCTGGCCTTCACACACCGCCACCACCAGTTCGGCGATACCTTCCTCGTCGCCGACGGGCAACGCGATGAACGCGAAATCCGCCTCGGCAAGAAGCGCCGCGCTGGAGGCCACCAGGTGCAGTGCCTTACCCGGGTCCACGCCGCCCAGCAGTTCGGCGGTGATATCGGCCGTGGCGCGCTGCCATTGCTCGCGGCGGCGCGCGTGCTGGTAGAGACGAGCATTCTCGATCGCGATCCCGGCCGCGCCCGCGAGGGCGCGCACCACCACCTCGTCGTCCTCGGTGAATTCCTGCCCGTCGAGCTTCTCGGTGAGGTAAAGCCGCCCGAACACCTCGCCGCGCACCTGCACGGGCACGCCCAGGAAGGTCCGCATGGGCGGGTGATTCGCCGGGAATCCCACCGAGGCCGGGTGCGCCGCGATATCCCGCAACCGCAGCGGTTTGGCCTCGTCGATCACCACACCGAGCACACCGTGCCCCGTCGGCAGTGGGCCGATCAGTTCGCGGGTGGCCTCGTCGATTCCCTCGTAGACGAACTCGGCCAGCTTCTCGTCCGATCCCACCACGCCCAGCGCCCCGTACCGGGCACTGACGAGCTCTGATGCCGCACAGACGATTTCCCGTAGGGTCGCGTCCAACTCGAGCCCCGAGCTGACGGCCATCACGGCATCCAGCAGGGCGTCCATGCGGCCACGGGTGCCATCGACAATCTGCTCTATCCGGCCCTGCACCTCCGCGAGCAGTTCACGCAACTGCAAATGGGCAAGCTCGGCCGTCACCCGATTGGGTTGCGCACCAACGTCGTCGACCACAATTCAACTCTCGCACACCTTGCCCCGGGGTGAATACCAACCCGTCAGCCGTGCGACCCCTGATTCTCGCGCGCAAGCTTGGTGGCCAGCACGGCGACCTGAGTGCGGCGTTCGAGATCCAGTTTGGTGAGCAGACGAGAGACGTAGTTCTTGACCGTCTTCTCCGCCAAGAACATTCGCTCCGCGATCTGACGGTTGGTCAGTCCTTCCCCGATCAGCTCCAACAACGTACGCTCCTGGGCAGTGAGGCCGGCCAGCGGCGACGGATTGTCGGCCGCGGCGCGCAGCTTGTTCATCAACGCCGCGGCGGCCCGATTGTCCAGCAGTGAGCGTCCCGCACCGACGGTGCGGACCGCGGAGATCAGTTCCATCCCCTTGATGTCCTTGATGACGTAACCGCCGGCGCCCGCCATGATCGCGTCCAGCATGGCATGTTCGTCGGTGAACGAGGTCAGCATGAGACAGTTCAGATTCGGCAATCTAGACCGAAGTTCGCGGCACAGCTCGATGCCGTTGCCGTCGGGCAGCCGAATGTCCAACACCGCGATATCGGGCTGCAGTGCGGGGATACGCGCCATCGCCTCGGCAACCGAAGACGCCTGCCCGATCACCGAAAAGTCTTCTTCTTCTTCGAGCAGATCGGCCAGACCGCGGCGTACCACCTCGTGGTCGTCGACGAGGAACACCGTGATCATGTCCGTCTCCCTTCCACCTGCCGCCCCCAGTGTGGCACTGACAGAACACACCGACATGGCTTTCCTCCGTCCTACCTCTGCTGATTCCACGGTAAGACCGGCAGATCCATGCCGGCTATGGTCTTTGGTCCCTAGTAACAGCAAGGACAACGGCAGAGGCCCCCATGTCCCGTAGCCGGGACATGGGGGCCTCTGCGGTCAAACGTTCGCGCGGGGCGCTTAGGCCTCGAGGAAGTTCCGGGTCACGCCCGGGTCGACCTGGATGCCCGGGCCGGTGGTGGTGCTGACGACGACCTTCTTCAGGTAGCGCCCCTTGGCCGACGACGGCTTGGCACGCAGGATCTCGTCCAGGACCGCCCCATAGTTCTCCGTCAGCTTCTCGGCATCGAACGAGGCCTTGCCGATGATCAGGTGAAGGTTGGAGTGCTTGTCCACGCGGAAGTTGATCTTGCCGCCCTTGATGTCGGTGACGGCCTTGGCCACGTCCGGGGTCACGGTGCCGGTCTTGGGGTTCGGCATCAGACCGCGCGGGCCCAGGACACGTGCGATACGACCGACCTTGGCCATCTGATCCGGGGTGGCGATGGCTGCATCGAACTCCAGCCAGCCGCCCTGGATCTTCTCGATCAGGTCGTCGCTACCAACGACATCGGCACCGGCGGCGGCAGCCGCTTCGGCCTTGTCGCCCACCGCGAAGACGATGACGCGGGCGGTCTTACCGGTACCGTGCGGAAGGTTCACGGTGCCGCGGACCATCTGGTCAGCCTTGCGGGGGTCGACGCCGAGGCGCATGGCGACCTCGACAGTTGCGTCGTACTTCTTGGACGAGGTCTCCTTGGCCAGCTTGGTGGCCTCGAGAGGGGAATACAGCTTCTCGCGGTCCACCTTTTCGGCGGCTTCGCGATATGCCTTGCTGTTCTTGCTCATTGGTATCCAATCAATTGTTGGGTCGTGGTCGTACAGGCCGAAGCGGGCCTTACCACTGGGTTAAGCGGGCTACTCGATGCCAGCGCGGACGGCTACACCGTGTTATTCGACGGTGATGCCCATCGAGCGCGCGGTGCCGGCGATGATCTTGGCGGCGGCGTCGATGTCGTTGGCGTTGAGGTCTTCCTTCTTCGTCTCGGCGATCTCGCGCACCTGATCCCAGGTCACCTTGGCGACCTTGGTCTTGTGCGGCTCACCGGAACCCTTGGGCACACCGGCGGCCTTCAACAGCAGCTTGGCGGCGGGAGGGGTCTTGAGTGCGAAGGTGAAGCTGCGGTCCTCGTAGACGCTGATCTCCACGGGGATGACGTTGCCGCGCTGCGACTCCGTCGCGGCGTTGTACGCCTTGCAGAACTCCATGATGTTGACGCCGTGCTGACCGAGCGCGGGACCGACCGGAGGCGCGGGGTTGGCTTCGCCGGCCTTGATCTGCAGCTTGATCAGCCCGACGACCTTTTTCTTCGGGGCCATTGGGTGTTTCCTTACTTTCCTTCCGTGTTCCGGCCGTTATTCGACCGGAGGTTCTGCGGACCGTGACGCGGTCCGAAGTCTTTGTTAGAGCTTCTCCACCTGGGTGAAGTTGAGCTCGACAGGCGTTTCGCGGCCGAAGATGGACACCAGCACCTTGAGGCGCTGCTGTTCGGCGTTGACCTCGCTGATGCTGGCGGGCAGCGTCGCGAACGGGCCGTCGGTGACGGTGACCGATTCGCCGACCTCGAAATCGACCTCGATGACCGGACGCTCCAGGCCACCCGACTCCGGGGCGGTTCCGGCGGCTTCCGGGGTCCCACCCTTGGCGGGCTTCTTGGCAGGAGTCTGCGGGAGCAGGAACTTCACCACGTCATCGAGCGACAGCGGCGACGGGCGCGAGGTCGCGCCGACGAATCCGGTGACGCCGGGGGTGTTACGGACCGCGCCCCACGACTCGTCGTTTAGTTCCATCCGGACCAGGATGTAGCCGGGCAGCACCTTGCGGTTGACCTGCTTGCGCTGACCGTTCTTGATCTCGGTGACCTCTTCGGTGGGCACCTCGATCTGGAAGATGTAGTCGCCGACGTCCAGGTTCTGCACACGAGTCTGCAGGTTGGCCTTGACCTTGTTCTCGTATCCGGCGTACGAGTGGATGACGTACCACTCGCCCGGCTCGCGGCGCAGCTGCGCCTTCAGCGTGACGGCGGGATCGGCGTCTTCTTGGTCTTCCGGGTCTTCTTGCGCTCGCACCTCGGCGCCCGACTCTTCCGCAGACGGCTCAGGCGCGGCACTCTCGTCGATCACGTCGACCGAAGCAGCCGTGTCAGCGGTGTCTTCTGGCTCGCTCGCAGCGTCGCCGTCGAAGGTCGTCACCGTTCGTCCTCTCTTGTTTCTTGCGTCTCGTCGGTCTACCCGAACACCAGCATGACCAGCCGGGCCAGGCCCAGGTCAATCACACCGATCAGGGTGACCATGAACACCAGGAAGACCAGCACCACCGAGGTGTAGCTGACCATCTGCTTGCGGTTCGGCCAGATGACCTTGCGCAGCTCGGCGACCACCTGCTTGAGGAAAACCCAAAGCTGGACCAGCGGGTTACGCGACGGCCCCGTCTTGTCCTTCTTGGTGGCCGGTTTCCGGCTGTTCTTCCCGGCCTTCGTCTTCTTCTTGACCTCACCGGTCTCGGAGGCACCGGACTCGGTGAGCTCAGTGGCCGCGGTCGAAGCGTCAGCACGGCGGGTGCGCTTACCCGTCGGGCGAAGCGGTTTGGTCGAGGTGACGGCCCGGTCGCTGTCGGCGGTGCCGATGTCGGGCTCGTCTAGCTCGTCGCTCATTCCCTTCCGTACCTCTCTGTTTCCCTAGTGCTTACTCCAGGGTGTTGCAGGGGTGACAGGACTTGAACCTGCAACCTGCGGTTTTGGAGACCGCTGCTCTGCCAGTTGAGCTACACCCCTATGGCTGGCACGCCAACCCGGTGGCCGGGGCCCTCACACAACACACGCGCCTCCCGAGTACCCGACAGGCGCGTTGTGGTGGGAAAACCCCGAATCTTGAGTGTACCCCGAGGCCAGCCTCAGACTGAAATTGCCCGGCACACTCACTCCACCGTTCGCCGAACCGACGTCAGATGAGCTTGATATCGGCCATCCGGTCCGAGTCGCGGCCCATCAGCGTGGTGAACGCCTCCATGACCAGCTCGTCGTTCTGGTTGCGGACGATGTTGCGGGTGGTCACGATGTCCACGCCGAAAGCCTCTTTGTGGGAGTCCACCTGAAAATCGCAGGACAGCTCGTCGCCCTCGGTGATGGGCTTGTGGTACACGAACTTCTGTTCGGAATGCACGATCTGCATGGTGTCCATGCCGACGTCGTACGTGCGGAAAAACTCCTTCTGCACCAGCAGTGCCATCACCGCCGGGAAAGCCAACGGCGCGATCAGACCCGGATGTCCGAGCTCGGCCGCCGCCTTCGGGTCGTGGCTGGCCGGGTCGGTCGCCTTGACCGACTTGGCGAACTCGCGGATCTTCTCCCGGCCCACCACATAGGTCTGGGAGTACTTGTGCGTCATCCCGACGATGTCTAGTTGCAGTGCCATGACTACGCCAGCGTCGCGGTCGCCACGGCGCGCCCGAAGATCTTCTTGCCGTTGGTGGTAGCGGTCAGCGCGATGGTCACCGACTTGGTGTCCTCGTCGACCGACTTCACCCGACCGTTGAAGATGATCTCCGCGCCGACACCGTCATTGGGGACGGTGACGAAGCTGGTGAAGCGCACGTTGTACTCGGTCACCGCCGCCGGATCGCCGATCCACTCGGTGATGTAGCCGCCGCCGAGGCCCATGGTGAGCATGCCGTGCGCGATGGCGCCGTCCTCGAGCCCCACCAGCTTGGCGGTCTCGTCGTCCCAGTGGATGGGGTTGAGGTCACCGGAAACCCCGGCGTAGTTCACCAGATCCTGCCGGGTGAGCGGAATCATCCTCTCCGGCAGCCGATCTCCCACGCTGACCGAACTGAACTCACGCAATGCCATCAGTTGAACCCGCCTTCTTCTCCGTCTTCTGCAGTTCGCCCGGCAAGAGTCGTGAACAGCTCCTGCACGAGCTCACCCTTGTCATTGGTGATGAGGCTCTTGGTGACGATGATGTCGGCGCCGAACGAGCGCCGAATCGAGTCGAGGTACACATCGCAGTACAACTTGTCGCCGGCCTTGATCGGGTGCAGAATCCTGAGCTCCTGGTCGACCTGGACGATCTTCTCGTCCTTGACGCTGATGTTCGCATCCTCGAAAAAGGCCGCTTGAGCGGTGTATCCGAAGATGCACAGGAAGGTAGGCGTTGCGATCAGTGCGTCGTGACCAAGAGAAGCAGCACCGGCCTCGTCGTGGTGGGCCGGGTGGTCGCTCTTGACCGCTTCGGCGTGCTCACGAATCTTCTCCCGCTCAACCACATAGTGGTCGGGGTATCGGTAGTGAGTTCCGACGAGATCTTGCGATAAAGCCACGGGGCGGAACCTACCTACTGATGTTGACCGATACCAAGTAAGGCTTGCCTATTCGTGTCGCGCCCAGGGGACACGGGAAAGGCACAAAGAAGCGCGATTAACGCGATTCTTTGTGGGGCTGGTGCGATCCGCAATTCGGGCAGAACTTCTTCAGTTCCAGCCGGTCAGGGTCGTTGCGCCGGTTCTTCTTGGTGATGTAGTTACGGTGCTTGCACGTCTCACAGGCCAAGGTGATCTTGGGCCGGACGTCTGTGCTGGAGGCCACTGCAGTTGCCCTCTTTCGTTCGTTGTCTCTATGTTCGGGTGGTAGCGGTGGGGAGGCTCGATCTCCCGACCTCACGATTATGAGTCGTGCGCTCTAACCAGCTGAGCTACACCGCCCCGCAGACAGGGCCGGCGTTTCCGCCTGCCGTCTACCGAGCCCCCTAACGGAATCGAACCGTTGACCTTTTCCTTACCATGGAAACGCTCTGCCGACTGAGCTAAGGGGGCATTAAAGCCCTCACGAGGGTACCCGTTGACGTCGGCGGAACCAAAACGGCTTATCGGGTCGGGATTCGCGAGGCCGGGCGCCGCTCGCGACCGGCCGCAGCAGAGCTGATGTTCCCCTACTTGGCGCTTGACTTCTTCTTCGCCTGAGCCGCGGCCTGCTTCTCGGTACGGGCGTCCCGATGAGACAGTTGACCTCCCGAATTCTCCAGATGCGCGCGGACGAACCACTGGAATTTCTCCAGCTCGCCGGCGTGCCCGATCAGGAGGTCCTGAGAGACCAGGTCGAGATCGTCCAGTTCCTCGATCGCCACGCGGATGTCCCCGATGATCCCGGAGTACACGAGGTCGAGCGCCGCCAGATGCGCTTGCACCGTGTCGCGGCCCACCGCGTAGTCATCCCAGGTTCGGTCCTTGAGGATGGCTGCGGGCGTGCCCTGCGGAGATCTGCCCAGCGCAGCAATGCGTTCGGCAACCGCGTCGGCGTATCCACGGACGAGCTCGACCTGCGGATCAAGCATCTCGTGCACACCGATAAAGTTGGGGCCCACCACATTCCAATGCACGTGCTTGAGAGTCAAATGCAGGTCGTTGTAGGTGCTGAGCTGCAGTTGCAGAAGATCAGCAATCTTGCGGCTCTGGGCGTCGGTCAGGCCGGGGATGGTGAATTCGGTCATCGTCTGCTCCTCGAATGTGTCGGGTCCAGACAGCGCTTACCCCGCTGACGGTCCGACGAAACCCGGGACCGAAGGCGGCCCGCGCGATGCATAGCCGGCGACGAAGCGGGTATACGAATCGTCCGAGATCCTCTATTCCGAATGATCGGAGGCAACGATGCGTAATTCCCTTGAGCGACAGGTGGTTGCGATACTCGCCGCCGATGGTGTCGAGCGCGTCGAACTGGAACAACCACGTGAGGCCATCCTTGCCGCCGGCGGCCGGGTTGTGGTGCTGTCTCTGCGGTCCGGCGAGATTCAGGCGCGTAACCACGATCTTGAACCGGCAGGCACCGTTCGGGTCGACCGCACGGTGCGTACGGCCTCCGTGGACGAGTACGACGGGCTGGTACTCCCGGGCGGCACGGTGAATCCCGACAAACTGCGTAGCGATCCCGACGCAGTGCGGTTCGTGCGCGACTTTGTCGCCTCGGGTAAGACAGTGGCCGCAATCTGTCACGGCCCATGGACACTCGCGGAGGCGCGGGTACTGACGGGCCGCACGGTCACCTGCTACCCCAGCATCCGCACCGATCTGCGCAACGCCGGCGCATCAGTGCTGGACCGGGAACTGGTCATCGACCACAACCTCATCACCAGCCGCTCCCCGGACGATCTCCCGGCGTTTTGCCGGGCCATCGTGGACAACCTGTCTGCGGCGCGCATCGAGTGCTGATTCATCGGGGGTGGCAAGGCACCGGCGCATACAACGCCTGCCTGCAGCATTCCTCCGCCTCGGCGGTCGACCGATCCAATGGCAGACGGGTGTCGATCACGTGCGCCTCACCCCAGCCGTTGTCTGACCCGACGAATTCGGCGCCCAACGCCGCCGCGATGTCCCCCGTGGCATCCGAGATCCCGTCATGACGGTTGGCCACACGATGTTGGGCCGTGACCAGTGGCGCCGTGCACAGGAACTCCACCATCGGCGCGCCCGCCTCGTAGGCGAGCTGATGTGCCCGCAGCCGGTGCCGCGGACTGCGCCAGGTGCCGTCCAGGATGACGGTGTGACCACCTGCCAGGCTCAGGCGCGCACGCCTGAGCACCGCGTCGTATACGGCACTCACGTTCTCCGGCGAATACAGCCCGGTGTCCAGCACGCCCTTCCCCCCGGATATGACGCCCAGTCGATGCAGCTGATGACGCACCTCATCCGTTGAAATAACTTGAGCTCCAATATCTTCCGATATCCTACGGGCCAATGTGCTCTTACCTGTGCCCGGGCCGCCACCCACCAGCACGAGCCGCACCGTGGCGGATCCCAGGTGCTGCAGCGCCATTGCCAAATGCCTCGTGGCCCGTCCCCCGGCCGACCGTTGCCCCTGAGTGAACCGGATGCAGTCCACCTTGGCTCGGACCAAGGCTCGATAGGCGATGTAGAAGTGCCGCAGGGGTTCCGGTGCGGGATCCGCGGACAGCTCCACATAGCGGTTCATGAAGTAGTCGCCGAGATCCTGGCGCCCCAGAAACTCCAAGTCCATGGCAAGGAAGGCCGCGTCGTCCAGACCATCCACGTGCCGTAGCCGGTCGTCGAATTCCAGGCAGTCCAACAGCACCGGCCCGTTGGGCAGGCAGAAGATGTCGCTGGCCAACAGGTCTCCGTGCCCGTCGATGATTCTCCTGTCGGCGACACGCTGCGCGAACAAAACTGCGCGACCGGAAATGAACTGCGTCGCAAGTGTCCGGACCAGGCGCACATCATCAGCGGAGAGGACCGTCCCCGCGTACTTCTCCAGGGATGCCAGCGTGTCCTCCCACCGGTCGACGATGGCATCCAGCGACCCGGCCTCGTCGATCGACGGACTGCGGTCGGCACGTTTGTGGAAGGCGGCCAGCACCTCCGCGATCGCGTCCAGATGAGCCTTGGTGACCCGCTTGGACTTGGCCATCGCCGACAGCCGAGCGGAGTCCGGGTAGCGCCGCATCACCACCACCGGTTCGCCCAATCCGCCGTCGGGATCGGTGAGATGCGAAACACCGACGTAGCTGTCTCCCGAGATGCGGCTGTTGAGCGCCACCTCACGGGCACAAGCCCGTTCCCGAAGCTCCGGGGTGCTGAAATCCAGGAAGTTGGTGACGACGGGCTTTTTGATCTTGTAGGCCCGCCCGCCAACCAAAATCACGATACCCGTGTGAGTTTCACGGATCTCCGCGCCGACGGAAGTGGGACTGACGGTCGATCGTAGTGAGCGCATGAGTTCATCGTTGCGGTGCGGGCGATGCGGATATCCGGCCATGGGACCCCGGTCCATGGGTCGTAAGTCACCAGTTATCCCCCGCCGAGGCCTGGCCGGCCGGCTCCCCTGCACAGACTCGGGGACTTCGGGCACATCGCTGGTGACCAAGTGCCCTGGTCACGTTCGAAGGCATATCCAAGAGTCGATACCACCACCAGCCGAGCGGAGCCGACATGCCCAAGACAATGGTTCACATCGACGTCATCCAGACCGCGATCCAACTTGCCTGCCGCGCACCGTCTCTGCACAACACTCAGCCGTGGCGCTGGGTTATCGACCATGGATCAGGGCCGGGCGATCTGCATCTGTATCTGGACCGCACGCGATGCGTCAAACGGACCGACGGTGCCGGCCGTGAAGCGATCATCAGCTGCGGCGCGGCGCTCGACCATTTCCGAGTCGCGATGGCCTCGGCGGGCTGGATGGCCCGTGTCGAGCGAATCCCCGACCCAGACAACCCGGACCATCTGGCCACCATTACCTTCTCCCCCAGGACCGTTGTGGTGGTAGGGGATCGTCGACGCGCCGACGCGATCCTGCAGCGCCGCACCGATCGGCTGCCCTTCGAGTCGCCGCCGAACTGGTCGCAGTTCGCCCGGATGCTCAACGCAGTGATCGCCGACCGCGCGGTGATTCTCGATGTGATCGACGACGTGCTGCGGCCGAGATTGGCCGACGCCTCGGCCCTCAGCGACGCACTGCGCATCTACGACTCGGCCTACCAAACCGAACTCGATTGGTGGACAGCACCGTTCACATTGGAGGACGGTATTCCACGCAGCGCACTGGTATCGGCCGCCGACAGCGATCACGTCGATATCGGCCGAACCTTTCCGGTTGTCACGGAGCGGACCGAGCGACCCGGACTACACGAGGACCAGGCCAAGGTGCTGGCGTTGTCTACGGCCAGAGATACCCCGAAGAACCTGTTGCGCTGCGGTGAGCTGCTCTCGGAGGTGTTGTTGGAGGCCACGCTCGCCGGACTGGCGACCTGCACCATCACCCACATGCTGGAGCTGACAGCGAGTCGCGAAGTTGTCGGCGCTGCCATCGGCAGGGCGCACCCTCAGGCGCTCATACGGGTGGGCCTGGCTCCGACCTTCGGCCGCGTCTCGCCGCCGACTCCCCGCCGGTCGCTGGCCGACGTGCTCGAGATTCGCGGTTAGGACACGGTGATGAACAGCATCGGTACAACCGCACCCGCGGTGGTGGTCGGCATTGACGGATCACGGTCGGCGGTCCGCGCCGCGATATGGGCGGTCGACGAGGCATTGCATCGTGACGTGCCGCTGCGCCTGGTCCACGTGACGCCCCAGGTGGAGTTTCCTGAGTTCAGCGACGAACGCAGTCCCGCCGGGACAGCCGTGCGGCACGCGTTTCGCGAGATAGGCGCCACCCGAAAACCGGTGAAGGTGGAAGCCGAGATCCGGCACGGGCGAGTCGCGGACGTCCTGTTGGACGCCTCGCGCAGCGCCGTCATGCTCTGCGTGGGAGCGATCGGCATCAGCGGCTCCGACACCCGCACGGTCGGATCCACCGCCGCCGAGGTCCTTCGCTCGGTGCGCTGCCCCGTCGCGGTGATCCGCGATGACCCATCGTGGCTCGGTGCAACGCCCGCGGTGGTGGTGGAGGTCGACGAATCCCATGAGTCGGTCGCGTCGCTGGAGCTGGCCGCTCACGAGGCCCGGCTGCGCGGTGCGCCGATGCGGGTGCTGCTACGCCATCGCCCGATCGGGCAGTCCGGCCAGCGGGTCGCCACCTTGGCGCGTGCGGATCGGCGAATGACAGCCGTCCTACTGGAGCGGCGCCTGGCACCGCTGCGGGTGCGGCATCCCGATCTGGACATCCGTGCCCTCGACCCGGTGGGCGGCACACTGGATTACTTAGAACGCCACGGACATACCGTGCAACTAGTGGTCGTCGGGGCCGGCGACGCGGCCCACGTTCAAGAGCTGGTCGGCCCCAACGGGTGCGGTGTCCTGGGCCGGACACACTGTTCGGTCCTCATCGCAGCACGGCAGCGTCTGCTGTAGACGGCGCCGCGCAGCTATCCGCGTTTGGGGTACCTCGCTACTCACGTCATCGAGACCGTGGCAGGTCAGGATCTGTTGTGTACCGCTTGTACACAACAGATCCGATCTACATGGCCTTTGCCGGGAGGAGTCGACATGATCACGCGAACAGCCCCCCACAGCGTCTCGCCCGACGTCAACCTCCTCATCCTGGTCGAGGCCGGCCCCGCACACGATCTTCGCGAGCACCCGGGCGAAACCAATTCGGCCGCACCTATTTTTGAGGCCATCCGGGCCGCCGGGCACACAGTCTCACCCCTGCACACCAACGCAGCGAGCGTGCCCCCGGAACTTCGATCGATTTTCGTGGTCACCGCCGCCTCCGGCCCTGAATTCGACCAGCTCGACGAGCAGCTACGGGCACTCCCGGGCGTCACCGCCACCTACCTGGAGTTCGACGATGCCTACCCACCGCCTGCCCGCCCCAGGACGGTACCGCGCAGTGGTCAGCGCTGGACCGCGGCCCGCCGTCTCAGACGCGGCGGGCTCACCGCGCTCGACGCAAGCAGACTGGCCGGCTAGCTCCTACAGTGTTGCTATTGGATTCCCGCGTTCGGAGGCGCGATATGCGCCTGCCCTTCCGGCTCCACAACCATCACTCCCGGGATATCCACCAGTGCGGCAGCATTCGCGATATCGCCTGATACCACACCGATTTCGCGGTGCACTTGCATACCCGCCAAACCGGCTGCCCGCAACGCGGCCACCGTACCGTCGAAATCACGCTCTTCGATCGTCACGGTGACCCGCTGCGACGTCACTGTGGGGCCTGCACAAGCCCGGCACCGACGTCTACGGCCGGAACGTTGAGTGGTGCCGCATTCTGCAGGAGCACCGCCCAGAGCTGCCTGCCGGTGAGCCCGGTGGCTTCGCACCACAATGCCGCGATACCAGAGACATGCGGGGTGGCCATGCTGGTGCCGCTGATCGTGTTGTAGCGCTTGGGCATCGGCCAGGACGAATACACGTCAACGCCCGGCCCGGCGAGATCGATACGGCCCGCGGCCTTCGTCTTGGTGCTCGAGCGCGCCGAGAACCAGCCCGGATTCAACGACGAATCCACTGCCGCGATGGCCATGATCGAGCGGCTGTTCGCGGGCACGCCGACAAACCCGTAGTTCCCGATCCTCCGATTTGCGTTGTTTCCGGCCGCGGCGATGATCAGGGAGCCGTGGTCGAGCGCACGCTGCCCGACCGTCTCGTAGGCAAGCGATATCTTGTCGACGTTGGCCCCCAAAGACATCGAGATGATCGCGCAGTTATTGGCCACCGCCCAGTTGATGCCCGCCAGGATGCCACCGTCGGCACCCGACCCCGCGTTGCTCAGCACCTTGCCCGCGAAGATCTCCGCCTCGGTCGCCGCCCCGTAGCGGCGGCCTCCCCGCGGGGAACGCGGTCCACACGAGGTACCGATGCAGTGTGTGCCGTGACCGTGTCCGTCATCGGCGGTCTCCCCGTCGATGAACGATTGCATGGTGACGTGCCGCTTCTTGAAGTCAGGATGCGAGGCATCGAAACCGGTGTCCAACACCGCCACCCGCACACCACGGCCGGTTTTGGTGCTGGTGGTCGTCCTCGTCGCCTGTAGGCCCCAGGTCGACGTGTCGGTGTCGACGTAGGCGGCGGTGAGCTCATCGACCGCGGACGTCGCCGTGTCGGCCTGCAACCGCGCGAAGAAGTCGGAGACACCATGCTGATAACCGCTGAGGTACTCGGGCGAGGTGATCGTGAGCGCATGGTGGATCAGTTCCGGCTCGACCGACAGCACCACGTCGCCGGCTTCCGCGGCGGCCTGAAGCGCCGCGGTCTGATCGGCATCGGAGTCGACGACTGCCAGTCCCAACTCGTCGAACACCGTGGCATCGGCATCGACGACCGCACTGATGTCCATCGCCTGGTTCTGAAAATCACTGCTGTGCGCGATATTCGACAGTCCGGCGACGCCCGCGAGGGCATTGGCGCGATTTCCGCGAGCCTTCACCGGGGCCAACACGACCACATGCCTTCCGGTATAGATTTCCGCGTCGGTGTTAGTCATTTCTAGGTCCGTCCTTCCTGACGTACGTGATGGAAAGCCGCAGACGCCATCGGGATACAGACGCACTGGTTCGGCTGCCAGCAATGATCGGCGGCATCGTGCGATTCCGAATGAGTGGTCCACTACCTGCATTTGGCCGCAGTCACCTCAGGGCCGGCCAGGCGAAGACGTCGCGCTTCATCGCCCGCACGAACGAAGTAGTCCGCTACTCGCGCAGGTGCCCGTCCACCGGTCTTACGGTTCGTGCAGACCTATCACCCCGAGGAGCCGACCATGACAACGCTTGAACGCCAGGCAATCCGGCAACCGTCAAACACCCCGACAACCAAGGTGGCGGCCAGCGGCACGGCCGGCGCGATCTCGGTTCTGCTGGTGTTCGTCCTCGGCAAGTTCGACGTCGAGATACCGGGAGACGTCGGGTCGGCCATCACCGTGCTCTTCTCCGTGGCCTCCGGCTACCTGGTGCGCGAACGCATCGTTCTGCAGCAGTCGGCACCGGCGGGCACGGATGACGATTGACCCGCCGAATCATGGGCGGTGTGCCTACTGCGGTGGGTCGGCCAGATCGCTCCATACGATCTTGGCGAGCTGATCGCGGTCCACGACATCGAGTTTGATGCAGGCGCGGTAGATGTGCCCCTCGATGGTGCGCACCGAGAGAGTGAGGCGCTCGGCGATCTCGCGGTTGCACAAGCCTTCACCGATCAGGGCCGCGATCTCGCGCTCGCGCGCGGTGACCGGCAGCGGACGCGCGGCGGCCCGGATGGCCGGCGTGGCCGCACCGCCACACTGGCCGGCTATCCGCAGTGCACGGGCTGCGGACTCGGCGCTCTTGCTTCGATCTCCACCGCGACTCAGCAGCGCTACCGCTTGCGCGGCGGCATCTGCCGCCGACAGCAACAGACCCGCATTCTCGAATTCGACACTGGCCTGGGCCAGTGCCGCGGCATCGGCCGCGCCGACAGCGAGTGCGTGCCGTGCGTACAGCCCCACCAGTGGACCGTGTACCCGCGGGGTCAGTGAGTCAAGGCGGCGCCCCACCGTCCGGTCCCCGAACCGCGCCGCGTGGTGCAGCGCCTCGGCCTCCACCGCGTACTGCCCGGCGGTGTGCGCGGTATCGGCCGCACGGCGGGCGATATCCACCGCCGACCGATCTGCACCGCGTGCCGCGGCCACCCAGGACTTCGCGATCAGCAGCTGCGGGTCGTGCAGTGCAACGAATTGCCCTGAGTGTTCCCCCGATTCGGTCAACACGCGCTCCGCGTCTTCGACCTTCCCGAGCGCCGCGTAGGCACGTGCCAGCAGCAGTCGCGCGGGAAGCTGCCATGGCAGCGGTCTCTCGGCGTTGAGTGCCGCCAGCGCCTGTTCGATAGAAGTAATCGCCGTGGGGAAAGCCCCGCGGTGCACGGCGACCAGCCCGGCCATGATCCGCGCTATCGCCCACGCGAGAAACTGTCCGGCAGAGGAGAACTCGGTGTACTCGGTAACGCGGCGGTCGGCCAGCCGCAGTTGCCCGGTGTACACGAGCGCCAGCACGTCGCAGTAGCGCACCATCACCGCGATCATGCCGTCGGTGGACCGTTTCTGTGCGCGGCATCTCGCCGCGATCGGCTCGAATTCGTCACCGCGCCCGGCGACGGGCAGCGCCAATCCGATACCGAATGCCGCGAACTCCACGGCCTGTCGGGGAGCCTCCGGGTCCGAGAGCACGACGGTCGCGGCGGCAAGCCCCTCATCGAACTGGTTCTCGTGCACGGCCAATGCCGCGCCCGTCGCGTCGACGACCAGTTTCAGGGCCGGATGCTGGACGCGTTCGCGTAGCAGAGCCATCAGCTGATGGGCACGCGGGACATCGCCCATCGACCAGAACGCGATGGAGACGAGCGGAAGGCCCCAGAGGACCAGCGAGAGTTCGTCGAGCTGGTCTGGATCGAACTCGGCGAGCGCCTGCTCGGCCTCCTCGGGGCGCCCCTGCCAGAGCAGAGCGCGGGAAAGCACCTCGGCGGCACGCAGACCTCCGTCGCGTTCGACCGCGCACCGCGCCAAGTGTTCCCCGACGGGGAGGTTGGACAGGTATATGGCGTCCTTCGCAGCGGAGACCAACAGGGCCGGGTCGGTGGCTTCGTCGCTTTCGACGGACAGTTGCGCGAGCCGAATGCGTTTAGCCGCCGAGTCGATATCGCGCTCCCGGAGCGCCCGCACAAGCTGACCGCGCAGACGGCGGCCGGAGGCGGTTCCCACTCTGCGCCGGACCACCTCGCCCAGCATCGGATGGCTGAACCGCACGTTGATACGGCGGCCATCGGACTCGACGCGGACAAAGCCGGAGATCTCCGCGCCATCCAGCGCGTCACTGCCCCCGATCTCGCACAACGTGTCCAGATCAAGCGGTTCACACAGGGACAGCAGTTTCAGCACGTTGAGTACGTCGCCGTCCAACTGTTCGAGGCGGTCTCCGAGCAGCGCGGCCAGGCCCGAGGGGACCACCGTGTTGCCGCGCAGCTGCCACACCCCGTTGACAGCCGTCAGGGATCCCGCTTCGATCGCACCCTCCACCAGGTGGCGCAGGAACAGCGGATTTCCACCGGACGATTCCCACATCACGTCTGCGCTCAGCCCCTCCAGCGCACCGCCCAGCACCGATTCGACGAGCGCGACGCTCTGCTCCTTGGTAAACGCCTCGAGTTCGAACCGGCGCAGATAGTCGTCTTTCCACAACGCGGTGACAGCATCCGGAACGGGCTCACCGCTACGCACCGTGGCGACCAACCGGCCGGCATGCCCGACCGCTATCTGATGCAGCAATGTCGCCGACAGGTCGTCCAGCAGATGGGCATCGTCGATTCCGATGATCGGATGTGGCGACGCGACAATGGATTCCCGCGCCGCGGCGATGAGTGCCGCCGGATCACGCGATCCAGTCGTCTGTATCCAATGGGCGAACACTCCCAATGGAATACTGCGCGACGACTCGGTGCATGCCACCCAGCGAACCTGGCATCCCAACGAGTCGGTGACGGTACGCGCGAGGGTCGTCTTGCCGACTCCGGCGGAGCCGACCAACACCACCCCACACGACACACTGTCCGTCAGCGTCGAGCGAACGGCATCGAATTCGGTTGGGCGGTCGAGCAACTGCCAGCTCCCCGACATGGGAAAAGAGTCTAGATCGCGATGGCGGTTTGCGTGAGCCAGTCCGCGGGACGGCTTCTCCTGCCCGGCGATTTTGGTGATCGAAACTGTCATCGCAACCTTCTCAGTCTGGTAGATCCTGGACCCCCGCCGGCTCCATCCGCGACACCCCGTTCTTCTCATGCCTGAAGTTGCTGGATGCCTCGTAAACCTTGAGTTTCAACCGATTGATCGATCCCAGCGGCCGGTGCGCAGCCAGGGCGCGCCACGAATTGAAGGACAACACATCGTCACCGAAAACCCGTCGCTCGGTGCCATATGAATCTTGTACGGGGAAGACGATTCTGGCGATACCCCGGTGCGGCGAATCCACCTCGGGCCACGCGACGGTGGCATCCTCAAGTGGCATTGTCTTGGCATCGGTGCACAGTTGGGCCCGCAGTTCATACTCAGCGCTGTTGTGCTGAAAGAACTCTGAGACCAGGCGACGAAACTCGTCGTCGGCGATATCGTCCGGCAGCAGCACTCCCTCAAGGTCCCGCACGGACTTCGACAGAGGGACATAGCTGAGCTTGGCCACATACGCCCCGTATCGCAGCGGCGCCGAGGAGTAGAACGTATCGCCCAGGATATGAGTGTTGGGACGGACGAACACTGCCACGGATTCCGGGAGCGAGAGTCCCACGCGTGGAAGAAGTTTCGCCACCCCGCCAAGAAGGTTGCTGCCCACCCTGAGCGCGGTGTCCGGCAGGCGTGCCAGCAACCAGGCCGTCGGCATTCCTCGCCGCAGATACGCCTTGGCGTCTGCGAACAGGAACTCGCGGTGCGTGACCAGCACGAAATCCTGGGTGGTGGCCTCGTCGTCCGGAAGCGTACGCGGACCACTGACACCCAGAACCTTGATACCCAGCCCCCGCACGCCCCGGATCCGGTCGCTGCGCAGCAGGCCGGACGTGGTGGACAACCTGCAGATGACCGGGTAGGTACCAGCAGTCGAGAACATTCCCTGGCGCAGGTGCGGCGGTAGATCCGGATAGACGATCAGCTCGCCACGCAGGATGCCATGACTCTTCGCGTGCGCATCGCGAACAGCATGCCGGTACTTCCGGAAGGCCCGTTCGTTGTTGGTGTGCAGTACGTTGACGATCTTGTCGATGACTTCGTCCTCGCCGGGAGGCGCGACGTCCATCTCCTCGCTGTACGGGAGGTAGGTACGCGTGGGATCGAGCGATTCATCCGTTGTGCTCATCGCGGTCCGGTCCTCCCGTATTGGTGATGTGCTCAGTGTCGTGAATGCCGGAGGTGCGCGCATGAGTACACGACTACTCAATCCTGCGCCGCGACTGACGCCGATGCAGGCGAAATGGCGAGGTATTCCCGGTACTATCGGGAACCTGAATTTCATGGCGATCGAGTAGCCCGATACTCATGTTCCCGCCCGCCGGAATTTGTCAGCATTACCGGTATGGCGAAAAAGAATGGCGCCGCCAAATCGGCCACCACACTGGCGTCGTGGCTCGCGACACGAATCGATCGGTCGGTCGGGTGGTCCCGGCTTCCCACGGCATTCGGCATCCCAGTACTCATCGGGCTGCGCAACGCACTGCGGGCCGACAATCTGTTCGATACGGGGCGGGCTCCCGGCGGATCGCCCCCGCTCGAGAACACCGACTACCGCAACGCCCGGACCTTGGACGGCACCTACAACAACCTCGAACAGCCGCTGATGGGATCGATCGGCAGCCGGTTCGGGCGTAACGCGCCGCCGGCCCAGACCTTCCCCGAGTCCGCCGAACAACTCCTGGAGCCCAACCCGCGGCTGATCAGCCGCAGGCTGCTGACCCGCGACCAGTTCATTCCGGCGACGACGCTGAACGTACTGGCCGCTGCGTGGATCCAGTTCGAGGTCCACGACTGGTTCAGCCACAACACCGTCGAAGCCGAGCCGTGGACCGTGACGCTCGAGCGGAACGATCCGTGGCCACAACGCCCCATGCAGATACGCCGCACCGCACCCGACCCGTGCCCCGATGCGTCAGGCCCCCCGACGTTCGTCACGCAGGACACCCATTGGTGGGACGGATCGCAGGTCTACGGTGGCACGCGCGCCATCGCCGAGGCACTGCGCTCAGGAACCGGTGGGAAGCTGCGGCTGGACGGGCAGGGTCTGCCGCCGGCCGATGTCGAAGCGCTGGCCAGCACATCAGAGACGGCCGTGAACTTTTGGGTCGGTCTGGCTGTCCTGCATTCGCTGTTCATGCGGGAACACAACGCAATCTGCGAGCATCTGGCTGCTTGTCATCCAGAAATGTCCGATCAGGAGCTGTACGACAAGGCCCGCCTGGTCAACACCGCGCTCATGGCGAAAATCCACACGATCGACTGGACTCCCGCGATAATCGGGCACCCCACCACGGTTTTCGCGATGAACACCAACTGGTCCGGAATTCTCGGCGAGCGCTTAAGCAACCTATTTCGGCGTCAGCCACATAACGCTCTGCTACGCGGTATACCCGGCTCACCCACAAGTCTGCACAACGTGCCATATTCGCTGACCGAAGAATTTGTCGCGGTGTACCGGATGCACCCGCTAATTCCCGATCGTTTCGTGCTGCGGTCGGCTTCCGATGATTCCGTGATCGCCGAGCACGAATTGCCCGATCTCGCCCTTCAATATGTGCGCACCCGCTTCAGCGAGACATCAATAGAGAACATCATTTATTCGTTCGGCCGTGCCAATCCGGGTGCACTGACTCTGCATAACTTCCCGCGCCATCTGCAACGTCTGGAGCGGCCGGACGGGTCCATGTTGGACCTCGCTGCCATCGATGTGCTTCGGGTACGCGAACGCGGCGTCCCCCGTTACAACGAGTTCCGCCGGATGCTGCGGCTACGGCCGGTGTCATCTTTTCCAGAGCTGACCGACGACCCGGTGGTGGCCAAAGAGCTCGCGGCGATATACGACGATGTGGAGCGGGTGGATCTGATGGTCGGGCTGTACGCGGAGCCCAAACCGAAAGGATTTGGGTTCAGCGACACCGCTTTCCGAATATTCGTGTTGATGGCGTCTCGACGGTTGGAGAGCGACAGATTCTTCACCTCCGACTTCCGGCCCGAGATCTACACTCCGGAAGGCATCGCGTGGGTGAGGAACAACTCGATGCGTTCTGTCCTGCTCCGGCACTTCCCATCCCTGGACGCCGCCCTGGACGGTGTCGCTAATCCTTTCGCGCCGTGGGCGCCCGCATGGGCCACCGGGTCGACCGAGTAGTCGAATACTCATGACCGACAAGGACGTTTGGGTTCACAATCTTCAGATGAGCCCCACCGGATTCGCGCCTTCGGTGTGCGATGACTAGCCCCGTGCCGCGCGGACCCAAGCGACCATCGGTCATCAGCCCGATGGTCCTGGCCGATCCGCAGACGGCGCTACCGGCCGAGGCCAACGCCTTGGTCACCGACGCCGACGATCGCAGGATGGTGCTGATCGAGCTTCTCGTTGGCGCCGGTGTCGACCCCGACGACGTACGCGATCAATTCCTGCACATGTTCCATCGGGTGCTGCACGACGAGCCGCCCACGCCAACGCCCGTCGGCCGCCACTATGTGCGGTGCATGCTCACACCGGACGAAATCCAGCGCCTGGTCCGCGGGGGCGCCAAATCCTCGAGCGCCAAAAGCGCACAACAGGCACTGCAGCTGATCCGACGGGTGTGGCCCGACCTGGTGGTCGAGGCCCACCTGGACCGCTCAGTCACCACGATCAAGGCCGATGCGGCGATCCGTACCTATGGCTCCGGCGGAACCGGTGTCGTCTGGGCCGTGCTGGATTCCGGAATCGACGCCGAGCACCCGCATTTCGCCGCCAACGGCACCCTCACCGCGGATTCCGTGCGGCCCCTGCACAAGGACTTCACGCTTTCCCCGGAAGCCTCGAAGGGGCCGCTCGTCGATGTCTACGGACACGGCACCCATGTGGCCGGCATCATCGCGGGCGAATCCCCCACCGACCCGAAACTCATCCGGATCGCATCCACCCAACCAACCGCCGAGGGGCTGCCGGAATGGGTTCCGCGGGTACTGGCACAGGGGTCGCGGCTTTCCGGGGTGGCGCCGCACGCCAACCTGGTGAGCCTCAAGGTGCTCGACGACGACGGCAAGACCCTGTCCAGCGTGCTCATCGACGCCCTCAACTATGTACGCGAGATCAACAGCTACGGCAATGACCTACAGATCCACGGCGTGAATCTGTCTCTGGGATGCGGATGGATGCCAAGGGATTACGCGGCAGGACAGAGCCCGCTGTGCCGCGAGCTCGATCTACTCACCGGGTCAGGGGTGGTCTGCGTCGTGAGTGCCGGAAACCTGGGAGCCGGCACCGCGGCAGCCGGTGTGGGCGCCGCGATCATGGGGACGACGGCCGATGTCTACGGTCAGCTGTCCACCATCACCGACCCCGGCAATGCCGCCACCGCCATCACCGTCGGCTCGGTCCACAGGTACCGACCGCATACCAGCGGTGTCACCTTCGACTCGTCCAAGGGGCCGACTCTCGATGGCCGACGCAAGCCCGACCTGGTGGCCCCCGGTGAGCGGATAACCTCGGCGGCAACCGGTCTCATGGCCAAGGGCATTGACCTGTTGAAGGACGACGGCACCGAGGGGGCCGCCAACTACATCGAAGACAGCGGGACCTCGATGGCCGCCGCGCATGTGTCGGGTGCGATCGCCGCGTTCTTGTCGGCGCGCACGGAGTTCGTGGGTAAACCACAAGAGGTCAAGGACATCTTCCTGAAGTCGGCCGTCGACTTGGGGCGCCACGAATTCTTCCAGGGCGCCGGGTTGGTCGACCTGATGCGCGCACTATCCAACACGTAGAGACTAGCGAGGACATCATGACAACGATCAAGGGATTGCCTTATTACGAGCCGGATTTCAATGCCGATGGCTCCCTCAACGACGCCACCGGTGACGGTGATGGCGGTCTGCCGGCTGCGGTCGCGGCCGGGGGCATCACCGAACTGTTCGTGATGTCACACGGATGGAACAACAGTGTGGCCTCCGCGCGCCAGCTCTACACCGCGATGTTCTCGCTGATCGCCGATCAGCTCGGCGGTGATACCGCCGGTGTGGCCGTCGTGGGAATCAACTGGCCGTCGGTGCTGCTGCCCGACGACAGCCCCGATAGCGCGCCGCCGGTGCCTTCCACGGGCGCGGAGCTCGCCGCGGCGCTGGCACCACGCTTCCCCGACCAGACCGCGCAGCTGAAAAAGATAGGCGAGCTGCTCGACGAGAAGCCGCAACAGTCCGCCAAGCTCATCGAGTTCCACACCTTGGCGGCCGGACTCGTCACCACCGCCGCCCAGTCGCAGGAAGACAGCGGCGAATCGGACATCGTCAAGGGAGATCCGCTCGCGGTGTTCGGACAAGCCTCGGCCATGGCACCGAAATCGACGAGTGCCGCGCAGGGGCTGGGCAATCCCTTCGCCGCTCTGTGGTCGGGGGCTCGCGAGATCCTGCGCACGATGAGCTACTACGAGATGAAAAACCGGGCCGGAGTTGTCGGCCAACGCGGCCTCGGTCCACTGCTGGCCTCACTGTCGGGCCCGAGTGGCCCGCCCCGCATTCACCTCATCGGACACAGCTTCGGGGCGCGACTCGTCTCCTACGCGCTGGCAGGGCTTCCGAAGACCGGCACGAGCCCTGTCAAATCGCTCACCCTGATCCAGGGCGCCTTCTCGCACTTCACCTTCAACCGCGAGCTGCTCTTCGACCGCGGCCGCGGGCCCGGGGGCCTCGCCGGGCTCGAAGAACGCGTGGACGGGCCGCTGCTGTCGACGTACACCTCCGCCGACCGCGCGGTCGGATGGTGGTATCCGGCCGCCAGCATGCTTGCACGGCAGGACAGCCAAGCCGGGCAAGACCCTTGGTTTCGCTGGGGGGCAATGGGTCACGACGGGTACCAGCAAGACCCGGCCGCGACCGCTCTCGAGCTGGCCGAGGCCGGAAAGCCGTACGACTTCCAGCGCGGGCATTTCTACCGGCTCGACGCCAACAAGGTCATCGACGACGCCAGCCAATCCGAATTCAGCGGTGCACACAGCGATATCAAGCACCCCGAGGTGGCCTGGGCCATCGTCTCCGCCGCGCGCGCCGACTGAAGTCCTGGTCAACACCGAAATGCTTTCCTGCACTGTGAGATCGAGTACCTCACTACGCGCGATCCCGGCCCGACATCGGAACAGGATGAGCACGTCCTAGCTCGACCCTCACGCACTACGCAAGGAGACCACCATGGCCACCGCAGTCAAGTCCACGAATCACAAACCGTCCGAGACCGAGTACGAAATATCGGGAGCCGCTGGTGCGGGCGCCGTCACTCAACACGAATTGCCTTCGGCGCAAGCAAGTAAGGACGACACCGAGACCACCAATGCCGCCGCCCAGGCCGCCGGTGAATCATCGGTCAGCGAGTTGGGGTCCGTCGACGGACTGACCACCGACGAGTCCGAGCTCGCACCGCTGGATGCCATCCTCGGTAGCTATCCCGAGTTGGCCAACAGTGCCGAAGTCATCATCGGCACCGATGATCGTGTTCGGGTCGGCAACACCACAACCTTCCCGTGGCGGGCGATCTGCCACCTGATCATCACCTCCGCCAACAACCGCACCTATGTGGGTACGGGCTGGCTGATCGCACCCCGCACGGTGATGACGGCAGGGCACTGTGTCTACATGCATGCCGATGGCGGATGGGTGCGTTCCATCCAGGTGATCCCCGGACGCAATGCCGGTGTCCGCCCGTTCGGCACCCACGTGGGCACCGCCTTCCGCAGTGTCACCGGTTGGACCCAGAACCAGAATCGCGACAACGACTACGGTGCGATCATCCTGCCGGCGTCGTCGCGTCCGGGTGACCAGACGGGCTATTTCGGTTTCGCGACTCGCAACGACGATTTCCTGAAGGCCGCGGCACTGAACCTGTCCGGGTATCCCGGCGAGAAGAACGGCGAGCAGTGGTTCATGGCGCAACGGGCCAAGGCGGTCTCCGATCGTGTCATCACCTACGACATCGACACCACCGGCGGCCAGAGCGGCTCACCGGTGTGGGTGCTGCAGAACGGCAACCGCTATGGCGTCGGCATACACACCAACGGTGCCAACTCGGGCAACTCGGCCACCCGCATCAACAGCGCCGTCTTCAACAACATGTCCACGTGGAAGAGCAGCGGTATGTGACAAGGCATTTCAGATAACCCGAGAAATCCGGACACTGGAGGATACGTGGTCGGTATCTCATTCCGCGACTCCGCCGGGCGGCCGATGGCCGGTGCTGTGATCAGCATCGCCGCGGCGCCCGGCGAGGTCCACGACATCGCGATGGTCGCCGACGACTGGGGCGAGATCGTGATCGCCGCGCCTGTCGCCGGCGACTACCGATTCCTTGTGTCGTACACCGGGAGGACATTCCATGCCACGGCGCATATCGCCAAGGGGCAAGAGCAGCTGACGGTGACGGCCGATTAGACCCCGCACACGGGCCCATAGGCAGCACAATGCACAGGGGCCCGTTTGGTGGCCGATGCTGTGCTGCGAAAGGGGCGATGTGGAATCTTGGACCACTACGGCTGCCAACGCATTTCGGTCCCTCCGCAATGCGGCGAAGCATGTTGGTTGGCGCAAGAAGGTCAAGCCCGTCGCATTTCGCGAGCAGAACGGCAAGACACCGTTCAACGCCTCGGGCGTGGTTCCGGTGGCGCCGGGCCGGTTCGTCTTCGTCGACAACAACGACTCATCCGCTCTGTTCGAACTCTCGCTCGACGCGGACGGCGCGCAATCCACGCAGATCCGGCGCCGTACCCTGACCGGAATCGAGCGTGGGAGCGTCGGCGACCTGGAGAGTCTTACCCGGGTGGACGTGGACGGCGACATCTATCTCATCGCCGCGTCCTCGCTGTGCGCGACCAAGACAGGAGTCAATGACGGGCTGTTGCGGATCCGATACGCGTCGGATGGTGTTCTGCCCACCGAGGCCATGCGCGGATTCCGGGCCTCGCTACTGGAAATCGTTCCCTCACTACGGATATCCGGTGGCCGAGAACCTGATAGCGAGGGCCTGAACATCGAAGGCCTCACCTGGGACCCGGCAGCCGGTGCGCTGCTTTTCGGACTGCGCAGCCCCGGCATGCCTGGGCAGATCTCGCTCATCCGGGTGCCCCTGGACGCGGGCACCGCCCCGTGGGTCACATCATCGCTGGCAGCCGCTTCGACGGTGCACATCCGCGTGCCTGGATCGAAGGCTGCGCAAGGGATCCGTGATATCTGCCGCGACGAGCAGACCGGAGATTTCCTGGTTCTACTCGGGCGCTCGACAAGTGGTGGCGACGCCCCGTTCCAACTCTGTCTCTGGGACGGCGGTGACGAGGAAGTACGGCTGCTGGACGTCGGCTTCCATCGGTCCATGAAGCCCGAGGGCATCACGATCTTCGGCGCCGGCGACGACAGGAAGGTCCTGATCGTCGACGACCGAGGCGGTTACGCGGTACTGGATTACACCCACACGGTACGAGTTGCCGATCAATAGAAGTACAGCCGAGAACCGCCGGACTCCTGGTGCACCCGCGCCCGGCCTCCCGGCGTCAGATCCAGTCCGAAGGCCGCACCCAGACCGGTCCGGATGCTCATGAGCCGGAAGTACCCGCTGAAGGTGAAACGGTCAGGGTTGTCGGCCGCGACAATCGCGAACTCTTCGGACTGCCCGGCATTGTTGGGCGCACAGGTGTACAGATACAGGTGCCCCTGCTCGGTGGCCAAGGTGCCGCTGGCATGCAAGGCGCGGCCAAACGCCTTGTTGGTCAGTGATTTTCCCGCTCCGAGGTCTGCGACCAACCAGATATCGGTTGGGTCGTCGTCGTCCCGCAACGGCAGGCGATAGACCTCGAAGTTCTGCGCACCGGGTACACCCGGCGGGACGGTTTCGGTGTTACTGGCATGTAGACACTCTCCGGTGCGGCCGTGCAGTACGTAGATCTGCGCCTGGCCGGGGAGCCCCGCGCACAGATAGCCGGCCGATTCGGCCAGTTTGAGCTGCTGGCGCACCGTCGCGATCTCGGCGACGGCGTTCGGCACCCCTAACCCCACCACCAGCCCCTGCATCTGATCGATCAGCGGCCTCCAGACCGACTGTTGGTGCTCCCGGCCGAAAATCGTCTCGCGATAGGTCCTGATCTGATCCAGCAGTTGCGTGCGCCGTCCCGGATCTTCACGCACCAGCCTGCCGATGATTCCGTCGCTGTCCAGTTTGAACGGCCGGTCCGGCTGCAGCGTCTGGTCGATGCCCCAGGGGATCATCGCGAACTTCACGTTGTCGATGCCGGGCGCCTCGACCGCGGCGACGTCGTTGTAGATGTAGGTGTTGTTGGTGTTGCCGGCGTAGCCGTCCCAGTGCTTGAGATAGAACTCCATCGCATACAACTTGATGAACTGATCCAGATCGATCACCTCGGCCGCTCCGGCCAGCCCGCGCCCGGCGATCTGATCGATCGCAAGCTCCAGGTCGGCCTTGTTCTCGAATTCGGAGAGCGACTCCACTCCGATGAGATCCAGGCGATCGCGCACGAAGTCGTCGTGATGTTCGAGCTCGTAGAGATTGCCCTTCATGTTGCCGAAATTGCGCTCGATGTAGCGCTTCATGACCGGTTCGGCGTTGACGTAGATGCCCGGGCTGTTGACGTCACCCAGCCCCTGCCCGATCAGCTCACCGTTGACGAACACCTTGGCGTAGTTGCACCGCGAATGCGGCAAGCCTGCCTCGGCGAGCAGTCGATACCCCAGCGTCTGCCGGATATAGGAACGGTCCTGGATGGAGTTGTTGAGGGTGAGGTAGCGGGACCCGATCAGGGCCTCGACGGTATCGGAGTCGCCAAACTTGCCGAAGTCGAGGTGCAGGCAAGGCTTTTCACTGTCGATGGAACCACAGAACGACTTCTTCTTGATGCCCACGTCGGTGAACGTGCTTCGCGCCGGGAAACGCGTTCCGGACAATTCCACCGAGGCCGCCTTGCGCCAGGTATATCGGGCGCCGCCGGTCCATTCGAAATTGCAGATGCCGCCTTTGGGCTGCTCGGTACGCACCGCATCCCAATCGGCCTGCGGCATCGTGATCTTTATGGTGAGTACGTTGTCGAGGGCGTAAAGCAAATCGAGGGCTTGCTGCTGCTGGACGCTCATCTCTGTCTCCGGGCTGATGCGAACCGTGCCGCGATATCGGAAGAGGATTAGGGCGCAATCCCCGCGCTTGTGATCGTTGTCACCGCCATGTCAGCGCCCTTCGTCGTGCACCCGCTTCTAGGGGCGAAAACGCCCGCTGGAAGCACCGGGGCGGGCCACCGAAGCCAGGCCGCCCAACCCCCTCAAGTGTGCACGCCCCACCCGGCAAGATTCAGCGTTTCCTGCCCAAAACGACGCCAGGCCCCCTCGAAAGGGGGCCTGGCCGCTGTGGCGGGTGCAGGATTCGAACCTGCGTAGGCGTAAGCCGACGGATTTACAGTCCGCTCCCATTGGCCGCTCGGGCAACCCGCCTTATCAGACGATGCAGGATACAACGATAGGGTCGGGCCAACGCAAACCGACTGGATACGGAACATACGAAGACCAGAAAGAGGGAGCAGTCATGGCGGACTCATCATTCGACATCGTGAGCAAGGTCGATCGCCAGGAGGTGGACAACGCGCTGAACCAGGCGGCCAAAGAGCTGGCCACCCGCTTCGACTTCCGCGGCACCGACACCACCATCGCCTGGAAGGGCGACGAGGCCATCGAGCTCATCAGCTCCACCGAGGAGCGCCTGAAGGCAGCAGTCGACGTCTTCAAGGAGAAGCTGGTGCGCCGCGACATCAGCATGAAGGCCTTCGACGCGGGCGAGCCACAGCCCAGCGGCAAGACCTACCGGCTCACCGGCACCCTCAAGCAGGGCATCGACACCGAGAACGCCAAGAAGATCAACAAGATCATCCGTGACGAGGGGCCCAAGGGCGTCAAGTCGCAGGTGCAGGGTGAAGAGATTCGGGTCTCGAGCAAGAAGCGCGACGATCTGCAGGCCGTCCAGGCGCTGCTGAGGGGCTCCGACCTGGATATTGCGTTGCAGTTCGTCAACTATCGGTAGGACGATGGTCCGGTGATACCCACAACGCATCTGATCGGGTTCGCGATCGCGGCCTACGCCCTGATCGTGATCCCGGGACCCAGCGTGCTGTTCGCGGTGGGTCGCTCGCTGAGCCTGGGACGTCGATCGGGTTTGGTCACCGTCCTGGGCAACACGGCGGGCACGGTGGTGCCGTTGGTGCTCACGACGGCCGGCCTGGGCGCACTGCTGGCAGCATCGACCTGGGCACTGACGGTGGTCAAGCTCGTCGGCGCCGCGTATCTGATCTACCTTGGGATACAAGCGATTCGGAATCGCAAGTCGCTGATCACGGCGCTGGACACGGCTGCGCCCGCGGCGGGTGCACACCGCGTGTTCCGGCAGGGCTTCATCGTCGGCATGACCAACCCGAAAACGGCGCTGTTCTTCGCTGCGGTGCTGCCGCAGTTCGCCGACCCCGCCGCGGGATCGGTATCGGTACAAATCGCGGTGTTCGGTGCGATCTTCGTGCTGATAGCCCTGGTCTCGGACAGCGTGTGGGCGCTGTTGGCCAGTACCGCACGCAACTGGTTCGCCCGCTCCCCCAAGCGTCTTGAGGCGGTCGGGGCAACCGGCGGGTGGATGATCGTCGGGCTGGGCGCCGGTGTGGCGGTGAGCTCCTCGTCCTAGCGCCGAGATGACATTGACGCCGTCATTTAGCCCCGAATCTCCCGCTTCAATGTCATCTCGACGGGAAGGCGGCCAGCAGCTCGGCCAGCAGTGCGCGGTCGGGCCGGTACGGGGTGTTGAAGCCCAACCGGTGCACCAGATCGCCATAGCGGGCCTGCAATTCGCGTGCGCCCTGCGCGGCGTCGGTCACGGTGACGGCCGCGGTATCGACGAAGTCCTCGTCGATCAGCTCGCCCATGGCATCCCATTCACCTTGTTTGGACAGCTCTTTCAGTTTCGGGCCGACCTCTGCCCGGCCGTGTAATTCCAGGATCGGCCAGTAGGCGGGGGTGGATCCGTAGAACGCGAGCTGCTTGCGCACGGCCGTGCGTGCGCGCGCCAGCTCGGCCTCATCACGCCCGATGACGATCATCGGCGAGTGGTGGATCTGAATGTCGGCCAGCGTCTTTCCGGATTTCGCGGCGCCTTGACCCAAGGTCGGCCGGGTGACCTGTGCCAGATAGTCGGGTGTGCAGAACGGGTGTGACAGAAATCCATCGGCCACCTCCCCGGCCACCTCCGTCATGGCGCTGCCGACACCGGCCAGCCAGATCGGGGGCGGGCCAAAGTCGCCCACCTCGGCCGGATCGGGCATGAACATCGGCGTCATGAGGGTGTGCTGATAGAACTCGCCGCGATAGTCCAGCGGCCCGCGCTCCTGCCACGACTGCCAGATGGCGCGAATGGCCAGCACCATGTCCCGCATGCGCGCCGCCGGGCTGCTCCACGGCATGCCGAACCGGCGAGTGATGTGCGGCTTGATCTGTGTGCCGAGGCCCAGGATGAACCGGCCACCGGAATAGGCCTGCAGGTCCCAGCCAATATTGGCCAGCAGCATCGGATTTCGGGCGAAAGCGACCGCGATCGAGGTGCCCAGCGCGACATTCTTGGTGTGCTGGGCAGCCAGCAGTATCGGCAGAAACGGGTCGTGCGCGCCTTCGAATGTCCAAATGCCGGCGTATCCGGCTTCCTCGGCCTCGGCAGCGTCGGCAGCCATGGTGTTCAACCCGGTCGTGAGCGTCACATCGATCAACACCTCACTCATATTGCCGAAGTCCATATTCGAGGCGCACCGGGCCCATACCCTGGCGGCATGCCAGCACTTCGCGAACCACAAGTCGTCGTCCTCGGTGGCGGGTCCTGGGGCACCACGGTGGCCTCGATTGTGGCGCGGCGCAGTCCCACTCTGCAGTGGGCCCGCTCCCCCGAGACAGTTGCGGATATCAATGAACGACACCGCAATTCGCGATACCTGACCGACGAGGTGGAGCTGACCGAGAGCCTGCGTGCCACCTCCGACCTCCACGAGGCCGTCGAGCAGGCCGATGTGGTGATCATGGGAGTTCCATCGCACAGCTTCCGCGAGGTGCTCACCGAGATCGGGCAGTCACTGCGCCCGTGGGTGCCCGTCGTCTCGCTGGTGAAGGGGCTCGAGCAGGGGTCGCGGATGCGGATGTCGCAGATCATCGAGGAAGTGCTGCCCGGGCATCCGGCGGGCATCCTGGCCGGGCCCAATATCGCCAAGGAGGTGGCCCGCGGATACGCGGCCGCCGGCGTGGTCGCGATGCCCGACCAGCACCAGGCAGCGCGCCTCGGGGAGCTTTTCCGCACGTCGCGTTTCCGTGTGTACAGCACCAACGACGTGGTGGGTGTCGAGATGGCCGGGGCGCTCAAAAACGTCTTCGCCATCGCCAGCGGCATGGGTTATGCGATCGGGATCGGCGAGAACACCCGCGCCATGGTGATCGCCCGAGCGCTGCGGGAGATGACCAAACTCGGTGTGGCCATGGGCGGTAACCCCGAGACCTTCCCGGGCCTGGCGGGTCTGGGCGATCTGATCGTCACCTGCACGAGCGCCAGCAGCCGCAACCGGCACGTGGGTGAGGAGATCGGCAAGGGCAAGACCATCGACGAGATCATCGAATCGATGAACCAGGTGGCCGAGGGGGTCAAAGCCTCATCGGTGGTGATGACCCTTGCCGACGAGTACGGCATTCAGATGCCGATCGCCCGCGAGGTGGACGGGGTGATCAACCAGGGCTCGACGGTGGAACAGGCCTACCGCGGACTCATGGCGGAAACGCCCGGCCACGAGGTGCACGGCACCGGATTCTGATCAGGCCGGCAGATACTCGGGCTTCACCACATCGCGCAGTTCGGTCAGCGCCACCCGACTCTGCATCGGGCCTTCTGCGTACGCCGCCACCCGGTACGGCTCGAAAGAGAACAGCAGCGCGTCGCCGTCCAGGGAGAAGTCTTTGAAGTTTCCCGGCTCCGGAACCGTTCCGGTGTCGACGAACTCGGTGCCCACCCCGCCGAGCTGCGCGCGTAGGTCGGTACGGACCAGCGCAGAGATCTTGGCCAGTGCGGCCGCCGGATCGATCAGCAGGGTGTCCAGGGTGATGGACTGTTTGGTGGTGCGATCGAACGCCAGAGTGCGGAACGCGAAGCCCGGGTGGTAGCCGCCGAGTGACTCGCTGATCGAGAACCGCACGCTGTCGGAGGGATGCACTCCCTTGCCCTGGTAGGCCTCGAAGCTGACCTGAAGTGCCCACGGCTTGCCCTCGGGCGGGGCACCCGCCCGCTCGACGGACTTACGGAAGTTGGCGCGGATGTCCGCCACCGTGTCGTCGACGGCCCGCTGCAGCTCGGGGAACGACGAATCCCACTGGACGGGGATCACCAGATGCTGCGTGCTCTGCGGCGTGGTCTCGTCGACGACGCAGCCTTGCGCCGCGTCCCAGCGGCCGCCGTGTTTGGGGCACGCGGCCGCCCCGGACTGGTCGACGGCCGGTGTAGGGGTGGCCGTGGTCGAGCTGGTGGATTCCGCGACCGGAACATCCCTGGGTGCTTCTCCGCTGTCGCAACCGACGAGGACGATGCCGCACGCAGCGGCGATCAGCAGGTACCCGAGACGCATGCAGACCAATCTAATCGGCCGCTAGGTGGTGTAGCTGCCACCCGGACCGACCACGAAGCCGTTCTGCCAGCGATTGTTGACGCAGGTCAGGGTGCCGCCGCCGTCTAGACCGCAGCTGACCTCGCGGTAGCTCAGCCGGGATCCCGGCGGCAGGGGCTTGAAGGGCTCACCACCGAAGCCGTAGATCGGGCGGTCGGTGCTGGCGAAACCGGGAGCATTGCTGCCGCTGACGAGGTTCGCTCCGTTCGGGGCACCCGGCAGCGGCCCGCTGCAGCCGTAGCTGGCATCGGCCCGTTTGATCAGGCACGAGATCCCACCGGGGATGGTGAAGCCGTATGCCGTGTCCGCCATCGTGCTGTACTCCAGGGGCGACACCGGGGTGAGTCCGTTGACGTTCGGAAGCCCGGACGGGTCGAGGGGGTTGGGGGTGTCCGGGTCGGCGGATGCCGCCCCCGCCAGCATCACGGCAGCGACGGCGCTGGTCACAGCGCCAAGGATGGGCAGGATACGCATCCCGTGACCATATCCAAGATTGCGCGCAATCTCGCGTCTACTGGTCAAAGACGATATCGACGCTGTCGGTGATCGGAACGGCCTGACAGGCGAGCGTCAACCCCATCGCGAGGTCGGCATCGACCAGGGTGTCGTTGCGCAGCATCCGCACCTCGCCGCCGCGCACCGTGCAGGCGCACGCACTGCACGCGCCTTCGCGGCACGAGTACGGCGCGTCGAGGCCTTGCGCCAGGAGCACATCGAGCAGCGGGGTGTCCCGCGGCCACTCGACGGTGACCTGGGTGCCGTCGAGTTCCACGCGGGCCTGGGCGGCATCCGCGCCGCCTTGCGGCACCACGATATCGGCGAACGGGTCACCGGACAGGGATTGGTAGAGCTCGATGTGTATGTGGTTGGCGGGCATCCCGACAGCCGACAACGCGGAGCGGACCTCGTCCATGAAGGGCGCCGGGCCGCAGACGTACGTGCTGTACCGCGTGTACGCGGCGAACAACTCGGACATGGCGTCACGCGTGGGCAGGCCACGTTCGGCTTCGAGCCAGTGCACGACGCGCAGCCGATCCGGGAACTCCACCATGATGTCATCGATCTCGGCGCCGAAGATCACGCTCTGCTCGTCGCGGTTCGCGTAGAAGAGATAGACCGTTCCGGCGCCCCCGAGCAGCACCGACTTGGCGATGGACAGCATCGGGGTGATCCCACTACCCGCGGCGAGCAGCAAGAAATCTCCGTCCAGCGAGCGCGGCACGAAGACCCCGGAGGGGGTGAGCACCGTGATGTGGTCTCCCACGCTGACGTTGTCGCACAGCCAGTTCGACGCGTACCCGCCCTCCGTGCGCTTGATGGTCACCACCAAATCGTCATCGAGATGCGGGGAACTGGACAGCGAATAACAGCGGGCGACCGAGCCCGTGCGTTCACTGGGTATTTTCAGCGTGAGGAACTGGCCCGGCCGGTACCGGAAAGCGTCGACGAGCGCATCCGGAACCTCGAATACCAGGGACACCGCATCCCCTGTCTCCCTGATGATCTCGACGACCTCAAGGGAGTGAACATGAGGGTTTCCCGTCACCTTGCGCACGTCGGGCGTCACAGTGTCTGTCATCGACGGCCGCCTACAACTCGATACCGAAGCGGCCCGCGATCTTCTTGCCGACCCCGTACTTGCCTATTCCGTAGAAGGGCGCCATCAGGTCCTCGTAGCGCGGCCCGATGATGCGCGGTATGGCATCGAACACGCGCGCGTCGGGACCGATCAGGACGCGGGGGCGGTTCTTCTCCACCCCCCGCAAGATGATCCGGGCGGCCGAGTCGGGACGGGTGATCGCCATGAGCTGGAAGCCCTTTCGCACGGTCTCCCGGTCCACACCCTCGGGGATACCACGCGCACTGGAGGCGATGTTGGTCTTGATGCCGCCGGGGTGCACACAGGTGACCCCCACGGGATACTTGGCCGCCCGGATCTCCTGACGAAGCGATTCGGTGAAGCCGCGAACTGCGAATTTCGCGGCGTTGTAGGCACTTTGAGAAGGTATGCCCATCAGGCCGAACACCGACGATACGTTGACGATGTGGCCGTCGCCCGATTCGATCAAATGGGGCAGGAATGCCTTGGTGCCGTGCGCGACTCCCCAGAAGTTGATGTTCATCAACCAGTCGAAGTCATCCCATTCCATGTCCTTGACATCGGCCGACAGCGCCACCCCGGCGTTGTTGAACACCAGGTTGACCTGACCGAACTCGTTTTTGACGTCGGCGGCGTGGGCATAGACGGCGGCCCGGTCCGCGACGTCCAGCTCGAACGGGATAGCGGTCGCACCCGCCTTCTCACAGCGCCCGGCGGTATCGGCCACACCCGCGGTGTCGATGTCCGAAAGCGCCAGCCGCGCACCACGCTGCGCCAGCGTCAAGGCCAGACTGCGGCCGATACCCGAACCCGCGCCGGTGATCACGGCGACCTTGTTGTCGAAGTCCTTCATGGTTTCTCGCTTCTACTGGGCGGAAGACTACTTTGCGGCCATGCTCGGCGAGGTCTGCCGAGGCCCGTTCGCGAGCGGGACGGTCTTACGCACCGCCGGACGCACCGCGCCCTCGAACTCGTACTCGGACGGGTCGACTTTCCTTGTCTGCGACCAGTACTCGAAGGTGAAACCAGACCACAACGTCCGATTCTTACCGTGCTCGTCCAGGTACCAGCTCTGGCAGCCGCCGCTGTTCCACACCGAGCCTTGCAGCTTGCGTTGAACCTCGGCGTTGAACTTGTCCTGCGCCGCGGTGGTGGGCACGATCGCCTGGGCGTAGGCCTCGTCGACGTGTTTGATCGCCTCGGTGACGTAGTGGATCTGCGACTCGATCATGAACACGATCGAGTTGTGTCCCAGTCCGGTGTTGGGCCCCAGCAGGAAGAAGAGGTTGGGCATGCCGGCGATGGTGATGCCGCGGTGTGCGGTGACGCCCTCGGTCGACCAGCGCTGGCCGAGATCCTCGCCGTTCTTTCCCTTCAGATCCAGGTATTTGTACGAGTCCGTGACGTGGAATCCGGTGCCGAAGATGATGGCATCGACCTTGCGTTCCATCCCGTCACCAGTGACGATGCCGTCGGCGGTGACACGGGCGATGGACTCGGTGACCAGTTCGGTCTTCGGGTTCTCGATGGCCTTGTAATACGTGCCGGACCCCAGCAGACGTTTGCATCCGGCGCGGTAATCGGGCGTCACCTTGCGGCGCACCTCGGGATCTGAGATCTGGCTCTTGATGTACGAGCGTCCCAGCAATTCCACGCCTTTGAGCAAGGCCGGACGCCGGTTCATCGCGTACGCGCCGGCCTCCGCGCCGAAGTACATGCCGCTGCGGAACAGCGCGCGTAAACCGGGAACGCTGGCGAACGCCCGTTTGGCCAACGGGCCGAACTCGACGTTGGTGCGCGGCAAGACCCAGGGCGGGGTGCGCTGGAACAGCTTCAGCTCGCCGACCTTGCCCACGATCTCGGGGACGAACTGAATCGCACTGGCGCCGGTGCCGATGACGGCGACCTTCTTACCGGTCAGGTCGTAATCGTGGTTCCACTGCGCGGAGTGGAAGACCGGCCCCTCGAAACGATCCAGATCTTCGATTTCCGGGATGCTTGGGATGTGCAGAGCCCCTACGCCGGAGATGAGGAACTGGCAGATGTACTCCTGCCCGCTATCGGTGAACACGTGCCAGCGGTACTCGTCCTCATCCCAGTATCCGCGGGTGACACGTGTGTTGAAGGTGGCGTGCCGGTATAGGCCATATTTGGCGGCGACTTCCTTGAGGTAGTCGAAGATTTCCGGCTGCCGGGAGAACAGTTGGTCCCAGTTCGACCGCGGTTCGAACGAGAAGGAGTACAGGTGGGTGGGCACATCGCAGGCCGCGCCGGGGTAGGTGTTGTCGCGCCAGGTGCCACCCATCTCGCCGGCCTTTTCGAGGATGAGGAATGGCACGCCCATCTTCTGCAACGCGATGGCCGCCCCGATGCCCGAGAACCCCGTGCCGACAATCAACGCACGAATACGAATGGGCTCCGATGAACCGCCGTCAACCACGGTATCGGGCTGCTGCCCTTCGTGCGATGTATCGGTAACAGTCATGTGGCGCAATCTCTTTCTGTTTCACGGGTGAACACTTGACATGGCTGAAACTGGCTCATCGCACCGGCAATGAGCCAGTTCTCTTGTCGCGCTTACCGCGCCTTGATCTCGGCGAGGATGTCGTCCGGCATCGCGCGTGACATCCGCAACAGGCGGCCGGTGAATTTGCCATCCAGGAAACCGATCTCATGCATGAAACGCATCAGCGGCTCCGAAACCCAGGTCGCATTCTCGCGGTAGTACGGCGATGTCAGGAAGGCGATAAATCCGCGGAGGGGATGGATGCCCACCGCCCGGTAGGCCTTCGGGTTGAAGAGCACCGGGTAGATGCCGATGACCGCCAGGGCGAAGACGGCCCGGTGGAATGCGTTGGAGACCGGACCCCGCTCGCCGATCTGGCGCACCAGTTCCTCACGTGCATAGGTGATGTGCCGCGCTTCTTCGAGCACGTGGATCTTCATGAGCTGGCGGGCGTGCGGCTGCACCGTCTCATCCATCATGGTCTCGCGCTGCGCGCGATCGAGCACCTCTTCGACCAGTAGCAGACCGCCGAGACCCGAGGGACCCAGCGGCACCAGGCCGAGAAGCCGGATGACACGCGTCGCGAACTTGGGATAGGTGTACGGCTCGATGCCGAGCTTGTTCACCAGGCGACCGAACATGGTGGAGTGACGGGCCTCCTCGCTGATCTCGGTCAGCGCGTAGCGACCGTGATCGGTTGCTCCCCCGTTCTGCTCGACGACCTGACGCCACAACATGGCGCTGAGGCCGGTCTCGACGTAGATGCCGAAACTCAACACAGAACCGAGCTCGTGGCGGGTCAGTTCGATGCGCTGTTCCTGGGTCAGCTTGTCCCACAGCTTGGTGCCGTACAACGATGTGCGGCGCGGGGTGGCCCAGTACAACCCCGGCACAACCGGTGCGTCCCAATCGATGTCGACTTCGCCGTCGTAGGCACGGTCGGCGGCCGAACGCAGCAGCCGTTGAGCCGTCTTCTGCCGATCGCCCACGGACTTACCCCGAACCGAGGAAGCGCCGGCCTCGTGAAGCGCCGTCGTCGGCTGGTCGATGGTCGTCATTGATCCCACCCTCCAATTTAATGCATTACTTTAAGTACCCGTTACTTTGCATACCGTAAACTGAGTCTCACCGTCACGCGCGGGTTTGTCAATCCCCCACGCGTGCGTCAGAGCAGGCCTCGATCCCTGAGAATTGTTCTCGCAGCGCCAGTTCTGAACATTCCCGCATCCTCGGCGACGTCGAAGTAGCGCCGGAGCAGCGCCGCGTTCCGGCGGCGGAGGTTCTCACTGCGTGCCGCGGCCCGGCGCCCGGCACGTCGGGCCAGGCCCACGCTGCCGTAGACCTGCGGCCGCACGATCAATGACGTTGCCAACACCGTCAGCAGTGCCAGCGACACGTCCGCCATGGCCGCCGGGAGGTACCGGCGAGCGTCCACGGCTCGATACAACTCGTCTTCGGCGAATTCGAGCTGGCGACGGCCCACCAGGACACAGATCTTCGCGACCTGCCGGACCACGGGTTGGGCCTGCTCGTCCGCCTCAAGCTCACACATCAGCTGGTGAATCAGCTTGTGCAGCAGCAGAATGAATCCGCGACCCAGCGGGCCGTGCGGGATGAGTGGCACGAAAAATCGCTGTAGACGCTGCACGGCCACCGGGGCCGGCTGGAGCTCGAGTCCCGTCTTGTTGATCAGACGGCCCACCATGGTGGCGTTGCGGCTGATATCGCGCACACTGGCCAACAGAAACCTCGTGTAGTCGTCGGCCAAGGTGTTGCCCTCGATGACATCACGGAACATCAACGATGCCAGCGCACCTTGGGCGTCCACCACAAAACTCAGCAGACTGACCAGTTCCTGACGCGCCAATTCCTCTTGTTGCCCCATCGACAGCGCCTCCCACTCCGGCGTGCCGTACAGCGACACCTGCCGGGCGGCCAGCCAGTGCTTCGCCTCATCCAGGGGCGCGTCCCAGTCGATGTCCAGCTCGGGGTCGTAGCTCAGTTCCGTCGCCTCGAACAACAACCGGCGGGCGGTCTTGAGCCGATCACCAACCCGCCGCCGCCGTGCGGGAATCTCGCCGTCGACCGTGGTGGCCGGGGTGAATGCATAGTCGGCGTAGTTGATGTCTTTGTAACTGCTGGACGTCACGTCAATACCTTCTGGTCAGCCAAGGACAGATACACGTATCTGACAGTATGGGGTACTGTTTGTTACGGATATGTCAGCGAGTTTGCCGGGGCGGTGTCCCGGTTGTCAAGAGGTAGCCACGTCCGCTGCGGACCCACACCTATCCCCACGCGGGATCACCCGAGGAGAGTCATGAGCCTTCCCCGACAGGACGACACCAACAGCGTCTTCGCACACAGCCCGCATGACGATTCGGACTACATCGGCGAAGCGACGGTGACCGTTCGCGGTGTCGATGTCCCGGTAGAGCTGGAGCTCAAGGGGTACAGCGAGCCGATCGACGGCATCTTCCGCTGGATCGGCCGCATCAGGCCCAACGAACAGCTGACCGCGCTCGTCGGCGACGAGGCGCGCGTGAAAGCCACCATCCGCACCGCGCACAGCGCGCGGGATGCCTTCATCGGCGATCCCGACCCATGGAATCGGTACCGGGTGATCGGCAAGAGCACCCCGCCATTCCACGTGCCCACCAAGCTCTCGGAAGTCGAAGCGGAATAACGCCTTTCGCCCTCAACGCCGGCGCGTGCGGACGAGCGCGATCAGTTCGCTTTCGACCTCGCGCAGCGGCTGCACCGAGTGTGCGGCCTGCGCCTGCAGCAGCGCCCCCTCGATAGCACTGACCGCCAACGAGGCCAGGCTCTCGACGCCCTCGGCCACCCCCGAGTCGCGGAAGGACTCCTCCAACCGGGTGCGCATGCCGATGAAGGCGGCGTTGGCCGCGGCCCGGATCTGCACCTCGCCCGGCCCGGCCAGCGCGGCCGCGGCATGGGGGCATCCGGTGTCGAAGTGGTGGGTCTCGAGCTGGTTGACCCACCACGCGATGAACTTGGTGATCAGGTACTCGGCGTCCCCCCGCGCCCTCAGCGCATCCAAGAATCCGTTGGCCAGCTCAGATGCCTCTCGCTCGGCCTCAGCGATGAGTTCCGCCTTGCCGTCGGGGAAGTGCTGGTAGATGGAATTGCGTGCGGTACCGCTGCGCTTGAGCAGGTCAGCAAGGCCGGTGGCATGCACGCCGCGTTCCCGCATCATGGTGATCGCGCTGTCGATCAGCCGTTGCCGTGGGCCCGGTGCCACCTCGGCCTCCTTACCCCGATGGACCAATTGGTCCATCGGCTGCTACCGTCGATATGGACCAATCAGTCTACGCGGAAGGGTGGCCATGACCACGGAAATCGAGAATCTGTCCGGACTCGAACTGATCCGGACGATGGGCGCCTGGCCCGAGTCGGTACCCAACATCGGCCGCATGCTCGGGATGCAGCTGGAAGAGGTCGAATTCGGCTCCGTCTCGTTCAGCCTGGTGACGCGGCCGGAGTTCGCCAACCCCCTGGGCACCCTGCACGGTGGAATCTGCGCGACGCTGCTCGACTCGGTCTTGGGCTGTGCCGTGCACTCCATCTTGGAGCCGGGAATCGGTTATGGCACACTAGAACTCAAGGTCAACTATGTCCGCGCGGTGCCCACGAACGGTGAACGCCTGGTGGCGTCCGGCCAGGTCCTGCATCCGGGCCGGCGCGTGTCGACGGCCGAGGGCAAGGTTGTCGACTCCCAGGGCAGGTTGGTGGCGCACGGCACCACGACGGTCATGGTGTACCGCTGATGAGCGCCTCACGCGAAGCAGATCGCGCAGTGATGGGACCCGCGGAAGACTTCGCCCGCGCCTCGGCAGCCATCGAGACCATGCTCGGTGCGGTGCGCCCGGATCAATGGGAAGCCTCGACACCGTGCACGGAGTGGAACCTGCGCCAACTGGTGGACCACCTCATCGAGGTGAACTACGCGCTGGCCGAGCGCTTCGGCGGAACCCGCGGTAAACCGGCCGACGACCCCGGGGCGGGGTACCGTCAGTCGGCCCAGGCATTGAGTGACGCCCTGGCCCTTCCGGGCGTGCTGGAGCAGACCTATGCCGGCCCATTCGCACACACAACCGGCGATAGGCAGCTTCAGGTCCGCATGGCGGATCTGTTGACACACGGCTGGGATCTGGCGCGAGCCACCGGCGTTCGGCCGGATCTACCTGCCGATCTCGTCGCCGACGCACTCGGTTTGGTGGAGAAACTGACCGGCGCATTCGCGCGCTCGGGGAAGTTCGGGACTCCGCAACCCGTCGCGGCAGACGCGCCGGTGCTGGACAAGCTGGCCGCCCTGAGCGGACGGATGGTCTAGCTCCCGCGGACGCCTAGAAGCGGGCCATATCCTCAAGGCGCGCAATGCGATCAGCCATCGGTGGATGCGTCGAAAACAGCGCCGCGACCCGATCGCCGGCCCGGAACGGGTTGGCGATCATCAGGTGCGACTGGCTGGCCAGCTGCGGCTCGGGCGGCAACGGCGCGGCCTGCACCCCGCCGGATATCTTGCGCAGCGCCGAAGCCAATGCCAACGGATCACCGGTCAGCTCGGCACCGGACTGGTCGGCCTGATACTCCCGAGAACGGGACACCGCCATCTTCACCACCGTGGCGGCAATCGGGCCCAGCATGGAAACCAAGAACAGCGCGATGGGATTCGGGCGGTCTTCATCGCCGCCGCCGAAGAAATTCATGAACATCGCCATATTGGCCAGCCCCGAGATGACCGCGGCAAGGGCGCCAGCCACGCTGGAGATCAGGATGTCACGGTTGTAGACGTGCGAGAGTTCATGCCCCAACACGGCGCGCAGTTCACGCTCGCTGAGCAGATCGAGAATGCCCGTCGTGCAGCACACCGCCGCGTTACGCGGATTACGCCCCGTGGCAAAGGCGTTCGGGGCATTCGTATCGCTGATGTACAACCGGGGCATCGGCTGGCGTGCGACGGTCGCCAGCTCCCGCACAATCCGGTACATGGAGGGCTGCTGCAACTCCGTGACCGGCTGGGCGTGCATGGCGCGCAGAGCCAGGGTGTCGCTCTTGAAGTACACGTACGCGTTCATGCCGACGGCAAACAGCACGGCCAGCAGCAGGATGCTCTTGCTGTGGAACAGCGAGCCGATGAACACGATCATCGCCGACATGCCGCCCAGCAGCAGCACAGTCTTGAGTCCGTTGGCGTGGCTCGGTCCTGCCGTCGGCATTAGCTTCCCTTTCCGTTACTTGGTTTCACTCAAGCTAACGAAGCAGAGACTGCTCGGGTTCCGGGCCCGCTATCCGTGGCGGCGAACGGTGTACTCGATGAGCACGCCCAGGGCGTCGCGGGCATCGCCCGGTGGCAACTCCGCCAGTTCGGCCTTGGCGCGGTCGGCATAGTCGATCACGACGGACTTTGCCGCCTCGAGCCCGGCGGAGGCCCGCAGCAGCGTGAGCGCCTCTTCCACCTCGCCGTCGTCGGTGATGGGCGCGGCCAGCAGCGTGCGCAGCCGGTCAGCGTCGGGACCGGTGTCACGCAGGGCGTAGAGCATCGGCAGGGTGTGCACTCCCTCCCGCAGATCCGTGCCGGGTGTCTTGCCCGACTCGTCGGTGAGGCTCTCGATGTCGATGATGTCGTCGGAGATCTGGAAGGCGGTGCCGACGATGGCGCCCAGGCGGCTGAGACGTTCGATCTGATCGTCGTCGCAGCGCGAGGTCATCGCGCCGAATCGCCCCGCCGCCGCGATCAGCGACCCGGTCTTCTCGTGAATCACCTTGAGGTAGTGCTCGGTCTCGTCGCCGCCCTCGGGCACCCCGACGGTTTCGCGCATCTGGCCAGTGACCAGTTCGGCGAAGGTTTCCGCGACGATGCGCACGGCCGTCGGACCCAGGCGGGACACCAGACGCGAGGCGGTGGCCAGCAGGTAGTCCCCGGCGAGGATCGCCACGTTGTTGCCCCACCGCGCGTTGGCACTGGGGACTCCGCGACGCTTCTGCGCCTCGTCCATGACGTCGTCGTGGTACAGCGTTGCCAGGTGAATGAGCTCGCAAACCGCTCCCGCGAGAATCACCTCGTCGTTGTCCGGGTCGGGCCCGGTCTGAGCGGCAAGCACCGTGAACAGCGGGCGGAAGCGCTTACCGCCGGCATGGAACAGGTGCAGCACGGACTCCGTCAACAACGGGTCGGACTGCCCCAGCTCGGTCACGATGAGGCTTTCGATGGCCGCCAGATGGTCGCGCACCTTTGCGGCGAATACGGGATCACCGAGGTCAACTCCGGCCACCGTGGTCGAGTTACTCACCGGTCCAACATACTGGGAAGGTGCAGACGTCAGCGGACCTGGTCGTCGTCGGTGCCGGCCCGGCCGGATCGGCGGCCGCGGCATGGGCGGCGCGCGCCGGGCGAGAGGTGGTCCTGGTCGATTCGGCGGTGTTCCCGCGCGACAAGACGTGCGGTGACGGACTGACCCCGCGCGCCGTCGAACAGCTCGAGTTGCTGGGACTCGGCCCCTGGCTCGACGAGCACATCCGGTACCGGGGTCTGCGCCTTCACGGATTCGGCGGTGATCTCGAAGTTCCTTGGCCCGGACCGTCTTTCGGCGGTACCGGCAGTGCGGTGCGGCGCACCGAGCTGGACGTCAAGATCCGGCAGGTGGCCGTCGACTCCGGTGCCAAGATGGCCGAATCCACCAAGGCCGTCGACGTGGAACGCGACACGGCGGGCCGGGTCACCTCGGTGCGAGTGCTCGACGACCGCGGGCCCGGAGAGATCGCGTGTAAGGCCGTCATCGTCGCCGACGGTGTGCGCTCGACCCTCGGGAAGGTCCTGGGACGCGAGTGGCACAAGGACACCGTGTACGCCGTCGCGGGGCGCGCGTACATCGAGTCGGCGCGCGGCGACGAGGAATGGATGACCTCGCACCTGGAGTTGCGCTCTCCCGAAGGCGATGTGCTGCCGGGATACGGCTGGATCTTCCCGCTGGGCGGCGGACAGATCAACATCGGTGTCGGGGCGCTCGCGACCTCCAAACGTCCCGCCGACGCGGCGTTACGTCCGCTCATCGAGTACTACACGGAGCTGCGGCGCGAGGACTTCGGACTCAGTGGACGCCTGCACTCGATCGCCTCGGCCCTACTGCCCATGGGCGGTGCCGTATCCGGCATCGCCGGCGCCAACTGGATGCTTATCGGCGATGCCGCGGCATGCGTCAATCCGCTCAACGGCGAGGGCATCGACTACGGGCTGGAGACCGGTCACCTGGCAGCAGAGATGCTCGATGCCGACGACTACTCACAGCTGTGGCCCGAGCTGCTGCGAGACCGGTACGGCCGATCGTTCTCCATCGCGCGGCGCCTGGCTGCGCTGCTGACACTGCCGCGCTTCCTGCCCGTGATGGGGCCTGTCGGCATGCGTTCTCAGACGCTGATGCGAATTGCCGTGCGGCTCATGGGAAACCTAGTGACCGATGAAGACCATGACATGATCGCGCGCGCCTGGCGAGTGGCCGGCGGCGGTTCGCGGCGCCTGGATTCGCGTCCGCCCTTCAGCTGACCTTCCCGGCGAGCGAGTACTGGGCTAGAGGGTGGCGACGTGCAGGGCGACGATGCCGCCAGTCAGGTTGCGCCACCGCACATTCGACCACCCGGCCGAGATGATCTGCTGAGCCAGCGCTTCCTGATCCGGCCACGCCCGAATCGACTCGGCCAGGTACACATAGGCGTCTGGATTGCTGCTGACGGCGCGTGCCACCTCGGGCAGCGTCTTCATCAGGTACTCCATGTACAGCGTGCGGAACGGACGGTTCACCGGGGTCGAGAACTCGCACACCGCAAGGCGGCCACCGGGCTTGGTGACACGAGCCATTTCCCGCAGGCCCTCGACGTGATCGACGACGTTGCGCAGCCCGAAGCTGATGGTGACTGCATCGAACGAATGGTCCGCGAACGGCAGCCGGGTGGCGTCGCCCGCGACCTTCGGCACGTCGCGGTGCACCCCCGCCTTGAGCATGCCGACGGAGAAGTCCGCCGCCACGCACCACGCGCCCGACTGGGTGAGCTCGGCCGTCGAGACCGCGGTCCCGGCGGCGATGTCGAGCACCTTGTCTCCGGGCTTCAGCTTCAGCGATTCGCGGGTGGCGCGGCGCCAGAAGCGGTCCCGACCGAACGAGAGCACGGTGTTGGTGATGTCATATCGCTTGGCCACCGCGTCGAACATGGACGCGACCTCGTGCGGGTCCTTTTCCAGGGTGGCGCGGTTCATACCGTGACGGTACAGGGCAGCCCGTGTCAGCGCCGACACGCCGTCTTACGGCGGGATCGTGCGGCGTGTGTCCGCCAGAAGCGGGCGTGTCGAGGCGGCATCAGGCCGTCATGATGCCGCGGCCCAGCGTGGTGCCCGCCGCGGCGGCATAGTGCTCCAGCAGCTCGTCGCAGATGGCGGGCCACGTGCGCGACAGCACACCGCGGCGCGCAGCCGCCGAGAATCGGCTGCGGGTCGCCGGCTGCACCAGGTGGTCGACGGCCATACCCAGCCTCGCTTCGAAGTCGGCCACCGGCAACAGCATGCCGTTGCGTCCCGGGACCACCAGGTCGCGCGGTCCCCCGGCATCGGGCGCGATGGACGGCACTCCGCTGGCCAGGGCCTCCTGCACCGCTTGGCAGAACGTCTCGTGCTCGCCCGGGTGGATGAAGACATCGAGGCTGGCGTATGCCCGCGACAGCGCCTTGCCGGTCAGCTCACCGGTGAAAATCGCTGTGGGCATCAGCTTTTCGAGTGCTTCACGCTCTACCCCGCCACCCACGATGACGAGCTGCAGATCGTCGCGTCCGGCCAGTACAGCGAGTCGTTCCACGTGCTTTTCCGGAGCAAGGCGCCCCACGAATCCGATGATCGGCTTGCCCTCGGGCGACCACGAGTGACGCAACTCCTCGTCGCGCGACGACGGGGCAAAGCGTTCGATGTCGACACCGCGTGACCACCGGAACACCCTCGGGATGCCGTGCGCGGCAAGGTCGTCCATCGCGGACGAAGACGGCGCCAAGGTGCGGTCGGCGCGCCCGTGCAGATGCTTGGTCCAGCGCCAGGCCGCGCGCGCGGCGAACCCGGCACCGTAGCTGTCGGCGAATCCCGCCACATCGGTCTGGTAGACGGCGACGGTGGGCACGTCGAGGTGCTGCGCGGCGCGCAATCCCCCGTAACCCAGAACGAACGGCGAGGCCAGGTGCACCACATCGGGTGCGAACTCACGAAGTATCCGGACCATGCGCGGCTGCGGTACCCCCAGCGGCAGGGTACTCACCTTGGGGAACATGATCGCCGGCACCCGGTGCACGGCGATGCCGTCGTATTCTGTCGCAGCGGGAGCCTGCCCGCGGGGGGTGTCCGGGGCGATGACGATGGCCTCGTGCCCGGTGCGGCCCAGGTGCTCCAGCACCCGCAGCACCGAGTTGGAAACCCCGTTGACGTTCGGCAAGAACGACTCGGCGACGATCGCGATGCGCACGTTGACAGCATGTCAGCGTCACCTGGCAGTTAGGTTGCCCCCAGGCATACGTCACGCAAACTTAAGCGTGAACGGGAGCCGGCCCCCTGCGCTGTATCCATGCGAGACCCAGTAGCACAGTCCCGGCCACCGCCCAGACCACCACGATGATGGACCCCGCGGGAATGATGGAAAGCGATGCGTTACGCCCTTGTACGCGAACCAGATCCGGGTTGGCCTTGTCGTACTCCACATAGATGCGCATTCCCGGGCTGAGCTCGGACGGGTAGAGAACACCCAATTCCGGCCGGTACGTGACTCGTTCGGGCGTGACGAACTCAATGGTGGAACGCCGCGGGCCCGCACTGAGCACCTCGGCGAGCGCGACGCCCATGTCCCGTTCGATGGACTTGTCGTTTCGCCAGGCTCCCGCGACCAGCAGCAGCGACTGCAGGGTCATCAAACCCGCCAGCACCAGCACTGCGATCCGGAACCTCTTGATGACGCGGGACCGCCGGGTCACAGGGCCGCCCGAATCGCGGCATGCAGCTCGCGCAGCGTCGAGCGGTCGGCCTTGACCTCCAGAACCCTGATGCCTCCTGCCGGTTCGTCCAAGGCGGCGCCGAGCTCCTCGACCGAAATGGAGTGCGAATCCACGTGGTAGGCCCGGCACAGCGCCGCGATGTCGACATCATGAGGGGTACCGAAGATGCGCGAGGAAACATCATGGAACCGCGGATCACCCTGCTCCAGCAGCTCGAAGATGCCTCCGCCGTTGTCATTTGAGACCACGATGGTCAGGTTCTCGGGCCGCGGCTCGGTCGGGCCGATCAGCAGGCCCGAACTGTCGTGTACGAAGGTCAGGTCGCCGATCAGGGCCACCGTGCGACCGCCCTTGTGCGCCAACGCCGCGCCGATCGCGGTCGACACCGTGCCGTCGATACCGGCCACCCCCCGATTGGAGCGCACGCGAACATCTTTGGCGCCCCAGGGCACCAGCGAGGCGTCGCGGACCGGGTTGGACGCACCGAGCACCAACTGATCACCGTCGCGCAATGACCCACAGACCTGTGCCGCCACATGCAGACCCGTGGTGAGCGGATGCGTACTCAGCTGCCCGCGCACCGCATCGAGAGCCTTCCGGTGCGCGTGCGCGCACCGTTGCAGCCACCCGGGATCGGGGTTTCCAGAGGTGACGGCCCGGGTCCCGGTTGCCTGCGAGTTCCCCGACACATCGGGCCAACGCGGCCCGGTAGTCAACGCGTACACCGGAATCCGGCTGTCCGCCAACAACGATGACACCTGCCGGTGCAACGTTGGCCGCCCCAACATGATGACCTGCTGGGGATGCAGCAGCGTCAGCGCCAGCGGGTGAACCGGGTTATCCGGTTGCGGCGCAGTCGGTTCAGACACAGTCGGCAAGGCCGACAGGTTGGGATGGAAGGCTGCGCCGTGTCCCGCGATCACCACGGTGTCGGGAGTCAGATCGATCTCGACGGGCTCGTCGAACGTCACGTCCGGGGTGTACGTCCACGGCGCCCCACCGGGGCGTCCGGCGGGTACCGGCCCGCCGTCGCGATCGGGCACCAACGGTTCCCGCAGCGGGATGTCGAACTGCACGGGGCCGGCGTTGGCGGTGCGAGATCCCTTGGCGGCAGCCAAGACTCGACAGGTCGCCGACCGCCAATGCGGGTTCTGGGCCTCGATCTTCTCCGAGCCCTCTTCTGCCAGGCCAATGCTGATGGCGGCGCGTACCTGGGTGCCGAAGTAGCCCAACTGCTCCATGGTCTGGTTGGCGCCGGTGCCAAGCAGTTCGTAAGGGCGATTGGCAGACAGCACGATCAGTGGCACCCGCGCGTAGTTGGCCTCCACCACCGCCGGACCCAGATTGGCCACCGCGGTCCCTGAGGTCATCGCGACCGGCACGGGGGCGCCACTGGCGGCGGCCAATCCGACGGCCAGAAAACCTGCGGTGCGCTCATCGATGCGTACGTGCAGACGCAGCCGCCCGGCCTTGTCGGCGTCATGCAGCGCAAAGGCCAGCGGGGCATTGCGCGACCCGGGGCACAACACGACATCGCGGACACCACCGCGGATGAGCTCGTCGACGACGGCGTGGGCCTGTGCGGTCGACGGGTTCATGCCATCAGGGTGTCATACCGTCTGCGCGGTGCTCGCAAAGAACTCCAGGATCACGCGGTTGACCTCGTCGGGACGCTCGATGAAGCCCAGATGTCCGGCATCGGCGATCTCGACGTACTTGCCGCCGGGGATCGCGTCGGCCACCTCCTTGCCCAGGTAGGGCGGCAGGGTCATATCGTCGGTGAACCCGATGACCAGCGACGGAACGCTGATCTCCGCGTAGGCGCCGGGCCGGTCGGGAGCGGGTATCGCGCTGCGCTGGTGATCGATGCCACCCGAGGTCGGCTCGGGCCACAGCGTGAACATGTCGATCCAGTCCTTGATCGCGGCATCGTTGTTGAGGGTCTTGGGCGAGAAGTTCAACAGCAGGCGCATGGCCGCCTGGTATGCCGGCGGCACCGCGACACCCGACGCGGACAGTTCGAGCTCGGCCTTGCGGAAGAACGACCGCGTGGAGTCCTCTCTGCCCCGGGTACCCATGAACACCGCGGCGGTCACCAGATCGGGACGGGTGAGCGTGAGCTCCTGGGCGATGAGCGCCCCCATCGAGAACCCGACCAACCGCGCAGGGGCAGCACCGAGATCCTCGATGAGAGCCGCGGTGTCGTTCACCATGTCTTGCAGCGTGAATCCGTCCGCCGACTCGGTGGTAGGCGGTATCCCCCGGTTGTTGAAGGTGATGGTGCGATACCCCGCAGCGCGGAATGCCGGCACCTGATGCAGGTGCCAACTGCGCCCCGCGCCACCGCGCCCGGAGATGAAGACGACGGGATCGCCCGAGGCACCGAGCGCCAGGGGTCCACGATCGTCGTAACTGATCTGGATGCCGTTGATGTTCGCGAGAGGCACGTTGACTGAACCTACCGGTTCAGCCGCGAGTAGCAGTCGGCCACTCGGCGTCGCCACCAATCGCGCCTGTCAGCGGGCGCGGCGAGCGCGGTGAGCCGAGCCGGATCGGGCGCCAACGACGCCACCGGGAGGTAGCCGTCGACGGGAGACAAGGTCTGGGCGACGTCCTCGACAAAGAAGCCGCCGGTCCCCAAACCGCAGGCGTGCTCCAACCCCGGCAACGCCGCCGCCGCGCGCAAGCCGATTCCTATACCCACCGCACTGTCCAGTGCACTGGAGACCACCACGGGCATGCCGATGCGCTCGGCGATATCCAGCAGCGCCCGCACACCGCCCAGGGGCGCGACCTTGAGCACCGCGATATCGGCCGCCCGTGCCTGCGCGACGCGCAACGGATCGCTTGCGCGCCTGATACTTTCGTCTGCGGCAATCGGTACGTCAGGAAGCCGACGGCGCAGCTGCGCCAGTTCCTCCACGGTGGCACAGGGTTGTTCGGCGTACTCCAGAGCGCCGTCGCGGGTCAACGCGGTCAGTGCCCGAACCGCCTGCTCGACGGTCCAGCCTCCATTGGCATCGACGCGCACGGTAGGGATCTGCGCGCGTACCGCTTCCACGCGCGCGATGTCCTCATCGAGCGCCTGCCCTGGTTCTGCCACCTTGACCTTGGCGGTCCGTGCCCCCGGGAAGCGGGCCAGCACTCCGGGAACGTCCGCGGCCGCGACCGCGGGCACCGTCGCGTTGACCGGGATTCGCGTGCGTATCGGCGCGGGCAGCTCCGTGTAGGCGGCCTCGATGGCAGCGGCCAACCAGACGGATGCCTCGGGCGGCTGATACTCGGGGAAGGCACCGAACTCACCCCACCCTGCCGGGCCGTCGATCAGCGCCACCTCACGGACGGTGATGCCGCGAAATCGCACCCGCATGGGCAAGGCGACAACGTGCAGCCGGTCGAGCACATCGTCCACCGCGGGTAGCTCCACACCAGCGATCGTCGCACGCCCGGGCCGGTGCCATCGCCGCCGAATGTGACTTTGGGTTCTAGAACCGCACCCCGACCGGATGTAAATCTGCCCTGATCGGCGAGTACGTAAAGGAGAGCACATGCTGACGGTTCACGGTGTCGCGGGATTTCAATCGGGTTGTCGGTGCGCAGGCTGCTCTTCGGCGGAATCGCAGCGACTGCAGCGCATCGGCGACTCGGAACGCGCACGCTGGGAGCCCATCAACCAGCGGGCCACCCGGCGCTCACAACGCTACTTCGCAGACGCCTCCGACCGTCCACTGAACTGGCAGAAGCCGTGGACCACGGACGAGATCGACGCAGCGCTGGACACCTCCTCGACCGCCGCGCAGGTCGCCACACACTTGGGCCGCTCGGTCGGCGCCATACATGCGGCCCGCAGGCGGTTCCGACCACGCCCGCGCCGCAACTAGCCCTTCAACTGGTCAACTTTTGGTTGACATGCTCAAGTTCGTCAACCTAGAGTTGACGCATGCCCGAGTTCTCCATCTCCTTCGACAACCTGATCGAATCCGTGCGCGGGATGCATCCCGACGGCACGGCCCTGGACCACCTCTCGGATGCGATGCTGCTGTCCGGGCGCCTGTCCGATCACGCCGACGCGCTGATCGGGCACTTCGTGGACCAGGCCCGGCGTTCCGGTGCCTCCTGGAGTGAGATCGGTTCCAGCATGGGCGTCTCCAAGCAGGCCGCGCAGAAGCGCTTCGTGCCGTCGGTGCGGATGTTCTCCCGCTTTACCGACCGGGCCCGACGCGCCGTCGTCGCCGCGGCGGCGTTCGCACTGGCCGACGGCACACCGATCACCGTCGCTCACCTGCTGGCCGGCGCCATCAGCGATCCCAAAGGTCTTGCTGCACTGATCGTTACGCAGGCCGGCATCACGACAGAGGCTCTCGGAATCCCCGAGCGAACAGCACCCGACTACGACGCCGTCGCCCCCAGGTTGCCCACGGCGGAGTTCGACGGCGACGCACAAGAGGCCCTGGAAGCCACGCTGCACACCGCACTTCGGCTGGGCCACAACTACATCGGGACCGAGCATCTGCTGCTGGCCATCCTCTCCGGCCACACCGACGTCTCGCGGAAGCTCTCCGAACTGGGGCTCAACGCGATCGTGGCCGAGGAGCAGATCGCCCGGCTTCTCGGGGAGATCCTGCAGGGTAAGACCCCCTAGCCAGCGGGCACCCGAGGGCGTACCGTGATGTCATGTCAGTTGACATCAAACCCGTTCCCAAATGGCTCAGGTACTTCAACAAGGTCGTCATCGGCGGGCACAAGATAGGCCTCAAGTTGCCGATGGTGGTGCTGACCGTGCCGGGCGCCAAATCCGGCAAGCCGCGTTCGACTCCGATCACCCCGTTCACGCTCGACGGACATCGCTATGCCGTGGGCGGGGTGCCCGGCTCGGCCTGGATTGCCAATGCCCGCAAGGCCAAAGAGGGCACCTTGACCCGGGGACGCCACACCCAGCAGGTACGCATCGTCGAACTCTCCCCCGAGGACTCACGCCCGGTACTGCGCGCATTTCCCGTCGAGGTGCCTACCGGCGTGGGCTTCATCAGGAATGCCGGGCTGGTCAAGGAGGGCACCCCGGATGAGTTCGAGGCACTCGCCGGGATCGCCGCGGTGTTCCGGTTCGACCCGCCCGAGAGCTAGGCGCCCCAGCGCCACACGTACTGATCGTCGGACTCTTCACCCGGATGACGAATCCGCGATTGGTTTCCGCCACCGCGCTTGGCCTCGTACATCGCACGGTCGGCGCACGCGGTAAGCACGTCGATCGCTTCCCGGGAAGCCACCGACACCACCCGCGAGATCGCCTGGGCCGCAACACCCACACTCGCCGTCACCTCGATACCCGCCGGCATCGAGTTTGTGACGGCCTCCCTGAGCCGGGCGGCGAAGTCGCCGACGGCCCCCGCCGGGCAGACCGTCATCACCAGGAACTCCTCACCGCCCGAGCGGCCGACGACGCTTGCACCTATCGCCCCCGAGGTGAACGCATTGGCCAGGTCGACGAGTACCCGGTCCCCTGTGCCATGGCCGTAGCGGTCGTTGATCGACTTGAACCGGTCGATATCTACGATGGCCGCGGCAATCACCCCGTCGCCTTCCAAGAGGTGTTCTCGCGTCGACTCGCTGTACAGGCGCTGCCACTCACCGTAGATGCCACGGCGATTGAGTAGCCCGGTCAGCGGATCGCGCTGCGCGGCCAGCGCATCCAGACGCACCACGGCGATCCCGAATTGGATCACCGCGGGTATCAACACCACGACCAGCAGCATGCTGGTCACCTTCACCAGCGCGGTCATCGCCGCACCGATGGTCCCCTCGGCGAACAGCCGGGCCGAGAGCGCCACGATCATCGGCGCGCACCACGCGACGTGGGCCACCAATAGCCGGTTCCCTAGGAAGAAGCTGACGTACGCCCCGACAGGCGTGAACAGCACGGTCCCCACCAGACCCGCCAGCGGATCCGAGTCCTGCCAGCAGGCCAACGCGATGCCGACATCGGCGAAGGCGACGAACACCACCGCCTCACGCAGCGACGGCCACGGTCCGACTACCCAGCGCACCGCCCACCCGAGCGACCCGAGTGCACACACCCCGACGATGACGCGACCGATCGTGCTGCGTGGCCCGGTGTCACTGAACTGCACGACAACACAGATCGCGGCGAATATCAGCGCATACGCACCGATGAGGTTGCGAACCGTCCGATCGAGCTTGCGTGCGTGCAAGAAGGCTCGCAGCCAGCCCGTAGGCACCGGCTCGGTCCACCATTGGCGCAGAAAGCCCATCCACGCGGTGGAGCGGACGTACGAGAGAATCACGATGTCGCGATGCCCGGATTGGCGGTCGGGGCATTACGTCTCGGCACCATCCGCGCCGTCGGCAACGGCGGCGCGGGCAGTCGGGCCACCGCACCCCGGTAACCTTCCACCTGCCCGAAGCGTTCCGACTCGGCCTGCCATTCCTCGCGGAACCCCACGATCTCGTCGTGGTCACGAGCGACGAAGTTCCACCACATCACGATCTGTTCGCCGAACGGCCTGCCGCCCAACAGGATCGCGCGCGCCACCTCATCCGTGGGATTCGTCACGGCGAGCTGCTGCACCCCCGTGCCGACGTATCCGAGCTCCCCACGCGACAGCCGGGTGCCCGACAACTCAAGGGCCTCGGTGTCTACCAAGAGCCCGTGCTCGAACCCTGGATCGATGTCGAAACGCACCGCGCTGCGCGGCTCTAGCAACAGCTCCGCACCCAGCAACGGGGTGGCGGTACGCACCGGCGATACCTGCCCTGCCAACGCACCCAAGAACACCCGCAGGCTCACCCCACCCACGACGACGACCTCGGGCGCGTAGTGCTGGAAGTCTCGTGCCGCGTCCCGCGCTTCGCCGGGCAGAGCTACCCATAGCTGCACGCCGTGCAGCGTGGTAGTGCCGGCCGTCGACACCTCCGAATGACAGATACCGCGGCCACCGGTCATCAGATTGAGCTCCCCCGGACGCACCATTGCGTGCACCCCGTTGCTATCGCGATGCTCGATCTCTCCGGTGAACAGCCAGCTCACCGTCTGCAGGCCGGTATGCGGGTGGGGCGCGACATCCATGCCACCGGTCCGGCTGACCTCGTGGGGTCCGTAGTGGTCGGCAAAACACCAGGCGCCGATTAGGGATCGCTGGGCCTGGGGCAAGGTCCGCAGCACCGTCATCGCACGCGGTCCGCCGAGCGGAACCTCTCGGGCAGTGAGTATTTCGACCACCGGACGTCCGGCGCCGTCCCGTGGGCAGGGGCCACCCTCACAGCGGGTTTCCGTCGGGGTGGTCTCGGTGTTGCTCATGTCATCATCATCGGCCGAACTGGCGGCACGTGCGGCATAGTTGGTCACCATGGACCGATCCGAAGCCACAGCCACGGTCGCCGACGCACCGGACAACCACCGATTCGAGATCACGGCAGACGGTGAACTGGCAGGGTTCACCGAATACCTGGACACCTCACTCGGCAGTACAGCGGTGCGAATCTTCTATCACACGGAGATCGACGAGAAGTTCGGCGGACGCGGCCTGGCCGGGACACTGGTGCAATCCGCGCTGACGTCCACCCGGTCCACGGCACGCAGGATCGTCCCGGTGTGCCCCTACGTCAGGAAATTCGTCGGCAAGCACCACGAGTTCGACGACGTCGTCGACCCGGTCAGCCGCGAGGCACTGGCGGCGGTCGAGGCACACCAGGGATGAGCCGGCATCGCGTCTACATCGACAAGCAAACCCCGTCTGTCTACCAGGGACTGACCAAGGCCGCCGCCGAGCTGCGCACGCGGGCCGCCGAGGCAGGGCTCTCGCGAACAACGTTGGAACTGGTCAACATTCGGGTATCCCAGCTGAACCGCTGCTCGTTTTGCCTGGACCTGCACACCCGGATCGCGCTGGAAGAGGGCGAGTCGACACAACGCATCGCCGTACTGCCGGCGTGGCGGGAAGCCGACTTGTTCAGCGAGGTGGAGCGAGCGGCCCTGGCCATCGCCGAAGCGGTGACGGAGGTCACCGGAGACCATCTCACCGACGAGCAATACGCCGCGGCGCGTGCGCAGTTGTCCGATGATCAGGTATCGGCGCTGGTGTGGTCGGCAATCATGATCAATACCTTCAACCGGATTTCGATTCTGAGCCGTCATCCGATCAAGCGGCGCTGATATCCGGTCGGACAGGGCGGGAATACGGCCGGGCCACCATGAGTTAAATTTCTTGAGCCAGACTAATGATCTGGTCATTGACATATCTCACGGGGAAGGTATTCGACGATGCCTCAGGTGCGTGCCACACATTTCCGTAGGACAGCGCGCTCGGCAGTGGTGGTGGCCGCACTTGCCATCGCGTTGTCCGGGTGCACCGTCTACCAGACGCTGACCAAGCCCACCGAAACCCCCCAGACCACGGCGGCAGCCACCGAGAGCGACCAGGAGCAGATCCGTCAGGTGACCGCGCAGTTGGGCAAGGCACTCGGCAGCCTGGACCTGGACGCCGGGAACGCCCTGACCTGCCCCCGCTATCAGGTGTCCAGCCGCACCGCCGACGAGAAGCTGGTTCCCTCGATCAACTCCTGGAAGGGTGCCGAGCAGGCACTGATGTACGGAGATACCTCGACTCTGGCCAGCGGTGTGGCACAACGGTTCCCGAGCGCCGGCAGCGGCGAACGCGCCACCCTCGTCAAGGCGATCGTCAACCGCGACCAATTCTCCTATCAGGCCACCGTGCTACAGATCATCCGCGAGTCCACGACTGTCGAGAAGTTCGCCATCGACAACATTAAGATCGTGGGTGACAGCGCTACCGGAGACATCACCGCGACCTACAGCTTCGGCGGCACCGGCATCCAAACCCAGACCAAGCCGAACCAGTTCCGCAAGGAAGGCGGCAAGTGGGCATGGTGCCAGCAGCCACCACCTGGCCTCTTCACCCAATGGACTACGCCCTCGACGGCGCAGTCGACGGCGTAGTCCTTCGCGGGCAGCTTCTGAGCGGCCGCGTACAAGGCGGCCTCTAGAGTCGGAGCCATGACCCCAGACGACGGGCAGACCGCCAATCCCTTCGACCCGACGCGCTGGCGGCCGGTGCCCGGTTTCGAAGACCTGACCGACATCACCTATCACCGGCACGTCAGCCAAGGCACCGTGCGGATCGCGTTCGACCGGCCCGAGGTGCGCAACGCATTCCGGCCGCACACTGTCGACGAGCTGTACCGCACCCTGGATCACGCACGAATGACCTCCGATGTCGGTGCGGTACTGCTCACCGGCAATGGCCCAAGCCCCAAGGACGGCGGCTGGGCATTCTGTTCCGGCGGCGATCAACGCATCAGGGGCCGCACCGGGTATCAGTACGCCGGGGGCGAGACAGCAGAGACCGTGGATCCGGGCCGCGCGGGGCGCCTGCACATCCTGGAGGTGCAGCGTCTCATCCGCTTCATGCCAAAGGTGGTGATCGCCTTGGTCAATGGCTGGGCCGCCGGTGGTGGACACAGCCTGCACGTGGTGTGCGACCTGACATTGGCCAGTCGCGAACACGCGCGCTTCAAGCAAACCGACGCCGATGTGGGCAGCTTCGACGGCGGCTACGGCAGTGCATACCTGGCCAAGATGGTCGGGCAGAAATTCGCCCGCGAGATCTTCTTCCTGGGCCGGCCGTACACGGCCGAGCAGATGCACCACATGGGTGCCGTCAACGAGGTCGTCGACCACGAGCATCTGGAGACCGTCGCGCTGGAGTGGACCGCCGCCATCAACGAAAAGTCGCCGCAGGCACAGCGAATGCTGAAGTACGCCTTCAACCTCACCGACGACGGCCTGGTGGGACAGCAGTTGTTCGCCGGGGAGGCAACACGATTGGCCTACATGACCGACGAGGCCGTCGAGGGCCGCGACTCGTTCTTGGAGAAGCGCAAGCCGGACTGGTCGCCCTACCCCTGGCACTACTAGGCCCGAAAGGCCGGGCTTAGCAGGGGTTGGGACTACAGCGATGGCCGCCGCCGGACGTCGACGGCACCACGGAGGTGACCGTCGTCGTCGACACAATCGTCGTGGGGACCGTAACCGTGGCCGTACTCGTGACGGTGCTCGGTACGGTTTCCATCGTTGTCACCGTCTCCGTCGTGGACGATGTCACTGTCTCGGTTGCCGTCGAGTTAGAGGTCACCGTCCTGGTTTCCGTCTCTGTCGCTGTCCTGGTCGAGGTACCGATTTCCGTTGCGGTGACGGTCACCGGGGTTACCGCCGGTGCGGTGGAGACCGAATGGATCACCGGGGCCGGCACGTCACGGCCCGCCTCTCCCGATTGCGCGAGCGCGGCGTGAGCACCCACCGCCCCGGCGGCGATCATCACGGCCACCGCGCCGGTCACCGTGTACCACATCAGAATTCGGCCTCGCAGCTGTCCGATTCCCGCTGCCACCGATCGGGGGACGTCCAGGCGCACCGCCTGTCGGCCGCGCGTGGCGGACCGAAGCAGTCCACGAATGGCTGGATCGTTCATCGGCCCGGCCCCTGCGAGTAGGCGATCGGGGCGAGCACGCCGTCGGCAGCCCGCAGTTCGTCCTGCACTTGTGCGGGGGTCAGCCCGAGCATGTCCGCGAGGTCATCGATTCCCACCTCTGCGAACGCGCTGAGCACCGTGGCCACCCGTTGAACCTGCGTCAACCGGGACAGCGGGTTGGGTCCGGAGCTGGATTGCCCGGTCATCGTCAGGCGTGAATGCGCGATCAGCGCATGGACAAACCAGCACAACGTGAAGGTCTGGATCGACGGGTGTACCGGCCCCCGCCATTTGAGAGTGGCCTGGGCGATCGCCGTTTCCATCAAGCGCCTGGCGAGCTCCGGATCGTCGCATAGCAGGCTCGCGCACTCTTCGAAGATCGGCTTTTGAACCTCGAAGGTTTGCGACATCTCCTCTTCGCGCCGGGTGAGGTCGGCCGTTATCCGCAGCCCGGACGGCAGACCGAATTCCACCTGTTTGATCGCGGGAAACAGCGCCAACGTCAGCGCCAACAGTCCCACGAATGCCAGCACGCCCAGCAGCATGGGACTACGTACAAATGGGCCCACCGCCGCCGCGGCAATCGCGACCGCGACGGGCAGCATGATGCGCGGCTGGAGCAGATCCGTCCACCGCCGAGGCTCGGTCTTACACATCGCGGGTACCCCTCTGTTGAGCTGAGTGGGGCAATCGTCGATGAATCCCGGGATGGAAGCGCGAGTATCCGACTACTCGGTTTTGGCGCTATTTGGCAGCGCGTTCCATCCAGAAGTCGAGTTCGAGATCCTCTTCGGCACATTGGCGATACTTGGAGAAGTCGGTGACGCCGGCCTCGGTGAGCACCTCGTCGTCGATGAAGCTGTTTCCGGTGACCTCGCGGCTCGGCTTGATCAGAATCTCGTACGCGGCGTCGGCCATGATCTCGGCCGAACGACAGCGGGCAACCAGCTCCGCACCGAGGATGTTGCGGATTGCGGCGGTGTCGATCGTGGTGCGGGGCCACAGCGAGTTCGACGCGATGCCGTACTTACGCAGCTCGGCAGCCAGCCCGATGGCCACCAGGCTCATGGAGAACTTGGAGATGGTGTACGCGGTGGTGGTCTGGTCGAACCACTTGGGTTCCAAGGTGATCGGCGGCGAGAGGGTCAGGATGTGCGGATTGTCGGCCTCCTTGAGCGCCCCGATCGCCGACTTCGACAGCGAGAAGGCGCCCCGCGCGTTGATGTCCTGCATCAGGTCGTAGGCCTTCATCGAAATCGATTCCGACGGTGCGAGATTCAACGCACTGGCGTTGTTGACCACGATGTCGATCCCACCGAACTTCTCGACGGTCTGGGCCACCGCGGACGCCACCACCTCGTCGTCGCGAACGTCCCCGAGGATGGCGAGCGCATGACCACCGGCGGCCTCGATCTCCTCGGCCGCGGTGTAGATGGTGCCGGGAAGCTTGGGGTGCGGCTCGGCCGTCTTCGCCATGATCGCGACATTCGCGCCGTCGCGCGCCGCTCGGAGTGCGATCGCCAGCCCGATACCGCGGCTGCCTCCCGACATGATGATGGTCTTACCTGCCAGCGATCCCATAGAGCCACGTCCTTGTCGTCATTGGGTGAGTGAGGCCAGCGTAGGGCACCGCCGATACGCGAGACCGTGCGAGATCTATGTCACCGGGACCCGGCATTTCGCGCCCGTCGAAAGAGGAATACAGTTCTTACTCGTGAGTAAGAACTCGGTCAGCAGTCGCGTCAGTACAGCCATCGCGCGCGCGGCCATGCAGCCATATCCCAGCCCCTCACTCCTGCGGGCCAAGTTCGATCCCAACTACGGGGTCCCCCTCAAGGGCAAGCGTGTGCTCATCACGGGCGCCTCTTCCGGCATCGGCGAGGAAGCCGCGTACCGCTTCGGCCAGCTCGGAGCCAAGGTCATCGTGGTCGCCCGCCGCGAGGACTTGCTGAGCGAGGTCGCTGCCCGCATCACCGCGGGCGGCGGCGAGGCCGACGCCATCGCCTGCGACCTCTCCGACCTGGATGCCATCGACAAACTCGTCGAGACGGTGACAGAACGCCACGGCGGCATCGACATCCTGGTCAACAACGCCGGTCGTTCCATTCGGCGTGCCACCCACGAATCCCTGGACCGTTGGCACGACGCCGAACGGACCATGCAGCTCAACTACTTTTCGCCGTTGCGATTGATCCGCGGGTTCGCACCGGGCATGGTCGAACGCCGCAGCGGGCACATCATCAACGTGGCCACCTGGGGTGTGCTCAACGACGTGGTGCCCAAGTTCGCGGTGTACAACGCGTCCAAGGCAGCACTGTCGACGGTCAGTCGCATCGTGGACGCCGAGTACGGCAAGTACAACGTGCACACCAGCACGCTCTACTTCCCCCTGGTGCGTACCCCGATGATCGCCCCCACCGATGCCTTCACCGACGCACCCGCACTGACCTCAGCCGAGGCGGCCGAATGGATGGTGCTGGCAGCACGCGTGCGTCCCGCACGGATCGCCCCACGCTTCTCGGTGCTGGCCGCGACGGTGAACGCGGTGGCGCCCGAGCTGGTGACACGCATGGCGCGCACCGGTCCCGAAACCCTGGGTTAGTTCGGCCTGCCGTGGTAGACACGGCTCATGGAGATATTGTCCAGCCGAATATTGTTGCGTCCTAAGGACTATGACACGACGCTGGCGTTCTACCGAGACACGCTGGGGCTGGCGATCGCCCGCGACTACGGGGCGGGCATGGTGTTCTTCGCCGGCCAGTCGCTCATCGAGATCGCCGGGCACGGCCGCCCGGACAGTCCCCCGCCGCCGTTTCCGGGTGCGCTCTGGCTCCAGGTGCGTGACGTCTACGCCACCCAGACCGAGCTGGAAAGCCGGGGGGCGTCGATATCTCGCGTCGCGCGACAAGAGCCGTGGGGTCTGCATGAGATGCATGTCGCGGCGCCCGACGGCATCACGCTGATCTTCGTGCAGATCCCCCCGGACCACCCGCTACGCAAAGACACCCGGCAGTAACTCCTGCCGGGTGTCTTTTATGCGTCTTGGCTACTTCTTCAGGAACGGGAAGAAGTCAACGCCGGTGTGGTGAATGATCGTCGTCCGGGTGATCCACAGCAGCGCGATGAGAATGACCGCGCCAACCAGGGTGAACAGCGCCAGTCCCAGGAACTTCACGGCCGGGTTCGGGGCGACCACGGTGCCGTCGTCATTGGTGCCACCGGCACCCGACGAGTAGGCGACCAGGCCCGCCGCGAAGACGGCAGGCAGACCCGCACCGAGAATCAGCCCAACCACGAGCACCTTGCCGATGGCTTCCAAGTAGTTCATCGAGGATTCCTTCTCTTCGCTGGGGTGGCTAGACCGAAGCCGTGTCGTTGGCGGAGTCCTTCTTCGGAGCATCCTTGACCGACACCTCGTCGGACGCTTCGAGCTCGACCTCACGAACATCGGCGGGGACCACCGAGTTGGTGGATTCGTCCCAATCGGCGTTGACATTGCTGGAGTCGACCTTCTCCTGCTGCGCACGCCACCACATGTAGCCGGAGAGCACCACCAGCAGGGCGAAGATGATCAGGTCGCCGACCATCGGGGTGGTGAGGTTGCCGACCAGGTGCGACAGCCAGTAGGACAGCGCGCCGACGATGCCCGCGGCGGGCAGGGTGACCAGCCAGGCCAGCACCATGCGGCCGGCCACGGCCCAGCGGACCTCGGCGCCGGGCTTGCCGACCCCGGTTCCCAGGATGGAACCGGTCGCCACGTGGGTGGTGGACAGTGCCATACCGGCAGCACTCGAGCTCAGGATGATCGCGGCCGAGGACGCTTCGGCAGCCAGACCCTGCGGGGACTCAATCTCGACGAGGCCCTTGCCCAGGGTGCGGATGACGCGCCATCCACCCAGGTAGGTGCCCAGGCCAATGGCGATGGCGCAGCTGGCGATGATCCAGAACGGCAGGCCGGTCTCCTTGACGTTTCCGGTCAGGTGGCCGGTGGTGATGAGCGCCAGGGCGATCACACCCATGGTCTTCTGCGCATCGTTGGTTCCGTGCGACAGCGCGACCAGGGACGCAGTGGCGATCTGGCCCCAGCGGAAGCCCTCTTCACGCCGCTTCTTCACCACATTGCGGGTGATGCGGTAGACCAGCCACGTGCCGGCGGCGGCCACCAGGCCCGCGATCAGCGGTGCGGCGAACGCGGGAATGATCACCTTCTGCAGGATGCCGTCCCACTTGACGCCCGAGGTGCCGATCGCGGCGAGGGCGGCACCGATGAGGCCACCGAAGAGCGCGTGCGACGAGCTGGACGGAATACCGAAGAGCCAGGTCAGCAGGTTCCACAGGATGCCGCCGATGAGACCGGCGAAGATGATCGTCAGGCCCATGGACGGGGTGATGTTGGGCAGCAGGTGACCGGTCTTGCTGTCCTGCACCTTGATCACCGAGGTGGTCACGGTGACGGCAACCTCGACGGAGAGGAAGGCACCGACGAGGTTCAGCACGCCGGCCAGCAGGACCGCGGTCTTGGGCTTCAGAGCGCCCGTTGCGATGGACGTGGCCATGGCGTTACCGGTGTCATGGAAACCGTTGGTGAAGTCGAAGGCCAGTGCCGTTGCGATCAACAGCACCAGGATGATCATGGTTGCGTCCATGGCGCTAATTCTGGGGCAAAGGCCTTGACTTTGACCAGCTGATGGCGGACCAAGTTTGGGCGCTGACCGGCCAGTTTGATATTTCCCGCAAGGAGTTCACATTCCGTTAACCTTCCGGGTGCTGACTGTTCGGACTGCGCGCCGGGCTCCGAGACGTTTGCGACTACCTTTCAGCCTGGCGACAATGGAAGCCATCGGCACTAGCATCGCTATGCAGTCGACATGAACCAGGACGGCCGCCCGTCCCCCTGTCAGGAGTAAGAGGCCGTGAACGCATTTCTGAACAAGATCGTCACCTGGCTTCGGGCGGGATACCCCGAGGGTGTCCCGCCGCCCGACTATGTCCCGCTGTTGGCATTGCTCGGTCGCCGCCTCTCCAATGAAGAGGTCAAGACCGTGGCCCGTGAGCTGATGGCCCGCGGCGACTTCGACAACATCGATATCGGGGTACTCATCACCCAGATCACCGATGAACTGCCCACCGGAGAAGACATCGAGCGCGTGCGCGAACGGCTGTCGAAAAAGGGGTGGCCCCTTGATGATCCGCGCGAGCCCGCGGACCACACAGACGAGCCGGGCTCCGGTCAGTCCTTCGACCACCCGGCGTGACGCGGCTGCTGCGCGCGTTGCCCGTGCCCAGCGGGCAGACGATGCTCGGCTTGCTTCCCCGCCTGGCCGAACTGCTCGACGGCCGTGGCGATGCGGTGCTGCCGGTGCCTGCCGACGATGCCGATCACGCACATTTCCTGGCCGCGGAGCTCGCGGCTGACGAGCCCATCGCCGAGGATGTCGCGGTGGTGGTGTCAACCTCAGGAACCACGGGGAAACCCAAGGGCGCCATGCTCACCGGCACAGCACTGTCCGCCAGCGGCGCCGCGACGCACGCACGCCTGGGTGGTGCCGGCCAATGGCTGTTGGCACTGCCGCCCCACCACATCGCCGGGATGCAGGTGCTGTTGCGCAGCATCCAGGCCGACACCGATCCCGTGGTGCTCGATGTCTCGGCAGGCTTCTCCGTATCGGACTTTGCGCGAGCGGCTGCCGAAATGACCGGCAGTCGCCGATACATCTCTTTGGTGGCAACACAATTGGCGAAAGCGCTACAGGACCCGGCAGCGTCCGAGGCACTCGCGTCCTTCGACGCGGTTCTGTTGGGCGGCGGGCCGCTGCCCGCTGCGGTCGCCATCAAGGCGGCGCAGGCACGCGTTCCGGTGGTCAGGACCTACGGCATGAGCGAAACCTGCGGAGGCTGCGTGTACGACGGTGTGGCACTCAGCGGTGTGCAGGTACGCATCGGAACGGAGGGTCAGATCAGCCTCGGCGGCGCCACGCTGGCAGCGGGCTATCGAAACATGCCGGGCCACAAAGCCTTCGCAGAACCCGGATGGTTCCATACCGACGACTTCGGCGAATTCCAGGATGGCCGACTCCGGGTGCTGGGACGTTTGGACGAGGCCATCAGCACCGGTGGGCTCACCGTGGCCCCGCAGGTGGTGGAGGCCGCCCTCGGCACTCATCCCCTGGTTGCCGAATGCGCCGTCTTCGGCGTGCCCGACGATCGGCTCGGCCAGCGCGTCGCGGTTGCGGTGGTGCCGGCACCCGAGGGCTCCCCCACTCTGGAGGACCTGCGCGAGCACGTTACCGCGACGCTCGACGGCACCGCGGCACCACGCGAACTGCACCTGCTCGACGAACTGCCCCGTCGCGGAATCGGAAAACTAGACCGTCGCGCCCTGGTAAAACGCTTCTCTTGACCTCAAGTTCACTTGAGTTCCTACCGTTGAGCGGTATGACACTCGAACAGTTTGTGGCGGGATCAGCTCCACTGGTTCGCGATAGCGATCGCGAAATCGTCAGCACTGCAGCCGGAAACAAGACCGGACTGGTGATGGACTCCAATGCGACGGGTGGCGCGGTCAGCGTGCTCAGTATCCACCTACCGAGGGGTTCCGACGGCGCCGCACCGCATTTCCACACGCGCTCGACCGAACTGTTCTACCTGGTGTCAGGACGGCTGGAGGTTCTGGCCGGAGATCACATCGAGATTCTGGAGCAGGGCGACACACTGCTGGTTCCGCGACTGATGCCGCATGCGTTCGGCGCGACCACCGACAGCGACGCCAGCATCTTCACGGTGCTCTCCCCCGGTGTCCAGCGCTTCGACTATTTTCGACTGCTGGACCGAATCGTCCACGGCCAGGCCGATATCAGCGAGCTGGAGACAACGCCGCAAACATACGACAACCACTTCACCAAGAGCCCGGTGTGGACTCGAGGACGCGGGCTGTCGGCGCTGGACTCCGCGTAGTCACGCGGCCTCGGCAACCACCTTGATCCGATTCAAGGTTTCCCGCATGCCGTTGCGATTGGTGCGTCCGCGCGCCCAACCCAATAGTGCCCAGTAGATCCGCACCGGCAATGACGGTGTCAGTTCGAAGGATTCGGTGACGTCGGTGCCGTCACCGGCGGGCTCGAACTGATAGCGCCAGGTGTTGACCGTCTTGCCGTTCGGCAAGAGCACCGCGAAGGCAAACGAACGTTCGCGATCGCACTCGACGATCCGGCACACTGTCCAGTAGACGGGCCCCTTCTGATTGCGCTTCACATGACCGCGGAAGCGCACACCCACCGCGGGCGCGCTCGCGCCGTCGAGCCATTCGGCCTCGAACGTCTCCGGACTGAACTTCCCGGTGTTGGTGATATCGCTGACCAGCTCCCAGATCGTGGCTGCGGGAGCCGACATGTGGACGGTGACCGAATCACGCATGGCGTTACGGTACCCGCGATGAATCTGGCCGGCGGGGCGGGTCTATCCCTGCATGACCCTCACCCCTCATTTCGATCAGCGCTTCAGCGAGCCGGGCGCCTCGGCGCCCGCATGGACCGACGTCTCGGACTTGCTGGCCGCCGCCGAGCTGTACTGGATCAGCACCGTCCGGGCAGATGGCAGCCCACACGTCACCCCGCTCGTGGGCATCTGGCAACAGGAATCGTTCGTGTTCTGCACAGGCCCTGCCGAGCAGAAGGCCCGCAATCTCGAAGCGAACGCCGCGGTGGCCGTCGCAACGGGTATCAGCACCTGGAATGACGGGCACGACGTCGTCGTCGAGGGCACAGCCGAACGCGTGTTGGATGCCGCCGCGCTGCGCAACGTCGCGGACGCCTACTTCGAAAAATACGGCGAAGACTGGAAATTCACGCCGAGCGACGGCGGTTTCGGCGAGGGCGATCAGTTCGCGGTCGTATACAAGGTAGTGGCGTCAAAAGTGCTGTCCTTCACCAAAAAACCCCACGGACAGACGCGTTACGGCCGCTAGGGAAGCTCGATGGGCAGCTTGACGCCTTCATGTGCACGGCAATGTGCGCAGGTGTCGACGGATTCGGTGGCAGTGACCGCAGAGCGCACCAGCTCCTTGAATCCGCCGATATTGCGCTCGAACTCGGCGAACACGTCGACCGCACGGACACCCTGTCCATGTTCGATGCCGGCATCCAGATCGGTAACCAAGGCGATTGCGGCATAGCAGATCTCGAGTTCCCGAGCCAGCACCGCCTCGGGGTATCCGGTCATGTTGACCAGCGTGAAACCCTGAGACGCATACCACCGGCTTTCGGCACGGGTCGAGAACCGCGGCCCCTGAACCACCACCATGGTGCCGCCATCGACAACCTCGGGCTGCAGGGATACGGCGCGCAGCCCCGGGCAGTACGGATCGGCGAATTCCACGTGGATGCCGCCGCTCTCGAAGTACGTCTGCTCACGCCCGTTGGTGCGGTCGACCAACTGATCGGGCACCACGATGGAGCCGGGCCCCAAATCCGGGGTCAGGCTGCCCACGGCGCACGGCGCGAAGACCCGGCGCACGCCCAGCGCCCGCAACGCCCACATATTGGCTCGGTAGGGCACGGTATGCGGCGAAAATTCGTGACGACTGCCGTGCCGTGGCAGAAACGCCACCTCACGTTCGCCCACCAGACCGATCGTGATGGGCGCGCTCGGCTCGCCATAGGGTGTCGACGGGGCAACGGTCCGCACCGGTTTGTCGAAGAACGAATAGAAACCGCTACCACCGATCACCGCGAGCATGCCGCCATTGTCGTTCACCGTCCCGCCTCATGGCCAATTGGGGCGAATCGTCGTACCCCACACTCATTGGTCGCGTAAACATATGCAATAGTTCCCAACGCATTTCGGCGGCCGCGCCGACGATATTGTTCCGACAGATTTGCGCCGGGAACCTTGACGCACCGCCCACCACGGTTACGGTGGATATGTGAATTCGATTGGTTCTCAACTACATCGAAGACAATTCCTGCTCATGATGGCGGCATCTGCGGGAGCCCTGGCGCTCACGTCATGTTCCAACCAGCCGCGAGAGGAATCGACTCCCACGAAAAAGGCGGCCACCGTGTATGAATTGCCGAATCTCGACTGGGACTACTCGGCCCTGGAGCCGCACATCTCCGGCGAGATCAATCAACTGCACCACGCCAAGCACCACGCCGCCTACGTCAAGGGCGCCAACGACGCCGTCGAGCAACTTTCGACAGCACGCGAGAAGGGCGACAACGCGTCGATCGTGCTGTTGGAGAAGAACCTCGCCTTCAATCTCGGGGGTCATGCCAATCACTCCATCTGGTGGAAGAACCTGTCACCGGATGGCGGCGGCAAACCCCAGGGTGACCTGGCATCCGCCATCGATCAGCAGTTCGGAAACTTCGACAAGTTCCGCAGTCAGTTTTCTGCGGCGGCCAACGGCGTTCAGGGCTCGGGCTGGGCATGGCTGGGGTACGACACCCTCGGCAAGAAGCTGCTGACCTTCCAGATGTACGACCAGCAATCCAATGTGCCGTTGGGCACCATCCCGCTTCTGGGCCTGGACGTCTTCGAGCACGCCTACTACCTGCAGTACAAGAACGTGAAGGCGGACTACATCACGGCGTTCTGGGACGTGGTGAACTGGACAGACGTTCAGACCCGGTTCGCGGCGGCCGTGACCAGAGGGCCGGGCCTGATCTTCACGTAGCCTCCGGGACGACGCGAACGCGCCGTGGCAGGATTTGCCACATGGCCAGCATCACGCAATGGATTGAAGGTTCCCGTCCCCGCACCTGGCCTAACGCGCTGGCCCCTGTCATTGCCGGTACCGGCGCTGCGGCAGCAGCGGGTTCAGCAGTCTGGTGGAAAGCCCTGCTGGCCCTGGCCGTATCAATCTGCATGATCATCGGTGTCAACTTCGCCAATGACTACTCGGACGGCATCCGCGGAACCGATGACGACAGGGTCGGACCGCTGCGCCTGGTGGGCTCGCGGGTGGCCTCACCCTCGGCGGTAAAGGCCGTGGCCATCGGATTCCTGGCCCTGGGCGCGGCGGCAGGTTTGGCATTGGCCATCACCACCGCATGGTGGCTGGTGGCGGTCGGGGCGGCGTGCGTCGCCGGAGCCTGGTTCTACACCGGCGGTTCGAAGCCCTACGGATACAGCGGATTTGGCGAGATCGCCGTCTTTGTGTTCTTCGGTTTGGTGGCGGTCCTGGGCACCGAGTATGTCCAGGCGCTGGCGGTGAGCCCGCTCGGCGTTGCACTGGCGGTGGCGATCGGCAGCTTTTCCAGCGCGGTGCTGGTCGCCAACAACCTGCGCGACATCCCCACCGATCGCGAATCCGGCAAGATCACGTTGGCCGTCCGGTTGGGCGACGCGCGCACCCGGATCCTGTTCCCGGCGCTGCTCGCCGTTCCGGTTCTGATCAGCATCGGCCTGGGCATCGGTCACCCGTGGCGCCTGCTCGGGCTGGTCATGCTGCCGTTGATGGTCAAGGCCGCCCGCCCGGTGGTCACCAAAGCACAAGGGCCAGCATTGATCCCGACGCTGCGCGACACCGGGCTCGCCATGCTCGGCTGGGCGATTCTCACTGCCTCCGCGCTGACCTGGTTGAGCTAGCACCCCAGGTCAGCGACCAGTCAGGAGAAGTTCTTACAAACAACGCCGGTGTTCTGGCATGTGGCACCGGTGTGGTCCGGCGCGCTCACCCATCCGCCACCTTGGGTAAGGCCAGGAGGCAGATCCGTGCGATTGGGGTTGCCGGTGGCATCGCAGAACACCCAGCTGTTTTGGCACGCGTGTCCCTGGCCGTGAGGAAGCGTTCCCCAGCCGGTGTTGCCGTCCCTGCCGGGCTGCTGGTTGGTAAACGACTGGCGCGTACCGTCCCCGACACCGGGCCCGGGTATGGGCGTTGTCGGCTCCACCGGGCCTGCCAGCGATGCCGCTGTGGCCGGCTCGCGCAGAACGCTGGCACCCTGCGTGGTGAATCCGTACAGAGGAAGGGCCAACAGCGCCGTACAGAAGAGAACGTTTCTTGTCTTCGTCAATGCATTCATAGCGACTCCGTGAAATCCGCGTATTGGGGTGCGGCCCCGGAAAAAATCACTGGAGACAAAAGCACGGCGCCGCTTCTATGTCACCCACAGTACACCTGTTGTTCATTTTGAATCAACGAGAAGTTAAGAGGCGTGGAACACCCCTACCCCGGAGGGGGTATGCCCATCACAATGCCCGCTATACCACCCGCTACCTGGATGGACAGACTCATATGGCGGGTGGTCCGCCCCGCAGCCGCCCATACCAGCGCTCTCACACCGGCCCTGGCGGGCGGCCGACTGTTGACCCCGCTACCGTCCAGTGCTATCGGGTCCGCTGAGCGTCTCGCGGGCTACCGGACCCGCCCCGCACGCGGTCCCGGGGAACGGGTTTCCCAGTTCCACTCCACGGGGCCGGGACAACTAGGCGGCCTGATCGAGCAGGCCGACCACCGCCTGACGCAGCTCATCGGCGGGCACACGCTCGGTGATGACGGCCAGCGCCACCGGATCGGCACCGCGCAGGATGCCCAGCACCATGTGCTCGCACCCGATCCAATTGTCTTTGTGCGCAATGGCTTCCCGCAACGCCAGCTCCAAGCACTTCTTGGCCGAAGAGTTGAACGGGATCATCCCGAACGGACGCCAGCCGCGGATGCGCCCCCTGCGGCGCCCCGATTTTTCAAGGGCCTCGTCGAATGCCTTCGGGCCAAAGACTTTCGAGACGCTCTCGCGCACCTGGGACAGATCGATGCCGATCGCCTTGAGTGCCTGAGCGTCCTCGTCGTCCAGGGGCGGCTCCACGGATCCCGTGCGCAGCCGGTCGCGCACACCGTCGGCCGTCAGGCCATATCCGATCAGCAACTCCGACAGCGGTCCGCCCGCGCTCTCGAGCACCCCGACCAGGACATGCTCGGCACCGATGCGCGATTCGTCCATCTCGCGAGCCTCTTCTTGCGACAGCACCACGGCGACCTTGGCCGACTTCTGGAACTTCTCGAACATGGCTACTCACTTCCTCGCGCGGTTGTATTTCTGATGCACGGCCTGGCGGCTCACCTCGAGCGCCTCGGCGATGGCCTGCCAACTCCACCCCTGGCTGCGGGCGTTGGTCACGTGGATCGCTTCCAGTCGTTCACACAAGCGCCGCAGGGCCTGCACGGCCCGCAGGCCCACGGCGGGATCGGTACTACTGACGGCGTCGTCCAGATCAGCCGCCGGGAGATCACTCATGGTTGTCAACGTAGATTGACACATAGGGCTTGTCAAGAAAAGTTGACAAACAAGAGTGCACCTCGACACGCCCGTTTATGGCGCGAAGATGCGATACAAATCCGCCACGAGGCGGAGTGTCGGCGAGGGCTAGTCGGTGTCGGAGGTCGCCGACCCTGCGGCTCCGCCGGGCTTCTCGCCGCGCAGGCGTGCCTGTAGGTCGGCACGATCGGCCCGGCGCCGCTCGTCGACGACGGCGATGCTCGCGGTCACCCGACGGCGCAGCGGCGCGAACACGGCCATGCCCAACGGCAGCGCGATGATCAGCGCGAACAGAATTGCGATCGCCAGCGGGAAGTCCTGGTAACCGATGAGCCGGGCCACCCAAAAGATCACCAGCGTCAAGACGACCGCAAGACCTAACCGCGCCAGGGTGTACAACGCGATGTCGATAGCGAGCCGGCTCCCCGGCGACCGTTCAGCCACGTCACCACCCTATCGCTGCACCGAACACCAACCTTGGCCGCGCGTATATTCGGAGTTAGTTGTTCAGGAGGCTCTTGTGTATTACGTGCTCATCGCGCTCGTGCTCGGCGCGCTGATCTACGCCGGGTGGCGAATCAGTCAGTCGGTCCCGACCCGTCCCCAGACCCGGGTGACCGGCCCCGACGACGACCCCGAATTCCTCTGGCGCATCAGCAAGAACGATCCGTCGGGGCCGTAAAGGCACCGGCGCGCCGCGCGGGCTAGCCCTGGAAGGTCTGCTGCTGGCGCTGCGTGCCAGTGAATCCCTGCGCCACCACGGCCGCCAGCTCGATGAGCGCGCGACGCGTCTGCGGCCGGAGCCGATCCAGGCTGATCTCGGCGCCCTCTTCCAGATGCGGATCGAACGGCACCAAGCGCACCGCACGGCACCGTCGCGAGAAGTGATCGACGACCTTCTGCATGTCGACCTTGCCCGAACGCGGACGCACCGCGTTGATGACGGCGACCGAGCGACGTACCAGCTCCCGATGCCCATGGGCATCGAGCCAGTCCAGGGTGGCCGAAGCGCTGCGCGCGCCGTCCACCGAACCAGAACTGATGACAACCAGGGTGTCGGCCTGCTCCAGCACCGACGACATCGCCGAGTGCATGAGTCCGGTACCGCAGTCGGTGAGCACCACGCTGTAGAAGCGCTCGAGAATCTCCAGGGTGCGCGAGTAGTCCTCGGCGCTGAACGCCTCGGACACCGCCGGATCACTTTCCGACGCGAGCACCTCCAGACGACTGGGCCCCTGTGACGTGTAGCTGCGGACGTCGCTGTAGCGCTGGATCGAATTGGCATCGCGCAACAGGTGCCGCACCGTGGCCGGTGTCTCCAGCGGCACCTTCTGGCTCAGCGTGCCACGGTCCGGGTTCGCGTCGACGGCGATGACGCGGTCACCGCGGATGGACGCGAAGGTCGCGCCCAGGGTTGCGGTGACGGTGGTCTTGCCGACGCCGCCCTTGAGGCTCAGCAGCGCGATCTTGTAGCAGCCTTGCAGCGGCTGATTCACCTGCGCGACGAGGTCGTTTTCCTCGGTCTTCTTGGTGCCCTCGCCCAGGTTGATCGTCCCGAACGATGCGCGGTATACGGTCTTGCGCCAGCCCGCAGACGGCGCCGGCTTGTGCGGGCGCAGCAACGCCGAGGTGGACAGGTCACGCGAGGACGGCGGCAGTTCCGGTCGAATCTGCGCGCCGATGCCGGTCTGCTGGCCACCCACCGGGGTGTAGTAGCGGGAGCCGCCGACGGGGGGCTGCTGGGCCTGCTGCGGAATACCCGACGGCGGGGTGTCGCTGGCCCAGCGATCCGCCGTGAACGGCGTCGGCTGCGAGGGCTGCTCGCCGGAGTCACTGAATCGGTTGTCGGCCCGGAACCCACCCGAGGATCCGGCCGCGCCGATCGCGGTGGGATCGGCGTTTTCCTGGCCTCCGGACGGAGTGAAATCAAGCGGTGCGAACGAGCCGCCGAGCGTGTTCAACGAAGGCACCGACGGATCGTGGCCGCCCAGGCCCGCGAGGTCCTGCTGCGGCGCGAACGGATCCTGGAACGGGACAGCCTGGAACTGCTGGGTCATCTCGTGGGGCTGCTGCGGTGCGCTCTGGCCGTACATCACCGGCTGCGCGGGCTCCTGAGCTGCCCATGGCGGGGCCGTCGGTCCACCCTGTGCTTCTTCGGTGTACGGCGACGGTCCATCCGGCGCGCGGTGCGCGGGATAGTCAGACATCGATCCCCCAATGCATTGGTTGGACGTGCAGTTCGGACGCGGAGAGTTCGGAACGACTGTTCAGAACGACTCAGCATCGCACCCTATCGCAGGTGTGATGAACCGATCTGGCGGAACAGTTCGCTAGCTCACACCAGCGTACGAGTGAAGACCGACCGTCACCAGGTTGACGAAGAACAGGTTGAACACCATGGCCACGAATCCGGCCACGTTGATCCAGGCCGCCTTCTTGTCCCGCCACCCGGCGGTGGATCGGGCGTGCAGGTAGGCGGCGTAGATGACCCAGGCCACGAAGGAGACGGTTTCCTTCGGGTCCCATGCCCAGAATCTGCCCCAGGCTTCCTCGGCCCAGATGGCACCGAAGATCACGCCGAATCCGAAGATGGGGAATCCGAAGATGGTGGTCCGATACGCCAGCCGGTCCAGAGCCTGGGCATCGGGCAGCTTCGCGGCGAAGGAGTTGTCGGGGAAGTACATCTTGATCAGGAACAAGATGCTCGCCACCCCGGCGACCAGGAAAACACCCGATCCGAGGCTTACCACCGACACGTGGATGGGCAACCAGTACGACTGCAGCGCGGGCATCACCGGAGCGGCGTAGGTGTAGAGGTACCGGCCGGACACCGTGAGCAGGATGAGCACCGGGATCAGCACGAAAACCCAGAGCGCCCGGTCATACCGTTTGCGCAGCACGACGGCCGCCGTCACCAGACCGCATGCGCAGGTGAGGTTGATGAACTCGTACATGTTGCCCCAGGGCACCCGCGTGGTGGCCACACCGCGCAGCACGATGCACACCAGCAGCAATCCGATACCCAGATACACAAGGGCCAGCCCGGCTCCGCCGACCCGCTCACCGAGAGGACGCTTGCCCTGCGGCACCACCAGACCCGGCTGGTTCCTGTCGGCGGACACCACCTCACCGCCGGAGCTGACGAGCTCACGCTGGGCGGTCTTGTTGCTCTGCCGGTATGCCAGCTCGATGGCCAACAGCACCAGCGCACCGACCATCACCACGATCGCCGAGGTGAAGGCGTAATCGGAGAACCTGGCCAGATTCACATCGATATTGGTCGAATTCATTCGGCATCCTGATCTTTGTGGCCGTTGCCGGCCATTGCTGTGCCCAGCGGGGGTAGGCCCTCAAGGCAGCGGTCGCACAACCGCTCGAACTCATCGCCCCAGCCGGAGCTGTCGGTACGCGCAAGCCCTCCGAGCTCCACGTTTACGGTACCCGCGGCCGCCCCCGGAGTCAGCCGCGCCCAAACCCGGCGGCGCTTGATGACGAGCGAGACCACCAGGCCCGCCATCATGGTCAGCGCGAAGACCAGCACCCACAGTTGGGCGGGGTCGCGCGACACCTGCAGATTCACGAAGTTGACCGCACCGTCGAACCTCACGATGGTGCCGTCATTGAGCTTGACCGACTGCCCCGGCAACAGATTGGCGCGGGCCACCTGGTTGAGCCGTTTCTGTTCGATCATGCGGGGATCGAGCTCGAAGATCGATTGCGCGCGACCCGAGTCCAGTCCGGTGTCGCCGCGATAGATGTTGATCGCCACGGCGGGCTTGCGCATTTCCGGGAAACTGGAGGAGAGCAGGGTGCCGTGCAGCTGTTCGGTGGGAGCGAACAGCCCCTGGATGGCAATCTGATTCTTGCGGCGCACGTTGGGATCCGGGTAGGTACCGGCCGGAGGATCGATGCGCACCGCACCCGAAGACAACAGTGTGGTGGGGTCGTCGGGCCGCCATTGAATCGTCTCGCTGCGTTTGCGCCCGTCCGGGAAGGTCACCGTGAAGGTGGGCGCATAGCCGTAACCGAGCAGGTACACGCGGTTGCCGTTGACGCGCAGCGGGTGATTCATGGCCAGACGATCGGGCCGCCACACATTGTTCTGTAGGTCGTCGCCGGCCTGGTACTCGATGTTCGATTCGAATGAATGCGCCTGCCCCGAAGCAAGATACGTGGCCTTGAAGTCCTTGACCTTGACGCAGATCGGATCCAGGTCGGTGCCGTCGACGGTGTTACCTGCCCGGAACGAGTCGAAGGCCGCGGGCGACGAGGAGCAGAATCCGGGACCGTTGTTGGCGATGACGATGACATTGCCCTCATAGCCGAACAGCTTGCCGACCGCAAAGGCCACCAACAGACCCACCAGCGACAGGTGGAAGACCAGATTTCCGAACTCGCGCAGGTAGCCCTTCTCCGCGGAAATCTCGGTGGCGTCGCCGTTCTGACGGGTGGTGCTGCGCCAGTGCCGGAGCCGATGGGCAATGGCCCCGGCCAGCTCCTCCTGATCCGCGGCGACGGTTCGGTCGGCGTGTTTAGGCAGCCGCCCCAGGTTCCGAGGCACCGGAACCGGCTGCGCGCGAAGAGCCTTGGCGTGTTCGACGGTTCTGGGGATGATGCATCCCACCAGCGAGACGAACAACAGCACGTAGATCGCCGTGAACCAGAAACTGGAGAACACGTCGAAGGCCTGCACACGATCCAGCCATGGGCCGATGGTCGAGTGTTCCGCCAGATATTCGTCGACCTTGGCCTGGTTGAGCGCGCGCTGCGGCAGCATCGCCCCGGGTACGGCGCCGAGGGCGAGTAGCACCAGCAGCGCCAGCGCGGTGCCCATGGACGTCAGGCCGCGCCAGGTGTTGCGCGAGAACGAAAAGAGACGCGTGGCGATTTTCACTAGATGGGCAACCTTGCGTCCGAAACAAACGAATCACGCACCCAGGACACGAAATCGGCCCACACACCGGTAATCAGCGCGACGCCGACCGCCAGCAGCGCGATACCGCCGATGATCTGAATGGTCCGAGTGTGCCGGCGCAGCCAGTCCATTCCGCGCACCGCACGGGCCGAACCGAAGGCCAACAGCAGGAACGGGATTCCCAGCCCGAGGCAGTAGGCGATCACCAGCGTGATCCCCCGGGCCACGTCGGCGCCCTCGGTGGCCGACGCGACGGCCACCACGCCGGTCAGGGTCGGCCCCAGGCAGGGGGTCCACCCGAGCGCGAAGACCGCACCCAGCAGCGGAGCGCCGGCCACCGTGGAGATGCGGCGCGGCGTGAACCGAATATCCCGCTGCAGGGCCGGCACCAGGCCGATGAACACCAGACCCATCGCGATCGTGATCACTCCCCCGATGCGTTGCAGCAGTATCTGATTCGTGATCAGCGTGGTCGTCATGCCCATCACCGCGACGGTGCCCAGCAGGAACACCGCGGTGAACCCGGCGACGAACAGCAAGGCCGACCCGGCGACCCGCAGCCGCGCGGCACGGGCACTATCCCGGTCGTCGGCGCCCACCACCGCGGCCAGGTACGACAGATACCCGGGCACCAGCGGAATCACGCACGGCGACGCGAACGACACCAGTCCGGCCAGCGCGCAGGCACCCAACGCCAGCAGCAGCGGTCCGCTGGTCGCCGCGTCCTGGAAGGCGGAGCCGGCGTCGGCGAGAATCACTTCGCATCTCCCGCAGGCTCTTTCGCGATCCGCTCGACGACGGGCTGCAGGTCTTGGGTAAGCAGCTCGCGCAGGAACACCGCCGCCACCCGGTGCTTGCGGTCCAGCACCAGGGTCGCGGGGATGGCGCCGGTGGGGAATTTCTTGCCGAACGCGATGAGCGTGCGCATCGGCGGGTCGTAGATGGATGGGTACGGCACCTTGCGGTCGGTCACGAAGTCCTGCGCCTTGGTGATCTCGTTGTCCCGAACGTTGATACCCAGGAACTCCACCCCTTGGGCATGAGTCGCCTTGTAGACGTCCTCCAGCGCGGAGAACTCCGAGCGACAGGGACCGCACCACTGCCCCCACACGTTGATGACGACGACCTTGCCGGCGAAGTCGCCCAACGACAGCGTCTTCGACGGGTCCAGCAGACTGGGCCCCTCGATGGGCCCGGGTGTCTGCCGCGCCTCGGGCGGGTCGTAGAAGATATCGGTCTTGCCCCCGGGCGAGACGAATTGGAACTGACCGCCGCGCGCCACGGCGTCATCACCGGTGGAACACCCGGTGATGAGCAGTAACAGCGCGGCCAGCGCCGCGACCACACCTCGCACTCGTTACCCCGCCGGTTCCGAGTACACGACGTCGACCAACCGCTTCCCGTCGAACACCAGCGAGGTCAACGAGGCGACATTGCACTGGCGCTTGCGCGGGTCGTGCCACAGTCGATTGCCCTGCAGATGCTGGCGAGCAGTCCACACCGGCAGCTGATGGCTCACGCATACCACCTCAGACCCCTCGGCACGCTCCCGGGCCCGCTCTATCGCCGCGGTCATTCGAGATGCGATGTCGCGGTAGGGCTCTCCCCAGGATGGCGTGAACGGGTCGCGCAGCTTCCACCAATTGCGGGGGTCGCGCAACGCCCCGTCACCCACCGACACCTTCATGCCCTCAAAGGAGTTCCCGGCCTCGATGAGGTCCTCGTCGGTGACGATGGCCAGTCCGTGGGCTTCGGCGATGGGCGTCGCGGTCTGCTGAGCTCGCAACAGGGGCGAGGCGACCACCGTGGTGATCTGGTTGCCCCGCAGCGATTCCGCCACCTTCGCGGCCTGCGCCTGCCCCTTGTCCGACAACCGGAAATTGGGCAGCCGGCCGTACAGGATGCCTTCGGGGTTGAATACCTCGCCATGGCGCATCAAATGAACGATGGTGCGACTCATCGAAATTCCTTACCTCTCCTCGACAGAGGCCGCGGCACGGGCAGCGGCGGGCAAAGCGTCGGCAATACGGTCGAACGCCTCGTCATCGAGGGCGGTGGAAACAAACCAGGTCTCGAACGCGCTCGCCGGCGGGTATACCCCGCGGCTGAGTAGTGCATGGAAGAACGCGGGATAGCGCCACGTTTCGGTGGCCTTGGCGCCCTGGAAGTCCTGTACCGGCTCGGCGCCGAAGAAGATGCTGAACATGTTGCCCGCGCGGCCGATCTGGTGTGCCACGCCCTCGGCATCCAGAGATGCGGTGATCAGCGCAATGAGTGCGTCGGCGTTACGATCAAGCGTCTCATAGGCTTTGGCGTCCGCGGCACGCAGTGAGGCCAGCCCTGCGGCGACCGCGATCGGGTTACCGGACAGTGTGCCCGCCTGGTACACGGGGCCCAGCGGGGCCAGTCGATCCATGATGTCGGCGCGGCCGCCGAACGCGGCGGCGGGCATGCCGCCGCTCATCACCTTGCCGAAGGTGACCAGATCGCCGGCCACCCCGTCGATGCCGAACCAACCCGAGCGACTGAGCCGGAAACCGGTCATGACCTCGTCCATGATCAGCAGTGCGCCATGGTTTTCGGTGATGCGCCGCAGCCCGGCATTGAAATCCGGAGCCGGCGCCACAGTGCCCATGTTGCCAGCGGCGGCCTCGGTGATGACGGCCGCGATCTCATCGCCTTGTTCGGCGAAGATGCGGGCCACCGCGCCGATGTCGTTGTACGGCAAGACAATGGTGTCGGCGGCCGAGGCACCGGTGACACCGGGCGAGGACGGCAGGCCGAACGTGACCACACCCGACCCGGCGTCGGCCAGCAGGGCATCCACATGTCCGTGGTAGCAACCGGCGAACTTGACGATCTTGGGTCGGCCGGTGAATCCGCGGGCTAGGCGCACCGCGCTCATGGTGGCCTCGGTGCCGGAATTGACCAGACGCACCTTCTGGACCGGCTGCACTCGGTCCACGATCTCGCACGCGAGATCGATCTCGCCCTCGACGGGGGCACCGTACGAAAGCCCGTCCTTGGCGGCGCGCTGCACAGCCTCCACCACCGCGGGATGAGCGTGGCCGAGGATCAGTGGCCCCCAGGAGCAGACCAGGTCCACATACCTGTTGTCGTCGACGTCGGTGAGCCAGCATCCGGCGCCGGATTTGATGAATCGCGGGACGCCACCCACCGCGGCGAAGGCACGCACCGGCGAGTTCACTCCTCCTGGGATGACGACTGAGGCGTCGGCGAACAGACGTGCGGAGTTGGGCGTCACGTCGGGCAGCGATGAGCCGCTTGCGCGAAGAGCATCAGACACGGCATCCAGTGTCTCAGCTGGCGCCAAATCGTCCACTACAGGGTGTAGTGGATCAGGCAGGTCTGAGCGCGAAGGTGGGGTGATCGGCGTCGTCGGGGAGCTGGGCGAAGTAGCCGTCGACCACCTTCCCCGCCTTGGGTTTGTAGGCGGCGATGATCGGGGCGCGGTCGGCCACCGGAATCTCGGTGGCTGTGTATGCCGTGGTAGCGCCCTTGACGGTGAGCGTGACCTGCGGGTTGGCCCTGATGTTCTTGACCCATTGACTCTCGCCGCGGGTCGACACCAGGTACTTGATGCCGTCGACATCCACCGTGGCCACCGGGATCTGCTGCGGCTCCCCACTGACCCGCTTGGTGATCGTGAGCGTCTCGCCGATATTGGCAACCATCGCCACCTTGTTGAAGACGTTTTTCACGAACCACGGGGGCTTGAGGTATGCCATGGATCACAGTTTGATGGTGGTATGCAACTGCCGCAATCGCTAGCGCGCTTCAACCGGTACGTCACCAACCCCGTCCAGCGCTTATGGGCCGGCTGGGCCCCGAGCTTCGCGATCATCGAGCACAAGGGCCGCAAGTCCGGCAAGGAGTTCCGGACACCGGTCACGGCTTTCAAGACGCCCGACGGCGTGGCCATCTTGCTCACCTACGGCCCCGACCGGGACTGGCTCAAGAACCTGCAGGCTGCCGGAGGTGGGAAGGTGGTGCGCGGGGGCAAGACGCACGACGTGATCAACCCGCGGGTGGTCAGCCGCGACGAGGCCGCGGCGCTGGTGAAAAGCCGCGCCTTCGGACGTCTGCCGTTCGAGCAGGCCGTGCTGCTGACCTATTCCTAGTCCCCTAATTCCGCGAGCAGTGAGCGCGCTTACCAGATCTTCACGAACTTGTCCGGCGGGTTCACCATGGGATCACCTGCCAGGCAACCAAATTCGGCGGCAAAGGGTGCGACGTTGGGCACCACACCGTTGATTCGCAGCGCCGGCGGGGAGTGCGGATCGCTGGCCAACTGCGTGATCGCGGCCTCGGGACGCTGCTTGTCACGCCAGATCCGGGCATAGTTCAGGAAGAACCGCTGCTTGTCGTTGAACCCGACGATGCCGCTCACCTTGTCCGCATCGCTCTTCTTGGCCAGCTCTGCGACCAGCGCGTCATAGGCGGTGTTGACGCCCCCGAGATCGGCGATGTTCTCGCCCAGGGTGAGCTTGCCGTCGACATGCAGCTCGGGGTGACCGGGAATGGGCGCGTAGGCGTTGAACTGCTCCACCAGCCGGTTGGCGCGCTTCTCGAATTCCTCACGGTCGTTCGGGGTCCACCAATTGACCCGGTTGCCCTCCCCGTCGAACTGGCTGCCCTCGTCATCGAAGGCGTGCGTGAACTCGTGCCCGATCACCGCACCGATGCCACCGTAGTTGAACGCCGGATCCCCCTTGGGGTCATAGAACGGTGCCTGCAGGATCGCCGCGGGAATGGTGATGCTGTTTTCCGTCGGGTCGTATTGAGCGTTGACCGTCTGTGGCGTCATCCCCCACAGCGACCGGTCGGTGGGATGCCCGATCTTGGCCATCTCGAAGTCGTGGTTGAACTTCAGTGCCGCCGCGCGGTCGGTGTAGAAGTTGTCGCCCGTCAGCTTCAGTTTCGAAAAGTCCCGATTCTTGTCGGGGAAGCCCACCTTGAGGATCAGCTTGTCCCACTTGCCCTTTGCGGCAAGTTTGGTCTGCGGACTCATCCAGTCGACAGCCTCGATGCGCTTGCGCAGCGCCTCTTTCACGTTGCCCACCATCTCGGTGGCGGAGCGCTTGGCGCGATCACTGAACATTCGGTCGACGTACAGCTGCCCCAGTGCCGGACCTATCAGTTCGTTGACGCTCTCCAGTCCTTGCTCCCAGCGCTGCTTCTGGGCGGTCGTCCCGGTGAGCGCCGAGTTGTACTTGAAGGCGTTGTCGCGGAAGGCCTTCGACAACGCCTCGGCCGACCTGTGCACGGCATGGAAGGTCAGATACGACTTCCAGGTGTCCAGGTCGGTAGTGGTCAGCAACCGATCGAATGTCGTGAAAAACTCGGTCTCGGCCAGCGAGAATGACCGGGCCTGCGGAGCCCCCAGCGCCTTCAGATAGGCGCCCCACTCGAAGTGCGGAGTCACCGCGTCGGCCTGCGCCACGGTGACCAGCTTGTACTGGTTGGCCGGATCGCGCCGCTGCACCGGGCTCAATGTCGCTGCAGCCAAGGCTGTTTCGAGTGCAGCCACCTGCTCCGCGCGGGCCTTGGCCACCGCTTGGTCGGCGCCGATCAAGCCGAACGTCGACGCGATGTAGGTGCGGTAGGCGTCGAACACCGCCGCGTACTTCGGATCGGTGTAGTAGTCCTTGGCAGGCATACCCAGTGCGTCGGCCCTGGCATAGCCGATCTGTTCGGTGGCGTTCGCATAGTCGGCCCCGGCCTCGAACCCGAACACCAGATGCTGTCCGGTGGCGCTGTCGGTGGCCAGGAATGCGACCAGTTCCTCGGGCGTGGTGATCTGATCGATCGCCGCGAGCGTGGGGCGGATCGGGTCGTATCCGGCCGCGTCCAGTTTCGCGTCATCGGTGGCGGCGCGGTAGAGCAGACCCACCTGGTAGTTGACCGACTCATGATCGGCGGTGCCCAGCCCGGAGACCGCGCCCTCGACAATCTCGCGCTGAACATTGCGCGACTCGTCGGAAAGCATGTCGAAGCTGCCGTAGCTGGACTTGTCCGCGGGGATGGTGGCCTGCTCGACCCACTTGGCGTTCACGAACCCGTTGAGATCGGTGCACGCGGCAAAACGCATGCTCAGCTGGGCATTATCGAAGGTTGGGATCGGCGCGTTGGACGCTACGGGGGCGGTGGGCCGATTCTGGGTGCACCCGGAAACAGACATGGCCAACACCAGCGCCGCCACACCGGCGGATCGACTCACACGCATGCCCACCATTTTGCCCATCTGAACCGCCACGTCGAGCCTCACGCTGTGGCGGGTTTCACTGAGAGCAGGAATTGGTTCGACTGGCTAACGGTCGTACGCTGGCACGAGTGCCGGTGCAGGAGATGTTTCTCATCGCGCTTGCCGCGTTCGGCGCCGGCGCGATCAACGTGGTCGCCGGATCGGGCACCCTCATCACCTTCCCCACCCTCATCGCATTCGGCTATCCACCCGTGGTCGCCACCATGTCCAACGCCATCGGACTGACCGTCGGCAGCATGACCGGCGTGTGGGGCTATCGCCGCGAGCTGTCCGGACAATGGTCCCGGCTCAAGTGGCAGATACCCGCGGTGCTGGTCGGCGCGCTCATCGGATCGTTCCTGCTGCTGCATCTCCCCGAGAAGACGTTCGTCACCATCGTGCCGGTGCTGTTGATCCTCGCGCTGGTACTCGTGGTGGTCGGCCCGAAGATCCAGGCGTGGGCACGCCGGCGCTCCGAGGCCCAGGGCCTGGACGCCGACCACGTTCCGCCGGGCCGCATGGCCGCACTCACCGGAGGCAACTTCCTCGTCGGGATCTACGGCGGGTACTTCACTGCCGCCCAAGGCATCATGCAGATCGCGGTGATGGGCGCACTGCTGCCCGAGTCCATGCAGCGGATGAACGCGGCCAAGAACGTACTGGCCATGATCACCAATATCGTTGCCGCCCTCGCCTATACGATCGTCGCGTTCGACCGGGTGAGCTGGGCCGCGGCCGGGATCATCGCGGTCGGCTCGTTCGCCGGCGGGCTCGCCGGTGCGCGCTGGGGGCGCAGGCTGTCCCCCGGCGCGCTGCGTGCGGTGATCGTCGCTGTCGGCCTGATCGGCCTGTGGCGCCTGCTCTTCTAGACGGCGACACGCCGTCTTATGGCGGCAACGTGCGATACGAATCCGCCACAGCACGGCGTGTCGACGCGACGGGGCGGCAGGCTAGCGGAAGGTCCTCAGCCGCAGGCTGTTCAGCACCACGAAGACCGACGACATCGCCATCGCCGCACCCGCGATCATCGGGTTGAGCAGACCTAGCGCGGCCAATGGGATGGCGGCGGTGTTGTAGGCGAACGCCCAGAACAGGTTTGCCTTGATGGTGCCAAGTGTCTTGCGCGATAGCCGCAGAGCCGTCGGCACGGTGGTGAGGTCACCACGCACCAGGGTCAGGTCGCTGGCCTCGATGGCGGCATCGGTACCGGTACCCATGGCCATCCCGATATCGGCGGTGGCCAGTGCGGCGGAGTCATTGACACCGTCGCCGACCATGGCAACCTTCTTGCCCTCGGCCTGCAGACGCTTGACGACATCCGCCTTCTCCGTGGGTTTGACACCGGCGATGACATCGCCCGCGGCGATACCGACTTCCTCGGCGACGCGCGCGGCCACCTCGGCGTTGTCGCCGGTCAGCAGTACCGGGGTGATGCCCATGACCTTGAGCTCGTCGATGGCCTGCCGGCTCGACGGCTTCACCGTGTCGGCCACCTCGACCTCGCCGCGGCGCAGTCCGCCCCAGGCGACCGCGGCGGTGGTGTTCTTGCCGGGGATGGCCTCGATCGAAACCTCTTGGCCGTCCACGACGCCGGTGACGCCGATACCCGGCTCGTTGCGGAAGCCGGTGACCGGCGACAGCGTCAACCCGGCCGCCCGCGCCGATTCCACGATTGCCTTGGCAACCGGATGTTCCGAAGCCGCCTCTACGGAGGCAGCGATGCGCAGGATCTCGTCGGCGTCCGCGACGCCCGAGCCGATGCTGCGCCGCACGGCCACCACGCTCATCGCGCCGGTGGTCACGGTGCCGGTCTTGTCGAGGACCACGGTGTCGATGTCCTTGACGTTCTCCAGCACCTCGGGCCCCTTGATCAAGACACCCAGCTGCGCACCGCGCCCGGTGCCCACCAGGATCGCCGTGGGCGTTGCCAATCCCAGCGCACACGGGCACGCGATGATCAGCACGGCGACGGCCGCGGTGAACCCCGACGCGAGCGGGTAGCCCTGGGCCACCCAGGCGACAAACGTGAATGCCGCGATGACGAGCACAACGGGGACGAACACCGATGACACCCGGTCCGCGAGTCGCTGCACCTGGGCCTTGCCGGTCTGCGCGTCGGACACCAGCTGCGCCATTCGGGCCAGCTGCGTATCGGCACCCACCTTGTTCGCGCGCACCACGATCCGCCCATGGGTGTTGACGTAACCGCCCACCACCGGGTCTCCCGCGCCGACCTCGACAGGCACGGACTCACCCGTCATGGTGGAGGTGTCCAAGGCCGAGTGGCCGTCGACCACCACACCGTCGGTAGCGATCCGCTCCCCCGGCCGCACCACGAATTCGTCACCCACGACCAGCTGGTCCACGGGGATTCGCGCCTCATGCCCACCGCGCAACACCGCCACGTCCTTGGCGCCCAGGGACAGCAGCGCGCGCAGCGCCGAGCCCGCGGACCGCTTGGCGCGCGACTCCGCGAACCTCCCGGCCAACAGGAACACGGTGACGGCCGCGACCACCTCAAAGTAGACGTGGACGTCCCCATGGGTGTGCCCGGCGCTGGCAAACAGCACCCACAGCGACCACACGTATGCGGCGATGGTGCCCAGAGAGACGAGGGTGTCCATCGTCGAAGCCCCGTGGCGTGCGTTGACGAGAGCGGCACGATGGAACGGGTAGCCGCCCCACACCAGGATGGGTGTGGTCAACGCCGCGACGACGATCTCCCAACCGGTGAAATGCCAAGGCATCACCATCGAGATGGCCACCACCGGAATTGCCAGGAGCAGCGAACCGATGAGCCGCACCTTGAGCTGACCGTCGGGCACGTCGTGGTTCATGTGATCCTGCGGATCCGAACCGTCATGCTCGTGGCGGGCCGGCTGGCCGCGATGTTGTGACCCGCCGATCACCTGGGCTTGGTAGCCCACCGATTCGACGGCCTTGACGAGATCCTCATCGGAGATCGAACCGTCGTGCTCGACGCGGGCGCTTTCCAGTGCCAGGTTCACGCGCGCCGTCACACCCTCGAGTCTGTTGAGCCCCTTCTCCACACGGGACGCACACGAGGCACACGTCATGCCATGCAGCCGCAGATCAGTGGTCTCCATGCCCGTGTCAGTGAACTCCATGCCCCAACAATACCCCTAGGGGGTACCAAATAACAGGGTGACCTGCGCTACAGACCGCGCCTGGCCACGACGATCTGCAACGGCATTGGCAGCTGAACCCTGGCGCGGAGTTCGACGACGATCGACGGGTCCGCATGGGCAGCAAGGCTACGCAACGCCTTCGGACCATAGGCACGCAACTGACTGATGGCGCCGTCATGAGCCACCGGACGCGCCCACCCCACCGCCGCCGACAGGAGGTACGAGGGCGCCAACAGCGGTGCTGGCAGGCGCAGCAGGTCGATGATCAAGAGGGTGCGCCCCACCCGGGTGCCCTCGGCGAACACCTTCGCGGCAAGCGAGGGCGGGAGATGGTGAAACGACAGCGCGAACACCACCAGATCGAACGCCCCATCCGGAGCGTCAATAGCCGTCGCATCCATGGCGCGGACGGTCACCCGGGAGTCCGAACCCAGGCCGGACGCGGCGATACCGGCGACAGAAGAGGGCTCGATGTCCGTCACCGTGACCGAGACATCGGGGCGCAACTTCAGCAGTTCGCGGGACAGGCCACCGTGCGCGGCGCCAAGCTCGAGCACGCGCGGACTATCGATGCCGACCAGGAAGCAGGCCGCCTGCTGCGCATTCCACCGGTGCAGCCCCTTCTTCTCGCCGAGAAGGTCAAGCGACTCGACGACAGCCTGTCTCTTGGCGGGAACGTCGTCGCGGTCCAGGTACTCCAGCCGGTCGGTCTGCAGCTTGCGATCCCATAGGCGAGCACCGAATCCAGCGCGCGGCATCAGGTCGATATCAACGGTTTCGGCCATGCCACCAGCGTAGGTCAATATCAGGCATCCTGATATTAGAATGAGCTATGAATCGCCTGGCCTGCCTCGCGCCGTGCCCGGACACCGCGTGATATCGCCATGACCAGGAATACGCCGGCCACCGCGGTGAGCGCGAGCGCCCGGGCCACGCAGGCACCGTCCAGCGCGGTGAAGTACAGCGTGGGCTCCCCCTTCGCGACCGGCGCGACCTCGGTGGGCACGCGGGCCGCCACCGCCGCCCAGACGGCGAGCGCGGCCGCCACCGCCGCGACGGCCAGATCCACCGCTACTCGTTTCCCGAACTTCACCACTGCTCACTCTCGATATCGATTTCCGGATCCTCCCCCAGATCCATGCCTGCCGGCGGTGCGGGCACCAACGTCGCGAGCGCCGTCCGCAGCTCCTGGTGCTTCTTGGCCCATGCCTGCGCCCGACGCCCTCCCGTCAGCCGCAGACCGACGGGTTTACGCCCCTTGGGCACACCCGTCAGCTCACCCAGCGGACGAGACTCCTCCCACACGTGGCGGTCGTCCTCGGGATACAGCCACTTGATCTGGCTGACCGCCAGGGTCTCGCCGCCCTGACGGAGCTCGGTGGGCGTCAGCTCCACGGTGGCGTGCACCCGCGCGGCGTATATCTGCAGCGATATGAAGAACGCGACGATGGCCGCGGTGATCAGCGGCATGACCAGGCTGTAACCCCCCTTGCCCCATACCTGCAGGCCGAACATGATCAGCCCGGCGAGCGGACCGAGTAGCAGCCACCGCCATCGACCACCGGGCTCGTAGAACAGGCGCGGTTCACCGTTCGGCACGTCAGCCATGGTCGCCCCCGTCGAACCAGTCCTGCGCGGAGGGCCTGATGACCAGCACATTGGCCACGATCAGCGCCAACGCCGCGATGAGCAGCAGCGGCCCCACCGAACCGGAGGTTGCCATGGCGATGGCACCGAGGACCGAGACCAACGACAGCGCGATCAACGCCCGGCGATAGCGCTTGTCTCCCTGCCGGGTGCGCCGCGCCAGAAAGGCGATGCCGACGGCCAACAGGATGCACAGCACACCCCACGCCCGGAAGTAGGTGACGAGATTTCGTACGTACTCGTCGCTCAGCTCAGGCTTCGCGGCGGCTCGCACCGCGTCATAACGCTGGGTCACTCCGGCCACTCCGTTGAGGAAGAGGGCCGCTGCCGCGACCACCCAGAACCAGAACGCCACATCGACAATGCGCGGGCGCGGTTGTTCGGGAGTCATTCGGGCGCCTTCGTCATTCGGGCAGCGTATCGGGGCGCTAGCGCTGCCTCGTCAGGTACGCGGTGGAGTCCTCGCGATGCAGTAGGAACAGGCCGCCACAGATCAGGACGGACGCGGTGATACCCGAGAGCGCCTGCACAATCGCCGGAACGCCCTCCAGGTCGATCAGCCGCGTCGCGGTGAACACCACCGACCCCACCGCGCCACCGGTCAGGAAGGTCCGGGCCAGCCGATACCCGGCGCGCATCAGGAATATCCCGGTGACGACGAGCGCTCCAACCACCACGACGATGAACCCGTTGAAGGCGTACACCGTCCACAGTGGAGCCGCCTTGCGCACCTCCGGGTCCTGCTGCCATTGGCCGACATTGGCGGCGAAATAGCTCACGATCATCAGCGGGAGCGAGGCCAGCCAGAGCCAACAGCCGGTGTCGATGTCGTCGGGCCGCGGCTTGGCCGGACCGCTCGGAGGTTGTCCAGCCAATCCGCCGGGATGGTGCGGATCGGGATACATCACTCGACCACGGTAGTGGAGAACCGCACGACCGTGCTCCGCCAGCTTGATCATCCGCGGACGAAGTGGACAAAATCGCAGCTAGACGCGGCTCGGTAGGCCTAACCGGCGAGCCAGCCCGCCGCATCCGCGGCCCAGTAGGTCAGCACGATGTCGGCCCCCGCGCGCCTGATGGAGGTCAGCGTCTCCAACGCCATGGCCTGCAAGTCGATCCAATTATTCTGTGCCGCAGCACAAATCATCGCGTACTCGCCCGAGACCTGATATGCCGCTACCGGCACCGGCGACACATCGGCGACCCGCCGCAGCACATCGAGGTAGGCCATCGCCGGTTTCACCATGACGATGTCGGCGCCCTCCTCGACGTCAAGTTCTGCCTCACGCAAGGCTTCCCGACCGTTGGCGACGTCCTGCTGATAGGTGCGACGATCGCCGCGCAGTGAGGAGCCCACCGCCTCGCGGAACGGACCATAGAACGCCGAGGCGTACTTGGCCGCATACGCCAGGATGATCACATCGGTATGCCCGGCAGCGTCCAGTCCGTCGCGGATGGCCGCCACCTGGCCGTCCATCATGCCGCTGGGCCCCACCACATGGGCCCCCGAATTCGCCTGCGCCACGGCCATGTCCACGTACCGCGTGAGCGTCGCGTCGTTGTCCACCCGGCCGGAGGCATCCAGCACCCCGCAGTGACCGTGATCGGTGAACTCGTCGAGGCAGGTATCGGCCATCAGCACCGTGGCATCACCGAGATCTGCCGACAGCGTCGACAACGCGCGGTTGAGGATGCCCTCGGGCGCCAGGCCGGCACTTCCGGTTGCGTCCTTGTCCTTCTCCTGCGGCACGCCGAACAGCATCAGACCACCCACACCGGCCTTCACCGCGTCCTCGGCGGCCCTACGCAGGGATTCGACGCTGTGCTGCACCACGCCGGGCAGCGAAGAAATCGGCTTGGGCTCCGATATCCCGTCCGCCACGAACATCGGCAGCACCAATTGTCGTGGCGCCAGCGTGGTCTCGGCCACCAACCGGCGGATGGCCGGGGTGGTCCTGAGCCGGCGGGGCCGCTGGCTTGGAAAAGGCACAGTAAAGGCCTCCGCTATCTCCGTCGACTCTTCTTACGCGGCGGTGGCAGCGCGCCCTCGGTACGCAGCCTGGCGGCGTGCTCGGCGAGCGCCTCGACCAGCGGTCCGACGGCCGCGGTCTCCGGCTGGACGTCCACCCGCAGCCCGAATTCGATCGCGGTCTCGGCGGTCTTCGGTCCGATGCAGGCCACGATGGTGCGTGCATGCGGCTTACCGGCGATACCCACCAGGTTGCGAACCGTCGAGCTCGAGGTGAAGCACACGGCGTCGAAGCCACCGGTCTTGATCATCTCGCGGGTCTGCGCGGCCGGCGGTGCCGCACGCACGGTGCGGTAGGCGGTCACGTCGTCTATTTCCCAGCCACGCTCACGCAGGCCCTCGGCGAGAGTCTCGGTCGCGATGTCGGCACGAGGCAGCAGCACCCGGTTCACCGGATCGAAAACGTCGTCATAGGGCGGGAATTCGTCCAGCAAGCCCAGCGAAGACTGCTCTCCTTCGGGCACCAGCTCGGGATTGATACCGAAGGCGCGCACCTTGTCGGCGGTGGCCTGTCCCACGCATGCGATCTTCACACCGGAGAAGGCGCGGGCGTCCAGGCCGAACTCGGCGAACTTCTCCCACACCGCACGCACCGCGTTGGTGGAGGTGAAGACCACCCACTGGTACCGGCCATCGACCAGACCCTTGACGGCCCTTTCCATTTGGGCGGGGCTGCGCGGCGGTTCCACGGCGATGGTGGGCACCTCGACCGGCAGAGCTCCGTATCCGACCAGCTTCTCGCTCATCTCGCCGGCCTGATCCTTGGTGCGCGGCACCAGCACGGTCCAGCCGTACAGCGCGCGGCTCTCCCACCAATTCAGCTTGGAGCGGCCACCGACCACGCGGCCGATCGTCAACACCAGGGCACCGGTCATCGGGCCGTGCGGGTCATTGGCATCCACCGGAACGCCGTCGATGAGCGACCCCAGCGTGGTCTCCGCGGTGCGCTGCGCGCAGGTGGTGCCCTGCGCGGTAACCGCCACCAGGGTCTGGTCGGCCAGACCATGCTCGATGAGCGCCTTGGCGGCATCGGGCACATGCGTCGGAGTGGCATGCAGGATCAGCGGGCCGGGAGCGGCGGCCAGCGCCGCCCAATCCACGTCACCGCGCACATCGGCGACGGTGTGCGCGGAGCCCGGAGGCAGGCCGGCGTAGGCGGGCACCGCGGTGCTCGACGACAGACCGGGCAGGATCTCGAAGGCCACCTGGGTCCGCGTGACCGCGTGAACCTCGGCGAGCACGGAATCGATCGAGAGCGGATCGCCGGCGACCAGGCGCACGACGTCCACACCGTTGCGGGCCTCGGCGACCAGAGTCTTGGCGACATCGGCAGGATCGCCCAGCGCCGGGCGGATGTCGATGGTCAGCGGCGGCTCGGCGGCGACCTGGCTGTCACCCGAAGCGGGCGCATCGTCACCGGTCACGGGTTTGACGGGCGCGGGAATCTCGACCGCGGATCCGACGAGGTCAAGCACCGCCTGCGGCACGTCGGGATCGGTGAACGCGACCGTGGCACCTGTGAGCACCGCGCGCGCCCGGACCGTCAACAGACCGGGGTCTCCCGGACCGGAACCAACGAACAGGATGCGCCCTGGCTTCTTGCGCCCTCGGGTCACTACTGCCTCCCATATCGGCGGTTTGCGCCGCCTATTCAGCTGTCATCAGTGCTCGCGCACCGAGATCGAGCAGCTCCCTCGCGACCGCGAGCCCAAGCTCCGCGGCCCGATCGGGGGTGCCGATCCCAGAGGCCCGAATCACGTCAGATCCGTCCAGCGCCGCCGCACATCCGCGCAACGACAGTTCGTCGAAGACGCGGCCTTCCTCATCGATCGACTCGACCACCTCGGCGATCGCGCCGACCGGTGCGGTACAGCCCGCCTCCAGCTCGGCAAGCAGAGCCCTTTCGGCAGTCACCGCGGCGCGCGTGTCGGTGTGATCGAGTTCCGCCAGCACAGCCACCAGATCGGTGGCCTCACTGCGGCACTCCACCGCCAGCGCTCCTTGAGCCGGTGCGGGCAACATCTGCACCGGTTCCAGTGTCTCGGTGATGCGGTCCAGACGTCCGATACGGGCCAAACCCGCCCGGGCGACTACCACAGCATCAAGATCACCGTTGGAGACCCTGCTCAACCTGGTATCCAGGTTGCCTCTTAGGGGGCGAATTTCCAAACCGAGACCCAGTGCTCTAAGCTGTGCCGCCCGTCGCGGAGACGAGGTACCGATGACGGAACCCGCGGGCAACTCCCCTAGCACCAATCCGTCACGAGCCACCAGAGCATCGCGATAGTCTTCACGTGGCGGAATGGCGGGTATGACGAACCGGGGGTCGGCCGCCGTCGGCAAATCCTTGTACGAGTGCACGGCAACATCGACGACATCGTCGGCGATGGCCTCACGAAGAGCAGCCGTGAAGACCCCCACTCCGATTTGCTCGACAGGTGCTGCCGACTGGTCGCCGGCGGTCGTCACGATTACCAGCTCTGCCTCGTGCCCTTTCGCGCGAAGCGCGTCCCGAATCACCCCGGCCTGAGTCGTCGCCAACAGGCTGCCGCGGGTACCAATTCGGATCATGAATGAGCCTCTCGGGCGATGACGGTCACGGTCGGACAAGCCTCTCGGCGAAGAACATCAACCACGACGCCCTATTCGTGTAATTCCTTTGTGGCGAGCGGTAATTCACCGGCCGTGGCCACCGCCTCGACGGTGTGCGGATCGAGCTCGAACAACTCGCGTAGTGCCTCGGCATAGCTGTCACCACCGGGCGCCGAGGCCAGTTGCTTCACCCGCACCGTGGGGGCGTGCAACAGCTTGTCGACGACGCGGCGAACGGTCTTGGCGACCTCGTCTCGCTCGGCTCCCGCCAGACTCGGCAGGCGCCCATCCAGACGCAGCAGCTCGGCCTCCACCACCTCGGCAGCCCGCTGACGCAGCGCGGTGACCGTCGGCGTGACCTCGGCCATCCGCTCGCCGGTCAGGTACCGGGCTACCTCGTCGTTGACGATCTGCCGTGCCGCGCCCGCGTCGTTGGCCGCCGCACGTGCGGTGGGCTCGCGCTGGATGCGCTCCATGTCCACCACGACCACGCCCGGCAGGCCGGCCACCGTGGGATCGACGTCACGGGGCATGCCCAGATCGCAGAAGACCAGCTGACGGCCACCGCCCAGGGCGCGGTGCACATCGGCCAGGGAGATCACCGGTCGAACCGCACCGGTACAGGACACCACCACGTCGGCCTGGGCCAGCGCTTGGTCCATGTTGTCCAGGGTGATCGCCTGCGCGTTCACGCCGGCCTCGCGCGCGGTCGCGGCAAGCCGCTGCGCACGCTCGGCGCTGCGGTTGACGACCCACAGGTTGTCGATACCGGCGCGGATCAGCTGTGCGGTGGCCAACGAGCCCATCGAACCGGCACCGACGACGGCTGCCGTGCGTCCGGGAAGCCCGTCGAGCTTGCCGTCGGCCAAGTCCAGGGCCACCGACACCACCGAGGCTCCGGCCGCGTCGATACCGGTCTCCGAATGCACGCGCTTACCCACGCGCAGCGCGCTCTGGGACAGCTCGTGCAGCACCCGGCCGACCGCCTGATGTGATTCGGCGGTGGCGTAGGCGTTGCGCACCTGGCCCAACACCTGCTGTTCACCGACCACCATCGAATCCAGGCCGCTGGCCACCGCGAACAGGTGCTCGACGGCGGCCTCGCTGTACCGCACGTAGGCGTATTTGGTGAGCTCGTTCATGCCCATCCCGGCATGCCGGGCGATGGCCTCCCCGATGACGGTCAGGCCGCCGTGAAAGGCCTCGACCACGGCATATACCTCGACCCGGTTGCAGGTCGAGAGCACCATGACCTCGGTGACCAGGGGCGATTGCAGAATGTGTTCGATGATCTTGGGCTGATCGGCCTCGCCAATCGCCAGCTTCTCCAGCACCGGCACAGGCGCGCTACGGTGCGAGGCTCCGAACAGCAGGACACTCACCGCAGGTCACTCCGCTGACATCTCAGGGGCTGACGCTCTTCGCGCAAGCGGCTCATCACTGTCCAGCTCCCTTGCTTTTGGTGAGGCTCGAACTTCATGCACGGTAGCCCCAAAATGGCCACTGGGCAAAATCCAAACAGCCTGTTATCGGTCACGTTTCAGGTCCGCCCGCAGCCGAGGCTCGTCCACTTCCCAGTAGCTGTGCTCCTGACCGTCCAGCAGGACCACCGGAAGTCGGTCACCGAACTCCGCCCGCAACGAGGAATCTGTGATCGCGGCCTCATCGACATCGGTGACCGTGAGGCCGACCCCGAACTCGTCGGCCAGGGCCGCCAACTCGCGCTGCGCGCGATCGCACGCGGAGCACCCGGCGCGGGTCAGCAGCGTTAGCGACGTCATACGCCAATTCTGCCACCGGGTCCCCCGAGTTCCCGCCACCCTCAGTAGGGTTGAGCGGCATCCGCACGCGGCGCACAGGAAGGGCGGGTAACCATTCATGACCAGCCCCCAGATCAACGGCGAACCCCCTGCCGAGGGCTCGACGGAGGATCAACTCCTCGCCGAGGCGTTCGCCGAAGACGTCGCGCGGGCTGCTTCCTTCGCCGAGGCCGACGCCGCCGCGGTCGACGAGACGCCGGGACCGCCGCCCGCCGACCTGACGGCGGCCGCGTTCTTCGATGTCGACAACACCCTGGTGCACGGCTCCTCACTTGTTCACTTCGGACGTGGCTTGGCGCAGCGCGACTACTTCCAGTACTCGGACATGCTCCAGTTCATCTGGGCGCAGGCGAAGTTCCGGTTGACCGGCCGGGAGAACTCCGACGATGTGGCGGCGGGGCGGCAGAAGGCGCTCTCGTTCATCGAGGGCCGCAGCGTCGACGAGCTCGTCACCCTCAGCGAAGAGATCTACGACGAGACGATCGCCGACAAGATCTGGCCCGGCACTCGGGCACTGACGCAGATGCACCTCGATGCCGGCCAACAGGTGTGGCTCGTCACGGCCACACCCAAGGAATTGGCGGAGACCATCGCCCGGCGGCTGGGCCTCACCGGAGCGCTGGGCACCGTTGCCGAGTCGGTGGACGGCGTCTTCACCGGACGCCTGGTCGGCGACATCCTGCACGGGCCCGGCAAGGCGCGGGCCGTGCGCAACCTGGCCATCCGCAACGGCCTGAACCTCAAGCGCTGCACCGCGTACAGCGACAGTGTCAACGACGTGCCGATGCTGTCGCTGGTCGGCACCGCCGTGGCCATCAATCCCGACGCGGAGCTGCGGGATGTGGCCCGGCGTCGTGGGTGGGAGGTCCGCGACTTTCGCACCGCCCGCAAGGCGGCCCGTATCGGGGTGCCGTCGGCCGTGCTGCTCGGTGCTGCCGGTGGGGCGTTGGCGGCGGCACTGGCCCGCCGCGAGAAGTGAGTGCCGCCATTACCGCTGCTGATAGGCTCAGCGCCGCTCGAACTGTCCTAGATTCGTCACTGACCTGCAGCGAAATGGGTTAATGCATGGCCATCCGCCAAGACATCGTCGGAACGCACTACCGCTACCCCGATTATTTCGAGGTCGGCCGCGAGAAGATGCGTGAGTTCGCGAGCGCCATCAAAGACGAGTGCGAGGTGAACTCCGGCGTCGTCGCGCCCATCACCTTCCTGGCCGTCGCAGGCCGGCGCGTCCAGCACAAGATTTTCACCGAGATGGACCTGCCCATCAACGTGGCGCGGGTGCTGCACCGCGACCAGAAGCTCAAGTTCCACCGCCCGATCAAGGCAGGCGACCGGCTGTACTTCGACAGCTACCTGGACAGCGTGCTCGAGTCGCACGGCATGGTGACCGCCGAAGTGCGCGCCGAGGTCACCGACGAGAACGGTGAGCCCGTCGCCACCAGCATCGTGACCATGATCGGTGAGGCCGAGGGACACGAACGCGATGCAGCCGCCATGGCCGCGAACATCGCCTCACATCGCAAGAGCTAGACATCTCTCCTGCTCAGCCGGTAAGCGCTCGGGGTGACTCCGAACCAGCGCTTGCAACTTCGGGTGAACACGCTCTGCTCGGCGTAGCCCAGCTGCCGGCTCAGGTGGTCCAGGCTCAGATCGGTATCGGACAGCAGTCGCTCTGCCGCTTCGCGACGGGTCTGGTCCACCAGTTCACCGAAGGTGGTGCCCTCGGCGCCGAGTCGCCGTTGCAGCGCCTTCGGGTGCACTCCGAGGTGTAATGCGATGTCCCCCAATCCGATCGCCCCGGTGGGAAGCAGCTGGCGGATGAGCAGCCGGGCCAACTGACTGGAATCGGGCTTGCGATTCACGTGGGTGCCGGTCAGATAGTCGACGGCGGTCTGGTGGGCAAGGTGATCCTTGGGCAAGGATTTCTGCATGTCGGTGGCGCGCAATGTGAACCCACCAACGGGTTCACAGAAGAACGGCGGACACCCGAAATAGTGCCGATAGGCCGATACCGCGGTGAGTGCCTGATGCGGGAGGTGCACGGAAACCGGTCGATAGCCGGTGCCCAGGAAGTGATGCAGCACCCGCAGCGTGACACCCAGGGACAGCTCAACGGCCTGCGCCTGCGGAGGCGCAGGTGCGAGTAGATACTCGAACTCGAACCGGCACAGCGCGGGATCGGGGTGGCCCATCATCCGGGCGCCGATCGCCGGACAGTATGCGCCCATGAACTTTTCAAGAATCGCGAAGGCGTCGGCAACCGTTGCCGCCGTGCGTGCCGCCAAACCGACCGGCCCCAGGATCTCGATGCCCTGTCGCCGGGCCAGTTGCCGGCCGAAGTCGGGTGCGTTCAGGGCGGTCGCAGTGTCCTCCAGTGCGCGGGCACCGTTGGGCAGCGAGATAAACCGCTCGTACGAGCCCGCATCGGCCGGCGAAACCCGGGCTGCGGCAAGCAGTTTGCTGCCATCACCGCCGAGCTCGGCCACCAGTTGGTGATAGTTGGTGAGCGCCGAACCCCGGATCACCGCCACGTCCCAAACTGTCAAATATTTGTCTTCTATTGTCAAGACAAGCAGGTGGGGCATGCTGCACGATCAACGTTCGGCGACTTATCGCCGCAACAGGAAAGGGTGGGCGCGCGTGAAGGTTTGGTGTACGCAGTGGACCAAATTCTTGGTCGTGATGAGCACCGTCGCATTGGCTACCGGACTCACCAGCTGTTCGAAAGAGTCTGATTCCCAGAAACTTTCCGCCGATGAAGCGAAGTCCATCGCCATGGACGCCTACATCTACGGTTATCCCCTGGTCACCATGGAGATGACCCGCCGCGTGATGACCAACGTGGAAAAACCCCAATCTCCGCGCGCTCCAATGGGACAACTCATGCGGATGCGCGAGTATCCCAATGCCGCGTTCCGTGACGTCACCGCCCCCAATGCCGATACCCTGTACACCAACGCGTTCGTCGACGTGGGCAAGGAACCGTGGATTCTGAGCCTGCCGGAGGCGAACGGCCGGTACTACCTGTTCCCTATGTTGGACGGGTTCACCAACGTCTTCGAAGTACCCGGAAAGCGTACGACAGGCACCGGGCCGCAGACCTACGCCATCACCGGCCCGGGCTGGAAAGGCACCCTGCCCCAAGGGGTCACCGAGTACAAGTCCCCTACGGCCATCGTGTGGCTGCTAGGCCGGATCTACTGCACCGGCACCCCCGAGGATTACGCGGCCGTACACGCGTTGCAGGACGAGATCTCGTTGGTGCCACTGAGTTCGTACGGCACGCCGTACACCCCGCCCGCCGGCACGGTGGATCCGGGCATCGACATGAAAACGCCCGTCCGCGAACAGGTCAACAATCTGAGCACCAAGGCATACTTCGATCTGCTGGCCACCCTGCTGAAGGACAACCCGCCCGCCGAGGCCGATAAGCCGATGGTGGAGAAAATGGCCAAGATCGGTGTCGAGGCCGGAAAGCCCTTCGACATCGACAAGCTCGGTGCCGACACCGTCAACGCCCTGCAGTCGGTACCCAAAGAAGCGTTCGACAAGATCATGGCGCACTTCAAGGACGCCGGCGCGAACATCAATGGATGGGTGTTCACCACGAAGACCGGTTTGTACGGCACAGACTATCTACAGCGTGCGACGATCACGGCAATCGGCTTGGGCGCCAACCGACCCCAAGACGCCGTATACCCGACCTCCGAGGTCGACAGCACCGGGAAACCGTACGACGGCTCCAACGCGTACGTCCTGCACTTCGACAAGGGGCAGTTCCCCCCTGCTGAGGGCTTCTGGTCCCTGACGATGTACGACGCGGGAATGTTCTTCGTCGACAACCCACTGAACCGCTACACCCTGAGCCAACGCAACACCTTCACCACGAACACCGACGGGTCGGTGGACCTGTACCTGCAACACGAGAACCCGGGGCCCGAGAAAGAAGCGAATTGGCTACCCGCACCCGCCGGGAAGTTCAACCTGATGCTTCGGCTGTATTGGCCCAAGGAGACCCCGCCCTCGATCATCGACGGCACGTGGAAACCGCCCGCTGTACAACGAGTCCCGTAAGGAGCTGTCCATGAAACTGATTGCCACAAGTCTGTTTACGGCCCTGGGCGCTGCTGCACTCTTCACCGCAGCAGCGGCGAACGCCGAGCCGGACCGCCCGCCGAACTGCACGGCGGCCGATCTGGCCGGGGTCTCGGCGGGCGTCGCCGCCTCCACGTCGAGCTATCTGTTCACCCATCCAGATGTCAACGACTTCTTCACCAGCCAGGCAGGCAAGCCGCACAGCGAGATACAGACCGCCGTGAAGGCTTACTTCGGCACCAACCCCGACGCCGAGAACGACCTACGCGCCATCCGGCAGCCGGTCGTGGACTTCCGCGAGCGCTGCCAGCTTCCGCAGGAGCGCCAGCCATGAGGCGTATGACGGTACTGGCGACCGTCGCGGTGGCGTTCGCCGGTCTACTGCCGATTGCGCAACCGGCGGCCAACGCCGACGTCTGTGTGGGTGGAGGACGCCGGATCTCGGTGAGCGGTTGCGCCAACATCGCCGACACCGTGCAGCGATACGCGCCCCCGCCCGAGGACTACGCGCCCCTGCCGGACGATCCCCCGCCTCCGCCGCCCCCACCGAACGTTCACGCCTGCGTGGGATACAACGGGCGCTGGGTCAGCGCGAGCGGCTGCAACCCCTAGCCGTCGCTCCGGTACCGGCGACGTACTCGACGACCACGCTGCCGGTGCCGTCCGCCGGTGATTCAGTCCTGAGACAGACTCACCTGGGTTCCGGCGGCCGTCGGCGAGTCACGCAAGAGGATCGCGGAGGGCTCGACCCCGTCGGGAACATCGAACGTGATGGATGCGACGACGCTCTCGCCCGGGCCGAGGTCCGCGCCGAGCATCGGCTGCGAGGCGTCTTGGTCCGCACCGAGCACCTGGTCTCCTGCGACAAGTTGCTGAATCGCCGGCTCGAATCGCTCGGCATCCGCACCGTCATTGACGACGCGCACCCCCACCACAAGATGGCGCCCCGGGGCAGCCTGCGGTACCCCGGAATCGCCAGCGGTAGCTGTCGCCGTGACCTCCGTCACCATCATGGCTAATGGACCCGACCGCACCTCCGCGGCCGCGCCACCGGGGCCGCCGACCGCCGAAGGAGCAACATCGGGAATCAGCACCGCCTGCGAGTACCGAGGGTTCCTACCGTCATGGATACCCGCAAGTGTGGCAACGACGATGAAGAGGGCGATGGCGCCCCCGAAAAACAGGGGTGCTGGAGGAAAATCGCTGCTAATCCGCTGATGGACGGCGGGCAGGTACTTGCCTTCCAGCGAAGGTGCGGTCACGATGGAGATCCTTCATTCAAGGTAGCGGTCTAGTAACATGATGCCTATTGAATGGATGATAGGCAAAGATTACGCGCAGTCTATCGACACAGCACAAGGATCGTTACAGCACGATTTTCGGACGCCATGAGGAAACGCCGACGATCACCCGCTACCGCCTCATCGACTCTTTGCTGCGCCGGGAGGTTCCCCCCGGGGTGCGCGCCGCCAGGACCTGCGGCGATTACACGAGCGTGACGACAACTCACGGTGGGGCCGCAACCCCTAGCCGTACTGGGCGGCGAGCTTGCCGATCACCGCGGCGAACTCGTCCATGGTGGCGTCCAGAATGTCCTTGACCGATTCGACACCACCGATGCGGCCGGCGACTTGACCGCTCATCGGCACGAAGGTGTCCATGTTGCCTCCGAAATAGAGGTCCATCGGATTTCCGGTGTCCAGGAGCGACACCAGATCTCGACGTTCCATCTCCTCGGTGCGCTCGCTGCGCAAAGCACGCAGACCCGGCTTGGTGAGCCGATTGAGCAGCACGGTGTCGGTCTCGCGCGCCGCGACAACCGCGGCCTTCCAGTTTCCATGGATGGGCGACTCCGCGGCCGACATCATCCTGGTGCCCATCTGCACGCCCTCGGCGCCGAGCGCGAAGGCCGCGGCCATGGACGCACCGTCGCAGATGCCGCCCGCGGCGATGATCGGAACATCGACCTGTGAGCGCACCAAGGGCAACAGCACCATGGTGGACGCACCTTTCGGATCCTTGAACCCGCCACCCTCGACGCCCTCCACCACCAGCCCGTCAACTCCGGCATCGACGGCCTTGAGCGCCGCCGCCAGTGTGGGGACGACATGAAACACGGTGAGCCCATGGTCTTTCAGAAAGCGGGTGTACTTGTTCGGATCGCCGGCGCTGGTCGTCACGAATTTCACGCCCTGATCAACCACGAACTGCGCGGTAGACGGGTCCCGCACGAAGGCCTGCGCGATGTTGACACCGAACGGCTTCTCGGTGAGCTCACGCATGATGCGGATCTCGTGCTTGATGGCATCGAGCTCGCCGGAACTGGTTTCGATGATGCCGAGCCCGCCCGCGTCGCACACCGCGCTCGCCAGCTGCGAACGCGCTATCCAGCCCATCGGGGCCTGCACGATCGGCCGCTCGATACCCAGCAGTTCGGTAACCCGGTTGGTGATCACCAGCCGAACCTACGCCTCCCCCAAGCAACTTCGAGGTCGCGGCGGCCCACAGAATCTCACCGACACTCCGCCTTATGGTGACAACGTGCGATACGAAAACGCCACGACACGGCGTGTCGGCGCAGAGAGAAGCGGCAGATGTCTAGCCGAAGAACATGTTGCGCCGACCGGCAAGCAACCGGTACAGCGTCTGCTGAATGGTCTCGCGCACCTGGTCGGTGACTTCGAAGGTCACCATCGGGTCGTCGGCGGCGGCATCGTCGTATCCCTCGGTCGGGATCGGCGTGCCGAACTCGATATGCCACTTGGACGGCAGCGGCACCAGGCCAACAGGACCGGCCGCCGGGAAGAGCGGAGTCACCGGGAAGTACGGCAGCCCGAACAGTCGGGCGATCACCTTCAGGTCGGCGATCATCGGGTAGATCTCCTCGGACCCGACGATCGAGCACGGAATGATCGGCGCCCCGGTCCGGATAGCCGCCGCCACGAATCCCCCGCGACCGAACCGTTGCAGCTTGTAGCGATCCTTGAACGGCTTGCCCAGGCCCTTGTACCCCTCGGGGAACACCGCGGTCAGCTCGCCCGCGGACAGTAGCCGGTGCGCATCGGCCGTGCAGGCCAGCGTGTGCCCCGCCTTGCGCGCCAGCTGCCCCAAGAATGGCGCGTCGAACACCATGTCGGCGGCCAGGTTACGCAGCGTCCGGTTGCCGGGGCAGCGGTCGTGCACCGCGACCGACAGCATCAGGCCGTCAAGCGGCAGCACACCCGCATGGTTAGCCACAACCAGGGCTCCACCGGTGGCGGGGATGTTCTCCACGCCGGTCACGTCCACCCTGAACCATCGGTTGAACAATGGTCTCAGCAAAGGAAGTAGCAGCGATTCGTTGAGGTGCTCGTCGAAGCCGAAATCGTCAACGTTGTAGTCGCCACCGACGCGTCGGCGAATGAACTCGGCGACGGCCGCAATGTTGGCCGCGAGCGCCGTCAACGACTCCTCGTCGCCAACGGGCGCGTTGCCCTGTGCCGCGCGAATCTCGTTGAGGTCATGGATCACAGCAGCGGTGTCCGCGGAATCTCCAGCCGGGGCGTCGTTGGTCAACGATGACGGGTGCCGCCGACCGGCGTCGGCACGCGCCTCCGCCCGGCGAGCGCGTGCAGCATGGCGTTCCGAATTAGCCTGCAGTTGAATAACTTTCGCTTTTGTCTCACCAGCCATGCTCTTCACCTCCACCCTATTTTTACGAACTGATCCTCTGCGCGAGTGCCACCGCGCGATCTCCCAATGAGCGTACCCACTCCGGCTCGATAACTGGAGTGATCCCGCGCCCCCGCACGTAATCACCAAAGGCCCCGATGGTCGTCCACTTGGGCTGGTATCCGAGCTCTGTCTTCATGCGCGTGTTGTCCATGGCACGCCCGTACGCCAGCCAGTCGCGCTGCTCGGAGCTCAACTCGGTATACCGCGTGCCCTTGGTGAAGGACGCGATCGCAGCGACCGCAAACGACGGCACCGGAATGCCGAGCTGACCGGAGCGCCGAACTGCCTGCGACATCATCATCATGCCGTCGGCCGCGATGTTGAAGGTGCCCGCCTTTCCCGCCATGGTGGCGCGTTCGAGCGCACCCAGCGCATCTTGCTCGTGCAGCAGCTGCAGGCGGGCGTCACGCCCGAGCATGGTCGGCACCACCGGACCCGCCAGATACCGCGCCAACGCGGTGTCCATGCCGGGGCCGATCAGATTGGCCAACCGCAGGATGGTCACGGCGACATCGGGACGGCGCCGGCCCAAGCCACGGGCGTAGCTCTCGATATCGATGCTGTCCCGTGCGAAACCGTCGGACGGGGGACGACGCGCACCCATCTCCTCGGTGAACATCACCGGATCCCGGGCGCTGGCCCCGTAGACCTGCGCGGTGGACTTGACCACGACGCGCTGCACCGTGGGGGCCTTCTGGCAGGCCGCGAACAACTGCATCGCGCCCATCACGTTCAGTTCCTTGAGCGCGGCACGTCCACCGGAGCGCGGCGAATAGGAGGCCGAAGCGGTGTGCACCACCGTGTCGACCTCGCCGTTGCGGATGACCTTCGCGATGAACGGGTTCCGGATATCCGCTCGCACGAACTCCGCCCGGCCCATCCGGCGCAGCAGATCCTTGCTCGGAGCGACCGCATCCACCGCGATGACACGATTGATCATCGGATTTTGCACCAGGCGCGCGGCCAGATAGCCCCCGAGGAATCTGCTGGCCCCGGTGACCAGCACAACCCTTGGGTAATGCAGATTGGTCTCGCCGGTACTCACGGACGAAGCTTATCCATCAAGGCAGCAGTAGGCATCCGGAGCGGACGCCCACTAACGCAAGGTTTACTTGCCGAGTTTTCTGCGCTGAACGCGGGTGCGACGAAGCAGCTTACGGTGCTTCTTCTTGGACATACGCTTACGCCGCTTCTTGATGACTGAACCCATGAACTCCTGCTAACTACTGTGAAATCGTCTTTACCGTGGGCGGTGTACAGCGGCTGATGCCAGCCGTACACGAGCGCCCTAACCCCTCAAGGCTTGAAACCAGGGTGCCGCACGACTCTACCCGTTACGGCCCCTCGTCAGGAAACCGGCCGAATCGCAAACCGCTACTCCGGCCGGTTCCTACTCGCCGACGGCCTAGCCGGCGTCGAAGTAAGAGGCCTGCAGCAGATCGTTGACCGCCTTGGCGTGCACACGGAACGACCGGCCGACCCGCACCGCGGGCAGCTCTCCGTTGTGCACCAGCCGGTAGACAGTCATCTTGCTGACGCGCATCAGCGCGGCGACCTCGGCGACCGTAAGGAACTGAGCCTTCCCGGATTGGCCAGCAGCCGACGCATCCCGGCCCGGCTTGGCGCCGGCCCCGTCGCGTGCGGATGGCCCGTTCATTGACGTCATCGCATACCCATTTCCCTCGGCACATGTCGTGCCGCCGATCTTCCCCATCGGCGGTACGGACACGCACGTGCTAGAAGGAGAATAGCGGGACCAGTGGGGTTACTGATACCCGTGTGGGCTAATTGATCAAGATTTGGTTAAATTACTCTGATGTGATTCCGAGCTGCTCGGAGCGTGTTTTTGCGGCGTCGACGGCCGCATAGACGCTTGCCCGCAAACCTCCACGTTCCAGTTCACGCAGCGCAGCGGCGGTAGTACCACCCGGCGAGGTAATCGTTGCGCGTAGCTCCGCGGCGGTCGTGTCGACCTCGGTACGGGTCTGCAATCCGGGGGCGCGATTTTCGTCGGTTTCGGCCCTTTCCAGGAGCATCGCGGCGGATCCGGCCATGGTTTGAATGACCAGATCGGTTGCGACGGGCCTCGTGAGACCCGAGGCGACCCCCGCATCGACGAGCGCCTCGACGAGCAAGAAGAAGTACGCCGGGCCCGACCCGGACAACGCGGTCACCGTGTCCATCTGCGATTCGGCCACCTTGATGACACTGCCCACCGACTCCAGCAGCTCGGCGACCGCGCTGAGCTGCTCGTCATTGGCGAATCGACCCTTCGCGAGGGCACTGACCCCGGCGCCGACCAGCATCGGGGCGTTGGGCATCACGCGCACCACCGGGGCTCCGGCGGCCAGTTTGGATTCGAAGAAGCTCGTGGAGACTCCGGCGGCCACCGAGACCAGCACCTGCTCGGTCTCCCGCTCGGTGCCCTCGGCATCCAGTTTCGCCAGCGCCGCGGCGATCTCCGTCGTCGCGCTCTCCACATCCGAAGGCTTGACCGCCACCACGATGAAGTCGGCTCCCTCGACGGCATCGGCCACCTCGCTGATCCGGATCGAGTAGGCCTCGGCAAGAGCCTTCGCCCGTGCGGGAACCTTCTCCGACACGACGATGTCCTTGGCTTGGCGCCCGGCCCTCAGCAGCCCGGAGATAAGTGCTTCGCCGATATTGCCGCCACCGATGATTGCGATTCTGGACATGCCGACCAGCATGGCAGACCCATTAGCACGTCCGGAAACGGCTTTCGGCCCGGATGCAGGACGTCGCCAGCGGTATGTGGGCACAGATATGCACATTCGCACCGGTTTGTGACTATTCGCAGACCTGACCTGGAGTAGTAGCGCGCGAGCCGAAACCCGGACTACAAGTTACATATGTCACAACCGCAGCGTCGCGCCGAAGCCGCCCCTGTCTTCACGCCTGTTCCCGCAGGCACCGATCTGCCCGACGGAGTGCACGGCTGGGCCCAGCCCGAGTTCGACCGGGTTGTCCGCAAGTTCGCGTCGATGTACGTCGGCCGGATCGGCGGCGGTGCACTCTGTGCGTACGTCGACGGGGAACCGGTGCTCGATATCTGGGCCGGAGAGGCGCGGCCCGGCATGCCCTGGACCCACGACACCGCACCCATCGTGTACTCGGCGTCCAAGGGTGTGACCGCGACCGTGATCCACCGGCTGGCCGACCGGGGACTACTGACCTATGACGCTCCGGTCGCCCGGTACTGGCCCGAATTCGCGGCCAACGGCAAGGAATCGGTGACGGTGCGGGAGGTGCTGGCGCACAAGTCGGGATTGGCGGCGTTGGCCCCGCTGGCGTCCACGCCCGAGGAGTTGCTCGACCACGAGCTCATGGAGCAGCGATTGGCCGCCGCGCCGGTCGGGCGCTTCTACGGTAAGGCCGCCTATCACGCGATGAGTTACGGATGGCTGCTGGCCGGACTCGGGCGCGCGATCACCGGCAAGGACATGCGTGCGTTGTACCGCACCGAAATCGCCGAACCCCTGGGAGTGGACGGCATCCACCTGGGGCGGCCACCCGCCGATTCACCGACGATCGCGGCGGGGATCTACGCGCAACTCGACAAGGCGGTCACGACGCCCTTCCTGTCTCGCGGCCTGTCCCTCGGAGCGCGCGTCATCGACATCATTCCGGCCGCGCGAGGTGCCACCGGTGCGATCCATGTGCCAGGTGCCGAACGCATCGTCGCCGACGACGGGCACACCAGTGCACCGCTGTACGACACGCAGATGGGCGCGGGTAACGCAATCTGCACCGCTCAGGGGCTGGCCAAGCTCTATGCCGCACTGAGCAATCGGGGCCGGGTGGATGGGCGGCAACTGCTGTCGGAGGAGAAGACCGCCGAACTGGCCTGCGGCCGCGGGATCAGGGCCAGCCTTCCCATCGCCCGCGACATCTGGGAACTCGGCTACCACTGCATCCCCGCACCGGGGCTGGTGGGCGGTTTCGGGCACATGGGCGCGGGCGGTTCCACCGGTTGGGCAGACCCGAAGCGCCGCATCGCTGTTGGGCTGGCGCACAACCACCTGATACTTCCCAACCCGATGCACAACGTCGCCTTCCCCCGGCTATGGGCCGCGACCCTACGGAGTGCGCGCTAGGCCGTGGCGGCAAGTGCCTGTCGGTCCTCGGCAGCAAAGTGGGAGCATGCGTCAGCCTTGAGGGAAAACGGGACGCCCCAAACTGAATGTGGTGGATTGCGGTTCCCCTCCTACCAACGGATTTAAAGTCGTGCAACGTGTTTCGACACCGGACCAGTGCCCCCAAAGGCGTGGACCAGCGGTTCTACCGCTACCCCGATGAAGGCGAGTGGACAGCCCGTCTAGATCTCGCCTGCTCGGCAAATGATTGCCTCGTCACGAATCAGACATCCGCTCGCAGGGGCACTTGCGACGACAAAGTGTCTCGAACCGATTCAAGCCTGTTGGAGTGCTCTGAGACCGGATACGCCCACCCCGTGAGCGGGTTCGCGGTGCGCATAGAGACGCAGAAGAAAGCGGCCCTGCGAAAATCCAAACCGGACAAAAATAGCCTTGACTTTATATAGGTGTGCCTCTGTTTCGACCCGGCTTTTGAATTAAGAGTTCATCATGTTCGTGTCGCCGACAGGACTCGACAAATTCGAGGGCTGATTCCTGGTTGGCAAGGAATGTATCGTACTGGCCAGGGCTTACTTTGTAGTACTCTACATAGTCAACGATTCCGTTGCTTACCGGAAACGAGACATAGTGCACCCCAAGCTCTGTTTCGATACCTATCCAATATCTATCTTCTTTGGAGAAGTAAGTGTTCTGGAACGCCATTTTTTTCTGTCACCTACCTGGGATGTCCGATATTTTGTAGTCTTCTCGTGGAACTCTTCCGCCATCAATTATCGCCTCGGACTCTCCGCCCGGCAGACGTCCACCTGGAATCCATTGACTGTTGGCTCCAGCCTCGTTACCTGACGGCATTCTTAGATCGTAGCTCCTGGGGTCCTCTATATCGACGCGAACTATTCTATTTTTGTCAAGGAATCCTTCGGGTAGCCCGAGGGCGTCTTCCATTGCGCGAGGATTTCCATGGGTGGCATTCATCAATGCATCTGCTTCGCCCTTTGGCATCACGAAAGAGGTGCCGTCTCGCTGGCCTATCCCGAAACTGTCGAGATTCTCATCGGTCATAAAACGGGCGACGCCTTTGTCGAATTGCTCCAGATGCTGCTGAATGTACTCATGTGGCAGATACGTGGCAGGGTCGGGGCGATCACCCTTCTCGATAGATAGGATCTGGTCACGGAGTTCACTAGAGATCTGGCCGGATGAATCAAAAGCGCTATGGCCTGACCAGCTGTCGTTGCTTGGCGCGTGATGATCGCTCGTGATTGGTGTGTGGTGGTCCACCGTTGATGGCGACGGATGATCGAGCGGCGTGGGCGCATAGTGCGTGTCGTCGAGTCCGTGGGTGAGGGCGCGCCCTTCTGCACCCGTGAGGTCTCCGAGTAGCCCGCGTGCTCCGGCTGCGGCTTCGCCGCCAACCGCCCCACCGGCTAGGGCCTCGGTGCCGAGGATCATGTTTTTGCCGATGAACTCGCCGGGGTGGTTGTAGAAGTCATTGGCTTGTTCAATACCCATTTTGGGTGCGGCTAAGGGGTCGGTCGTCAGTTCGTGGGCCTGGTGGGCTGCGTTGATTCCTAGTTCTTTCCAGGCTTCGGCGACACCGGGTGCGCCCGGACCGGCTTGTCCGGTAAGGATTTTCGCCTGTTCGATCTGGCCGTCAATGGTCTTGGTGGCCGAGTCGCTGGCGCGACCCATGATGTCGTTGAACTGATCACCCGGCGAGCGGTGTAGCGGCACCTCGCCTGGTGTGCGCATCTGCTCGGCCTCGGTCATGAAACGCGGGGTCTGCGCAGCCTTGACCGCGTCGTCGACCCGCTGCTCGATCTGATCGGCAGGCACCTTCGCGTTGATCAGGTTTTGGCGAGTGACTTCTTTGAACGCCGGAACATCACGGTCAGCCAATGTCGGGGCGAGCTTGGCCGGCTTTGTTTTGTCGATATTGCCCACACCCGGCACAGCCCCCACGCCGCCAAGCTGGTGACCGTCCACAGTGGTTTTGGGATACAGCTCTTTGTAATTGATCGTGTCAATGCCGCCAGGGGCAGCAGCAGCCTTGGTCGCCCCCGGATCACCATCTGGGTTGGGAGCGGCAAGATTCGCCAATGCACCCGCCGCCCCATCGGGCTTAATCGCCGAACCGGGTATCGGAGCCAATGAGCCACCAGGCGCGCTGGACGGCGCGGGGGTGGTCGCTCCATCGGTGGCGTGAATCCCGGCGGCAAGGTCATCGTTGGCCTGTCCACCGGCAGCACAGAGCTGTTTGATCGTGTTGGCGATGTAGTCACGATCAGACTTGTTGAAATCCTTGCTCAAGGGGGTGACTTCGCCGGTTGCCTCGTCGATGGAGAACTTGCCGGCCGCTTCGTTCTCCAACTTGGTCAGCAACTGTTTGAGGCCCTCGAACTCATCGCCCGCCCGATCAACTTTCCTGGCTGCGTTCTCATATGCCTCGGCGTCGGCGCCCAGCCCTTTGCCAAAGGCGCCGATTTCGTGGTCGGCGTTATCGGCAGCCACCCCGGTCCAGGTGCCTTTGTGCGGCAGATCCGAAATCCCGGTTTTGATGGCACGCATCGAGGCGGCTTTGGCGCGCAGACCTGCGGCAATGTCACGAATCGACTGAACACTGACCTTTTTCAGCTCGCCCACCGACAGCAACATCAGGAACCCTCGTAGGCGCGGGTGTTAAAGATCCTGACCTTGGACTCCTCATCGGCCGTAGCGAACGCATACCCGCACTTATCGAAGGCATCCCGGAAATGCGTCAACTCGTTGCTGATGTGCAGCGACTTAGCTTGCAGGTCAGCGGATTTGGCCGATAACACAGATGCGGCTACCCCCACCAGCCCGGAGGCTGCTCCGGTAACTTTGGCGTCGGCGGCCCGGTGTGCGTCCAGATGATCGCGCAGGTGTTTGTCCATCGCGTTCGCCGAGGCATGCAACCGCTCCGGGGTCACCTGCAACGGATCAGTCACCCTTGATCCCCCTCGCGTAGCCAGCAACCCTCCCGATCAGCCAAACAATACAAGCCGCACGGCGCCGCCGCCAACGATAGCGAACACCGAACCACCCGACCAGAAAATTGCAGAGAGGGCTGGCCGAGTAAGGCGTGCACCCAACGCCTAAGGGGCACACCTCCCGAGGGTGCGCCAAACATGTGCCGCCTACCACGCCGAGTGGGGTCAGACGGTGCGGCTTGAGAACCGCGAGCATGTGTCAGCCTTTTCAGGCATACACAGGTGTAACGAACGTACGACGGCAGGCAGGTGTATGCCCGATGCCTCATCTGTTACTAACAGGAATCAGGCTCCTGCGGCATATTTAAATAGGTCGCACTGTCTCAACGTCCAGCTTATTCTGCCCGTATGGAACACGGCGGACAACAAGATCATTTTGCTGGAATCTTGGAACTTATGCGCGCAGGGACTTCTAATGCACTAAAGCAAGCCCAAGAACTGGCGCAACAGGTCCTTGAGCGTTCGGTAAGTTCGATCATATCCGATAGTGCTGCATTTGACGCGTTCGACCTGTTGGCGTGGCTGCGGTTAAGGGAAATTCCGCCAAATATCATGCCGGGCCAGAAGCCTATTGAAGATGGCATCTTGACGCCGATGTCCTTTGTCGCCCTGTCATTACTGCCGCGAGACAGTCGTGTACCCACCGAAACAGAGGGTGCATCGCCTGAGCTGACGTGGGCGACGATCAACAATTTGCATCAGACGTGTCAGGAATTGCATCGGATGAGTGTTGTGTATTGGGAGCTGAAAAAGTATCATCTGCGCGATAACTATCATATTGATTTCGCGTCAATTCACAGATTTTCGCGCCAGGAGACGTCAATAGAAGAAATATATTTCATTGAGGACACCATAGCAGGACATCTCTTTGATCTCAAAGAGATGAACGATGTTTTCAAATTTGTATACGGTGTCAGCTATGCGGAACTAATACAGATCAGAAATGCTATCGGCGACTGCTATATGGAGGGCTGGCTGGAATATTCTGCTCAGTCCGACCTCAATAATAGCGTCGTCTCTGCATCAGTTCTCGGTACCTTTCCCGATGGCCTGCCGTTGGGAGAGCTAGGCACACTCGTCTCGTTCACGCCTGAAGTGGTAGCGGGCCGGTGCGGGGTAGATGTTGAACGCGTTATCCGCGCACTTGATGTTTTGAGTGTCAATTTTAATTCCTCATTGAATCCGTGCGACCTGGTAGACGGGTACATGTGCGGCCGAAATCCATTTTCGACCGCAGTTCTACTAAGAGACGAGTCGGGAAATTACTGCGTCGTTCAAACCCTGGATAGTTATCGGATTAGGATGACCATTGAAAATGTACTGTATGACGAAACCATCGATCATAAAGACCTCAATAAATTGAAGAGGAAATACGAGGAGCGTCGTCGGCTAGTCAGCGAAGGCGCAACTAATGAGCTTATTGAGGGCATCCTCGGACAGCCAGGGGTGGAAAACCTAAAATTCTATGGACCTATATTCAAGCATGGACAATACCTCGAACCGATAGAAAGTTACGGGAAAGAAAGAGCAATATCGGAGACGAAGGAATCGCACCTCGAAATAGATGGCTTCTTCTCTGTCGAAGACGTTGTGATACTAGTCGAAGTGAAAGGCCGCAGGTTGCGGGTGTACCCAGACGATATCCGAAAATTCGATGGGGAGATCAAAAAAGCGGTTGGCGAAGGCGCGCGACAATTAGAGACACTTACTCGACTTATCGAAACCAACCACGGACTATGGATAAGAAAAGGGAAATCCATTCATTGGATTGACTTGATTCAAGTCTCCGAAATCGTACCGCTAGTGATAACACTCGACGACTACGGGGCCGCGAACCTAGCCGTCAATGCATTCGGCGCAGACAACCAATGGGGTGTCATCCCTTATGTATGCTCATTGCACGATCTAGTGGTCATAGCAGAGATTTTCGATCATCCAGCGGAATTTCTTGCCTATATTCGGCAGCGCCGACAAATCACACATTTAGCCCCTGCTGCCGATGAACTCGACCTGTTGGACGCATTCCTCGACGGAACATTGATCGACTACACCGATCAAGAACCACCCCAAGACATCCTCCTCGATGTCACCCACAGGCTGTATACGTACATGTACTGGGCGCATGGCATCCATAACACGCCCTACGCCCCAAAACCATCCCTCCAGGCCCCCGCCGAAATTTCACGCATTATCGCGTTCCTCACCGAATCAAAGAAACCAGGATGGTTCTGGTTTTCCGCCGGGCTGCTTAGCCTGACCAGGCGACACCAAGACGCCATCGCCAGCGCAATACAGCAGAGCGTGGAGCGCACCCAAGCCGACCAGCTACCGCATGACTTCTCGTTTACCACAGGTCATCAGGAACCCCGGCTGCTCGTGGCTATCACCTGCCCCGAAGGATGGGATCAGACGGAAATCCAGACAATTCTTTCGTTTATTCTGATGAAGAAACGCTCTGAACTCAATCCCCGTGGCACGTTGAGCCTCATACTCGACTCGTCCGGGACGATACGGTATGGGGACTTGGTGATACCGGCTCTGAGCGTCACCGAGGACGGGCATCGCACGTTCTACTGGCCCAAATGGCACGGCAACTCGAACGAACAAACACCCACTGCGTCCTAACCCTCGCAGGCCAAGCCGTCTCCGTCTCGATCCAGCTTGGCCGAGTAAGCCGGTGCGCCACGCGGAATGTGGTAGTTGCCGTCCGCCGCCGCGGAGCTGCTCCTCGACGAGCGCGGTGAGGACCTGATGCGGCGCTCAGTCGCCTTTTGGACGCCCCGGATACGGGACGCGCACAGATTGAACCGCTGCATGCCCGATCGCACCAACGTCATCGCGACGGCCCCACGATGGGCTCGGGAATGTCGTCGCGGGGGCTATCCGCCGTCGCCAATGACGGCTTCAGGGCCATGTAGCACCCGAGGTAGCTTGAGCGCCTTCGTATTAGGCGGGCACGCAGACGATGACCGGGATGTCCCGGTCGGTGTTCTTCTGATACCCCGCATAGCCGGGGTTGACCTTGACGATCGTCGGCCACAGCGCGGCCTTCTCCTCGGCCGAAGCGGTGTGTGCCGTGTAGGGCCGTGCCACGTCGTCGACGGCGATCTCGACGGCCGGGTTGGCCACCAGATTCTTGTACCAGGCCGGGTTTTCGGTGCCGCCCCCGTACGAGGCCACCAGCACTACCTTGTCGGGCTCGTAGATCGGCGCGGTCAGCAGCGTGCCGCGGCGCTGCCCGGTCTTGCTGCCGATGGTGAACAACTCCACCGGCTGCATCCCCAGCACCTTCTTGGGATAGCGCCCGCCGGTCAATGCCAGCAGCACCCGGTGCCCGTTCTCCAGACCCCACGCACCGGCACGGATCGCCCAATCGGGTTGCTTGCTCATAGAAGTCTCCTTAGACCGGTTCGCAAATGACCACGGGGATGTCCCGGGCGGTGCTGCGCTGATATCCCGCGTACGGATTCCCGAATCCCCGGGTGATCTCCGGCCACAGCTCGGCCTTCTCCTGCGTGGAGGCGGTCCGGGCGATGTACGGCTTCGTCTCGCCGCGCACGGTGATCTCGACATTCGGATTGGCGACGAGGTTCAGATACCACGCGGGGTGATGCGAGGCGCCTCCCAACGAGGCGATCACGACGATCCGCTCCGGTGTGAAGATGGGCGAGCTCAACAACGAGGAGCGGCGTTCACCCGACTTGCGCCCGATGGTGTGCAGTTCCAGCGTCGGCATGAAACCGAGCTTGTGCGGCCAGCGGCCACCGGTCAGCTTCAACAGCGCCCGGTGCCCGTTCTCCAGCACCCATGCGCCGGTCTCGGCGGCCCAGTCAGGCGTCTTCTGCTTGTCGCCCATGCACGTCTCCCTCGTCAGGTAGCCCGATCAGTTTACCGGCACCATGGCGAGCTGGCGAGACTGCACCACCAGAGCGCCTTCGGAGTCGATGACGGTGTGTTCGGAATCGAACCAGTGCTGCCCGATCTGATTGGTGCTGCAGAGCACCCGCAGCCAGCCGTCCGCGGGCAACGTACGCAGATACGTGGTCAGCTGCACGGTAGGCGCCCAGCCGAAGCGCCCCAGCGGGAACGTCACCGGCACCGAGATGTCACCGCACACCAAGGCGAACAACCCGTCGGGCGCCATATCCCGCGGGCGTGCCCACAGCACGATCTCGGGCTTGCCGCGCTCGCTCAGGTCGCTCATCGACCGTAGCGACGGCCGCACGTCGATGCCGCCGAACAGGTGGAAGATCTCCCCCATCGGATGGCCTTCGCCGATGGGGGCCACCCCGGGCGGTGGTTCGGCGGGCAGCTGGGTGAGTGCCGGCGGCAGGGCCGTCAACAGTGGACCCACATGCTGTTCGGGAGTTCCCAGCGTGACGACGGCGTGGACCGCCGTGCGGTCGCCCTGGACGAGCTCGGCATCGACGAGCGAGATCTGTCGGCCGCGCTTGCGCACCGACGTGCGCACCTGCATGTCGCCGGGCGAAGGTGCGAACAGGTAGCTCGCGCTGACGGCAATGGGCTCGCTCTCCCCTGCAGACGGGCCACTCGCGTCAAGACCTTCAGCCAGCGTCTCGCGTGCGGCACCGGCGAGCAGCGCCAGCATGACGCCGCCGTGCAGCTTCGGTCCGATGGTCCAGATGTCGCTTAGGTGCGCGTCGAAGAGCCCATCGCCCGCGGGGGTGAGGGACATTGCTTGCGCGAAGGGAGCATTAACCACGCCGTCTATCGCACCAGATGGGTTCTGGCGAACTCCAGCGACTCCCTCAGAATGGCCTCACGCTGGTCTTCGGTGCGGGCGGTCGAGGTGTGCACCTCCAGTACCACCTGCCCGGTGAAATCGCCGGTCGCCAGCTCCCGGCATACCTGCGCGACGGGCTGAGTTCCCTTGCCGGGCACCAGATGTTCATCGACCGAGGCACCCGTGCCATCGGTGAGATGCAGGTGCGTCAGCCCCGATCCCATCCGGCGCATCATGTCCAACGCATCGGTCCCGGCGGTGGCGGTGTGCGACAGGTCGAGGGTGTAGTGCGCGTGATTGGCGTCGGTGGGATCGAAGGACGGCGCAAAGGCCGAGACTCCGATTCCCGGCCTGCCGCCGCGGCGCTTCATGCGCTCCACCGACGTCTGCCCGGCACCGAAGAGACGGTCGGCCCGTAACGGGAACATGTTCTCCACCGCTACGTGAACATCACTCGAATCCTCTAGCGAGGCAACCTGTTCGGCGAATCCCTCGGCATAACGGCGCTGCCACCGAAACGGCGGGTGCACCACGACAGTTTGAGCGCCCAGTTTCTCGGCTGCCCGAACGCTTCGCTCCAACTTGGGAATCGGGTTCGCACCCCAGACGCGCTGCGACACAAGCAGGCACGGGGCGTGCACGGACAGCACCGGCATGTCGTACTTGCGGGAGAGTTTGGCAACGGCGCTGACGTCCTGACTCACCGCCTCGGCCCACACCATGAGCTCGACACCGTCGTACCCGAGCCGGGCCGCATACTCGAATGCCGCTTCGGTTTTGAGCGGATACACCGAGGCCGTAGACAGACCAACCTTGATCGCGGGGCGCACGGTTGGATAACGCTACCTAATCAACCGCTTGCAGCATGAGCACAAGTGGGCCGAACGCGATCAGAGCACCCACCACGATCGCAATGAGAATGCTGGCCAGGTCCACCGTCTTGCGAATCACCCACAGCGAGGCGACCAGGATTGCGATGAACAACACACCCAGGACCAGCGCGATGCCCTGATTCCAGCTCCACAGCTCGCGGAACCCGAAGAAGAGACCAGCGCCCGCAGCGGCCGCCAACAGATACTGCGCGGCAATCCAGCTGCCCTGCAGGTAAGTCTTGATCTTCTCCCGACGGTCGGCCTTGGCCTCGGCTGTGCCGGGTTGGGGCTTCTTGTCGGTGTCGACCGCGGCAAGCTGGCCGGCTTCCGGCTCGGCGAGACTGCCGTGCTCGTCGACCAGTTCCTGAAGCTCGTGCTCCAGCTGGTAGTCGTCTTCCCGGTCCTCGAACTCGTCGTCCTCGACATCCTGCTCGGCATCGTGGGAGGTCCACTCGACGGCAGAGCCGTGCGCGTACTCGGCGTACTCCTGGTCCTCTTCGTATTCGTCCTCTTCGGACTCCGGCTCGTCGCGCTCCGCGTAGTCCGTGTGGTCCGCGGTCTGCGCATGTGTGTCTTCGTGAGATTCGGCCTCCGGCTCCGGCTGCACGACGGCGACGGGCTCGGGTTCTGGTTCGGGCTCAGGTTCGGGTTGCTTCACGGGCTCGGGGCGAGACACCGGCACGATCGGAGCGGCGGGAGGGGCCGGTGTGGTAGCGGCGGGCTCAGGCGCCGGCTCGGACTTGGGTTCGTTGGTGACGGGGGAAATGACACCGGTGGCGTCGTTGAAATCGATCGATTTGCGCGGTTCGCCCGGCCGGGTGACGGGCGTAGGGGTCGGCGGGAAGATGCTGCGCAGCGAGGACGCCATCGAGGACGGTTGCGTCGGCGCCGGGGGCTGCGTAGTGGCGGTGCCACGCCGCGCAGCTTCGTCGGCCATGCTGTCGCCGCCGAACAACGCGTCCTCGTTGGAACGCAGGTAGGAACGTGCCTCTTGTTGGGTCGCAGCCTCGGGAGCCTTCGGCGCCGACGGCGGTGTCGCCGCCTCGGGAGCCGCCGACGGAGCCGGGTTGGGGCGCGCGCGGCCGCCCTTCTTATCGCGGATGACGGGTATCTCACCGGTCAGCTCGGCCACCGGGATCGCGTCGGCATTGCCCCGCATCCGGCGACGATGCCCGCTGATCTTGCCTTCGGCGGCGCCATTGCGCGCCAGCAGCTCGGCAACCGATACCGGCCGCTGCGTGTCGTCTGACTCGCTCATGTCCTTCTCCTACCGTCCGAAGCTAATGTCGCCGGCTCTGCGGCTCCGGGGACGGGTCTTAGTCAACGAATGCCGTGCCATCTGCTTCGCTATCCAGCTTGCGCAGAATTAGCCCCTCGCGCAGGGCCCATGGACAGATGTCGACCGCCTCTAACGACAGAGCACGCATGCTTGCCTCTGCCACGAGTGCTCCGGCGACGATCTGAGGCGCCCTGTCGACACTGACTCCCTCCAACTCCGCACGGTCTGCGGTCGTCATTCGCGAGATGAACGCGATCAACTGACGCAGGCCGCTAGCTGTAAGTGTCCTCTTAACACGTGGTCCTGCGCCGGAAGGTGCAGCACCGGTGAGTCGCGCGAGCGACCGGAACGTTTTCGAGGACGCTACGGCCAGATCGGGCACCCCTGCCGCCGCCACCTGCTTGGCGGCGTCGACCAGTTCCGATTCCAGCCAGTCACGCAGCATAGCGACGCGGCGACGTCCCGGCGGATCTTCGGCCAACCACTCCCGAGTCAGTCGTCCGGCGCCCAGGGGCAGGGATAACGCGATGTCGGGTTCTTCGTCGACTCCGCAGGACAGCTCCAGGGAACCACCACCGATGTCGAGGTTGATGATGCGTCCCGCGCTCCAGCCGTACCAGCGCCGCACCGCCAGGAAGGTCAGCCGCGACTCGTTGACCCCGGAGAGGACCGCGAGGTCCACACCCGTCTCCTTCTTAACGCGCGCCAGCACCTCATCGGAGTTGGTGGCATCGCGTACCGCCGAGGTGGCGAACGCCATGATCTCCGCGCAGCCCGAGCTGCGGGCAATCTTGGAGAACTCCTGGATGGTGTGCACCAGGCTGTCGGAGCCCTTACGCGTCAGCTTGCCGGACTCGTCGATGGCCTCGGCCAGACGCAGCGCCGCCTTGGTGGAACTCATGGGTGTGGGGTGACCACCCCGTCGGGCATCGACCACCAACAGGTGCACCGTGTTGCTGCCGACATCCAGCACGCCTAATCGCACGCAGCACAGGTTAGTGGGTCTACCGTTTACATCTGTGACGACGCTGCCAAAACAGCCCTTTGGACGTGACGCCTCCCTCGACGGCCAGGAGGTGGAGCTCGACTTCGCCCGCGAGTGGGTGGAGTTCTACGACCCGGAGAATCCGGAGCATTTGATCAAGGCCGACATGACCTGGCTGCTGTCGCATTGGACCTGCGTGTTCGGGACTCCGGCGTGCCAGGGAACCGTTGCTGGACGACCAGACGACGGTTGCTGCTCGCATGGGGCCTTTTTGTCGGACGCCGATGACCGGGCGAATCTGGACGACTCGGTGAAGAAGCTCACCGACGCGGACTGGCAATTCCGGGACAAGGGGCTGGGCCGCAAGGGCTACCTGGAGAAAGACGAGCTCGATGGGGAAAAGCAGTGGCGCACACGCAAGTACAAGGGCGCGTGCATCTTCCTGAACCGTCCCGGCTTCGCCGGCGGCATCGGCTGCGCCCTGCATTCCAAGGCCCTCAAACTGGGTGTGGAGCCGTTGACGATGAAGCCCGAGGTGTGCTGGCAGCTGCCGATTCGGCGGACCCAGGCCTGGGTGGACCGTCCGGATGGTTCGCAGATCCTCAAGACGACGATTACCGAGTACGACCGGCGCGGTTGGGGTGAAGGCGGCGCCGATCTGCATTGGTACTGCACGGGAGACCCCGCCGCCCACGTCGGCAAGAAGCAGGTGTGGCAGTCCTACGGACCGGAACTGACGGAGCTTCTGGGCGAGAAGGCGTATGCGGAGCTGGCCGCGATGTGCAAACGACGCCGGGGCCTTGGGCTGATCGCGGTGCATCCGGCGACGGTGGCCGCAGGCCCTCACTAGCTCCTCGCTCGGCTAGAGCCCGGAGAAGAGGTCGGTCTCGGGCGCGGCCACATCGACCCGGGTGTGCGCGAGTTCGAACTTTTCCGTCGGCCACAGGTGTTGTCGCCATGTCCACGGCACCAGGAAGAACGGCCCGTTGGGGTCGACCTGCGACGCGTGCGCACGCAGCGCCCTGTCTCGCACGGGGAAGTAGTCACCGCAGGCGACCTCGGTTGTCGCCCGGCGGCCCCGCAGTCTGCGCGTCAGCAGGCCCGCCGCTCGCACCCAGCCGGGCACCGCCACATCGCCCAAGCGAGGATCCGCCGGCGCACCGGATGCGCGTCGTGGGATGCGACTGACCGCCCGCTCCGCCCGACCCGCGAACCGCACCATTCGCGGTGTGACCCGAACGATTTCATGAAAGTAGTAGAGCTTGGCCACACTGCTGCAGGCGTGATAGGCCGCTACAGCCATCTGGTGGCAGCGGACGTGATCGGGGTGCGGATAGCCGCCGCACTCGTTGTAGGTGAGCATCACATGCGGCTGGAAATGCCCGATCAGCTCCACCAGGCGCGCCACCGACTCGGTGAGCGGCACCCGAGCAAAGCCATCCGCCGGCAACAAACTGGGATTCAATTGCAGGCCGGAATCCATGAATCCCAGCCAATGATGTTCGACACCAAGGGTTTTAGCGGCGAGCGCCATTTCCTCACGACGCACATCGGACAGGTTCTCCCGGACACCTGGCAGCTTCATCGCCGGATTGAGGATGTCACCGCGCTCTCCACCGGTGGCCGTCACAACGAGGACCTCATGGCCCTCGGCCGCGTACTTGGCCAGGGTCGCCGCACCGCGGCTCGACTCGTCGTCCGGGTGGGCGTGCACCGCCATCAACCGCATGTGGTCAGTGGAACACAGTCCACCAGGCGCACGACGCACGGCCGGGCAGCGCTGTCAGCCGGTACGCCGCGGCCCGCGCACCGGCAACTCGCGGGCCAGCCCACCGAGGCCGAACCAGAACACCGGCTGAAGCACGGCAGCGGCCGGCCGGATCAGGAACCGCGAACCCGGGATGTTCGTCAGGTACCGCGGCGCGCAGGCCAGCGTCCAGTCGACGGTTGCCTTGCCGGGTTCGGGCTCCGGCACCACCCGGTATTCCTCGCACCAGGACCCGAACACCGGCAAGGTGGCATCTAACGCCGTGTATCGCATGACACGGGGCGCATCGAAATGAATGATCTGCTCATGCTGGGCGAACACCATCCACGAGTGGATGTACATCTGGAAATCTCGGACGGTGCCCGCACTCGGCTCGATGTCCAGCGGGTACCGGCAGCCCCACACCGAGGGCAGCCAGGACCACATTCGGTCACCCGACACCACTCGCCATACCTCTTCCGGTGATGCGTTGAAGGTGCGCCGCACCCTGGTCACGAACGGCGCCGTCGCGAAGAAGTCCTCGACCCCGTCTGTCGCGATGGGCACTGCGTCAAACCGCATGTTCGATCTCCTTAACCGGGCTGCTTATCCGCTTGAATTCATATGCGGTCGTGGGAAATTGGACACTGCGCCGGTACGACTGCAACACCGTCCACGGCCGCACATAGGGCGTATCGCCCTGCGAGTTGATGAAGTAGCTGTTGGACCCGGCGCAGTTCACCGTGAAGTACCGGTTCAGGTTGGCGCCGCTGCGCGTGATGCTCGCCTGGAAATCGTCGAGCGCCTCCCGGGTCACCTCCACCCACGTGGCTTTTCTGGCGCGGGCCAGCTTGATGACGGCTTCGATATGGCGCATCGAGTTCTCGAGGATGTAATGAAAGCTGGTACCGGTCCACGAGTACGGGCCGACGAGCATGAACCTGTTGGGAAGGCCCGGGACCGACGTGCTCTGGTAGGCCTGTAGCCCGTTCTCACGATAGAACTCGGCCAGGTCGAATCCGTTGGTGCCCAGTACAGTTCCCGACCGATAGGTTTCCGGGTCGGAGAACATCTCGTAACCGGTGGCCAGCACGAGGACGTCGATGGGGCGTTCGGTGCCCTTCTTGTCCACGATGCCGGTCGGGGTGATCCGCTCGATGCCGTTGGACACCAGCTCGACATTCGGCCGGTTGAAGGTCGGCAGGTAGTCGGCGCCCAGTGTGCCGCGCGTGCAGCCCGCGCCGAATCGCGGGCGCAGCCGCTGCCGCACATCGGGGTCGCTCACCTTGTACCTGAGCCAGCCGAGGTATGCCCACAGCGCCACCCGATCGAAGATCGCCGCCCCCACCCGGAACAATGGCTTGGGGGTGTAGATCAGTACACGCAAGCCGAGTTCTATGCCCGCCAACGCAATACCATTCACGGCATTGGCGAACCTGCGCCCGGCCAGCATCCGCTGCAGCGGCCGAGGCAGCCGAAAGTCCGGTTTCGGAAAGTACCACTGCGGCGTTCGTTGATACACGTCCAGATGCTCGACCTCACCGGCGATGGCCGGGGCGATCTGCACGGTGGAGCTTCCCACTCCCACGATTCCGACGCGCTTGCCACGCATGTCCACATCGTGTTGCCACCGCGAAGGCACCTGGATCGGCCCTGCGAACGTGTCCAGGCCCGGAATGTCCGGTGCCGTACGCGGATTGATGTAGGCACCGATGGCACTGATCAGGAATCGGGAAGAAATGCTCTCACCGTCGGCGGTGTGTACCCGCCAAAGATGGTTGTCTTCGTCGAACACCTCGCGCTCGACGCATGTTCCGAACCTCGCGTGGGCCCGCAGCCCGTGCTCGACCACCAAATCCAGTGCGTACTGCTGTATTTCGGCACCGGTGGCAAAGAATCGCTCCCAGTCCCCCTTTGGGGCGAAGGTGAATTGGTAGGCGACGACCGGGATGTCCGCCCCCACCCCCGGATAGGTGTTACGCAACCACGTGCCACCGAAGTCCTCGTCCCGGTCGATGATGACGAAGTCCCGGACACCGATCTCGATCAGCTTGATGGCCGCGCAGATGCCACCCAACCCGGCACCGATGATCGCGACCTCGTAATCGGGTTCGTCATGCAGGCCCATGGTTGTGTCCAGGGTTCGTTTCACGGCAGATCCCTTCCATCGCTCCGGCGCGTCTCGCCGTGGGCTCGTCGGTACGCCACCAGACCCACCCAGTTCCCTAAGCATCGAGAATATTTAACAGACTGACATGCCATTCGATAAATTACAAGATGGCGGCACCCGTCCATACTGCAGAAACTCTCCCCGGGCGAACCTATCCGTTATTTGAAGTATCCAGTACTATCCGTTGCACACAATTCACTCAATCGATGTGGACCCTGGAGGGACCGTGGGCATGCTGCATGATCCGAATCTGGCTGAATCGCTGATCGACCCCTCGCGGATCACCCACCCACCGCGGCGCGATCAGGGCTACCTCGACGTCCTCGGCCCCGAAAACGACGAGCCGGTTTCCCTGGCCAACCGATTCATGCAGAGCCCACTGTTGGCCGCGATCTACGAGCGCGCCTGGCGCCCGATGTTCACCCGCGGATTCAGCTACGGCGGTCGAAGCACCCTCAAGGCGCACACCGCACTGATGGACGAGATCGCCGGGCGTGGCGATCGCAAGATCCTCGACGTCGCATGCGGCCCCGGCCTCTACACCCGGGAACTCGCGGCGCAACTCGGGACCGATGGAGTGTGCATCGGTCTGGACCTCTCTGGCCCCATGCTGCGGCGGGCCGTGCGCGACAACTCCGCGCAGCACGTCGACTACATACGGGGCAGCGCACACGCACTGCCCTTCGCCGACGCGACGTTCGACACCGTGGTCTGCCTCGCCGCGCTGTACCTCATCCCCGACCCCGAACAGGCCGTGCGAGAACTCTGCCGGGTGGCGGGGCCCGAGGGACAGATCGTGATCTTCACGTCCCTGCGGACTGCCGCGGCGTCCCTACCCGGTGTCACCAGGGCGATGCGCGTCGGCGGTTTCCGGGCGTTCGGGCGCGACGAGGTCACCGGCTGGCTGCGCGCTCAGGGGTGGACCAACATCGACCAAACACTCACGGGTCAGGGACAATTCATCCGTGCCCGCCGCGAGGCCGCCCTCCGAATGGCGACCTAGCGGCGAGCCCGTCGTCTACTTCTTGGTGGGCACCAACTTGATGAGGTCGGTCATACCGGCCTTGCTAGCAAAGTAGCGCGTGAGTCCGGGCGCCAGCCGGTTGTTCAGGTACTGCAGCCGGGCCTCGGGCGTCACGGGCACAACCTGCTTGTTCTTGCGCACGGCACTGACGATCTGGCGAGCCACCTTCTCAGGGCCGTAGCGGCGCATCGCGTATGCCTTGTCGCCGGCCTGTTGCATCCGCACCTCTTCATCGGCGCTTACACCTGAAATCTTGGTGTTAGCAACAATATTGGTGTGCACGACGCCGGGGCAGATGGTGGTGACGCCGATGTTGTGGGCCGCGAGGTCGGCCCGCAGGCAGTCCGAGAACATGAACACAGCCGACTTGCTCGTCGAGTACGCCGTGAAAGCCTTCTGCGGACTGTAGGCAGCCATGCTGGACAGGTTGACGATATGACCGCCGAGCCCGCGTTCGGCCATCTTGGCACCGAACGCACGGCTGCCGTTGACCACACCGAAGAGGTTGATCTCGATGACGCGCCGAAACTCACCCGAGGGCGTGTCCAGGAATCCGCCGGCGGCACCGACTCCGGCGTTGTTCACCAGGACATCGGGCACGCCATGGAGCTTCACCACCTCCTCGGCATGCGCGTTGACGGCGTCCTCGTCCGCGACGTTGAGACGGTATGCGTGCGCGACGCCACCCGCCTGCTCGATGAGTGCGACGGTCTCATTGGCGCCGTCCAAGTTCACATCGGAAAGCACTACTTCGGCACCCTGCCGGGCGAATTCAAGTGCGGTTTCCCTGCCGATACCACTGCCGCCACCGGTGATGACCACCAACTGATCCTCGAACGGTTTGCGACTCTTGCCCATTTCTGCCCTCCGTAACGCGCGGGCTGGTTGGTTGCCCGACACCGCATCGATGAGTTCGGCAGCCGCCGCCGCGAGCACCTGTGGGTGTGAGAACGGCAGCCAGTGGCCGCCATCGAGCACCCGCCGCCATGTCTGCCGGTTCCATTTGGGCTCATCGTCATAATTGGACTGGCGCACCGCGGGATCACGGGCGCCGACGATGACCTGGACCGGAATGTTGGTGTGCCGATCCTGCGGGTGCAGCATCGCCGGCAGCGCGTTGGCGCGATACACCCGCAGGGTCCTGGTGATGTCGCTCATGAAGGTCGGCCCGAGGTGGATCTCCTCGACAGCCGCCCCTTCCGCAAGGGAAAGCCCTGTACGCCATCGCCTTTCGTTCATGGTGAGTTTGAGCAGGATATTCGGGATGATGGGAGTCATGGACCCGAACATGTAGAGCAGAGAGCCGATCTGCCCGAGCGCCAATGCGACGTTCTTGGGCGTCGGGTTGCTCAGCCGCGACCGCACCCAGCGGCTCATATGGTGCGCCGAGGGCCCGGATACGGAAGTGAACGAAGAAAATCGGTGCTCCAGCTCTGGATTGCAGATGGCTTCCCACATCGCGACGCTGCCCCAGTCGTGCCCGAGCACATGTACCGGGCTGTCGGGGCTCACCGCGTCGGCGACTGCGACGTAATCGCTCGCCATCTCGGTGAGGCGAAAGTCGCGGAAGCTCTTGGGGTTGGTGCTCTTTCCAGCTCCGCGATTGTCGACCGCGACCAGCCGGAAGCGGTCTTTGAGCAGCGGCACCACTCCGTCCCACAGGTGATGCGAATCGGGCCACCCGTGCACCAGCAGGATGGTTTCCCCATCGGGGTTACCCTGCACGAAGTACGCCACGTCGATATCGCCGTTGCGCACCACGTGTTCGGTGACACCGTGATTGGCCACTCCGTCCTCACGCTCAGTCGTGAGAGTCATCCCATATCTCCGTTCTCAGATGTCCAGTACCAGGCGCCCGCCGTCGGCACGAGACACACACAGGAGCATCTGGCCTTCGGCGCGCTGAGTTTCGGTCAAGAGGGTGTCGCGATGATCGGGGCTGCCCGCGAGCACCTTGACTTTGCACGTGCCGCAGAAACCCTGTCGGCAGGAGTGCTGTGTGCCGGGCCTGACGGCGAGCACCGTTTCCAGCGCGCTCTTGTCGGGCTCGACGTCCAAGACGGGGCCACCGGCACCCAGTTGCACCTGAAACGGCACGCCGTTCTCGATGGGCGGTGCCGAGAATCTCTCGAAATGCAGTTCCACCCCTGGTGATTCGGCGACGGCGTCGCGAATCACTTTCAGCATGGGCGCGGGGCCACAGCAGTACACCGCGAGATCGGCATGCAGCAGCGGCAACAGATCGGCGGGTGCCGGCAACCCGTTCTCGTCATCGGTCCGAATGGTGATTCGTTCGCCGTACCGGGCCAGCTCGTCCCGGAAAGGAATGGATTCCCTGCTACGCCCGGTGTACGTCATGGTCCAGGGCAGCCCCAGATCCGTCGCCGCCGCCAACATGGGAAGGATCGGCGTGATCCCGATACCCCCAGCCACGAAATGGAACTGACGAATCCCGGTGTTGAGGTGTCCGGTAGTGGCCAGCGGGAACGCGTTCCGCGGGCCCTTGACCCCGAGCGTGCCCCCGACATGGACACTGTCGTGCAGCTCTACCGATCCGCCGTTGCCATCAGGTATGCGTCGCACCGCGATCCGGTATCGGTACCGGTCTCGCGGGTCGCCACACAGCGAGTACTGGCGCACAGCACCCGAGGGCAACGTGACATCCAGATGTGCGCCCGGCCGCCACTTCGGCAGTTCCCGTCCGTCGACGGCACCGAGTGTGAACGCGACGACGTCCTGGTCGGCGGCGACCACCGCACGTTCACGCACGATCAGATTCAGCGATCGGTCCACCGGTGTGGGTTGACGAACCGGGCCCAGCAGGGGGCTCAGTCGCAACACCGCGGGCAGTGTCTTGCCCAACGCCGTGACGGCCGAAGGTCCCACGACGTCCAGAACTTTCATGCCCCAACCGAGAGGATGGCGGCCCTTCCGGGTCGCCATCGGAAGTGTCCCCGTCATGCCGCGGCCGCGGCCTTCGCGGCCGGAGACTTGGCCAGGTAGGCCACCGCCTGCGCGGTGTCTCCGATGGATTCCGGTGTGAATCCCGGGCGCAGGAAACTGCGGAAACCCTCGCCCAGGACACTCCAGCGCAGCGTGGCGCCACGCTTCATCGACCGGTTGGTCTCACGAAGCCAGCGCACCAAACTCATCTTTGGCACGTCGGGGTCGGCGCGCGCGAGCAGCCAGCTGAGCAGAATGAGACCCACCGGGATGGTCGCGCAGGAGCCGATGAAATACGCCATCATCCGCGGCCGCCCCACCCCGAGGTGACGAGCAAGATCCCATGCGACGCTTCGATGTTCGACTTCCTCCGCCCCATGCCACCGGAACATGTCGGTGATCACCGGATCAGCGCCGTACTGCTCGAAGTCGTGGTTGAGCAACCAGTCTCCCGCGGTGGCCGTCAGATGCTCGATGCCCGCGATGATGGCGATGCCTTCGACCATCACCCGGTAGCGCACCTTCGGCGGGAGCCGGTCCGTCTGCTGCTTGAAGGTGGCGAGCAGGCGGTCGGTCAGATCGTGCAGCGGCTGTGCGTCGATACCGTGCTGACCGAAATACTGCAGCAGCGCCTTGTCGTGTGTGTCGGAATGCAACTGCTCCTGGCCGATGAAGCCGATGACCTCTTCACGCAGCTTGTCATCCTTGATGAACGGCAATGCCCGACCGAACACGTCGACGAAGAACAGCTCGCCGGCAGGCAGCATGAAGTTGAGGGCCGACAGCGCATGCGAGGCAACCGGCTCGTCGGGGATCCATTGCAGCGGCGAATTCGAGAAGTCGAAACTGACGTTGCGCGCGTGCAGCGCCACCTCGCCGATGTCTGCGATGTCATTCATCTGTCTACCTCCGCGCTGCCGTGGGATTCCGGGACTCCCGGGCGCCACTCTGGCGCGGGAGCAGGTTCATGTCGTCTAGCTTGCCGAGCGCCCAGGCACCCCATCGCTCGGCACGTTCGATCGAGAACGCTTGTGTGGTACGGCGGTTGATTCCCGGCGCGAGGCGACCGAGAACGTAACCGAGCCATGCCTCGGTGCGCACCGGCACCACCGCAAGGTCATACCGCACCGCCCTGACGACGGCCCGTGCCACCAAATCCGGACTCATCGGAGAGAACGGCAATCCTGCCGCGAACTCCTGCACCCGGCGCATGATTTCCTTACCGCGCTCGACCATCTCCTGGTCCACACCTACGGTTATTCCGTTCAGCCCGATGTTGGTGTTGATGAAGCCGGGGCAAATGGCACTGACTCCAACTCCTTTGGACCCCAATTCAAGACGCAAACACTCGGTGAGCATCTTCACCCCGGCCTTCGACACCGAGTACGGCGCCATCACCGGAGTCGGGGTGAAGGCCGCGGCCGAGGCGATATTGACGATGTGCCCGCTGCCGCGTTCGACCATCTGCTCCCCGAACACCCGGCACCCATGTACCACCCCCATCAGGTTCACCGAGAGCAGCCGGTCCCAGTCCGCCGGTGTGAGCCTCAGAAACGGGCCGCCCAGGGCTATGCCGGCATTGTTCACCAGTACATCGGCCACACCGTAATCGGCCAGCACATCCCGTGCGAAGGTCTCCCATTGGTCTGGATCGGTGACATCCAATTGCGCTGCCGATGCCGTGTTGCCATCCGCCCGGATCATCGCCGTGGTGGCCTGCGCGGAATCGAGATCCATGTCGGAAACGACCACGTGGGCTCCGTGTTTGGCGAATCGCATGGCGGTCGCGCGGCCGATTCCACTGCCCGCGCCGGTCACCACGACCAGACGGGGCTCGAGTTGATTGAGTTTCACCATGACCTCCTACCCCACGCTCTCGACAAGTACCGGACCCCGACGCTCGCTCTGTCTGACCGCCGCACGCGCCCCCATCCGCTCGAACCTGTCGACGCCGAATGGGGCCATAAGCCTCCTGTTCACCGCAGGGAAGGCGCGGGACAGGAAGTACCCCAACCACGACTCCGCCTTCACCGGAACCACCACGAGATCCCATCGGACTGCGCGGGTGACCGCGCGCGCGACCAGATTGGGGCTCATCGGAGTCCAGGGCAGCTTCTCCGTGATCTCACGTACCCTCTGCATGCTCCGTTGGCTCGCATCGACGATTTCTTGGTCGACACCCACCATCGTGCCGTGCAACCCGATGTTCGTGTTGATGAATCCCGGGCACACCGAACTCACACCAACACCTTTGGGCCCCAATTCAAGACGCAAACACTCGGTGAGCATCTTCACCCCAGCCTTCGACACCGAGTACGGCGCCATCACCGCCGTCGGGGTGAAGGCCGCGGCCGAGGCGATATTGACGATGTGCCCGCCACCGCGCGCAACCATCTGCTCCCCGAACACCCGGCACCCATGTACCACCCCCATCAGGTTCACCGAAAGCTGCTTCTCCCAATCCGCCGCCGTCAGCTTCAAGAACGGACCGCTGACGACAATTCCCGCGTTGTTCACCAGCACGTCCGGCACCCCGTGCTCAATGGATACATACCGGGCCACGTCCGCCCAGTGCGCGGGGTCGGTGACGTCGAGTTGCACTGCCGAGGCATTGCGGCCCTCCGCCCGAATCAGGTCCACCGTCTCGTTGGCGGTGTCCAGGTCCACGTCGGTGACCACCACGTAGGCGCCATGTTTGGCGAATCGAATGGCGGTCGCGCGGCCGATGCCGCTTCCGGCGCCGGTCACCACTACCAGGCGAGGCTCCAGCGGATTGTTTCTCACGCACTCTCCCCGGCGGTCGACGTCACCGTCTCGGGCACTTCCGATCCCGTCGAGTAACGATAGACATCGAGGTCAAAGTGGCGATTCTGCCAATACATCTCACCGTGCGTCGTCGGACGAAATGGCGAATCTCCATGCTGGTCCAGGTAATACGTGTTTGAGCCGGCGCACACATCGGTGAACAAGAAGTTCTTCGCTTGCCGCTTCAGACACTTCTGGAAGTACTCGTCATGAGCCTGCTGCCGGATCTCACAGACGGTGGCACCGCGACGCTTGGTCTCCGCGATGGCTCGAGCCAGGTGCGCCGAAGTCGCCTCGATCATCCACAGGTAGGAGCCGAGAACGAATCCGTACGGGCCGGTGATGGAGAACATGTTCGGATACCCGGGCACCGAAACCCCTTGGTAGGACTGGAAACGATGCTTGTCCCAGAACTCGCCGAGATCCTGGCCGCCACGACCGAGCACGGGGAACGGCGGCACCGAACCCCTGTCCCACAGCTTGAATCCTGTCGCGCAGATCAGCACATCGACCTCGTGCTCGACACCGTCGACCGTGCGCACCCCGTCGGCCGTCACGCATTCAATCGATTCGGTGATCAAGCTGACGTCAGCCCGGTTGAAGGTCTTGAGGTACTCGTTGGACATCGAGGGGCGCTTGCAACCCAGTCCGTACTGCGGGATGAGCTTCTCGCGAATCACCGGATCGTCGATCTGCTTGCGCATCCATCGACGCATCGGCGCCTCGCCGCCGCGCCTTACCGCATTGATCAACCACGCCGGCCCCGCTACCTGACCGCTCATGGCCAATTCGATTCCCACAGTGGCCACTGACCGGATGGCGGAGCGAATCTGCTTGTTTCCCAGAATGATCCGGCCCAGGGGACCTATTTCCATATCGAACTTGGGGCCCACCCAGATGGGAGTGCGCTGAAAGACGGTGAGATGACTTGTCTCGTCGACGATGGCGGGAACCAACTGCAGCGAGGTCGCGCCCGTCCCGATGACAGCGACACGTTTACCCGCAAGTGCCACATCGTGATCCCACAGCGCGGTGTGCATGAGTGTGCCGCCGAAGTCCTGGATTCCAGGGATATCGGGCATCTTCGGGCGTTCCAATCCGCCGATCGCCATCACGCAGTACCGGGCGGTGATCTCCTTGCCACCATCGGTAGTCAATCGCCACAGGCTGTTTCGCCCATCGAACCCCGCATGGGTGATGCTGGTGCCCAACCGCAGCTTCTCACGCAGTCCGTATTTGTCCACCATGGCGTCGGCGTAATTCTGCAGCTCATCCCCCGGCGCGAACAAACGCGACCAGTCGCCGCGCTGCTCGTAGGAGAAGCTGTACACCACCGATGGGATGTCGACCGCGACACCCGGGTAGGTGTTCGCATGCCAGGTGCCCCCCACCTGATCCCATTTGTCGATGATGATGAAGTCGTGTATCCCCTTGCGTTGCAGAGAGATACCGGTGCCGATTCCACCGAATCCGGCGCCGACCACGGCCACCTCGTGATCGGGTTGTTCCAGCTCGGCCGTCGTTGAATGCCGTGCAGCAGTGCTCACGGTGCGCGTCTCCTTTGACGTGTCGCGGGCTACTTGAGGTGATCGACCAGAATTCCCTTGCTACCGAAGAGCTCTTGCTGCCAACGGTCCAGCAGCTCGTCGGTGTCTATGTCGTCCGGGTGGAAGCCGGGCCGCAGATACTTGCGGACGTCGCCCAGGATGCCCTTGAACAGCGGCCCGCCGAAAAGTCCCCGCGCTTCTCTCATCAGGCGCAGGGGCTGGCGCCGCGCGACCGGGTCGGCCAGCAGTGAGCCGGCGAGGATGCCTAGCGTCAACGGCGGGACGATGGTCATCGCGACCAGCATGAGACCGATGCGCATGGCCTCGGTACCGCCGACCGCGCGGTACACGTCGAAGGCCACCGACTTGTGTTCGAGTTCCTCCAGGGCGTGCCAGTTGAGCAGGTGCCACACTTCGGGGTCACCCGGGATGGCCTGCACTTCCTCACTACCGAGCGTCCGCTCGGCCAGGATCGCGGTCATGTGCTCGGCCATCGCCGTGAAGGCCAGGTGAGCGCGCGGCGGGAGCATGTTCTCGAAACGGATCAACCGATCGACCTGCTTCTGCGAATCCCACCATGCGATGGGGTACCCCAGTTCGACGAGCTTCTCGTTGACGCGTCGGTGCTCCTGACCGTGCACCGACTCCTGACCGATGAATCCGGCGACACGCTTCTTGAGCACGGGATCGGTGATCTGATCGGAAAACTTCCGCACCGAACGGATGAAACCCTCTTCGCCCGGCGGGAAACCGCCGGACAGACCCGCCACGAAGTGGCTGTAGACGATGTCGTTCTCCACGAAGTACTTGTGGGCATTGCCGTCGTCGCCAAAACGAAACCGAATCCGCCGGGTCTTGGGGTACACCGCAGCTGGGCTCGCCATCTCACCACTCCCATTCGTGACCATAAGTTACTAGTACTTCAAGTACTACCTGGAGTACACCATAGGACCACGGCAGTGTGACGCGCAATACAACGCGACAAGTGAAATGGACTCAAAGAGGGCGCAGTTCGATCAAGGGTCGACGCGGCGCGAGCAGTTAGTCGGCAGGCGGGAGGACGGGATCGTCGGGATTCAGCTCGACACCCCGGGCCTTGGCCGATGCCGCCAACCCGCCCCATACGTAGACCACCAGCTCGTCGACGAGGGCTTCCTTGCTGATCACGGGCTCATCGAACCAGCGCAGCACGGCGATGCCGGTGGAGGCCAGCACCGCGTCGATCACGTACTCGATGTGATCGGCGTTGCCGCCGCGGGAGCTGAACATCGAGCCGACCAGCTGGGCAATGGCATCGGACAGCGGTCGCCCGCTCTCGATGAGCGATGTGGCGTTCGCATACTGAACACTCAGCAGAAAGCGCACCAGGTTGGGCCGCTCGTCGACAAGATCGACATAGCCGGCCAACCCCGAACGGAACAGCTCGAGCAGGCTGACGGACAAATCGATGTTCGACACCAGTCGCTCGACGACCAATTCCTGAACGCGCATCGCCACCGCGGTGAAAAGGGCTTCCTTATCGGTGAAGAAGCGGTACAGCTTGGGCCGCGAGATACCCGCGGATTTGAGGACGTCGTCGATCGACAGATCGGGTCCGAGTTCGTCGATCGCGTTCAGCGTGGCTTCGACCAACTCCGCGCGGACCTTCGCACGATGCTCGCGCCACCGGTCGACACGGGCGTCACCGGTCAGCTCAGGAAGGCCGCGCTCCGGATACACCTGCGTTGACACGCCCACATCGTAGACCGACTGGCCGGGTCTCCGGCGCGCATAGCACCAGGTACACGAATCGCAGATCTCCGAGATCACTCTCGGCAAGCAATCTCGGTGAGACTTCCAGCAAACAAACGGCACTCACCCGACGGTATCGGTGTCCCTAGAGATAGGTATGCACCACTTCCACTTCACCTCGGAGTATTTACCCGGCCTATCGTTCAGCTAATGAAATCGTTGTGACCGCGCCCGAACAATGTCCCGGCATGTTCGTGCATTTTCCAACATATTTGCCAGCAGTGGTTACTGTGTTCGCGTGGCCAGCACAGACGGCGGTCGGCGAGGGCCGGGCCGCCCGCCCAATCCGACGCGTGCGCGCGAACGTCAACGCGCGCTGACCGAGGCCGCCGCACTGGAGTTCGCCGAAAAGGGCTACCACAAGGCCAGCATCACCGATATCACCCAACGGGCCGGTGTCGGCCGGGGCACGTTCTACCTGTACTTCGACACCAAGCGCGACGCCCTGGATGCCGTGATCGACAGTTATTTCCAGAGAACACTCGCGGCAGTGAACGACACCAGCGATTTACTCGGAAACGCCGGTGACTTCGAACTGCACCTGCGCACGGTATTCACGCGGCTGTTCGACATGCTGGACAACAGCCCGGAGATCATGCAGGTCATCCTGCGTGAGGGCCTGCTCGACACGGCGATGACCAAACGCATGTTCGGCATTCTCGACCTCATCGAGGCCATCAACGTCACCATCATCGAACGGGCCGTCGACGACGGCGCCATCACCGGCACGGTCGACGCCCCATTCCTGGCTCACGCCATTACCGGGTTGTCCATGGCGGCGACCCTCAAGGCCATCCGGGGCGAGCTCGCGGCGGACGCACGCGAGTCCTACATCGCCTCATTTGTCCAGCTAGTACGGTCGGCGACGACGAATTCTGCGCCCGCCGCAAATTCTTGACAATTCGCGTCCCAAGATCACAAACCTGCGCTAACCTCTGCCGTAGCCAATAATCTGACTACCGAGTCAGTGAATTGCTGAGGCCAGGGTCGGGGGACCTCCGACGGCTTCGCCATGACAGCGCCCAGACCGGGCGACGTGACATATCCGCATGCGCGCGGCACATAACTGCTAACGGCCAAGCGGGGCAACACCGCGCTTGACACGGACCATGACCTACACCACACTAAGCCACCGTATGTGATGCAGGGTACTAGTTACCCATTGTTACGCAAACAGAAACACTGGGCCGTTACGCCAGCTCAGCCCGGGAATGCGAAGCCGAAGGAGCCGCTGTTGAACTCAGCCATGAGTCAGGTGGCGGCCGAGGTGCGTAGGGGACCCACCGACCAAGACTGGCCCGAAGAGCCGGGCACCGAATCCGATAGCAAACCTGAAGCCGAGACCACAGGCACTTCTGCACGTGGCGGGGTCTTCCAGCTACTGGATCGGGCGCCACGACTGGCCAAACGTCCCATCGAATATGTGGTCTCTCAAACCGATTCGATGTTGAAGACACTCGGACGGTATGTCGACCTTGTCGCGCAGTCCTTCGCGTTTCTCATAAGCGACATCATCCGTCTGCGCCACCCGTGGCAAGACACTGTGATCCAGTCCTGGTTCATCCTGACCGTCACCGTTGTCCCGGCGATTCTGGTGTCGATCCCGTTCGGCGTGATTGTCGCCGTGCAGGCAGGAAGCATCATCTCGCAGGTCGGAGCGTCGTCGATCTCTGGTGCCGCGGGCGGCCTCGGAGTCATCCAGCAGGGGGCACCCATCGTCGCCGCCCTCCTTCTCGGCGGCGCGGCGGGATCGGCGGTCGCCACCGACCTGGGTGCGCGAAGCATCCGCGAGGAGGTCGATGCCATGCGCGTCATGGGTGTCAACCCGGTGCAGCGGCTGGTGACTCCGCGCCTGGCGGCAATCCTTTTCGTCTCACCGCTGCTGTGCATCTTCATCATCTTCGTGGGAATCTTCGCCGGGTATCTGGTCAACGTCGGTTTCCAGGGCGGCACCCCGGGCAGCTACCTGTCCTCCTTCGCGGCCTTCGCCAACGTCAACGACGTCACCGTGGCGGTTCTCAAGACCTGGCTGTTCGGTGTGGTGGTCATTTTGGTGGCGTGCCAGCGTGGCCTGGAGGCCAAGGGCGGTGCGCGCGGTGTCGCCGATGCGGTCAACGCCACCGTGGTCATCGGCGTGGTCACCGTCATGGTGCTCAACACCGTGATCACTCAAATCGTCGCGATGTTCATGCCGTCGAAGGTGGGCTGATCATGGCCACCTCCCGCCCCTCCCGGTACTTCCCGGACGAACTTCCCGCGGCCGCGCGGTCCATCTGGAACTTCACCAAGGGCGCGGGCGGCTCGGCCGAACATCTCGGCCACCAAATCACTTTCGTCGGCCTGGTGCTGGCCGCCATCCCCCAGACGCTCAAGCGCTACCGGCGCCAAACCGGCGTCCTGCTGGTCGACATGACATGGGGCAACGGCTCGATCATCGTCGGCGGCGGGGTCATCGGCGTGCTGGTGTTCATGGGTGTGGCCGTCGGGGCATCGGTCGGCATCGTGGGTTTCTCGACCCTCGACATGGTCGGCATGGGATCGCTCACCGGATTCATCTCGGCGTACGTGAACACCCGGGAGATGGCGCCGATGATCGCCGCGATCGGCTTTGCCGCCCAAGCGGGATGCCGGATGACGGCGGAGATCGGCGCCATGCGCATCTCCGAAGAGATCGACGCGCTGGAGGCGCAGGGCATCCGGTCCATCCCGTTCGTGGTCACCACCCGGGTGATCGCCGGAATCATCATCATCGTCCCGCTCTACGTGTTGACCCTGCTGCTGGCCTACGGCTCCTGCGCGTTCATGGTGTTCTACGTTCACAACCAGTCGCAGGGCGTCTACAAGCACTACTTCGACTCGTTCGTGCACCCCATCGACGTGCTCTATTCGGTCATCAAGGCCGTCGTGTTCGTCGTCATCATCATCGCCATCCAGTGCTATCAGGGGTACTACGCAGGCGGCGGCCCCGAAGGCGTGGGCATGGCCTCCGGCCGCGCCATCCGGGCATCACTGGTCGCGATCGTCCTGTTCGACATGCTCCTCACGTTGCTCTTCTGGGGCAACAATCCTGGAATTCAGATATCGGGGTAACGGGTGGCCATCTACAAAGATCCGAGTGGACGGTCCGCAGGTCCGGCCGCTCTCAAAGTCCGAGGGCTCGTCCTGGCGCTGGTGGTGGCCGCGGGCGGCTACTCGCTCTACCAATCCGGAATCGGCAGTTACGGCCAACCTTTCGAACTCACCCTCATCACCAACACCATCGGTGAGGGCATGGGTCCCGGCGGCGAGGTCAAGTACCGCGGCTACAACATCGGACAGGTCAAGTCGCTGCAAACCACCGGATACAACAAGCAGCGGATGACGGTGATCCTCGACGGCCGGCAGGCCAAGGCCCTCACGTCGGATACCAAGGCGCAGTTCACATCATCGAACATCTTCGGCACCGCGGCCGTCGAGCTCGTCAGCAGCGGCGTCGGCGAACCACTGAAACCCGGTGGCGTGCTGGAGATCAGCAGCGACGTCAAGGCAGCATCCATCACCGGGTTCCTGCGGATGGGTCAGCGACTCGGCGCGATTCTTGATACCCGCGAATTCAACGCGATCATCGCGACATTCGAGCGCCACGCCGACCTGACTGCCCCTGTGGTGAGGTCCTTCTGGGATCTGTTCGGAATGATCGCCGACTCCCAGACCGTGCCCTTCTCCAAGACCCTGGCCGTGATGGCCTCGATGATCGAGGGGACCAACGATTTCACCCCGGTCATCGGGTCGGCCAACAAGCTGTTGGACGGTCTGGACTTCATGGTGGGACCCGGTAACACCGAGCGAGCGACCGCCGCGCTCGATTCATTGTCGGACCTGCTGAAGGTGGCCGGTGACGGCTTCCGCGACAACAACGACTGGGCCGTCCCGTTGATTCGGTCGGTGCTGGATCTGGCCATTCCGTACACCTACTTCCTGGGCAGCCTCTCCCCCGCCTTCGACAGGCTCAACGGCCTGCTGGACCGCACCACCGCGGCATTTCCCGTCGACAACGGCAAGGTGCGCCTGAATGTCCAGCTGATCATGGACACCGCACCCGGTCTCGGCGCCGCATTGCCGATGGCGCCCGACGGTCAAGCCGCTTCCTCGGCCGCACCCACGGGGCCTGCCGCCGGGCCAACCTCTGGAGGACAGCGATGAAGCGGATCGCACTGCTGATGACTGGCCTGGCCGCCATTGTCGCGGTGGCGGTGGTACTCACCCTGATCATCGTGAACGCACTGCGCACGCCGGTGAACGGTCCGGTGCGGCGCTTCGACGCGTTGTTCACCGACGCTTCGGGATTGATCATCGGCAACGATGTGCGCATCTCCGGAGTGCAGGTCGGCAAGGTCGAGAAGATTCACCTCGACGGCAAGAACGCCCGGGTGACATTCAACGTGCTGACCGACCATCCCCTGTACCAGAACACCACCGTCGCGATCCGATACCAGTCGCTGGTGGGACAGCGGTACGTTGAAATCGCTCAGGCGCCAAGGCCCAGTGCACCCCTGGCGGCAGGCGCCACGATACCGCTCGGGCAAACGATCCCCTCGTTCGATATTGCCAAGTTGTTCAACGGTTTTCGACCGGTCTTCGAAACGCTCGATCCCGCCCAGTTCAACAGGCTGACGCAGAATATTCTTCAACTCATCCAGGGGGATCAGCGCGGTATCGGACCGATCCTGCGGGATATCGATGCCGTGCTGAAGCTCTCGGTCGATCGCCAGGCCGCCTTGCAGACCATCATCACGAATCTGGGTGACATCTCCAAAGAGCTCGGTGGCACCTCGGATGAGTTGTTCTATCTGATCAACGACCTCAACGACGTGCTGGAACCCTTTGAGAAACAAGCCGACGAATTCAACAGGGCCGGCAGGGACGCACTACCGGTGCTCCGCCGCTCGGTCAGCCTGCTGCGGTACATCGAGAACACCGTCGACGGCGCTCAACTACCCCTCTACGACGTCGCGAGCCGAACCACTCCGGGCACCCCGACCATCATGGCCGGTCTGTCGTTGATCCCCGACCTCGTGCAGGGCATGCGCGATGCCTTGATCGAGGAGAAGACCGCGCCTCCCACCGCATTCGAGTGCAAGAACGGCATGGTGAAGCTACCCGGTGTCGGTGAGGTGTCCTTCGCCAATCAAGACCTGGTGGTGTGCAAGTGAATGCGCTGAAGCGAATTTTCGCGAGAAACAATCCAATCCTCGATGAACACCAGGCGGCCAAGCGCAATCGCCGCAATGGACTCATCGGCGTCCTCGTCATCGCCTCGGTATTGGCCGCAACCGGAGTGGCTTTCGTCAACACCAGCGGCATGAAGACCTACGCGCTGCATCTTCGGGCCTCGGGTGGGCTGCGCGCCGGCGACGATGTCCGAATCGCCGGTATCTCGGTGGGCAAGGTGTCGACCGTGAGTATCGATAAATCCTTGGTAAAGGCCACCTTTACGGTGGATCACTCGGTTCCGGTCGGATCGGAGTCGCGCGCCGACATCCGGATGCTCACCCCGCTGGGCGGGCACTATCTGGCCCTGTACCCCGAAGGCGATGCACCCCTGGGAAGCACACCCATCCCGCCCGAACGCACGAGTGTCCCCTTCGAGATCAACGAGTTGTTCCAGAAGTTCACACCCGTGGTGCAGAAGGTGGATGCCAAGGTCATCCACGACAGCCTGATGGAAGTCGCTAACGCTGTTGACAAATACCCCAATGGTTTACGCGACTTCTTCACCTCGTCTCAGTCGCTCATCAGCGCGCTCGCACCGACCACCGAGGACTTCCACGCCACGCTGAACTACGCGAACGAGTACCTCCGGGCGTTCAAGACGGGCAAGGAACAGCTCGCCAGCATCGTCACGATGTTGTCCAAGCTCGGCGCCAAATACAGCAGTTCCACGACCGACCTGATCGAGGTCTTTGTCCTGCTACGGGATCTCATTCGGCTCTTGAACCGATTCTTCACGGCGTATGCGCGCGACTACGAACCGATGCTCAACGGCCTGGACGACATCGTCGATACCCTCACCAAATACCCCGAGAAACTCGGCAAAGCCGCCGAGCAGTGGGGCCAACTCGTCGGGATTGTCTTGCCCATGCTCAGTGGCAACGGCATCACCATCAACGAGAACGATCGAGTGATCCCCGGACAAGACGTCTGCCTACCGCACTTCTTCAGGTTCTGCTGAGGCCCTTGATGACACAGCCAGTATTCATTCAGAACATCGCGAACCGCATCGCGGCAATGCGGCCCGCCGCGCGCGCGGGCTCGGTGAGCGCCATCGCCCTGGTGCTCGTTGCGGTGGTGGCCACCGCCGGAATCTTCGGCGCGCGCACCATCTTCCCCGCGGTCAAGAACCTCGTGATGCCGTATCTGGGAAATGCCCATATCCCGCTGCTGGACCACACCCGAGCGCTCTGTGCCAATTTCCGGGACGGGTCCGGTTTGTACAAGGGCAACAAGGTTTTGCTCCTCGGTGTCGAGATCGGGACGGTGACGGAGGTCGCGAACAAAACCGATCACGTTCAGGTCGACTTCGAGATCCCCGAAGATATGGAGCTGCCCGCCGATGTGGGCGCCGCCAGTTATTCGCAGTCGGTGATCACCAATCGCAGCATCGAACTCACCCGGTCATGGAGCGAAGGCCCTAAATTCGCTGGAGACCAATGCATCTCGACGGAGAACACCAGAACACCGGTCACCGTCACCGAATCGTTCTCTGCCATCGGTCAGCTCGCCGACACCCTGATGCAGGCAGCGCCTGGACAGGATCCGGCGAACTCGCCCGGCGTGCAGGCACTCAACAAGACCCTCAAGGGGGCGGCCAGATCCCTTGACGGCGTTGGTCCCGGGTTCAAGGAAATGCTCAACAACCTCACCACGATGGTGGGTGACCCCTATAAGGCCGATGCGGACTACCGGCAGCTGTTCGAGAACAGCGCCATCGTCACGTCGAACTGGTTGCAGTACTGGAATGAGTTCTCGGGCGTGGTCAAGTCGCTCCCCGACGTGGCCCGGTTGATCGCGGGCATCTCCGATAACTTCGCCAGCGGTCTCGACTACTTGACAACCATTCTTCCGACACTGAACGGCATGGTGCAGCGCGCGGCCGGCCGGCTGTACAAGAACGTCTTCGACAAACTGGTGCCCTGGATACGCGATATCCTCAATGCGTACACCCCGCACATCCTGACGTTCTTCAACACCTTGCCACCCATGATCAATTGGCTGGCCGATGACATCTATCTGCCTAACACCAAGACCCACAACGTCACCTATGTACCTCCGCGCGTTGCCATCTCACCCGAGCAGGCCAGTGCCATCTGCCAGAATCTGCGCGACCGCAACACCCCGGGCTCCCAGGCCGCCTGCGCGCCCGGCACCGCCTCGGACCCGGTGACCCTCGGCTTGACGAACCTGATCATGGGGGCGGCACTGTCATGATGCGACGCGTACTGACCTTGCTGCTCACCACGGCACTCGCTGTGGTCCCGGCGTGCTCGAGCGAGGCCCTCGACCCCACCAAGATGCCCATGCCCGGCGCCTACATCCCGAAAGACACGTACCGGGTCAAGATCGAGTTCTCCAGCGTGCTGAATCTGCCCGGGCGGGCAAAAGTCGACTCGGGCGGCGTCCAGGTCGGTCTGCTGGACCGGGTGGAGCTCAAGGGCACCACGCCGGTGGTGTACGTGGACATCGACGGCGGCGCCAAATTCCCGAAGAACGTCAAGGCCGAGCTCCGGCAGGCCACCGTGCTCGGGGACATCTACATCGCCATGATCTCGCCCGCGAATCCGGTTCCCGCCCAGCTGCAGAACGGGGACACGATCGCGCTGGCGGACACGGTTCCGGCCGCGAACGTGGAAGACCTCATGCGCTCCATGTCGAACCTGATCGGCGGGGGCAGCCTCAACACCATGCAAACCACCGTCGCCAACATGAACAGCGCCTTCCCCCCGCCGGAGGAACTCGATCGCATTCATCGTGCGCTGGCCGGAATCATCAACGACCTGTCCAACAACCAGGACACCATCAACAAGATCCTGACCAACATGCAAACCATCAGCGAGACCTTCCGAGCCAACAAGGGAACGTATCGACGGTTGCTCACCGAGGGCCCGACCAAGTTGCCTTCACTGGCCAAAGTGGTTCTCAGCCTTAGCGATCTGATCATCTATGGGGCCGAGTTCGGACGGCAGATCTCACAGATCCTGGACTATCCGAACCTCATGCAGATACTGTCCTACCTCACTCCGTTCATCCACAGCGCCTCCACCGCCGATACCACCATCCCGGTACTCGGCGACAAGATGGTTCGAACCATCCGTGACAGGATCATTCCCTTCTTCAAGGACGGCGGCCCCAAGTACACCGTCACCGATATCCAGACTCCCGACGGCACACTGGGTGTCAGCCCAGGGGAACGCGCCGATTCGGTGATCCGGAACATGCAGACGATGGGGCTGGTGCGATGAGACTCAACGTCCTGGTCACCCTCGCGGTGCTCTCGATCATCTCTCTGGTCGGCGCCGTCTACATGGCCTTCGGTGTTCTCGACATCGCCTCGACCAACAAGACCCATCACATGACGCTCATGCTGGAGAGCTCGGGCGGCTTGATGTCCACCTCGCAGGTCACCCTGCGTGGGATCAAGGTGGGAAGGGTCACCAACATTCAGGCCACCCCAACGGGTTTGGCGGTCTCGATGGCCGTCGACAGCGGCTACCCCATCCCCGTTGACAGCGAGGTCAGCGTTCAGAACCTCTCGGCAGCGGGCGAACAGTACGTGGAATTCAAACCCGTTCGCATCGAGGCGCCGTACTACAGCGACGGAGCAGTGATCCCCGCATCGAAGGCGGCACCGGTCTACACCGTCAGCGATCTACTGCAGAAGGGCAACGCGCTCATGCAGGCCATGAACGCCGACGATCTGCAGATAACCCTGAACAACGTGGCGGCCGGATTTGTGGACAACACCAAGACCATCGACGAGTTGGCCACCACCACAAGGCTGTTCGCGCAGATGGTGCAGGATGACAAACACTATCTGGGTCAGCTGATCGGCAACATGTCGACCTTGACCAACGGTCTCGGTGAGATCCGGGCCGGTGACATCTTGAAGCAATCCGCCAAGACCATTCCGAACAGCGTGGACGGCTTGGTGAGCCTGGTGCAGGTGATCCAGAAGCTCGAACCCCTCGTGGAAGCCGGTGCGGGTGATGGAAAGCCGCTGACCGACCTCGTGCAAAAGCTCGTCGACTACGTCCAGGCGCTGTCCGAACCGCTTTCAGAATTCGTCACCGTCCTGGAACCGGTCGTCGCGCCGCTACGCGATCTCAAGCTGGACGCTGGGCACTGGCTGGATTTCTGGGATTCGACCTTCAACAACCAGGGCGGGCTGCGCATCCATCTCGGCGTACCCGAGTGGCCGCAACCCACAGCACCCCAGCCCGCGTCCGCCCAGCCGGGAGCCCGCCCGTCGCAGCCGGCCGCCACCCCGACCACCCCACCCAAACCGACATCAGCTCCCCAAGCAGCAACAGCAGGAAGGCCTGGATCATGACCGACATCGACGAGCGTGCGCTCACCCTGGATGACGCAGATCCCGATGAACTCGCGCAACTGGCGACCAAGTCAACCGCCGACACGACCACAGACGACACCGCGGCCGAGCCGAAGGCGAAACCGGCGAAACGGGCCAAGGCCGTTGAACAACAGGCGGATCCGGTCGAGGGCGATAGCGGTCCCAACATCTGGAAGTGGATCACCTTCGGCCTGCTCACCTTGGGCATCGTGGGTGCGATCTTCGGGGGCTGGCAATACCAGAAGTTGTCCGATGCTCTCGCCGCCACGCGTTCGGGCGATACCGAACGCACCGCGGCCACCGACGCGGCATCCGCATACGCGATGAAGTCGCTTACCTACAGCTTCGAGGACCCCGACGGCTTCTTCAAGAACGTCAAAGAGAATGCCGCCGAACCGCTGAAGAACAAGTACAGCGATGCCGAGAAGCTGCTCAAGGCCATCATGCTGCAGGCACAGGTGACGTCCAAGGGCGAGATCATCGCCTCGGATGCCGTCGCCCAGCAGAACGGTATCTATCAGGTGGTGGTCACCACCCGCCAGACCACCCGGAACGTGCAGAACCCGGAGCCGCGGGCGACCACACTGGTGCTGCAGATCACCGTCAAGAAAGACGGCGACGGGTGGCAGGTGACCGATATCGGCCCCAAGAACGCCAACTCCACCGGCACCATCATGCATCCCGGCGATCAGAAGCTGCTTCCCGAGCAGGGCGCGCCCGGCAAGGCGCCCGTGCCCTCGCTCCCACCGTTGCCCGCGCTCCCCGGTCAGAAGTAGGCAATGACACGGCACATGCGTGGTCTGGGCGCGGGTATCGCCGCGGCCGCCGTGCTGGCGTCGGCTCAGGCCGTCCATCCGGTGGCGGTGGCGCGGGCGGCATTGCCGCCCTGCCCGAGCAGAAGTACGGTGATTGTCCCGGAAAGTCCCCGGGCACACACGGATTGCCGCCTGTCCGCGGCCGATGGCACCGGGATCACCTTCGACGTCGAGTACTGGCGGCCACACCCTGACAACAACGACGCACCGGACTATCCGCCGCTGTCGGCCAGGGTCACCATCAAAGATGCCTCCGGTAACAAGCTCCAAGAGGTGAACGAACTGCTGGAGCCCTCCAGCCCCGCACCGGCCGGTCTGCAGGACATCGACGGTGACGGCCGTGATGAGATGATCATCCCGATCTCCACCCGCGTCATGAATGGTGCCGTCAACACCCGGTTTTCGGTGTGGCGGGCCGAAAAGCAGACCACCCACTTCGAGCGGGTGCAGATGTTCGGGCAGGCCATCTACCCCAGCGGTGATGGGTACATCGTGGTCAACAGCGGCGCCTTTTCCAGCCGTGACCTCGATTTCTACCTGCCGACCGCCGCCGGATACACCCACATCGTCACGTTGACCATGACCGCCGAGGAAGTCGACCTCGATACCCGCAAGGTGCTCACCGCAAGCTGCATGATCCACAAGCAGGCCGGCCTGGGGGCCATCGACATGGACTGGCAGGATTCGCCGGTGTTCTGCGATTCACCTGCCGCCAAATCGATTTGGCCGGATGCCCAACGGGTGGAGACCAACCGCCGGGTGCAGGGCCGCTAGCGATTCTGGCTCGAGCCGTCCAACAGTTCGATGAGCGAGTGCAATCCGGGCCGTAGCCCCCACGTGAAGACCGCCCGCAGGAGAGGCTGCAGCCATCGCAGCGGCAGCCACGAAACAAAGCGCGGGGTTAACGCGACGGTCCACTCGAGCCTGCAGCCTCCGGGAACGCTGGTGAGCACGTAGTCCTCTGCCCACAGCTTCAGCAGCGGCCAGGTGCCCGCCACCGCGCAGTAGGTGATGCGATGCGGCGGTTCATATCGCCAGAATCTCTCGCGCTGGATCCATAGAAACCGCCATGGCGCCGATACCGTGCCCATCTCACGTTCCAGGCCGACACGACGCTGCGATTCGTCGTACCGCACGCCACAACCGAACGGAAGCCAGGACCACGCGTGATCGCTGTCCAGCGCCGCCCACACCTGACCGATGGGCACCGGAAAGGTATGAGAGGTGCGCAGCACGATGGCGGCCGATTCGAACGCGGTGTCGTCCGCCACGGGGATCAGGTATTTGGGCGCAAGCATCGGCCAGCTCACCGTGAGACGGTCTCCTGCGAACGCTCCACGGCCGCAGTGGAATCAGCGCTCGCGGGATGCTGCTCGTAGGCATAGTCTTCGGCCGGGAAGTTCCGGGCCGCACGTCGCGCCTGCAGGGTGGTGGTGGGGCGCAACAGCGGGACGTCGTCATCGGCGTTCTTCCAGTAAGAACGCACATTGTGATTGAGCTCGGTGAAGTAGTACTTCAAGTTCCGCCCGTTGCGCAGCATGAGCTGGTGGAAGCGGTCCAGCGCTTCCTGCCGCACCTCCATGCGCGTGGCTCGACGTTCACCCGCCAACGAAATGGCACGGACGATGTGGGTGACCGCGGTGTCGGCGAGCCCATGCCAGCCACCGTTACCTGTCCAGGAGTATGGCCCGACGATGATCCAACGGTTCGGAAACCCGGTGATCGAGACGCTTTCGTAGGCCCGCATGCCGTGGGAATCGAAGAATTCGCCAAGATCACGGCCTTGCGCGCCGACCACGCGTCCTCGTTTGTAGGAGGCCGGCTCGGAGAACAGGTCGAAACCCGTTGCCGTGATGAGAAAGTCAGCCTCGTGAACCGTTCCGTCGACGGTCCGGACTCCTTCGGGCACCACCTCTGCGATCGGGGTGGTGACCAGGGAGCAATGCGGTTTGTTGAACACCCGAGGGAAGTCGGAGTTGAGCGTCGGCCGATTCCCCAACGGACCGAAGGAGGGAAGAAGATCTCTTGCAACCCGTTTGTCCTTGACCACGGCACGCAGATAGGCCCCGTACAGAGCCCGCCCGGCGCGGTCGAACTGTCGCATCAGCGGTCGCATCACCGCGCCAGGAGTGTGGATCAGGAACCACAACCCCGCGCTCCCGCCGACCAGAGCCCCCCATTCGATCGCGGAGGCAAGTCCCGGAATACGCAGTGCCCATTGGGCTATCGCCGGGATCCGAAAATCAGGTTTGGGTATGCAATAGACCGGCGTCCGCTGGAATACCGTCAGTGACGCGGTGTCGTCCGCTATTGCTCCGGAGAGCTGCACACCGGTAGCACCAGTACCGATCACCGCCACCCGCTTGCCCCGCACGTCGTGTTCCGGCAGCCACTGCACCGGCGTCACTCGGGTCCCCGCGAAGCTCTCGATCCCCTTGATATCGGGCTGCTTTGGATCGAAGAAGGGGCCGATCGCCGACACCACAAACCGCGCGGTAATCACCAAGCCGTCGGCGAGGTTCAGCCGCCAGTGATGGTGCTCCTCGTCCCATTCCTCACTGCGGACATCCACCCCGAACCGGAAGTGTGAATGCAGACCGAAGCTCTCCGCGACACGCTGGTGATAGGCCTGGACCTCGTCGCCCGGCGCGAACACCCTGGACCACTGGGGATTACGGAAGAACGAGTACTGGTAGATCACCGACGGGATGTCCACCGCGATACCCGGGTACACATTGTCCCGCCATGTCCCGCCCAGGTCCGCCGCCCGATCGACGATGACGAAATCCTCGATCCCGGCTTGTTTGAGACGTACACCTGCACACAGGCCTCCGACACCCGAGCCGATCACAACCACGTGATGGTCGGGAGTTGATGTCGTCATGAGAGCTCCTCACTGAAACTGAACACAAGGGTGAAAATCTAGTTCGACCGGGCGGCAGCGGTTTCCGGCAAGGGGACAACGCTGCCGTCCGCCGGCAGCCGATCAAAGCGGAAGTCGTCCAGCGGAAACCGCTTGCTGGCTCGCGTCGACTGGTACGCCGTGGTGGGCCGCAGGAACGAGAAGTCGCCGTGGCGGTCGATGTAGTACGAGTTGGCGTTGACGCAGGCGCGGCCATGCATGAGCGTCGACTCGGCTTTGGGCGCGATGAACTCAAAGAATCTGTTATTGGCCTCTTCCGTCACCGCGAACGCCGTGGCCCCCCGCTTGCGCGCCTCGGTGATGACTCGCACCGCGATACGCGTGGCGTTCTCCACCATCACGTGCCAGGAGCTGCCGCTCCACGCGAATGGCCCAAAGACCATGAAGGTATTGGGCAACTGGGGCATCGTGACACCCTCGTAGGCTCGGGCACGATTGTTCTCGTAGTAGTCCGCAAGGTCGAAGCCGTTGCGCCCCTTGACAGGGCGCGCGCGATAGACCTCCGGGCTCTGCGACATCTCGAATCCCGTGGCAAGCACCAGCACATCGATATCGCGATGCACCCCGTCCCTGGTACGCACACCGGTTGGCGTGATCTCCGCGATCGGATCGGTGACCAGGTCGACGTGCGGCTCGGTGAAGGTCCGGTAGTAGATGTTCGACACGCTGGGGCGCTTGCATCCGAAGCCGTACTCCGGCGTCAGCTTCTTACGCAGTTCCCGATCACGTACCTGGCTGAACAGAAAGGCGCGACATGCCCAGTTGGGCACGAGGGTTATCGGGGCAATCTGCTTGCCATACACGGTGATCGCGACAAGGCCTACTTCCACTGCGGCCGCCGCGACGCCACGAATCAACGACTGCAAGCCCGGAACGTACTTCAGTGCCCACCGTGCGATACGCGGTATCGGGAAGTCGGGTTTGGCGAAGACCCAGATGGCACGGCGTTGGTACACATCCAGATGCGATGCGACTCGCGCCATTTGTGGAATGAGCTGAACCGAGGTGGCTCCGGTGCCGATCACGGCGATTCTCTTGCCCGCCAGATCGAAATCATGGTCCCAGTTCTGGGTCTGGATGACCTTGCCACCGAATGACTCCAGACCGGCGATATCGGGAACCTTGGGTTCGACGAAAGCGCCGACGGCGGTGATGACAAACCGGGACGTGATGAGGCGGCCGTCGGCCAGGGTCAGTCGCCACAGGTGGTTGTCCTCGTCCCAGACCCGCTCCATGACCTCGTGCCCCAGCCGGAGATGGTCGTTCAGGCGGTACTGATCCACCAGGCCGGCAATGTACTGCTGCACCTCGCGCCCCTTCGGGAAGGTGCGCGACCAGTTCGGGTTCTTCGCAAAGGAGAACTGGTAGACAATCCCCGGAACGTCCACTGCGACATCGGGGTAGTGGTTGTTGTACCAGGTACCACCGATCCCCGCCGAGCGCTCGAGGATGACGAAGTCGGTGAGACCAGCTCGCTTCAACCCGATGGCCGCCCCAAGTCCACCTATCCCCGCACCGATGATGACGGTTTCGTGCTCGGGCGCACTCATAGGGCAGCCCCGACCTGCCGGTCGATACGGCCGTCATACTCACTGCGGGCTAGACGATCCACGGGCCCAACCGTTCTGTCGGCGTTCACGACTCTTCGACCGAGCAGCCATAGCCACTCCGGGACCAAATGCTGCAGGCGAAGCGCCAGGACGGTGCCCCGTGGCGAACCCACCACCGCGGGCCTACGCCGTAAGGTTGCTACCGCATCGCGTGCCACCCATCCCGGCGGAATGATCCCCAGCTTCTCCCACCATTTGAACGGGATGCCGTCCACCAGTTGCGTGCGCACCGCCGACGGCATCACGGTCGAGATCGTCACGCCCGTGCCCACGAGCTCCTCGCGGGCGCTGCGCGCGAATCCGGTAGCGGCATGCTTCGAGGCGACATAACTCGCCAGACCGGGCGAGTGGATGGCACCGGCTGCCGACGTCACGTTGATGAAATGCCCTCTCCCCCGGGCGATCATCCGCGGCGCGAGCACCTGGAAAGAGATGTAGTGGCTCCAGAAATTGACCCGCATCGTCGCCTCGGCCACCCCACGAGGCTCTTCCAGCAGCGGGCCCACGGGCATGATTCCCGCGTTGTTCACCACGATGTCGATGGGACCGACGGACTCCTCGACTTCGGACACGACCCGCGCATACTCGTCGAGTTCGGTCACGTCCAGCACGAAACCTCGCGCTCCCGAACCGACCTCACGTGCGGCTTCGACGGCCGCATTGCCGTCTAGGTCGGCAATGACCACCCGAGCTCCCATCCGTGCGAGTCGGTGGGCGATGGAAAGTCCGATTCCCCGGGCTCCGCCCGTCACCAAGGCGACGGCGCCCTGCGTCTGAATCTCCGTGAACTTCATGCCGCCGGCTGCCCAACATGCGCCCGGATGAAGTCCGCGATCTCCCCAACGGCAGCCCTCGCATCCACGAGTACATCCGCGGCGACCTGAAAGACGTGCACCTGATTCCTCCATATCTGCAGTTCGACGGGCACCCCGGCCTCGGCCAGCCGGGCTGCAGCGAATTCGGCGTCGGGGCGCAGGATCTCGTCACTGCCCACCTGAAGAAGCGTCGGCGGTAGGCAGGCCAGAGTGGCGCGGTTGCCCTCCACGAAACTGTCCAGAACCGCGAGTTCTGCCGGGTCTGTCTCGGCGCAGAGCATGAGGCGTTCCATCGCGATCAACGCCGCCTCCGGGAACAGCGGGTCGTCGGATTGGGCGGCCAATACCAGCTTGCCGGCCGGGTCCCGTTGGACCAGAGGCGAAATGCACACCAGTGCGCCCGACGAACCGTAGCCACGACGCTGCGCGATCAGACTCGTGATCAGGGCAAGGAAGCCGCCGGCGGAATCCCCGGCGATCGCGATCTGCGAGGGTTGGTACCCCATGTCGATGAGCAACCGGAATCCGTCGAGGGCATCCTCAACGGCCGCCGAAACCGGGTGTCCCGGCAGCTTGCGATAGTTGACGGCAAGAGACGTGACACCGGCGGTCATGACGATGCGTGAGACCAGCCTGCGGTGTGAATTCAGGCCTCCGACGACGAACGCGCCGCCGTGCAGGTAGAGCACGGCGCCATGTGACGGGCCGTTGCCCGGCGACATGAGCTCTGCCTGACAGTGGGTGAGCCGCACGCGTCTGCGGCGCACTCCCCGAACGGGTCTGAGTACGACGGCCACAAGATCCACGACTCGATACGGCCATGGCAAATGTGGATACCGCGCCCATAGCGCAATCACCGGATAGGCGACGAGGCGGATCGCGACCCGCCCCAATCGCAGCAGAACCGTCAGCGACCCTCGCTCGGAGCGGGTGAGTTCCACACGCTCCTGATGCAGCGGCACCACATTGGCCGTCATCGGCGCTCCTCGGTGATCTCGAGCACGGGCAGTTGTTTAACAGACTGACATGCCATTCACAAAAATACAAGACGGCATTCCCGAGCACACCGAGTGTGCTGTTATCGCTGTTGAGCCCAGCTTTCTACGTCCGCACCCATAGCGGTCGCGGTCTCGGCCAGGCCGAGATACTCGCGCGCAATCGCCGACCAGGGTGCCTCGGCACCGAGCTTGCCGAGCAATGCGGCCACGCACATCTCCGTGCGCCGCGCCATCGCGTGCGTCTCCACCAAGCGCTGGTTCCGAATGCCTTCATAGAACTTGGAGGAGGGCAGCACGGCGTCGGCGACCGAACGCCTGGCGATATCCGGGGTCATCCGCACGCTTCCGTCCGCCAGATGCCAGCTACTGACCGCGCGGATGTATTCGGTGGCGGCGCTGCGCTCCATGGCGTCTGGATCTGCCAGGAATCCTGCCGCCACGGCGAGTTCGAATGCCGCGTCGTCATCTCCGGAGAGCAACGCACGAAACACCTTGCGCTGCACCTCCGCATCCTCGGGGTCCATATCCATGCACAGCCCGAAGTCGACGAAACCGACCCGACCGTCGGGAAGCAGCATGATGTTGCCGGGATGAGGATCGGCGCAGAAGAAGCCAGTTCGGTACATCTCCCCGCAATAGAAGCGGTAGATCGCCTCCCCCACCCGGTCGCGTACCGGCTGGTCCTGGCCGGCCAGCGCGTCGAAGGGCACACCGTCGAGGTACTCGGTGACCAGGACGTGTTCGGTACACAGTTCTGAAATCGGTTCCGGAATGCGGAAGGCCGGATGCCCCCGGAACACACCGAAGATCCGCTGGTGATGCGCCAACTCGGTGCGATAATCCACTTCCTTGATCATCTGCCGCTGCACCTCCGCGACGATGGCCTGAGTATTGCTGGCCGGCATCTTCTTCGCCGCCAGCCTGGTGACCAGCTGCAGATTCTTCAGATCCGCGCGAACCTTGGACGCGATGTCTGGGTACTGGATCTTGACCGCGACCATCCGCCCGTCGTCCAAACGGCCCCGGTACACCTGTCCGATCGAGGCCGAGGCGATGGCACCGGCATCGATGCTGACAATCCGGGCCCTCAGGTCGCCCAGCTCGCGCTCCAACGAGGCATGCATCGTCTCGTCGGGAACCCTTGGGGCATTGTCGAATAGGGGTGCCAGCCGTGCGGTGAACTCATCCCTGGCCGATGCGGACGTGATGCCCACGTCCACGACCGACAACAGCTGCCCCAGCTTCTGCGCGGCACCCTTCATCGAGCCTGCGACGGCAACCAGATCGTCGGCGAACCGCAGAATATCGGCGTCCCGCCGCGCGGCCACATCCGCGGAGATCGGCTTTATCGCCGTTGTTATCGCCGAACGTACGGCGTGACCGGCGACAACCTTTCCCAGCGCTGCCGCCCTCTTGGCGCGCAGCGGCACACCCGCTCGAGTTGCGTTGACCTCGTTGTCAACTGGTTCGCCGATGGGAGTACTCCTTCGTTCCCGCGCTGATCTAGGACGCTGGGTTCAGACCATAGAGCAAAAACTGCGTGATGGCTCGGGCGTACTCGTCGATGCTGTCCGTCCGCCCGTCGTCATCGACGATCAGCGTGACGCCGCCGACCAGCAAGGACACAAAGGCCTGGCCCAGGAACTCGGTATCGATCGACGGGTCGATCCTGTCGGCACCGATCATCGAATACACGGTCTGCTCACTGCGCACCGACGCGAAGCGGAAGAACTGAATAATCGACTGCAACGCCTCCGGATCCACCCCGGCAGCCTCTGTGCACACGAAGATCAGCGCCGGCAACCGGGCGGCCACCGCCTCCAGCGCGTTTCGGAATCCTTGCGCAAGAGCGTGTTCGATGGCCTGAGGCGCATCGAGACGGCCGACTGGTCGAGACAGGACCGGTTCCATCGCCGAGAATTCGCGGACCATCAACGCATCGAGTAGGTCGCGCTTGTTCTGGTAGTAGTTGTAGAACGTGCCATGGCTGACACCGAGCCGCTCGACGATCTCATTCACGCCGACGGCGTGATAGCCGTCGGACAGGAAGCAATCGAGCGCGGCGTCGAGAAGTTCGTTACGACGGTCGGCGGCAACCGGCACCGGAACATGCATGGAGTCAACGATTTCCACCGCGGCGCTGTCCGCGCCGGAGTGCGCGATGACGCCGTCGCGCAAAATGCCCTTCTCCGCGATCAGCGAGGCTGTACTCACGAAACGCTCTCGGGTACTGGGATTGTCGTGCCGACTCTGGGCCAGCAGAAAGCCGGGCAGCACCAACGACGGCAAGAGTCTGCCCAACAGGGCCTGGTTCTGCGCGTCCCCCACCAGCCAACCTGCCCGGCGGCCGCTGTCCAAACCTCGCTGCACGTACGAGTCGAGCATCGACTGAATGCCGACGACTCGCTGCTTGAGTTCCTTGTCGGCGGCGGCCGACTGGACGGTCAGCAGCTTCAGCAGCGCGGGCTCCTGGTCCACCAGCGCATAGAGGCGGCGGCCGCCCTCCATGATGATGTCGTTTCGTTCTTCGATACCGGCCGTCCCACCGACGACATCGAGAAAATCGTCGAGCGCCAGCGTGTCGACGAGCCGCTCCACGCCGTAGTCGAAAACCAGATCCAAAACCTCGCGCTTGCTGTCCACGTATCGGTAGACGGTGCCCTGCCCCATACCCGCCCGGTTGGCGATGTCGGACATGCTGGTCTGTTCGTAGCCGTTTTCGGTGAATGCCGCGAAGGCCGCGTCGACGATCTGCTGACGCCGTTTGTCGGCCAATCCGGACACCGGGGGCCGTCCTCGACGAGGGGGCTCCTGCGCCACTAGCTGCTCCATCGACGTTTCTGACCGAACGGACCGGACACGCCCGCGGATGCGCGCGTTTCACATTGCCGTCCGAGTGTAAACGCCCGCGCTAGCGCACCTGTGCGATCGGACTCAGCCTTCCAGTTTGTAACCGAGGCCGCGCACCGTGACCAGGTGCACCGGGTTGGCGGGATCGGACTCGATCTTGGACCGCAACCGCTTGACGTGCACATCGAGGGTCTTGGTGTCACCCACGTAGTCAGCACCCCAGACCCGGTCGATCAACTGGCCGCGGGTCAGCACCCGTCCACTGTTGCGGATCAAGTATTCGAGGAGGTCGAACTCCTTGAGCGGCAGGGTGATCGCCTCCCCGTTCACCGATACCGTGTGCCGGTCCACATCCATGCGCACCGGCCCGGCCTCCAGCACTCCGTCACCGGCGGCAGTCTCTTCGGAATCCGAGCCGCGGCGCAACACCGCGCGGATGCGGGCGATGAGCTCACGTGCCGAGTACGGCTTGGTCACGTAGTCGTCGGCACCCAGCTCCAGACCGACGACCTTGTCGATCTCGCTGTCGCGTGCGGTCACCATGATCACCGGAACGCTGGACTTGGCGCGCAGCTGCTTACAGACGTCGGTACCGCTCATACCGGGCAGCATGAGGTCCAACAGCACGATGTCGGCGCCCGCGCGCTCGAACTCGGCGAGCGCCGAGGGGCCATCGTTCACGATGGTCGCCTCGAAACCCTCCTTACGCAGCAGGAAGGCCAGCGGATCGGCCAGCGAGTCTTCGTCCTCAACAATCAAGACACTGGTCATCGACGTACATGTTCCTCTCGTGTAGTCGCTTTGTGCTCTTCGCGTAAGCGGCTGGGGGGTACTTGCGGTGGGACTTGGTTGGCCGCTTCTTTGCGGTGTGCGGTGTGGTCGGCCGGCGAGTCTGCATCGGTGCCGTCATCGACATCGACATCGGCGTCGTCTTCGTACACGGGCAGGGATAGCGTGAAAGTCGACCCGGTGCCCGGCTGGCTCCACAGCTTGATGACGCCATTGTGGTTGGCCGCCACGTGCTTGACGATCGCCAGTCCCAGCCCGGTGCCGCCGGTGTCACGAGAGCGCGCCTTGTCTACCCGGAAAAACCGCTCGAAGACGCGCTCCTGATGTTCTTTGGCGATCCCGATGCCGCGATCGGTGACCGCGATCTCGATCGTGTCGCCGCGACGGCGGCGGCTGATCGACACCGGCGATCCCTGCGGGGAGTACGCGATCGCGTTGGCCACCAGATTGCTGATCGCGGTGATGAGCAACGTGGGGTCGCCGCGTACCTCGAAACCGCTGGGCGCGTCGGTGGTGACCGCGATATCGGCGTTCTCCGCGGCCACCTTGGACCGGGTCAGCGCCTCGGATACCACGAAATCGACGTCCACGACCTCCAGGTCGGGCAGCTTTTCGGCGCCCTGCAGCCGTGAGAGCGCGATGAGTTCGGTGACCATGTTGCCCAGGCGGCGCGACTCCGCAAGCACCTGCTCGCCGAAATGTCGCACCGTCTCGGGGTCGTCGGAGGATTCCAGCAGCGCCTCGGCGAGCACACCCATCGCACCGACGGGGGTCTTGAGTTCATGGCTTACGTTGGCCACGAAATCGCGGCGGGTGGCCTCCATGCGGACGTGCTCGGAGTCGTCGTCGACGTAGATGACCACCCAGCGCGTGTCGGCGTCGGACAGCCGGCGCACGTGCCCGCGCAGAGAGAACCCCACACGGCCCGGTGCCTTCGGCTTGGTGGTCAGGTCCACTTCTACGTCCTCACCGGAGACCAGGGTCCGTTGCGCGGCGTTCCACGCCTGCTCGTCGAGCTGACGGTCGCGCACCAAGCCGAGTTCTCGCGCGCGGGCGTTGACCAAGACCACATCCTGATGCTTGTCGACGACCACGATTCCGGTCGGTGAAATGGCGACGATGCGCTCCAACATCTGCGAGACGGTCAGGCCGCTCTGGGCTACCTGCGAGCCCTTCCGGGTGTTTCCGTGGGCCGATGGGCGACGCGCGTACCACACGCCCAGCGCCGCGCCCACAGCAAGCGCCGCGAGCGCAGCGGTCGCGACGAGAAGGGCCGATGCGGCGGTCACGCGAAAAGCGTACGCATTCGGTGAACGTCACCCCAGCAGCGTGCGGCCAAATGCCGAGCAAGTCACATATTCCGGCACAGGTGTTAGGCGTGAGTTCACCGAATATTCGCCGATTGGCGATCTTCCGGTGGCGCCAGGCTCACAGTGGGGTTATTTCGCACCCTGGTTGGCTACTGCCGCCGCTCCCGCGGCGGCAGCCTCCGGGTCCAGGTAGACCCCCCCGGCGGTGATCGGCTTGAGGTTCTCGTCGAGGTCGTACCGCAACGGAATGCCGGTGGGGATGTTGAGGCCGACGATCTCCTCGTCGGAGATGCCGTCGAGGTACTTCACCAGGGCACGCAGCGAATTGCCATGAGCGGCAACGAGAACTGTCTTGCCCGCGCGCAGTTCGGGAACAATGGCCTCTTCGTAGTACGGCACGAACCGAGCCACCACGTCGGCCAGACATTCGGTGAGCGGTCCCCCGTCGATATCGGCGTAGCGAGGATCCTGATCCTGGCTGTAGTGGCTGCCCCGCTCGATGGGCGGCGGCGGAGTGTCATAGCTGCGGCGCCAGGCCATGAATTGGTCCTCGCCGTACTTGGCCTTGGTTTCCGCCTTATCCAGCCCCTGCAGCGCGCCGTAGTGACGCTCGTTGAGGCGCCAGTCCCGCACCACCGGGATCCACAGCCGGTCGGCCGTGTCGAGGGCCAGGTGCGCGGTGTTGATGGCGCGACGCAGCAGCGACGTAAAGAGAATATCCGGCAGGAGCCCCTGCTGAGCGAGCAACTCACCGCCCCGCTGTGCCTCTGACCTGCCCTTTTCGGTCAGGTCGACGTCAACCCAGCCGGTGAACAGGTTTTTGGCGTTCCACTGGCTCTCGCCGTGGCGCAGCAGGATCAGGGTGGCCCCGTTTGTCTGACTGGAGGTCTCGCCGCTCATGGGCGCCAGTCTCTCACGTGCATACCCCGGCGCACCCGACGTCCCACCGCCCGGTGGCCCGCCCTCACCCCAGTCCCCGGTTCGCCTCGGCGCTCCGCAGGTCCTGGACCACAACGCGTGCATGCGTGACGAGTTCGTCCACGGAGTATCGGCACGCGACAGGATCACGCACCACGCCCACATCGACGCGCAGGACGTTGAGCGCGTTAGCGAGGTGCAGGGCCACCACCGCGCCCGACCACCGGGCCGTCGGCGGCCTCGGAACCTGCATCGCCGCGGCCAGCGTAATCACCTTCCGCGCGGCCGGGTCGTCGACGAGTGTGGGCGCCCGTGCTGCGGACAGTTCCTGGGCGACCATGTCCAAAAGGGCCTCTTCGGCGATGGCCGCTTCGAAGAACTGGATGTGCTGGATGTAGACCACGTCGTCGCCTGACATATGCGCGCCGGTTGCGAAGAACGCGGCCGTGACCGCCCGGGCAGACAGGCCCGCGGTCACCACGCTGCCGATCGCAGCCGCCGCGATGTCGAGAACCTCGACATCATCGGTGAATCCCATCTGCTCGCGACCCCAACCAGATGTGTCGAAAAGTGACCTCATTGCGGTACCTCCTACCGTCGCGGAGACCTTTGGCCGTGGAATTTCTCGGTTAGGTCAATCGAAAACCGTTGCGGGAATCAACTTCTCGATCTCGAACTGCAGTATCTGCTCAATCCTTCGGACGGCACCGCCGCCGGCGGTCAGTTTGGTGAAATCGATACTCAGGCGACCGTTGTAGCTGGTCACGAAGTAGATGCGACCCTCGACCATCGCCAGGCCCCGTGTCGCGATGAACGCGCTGACGGCGTGAAGTTCCACACCGCAACGAAAATCGTTGATGTCGACACCGTCCGGAGTGGTGAACTCCGAGACGCGACCCCAGTTGGTGATCTGGATGGCGGTGAAGGTCGGGACCAGGCCCCCCGCCGGAACCAGCAGGAAGTACCGCCTGGCCAGAGCTAGCGCCCGGCGCACGTCACCGCTGCGGACGAACACAGTCTGATGGATGCGGGTGGTTTCCAGCCCATCGCGAATGTCCGCGATCACTTGGCGGGCAAGGTCGAGCACGTCGCTGCGGCGGTCGACGTCCAGAATCATCTCGGCGATGCCCAGCACATTGGTGCCGCCCGTGGGAGCGACCGGCGGATCGATCCGTCCGCGTAAGTTGACAAAGGACGAAATTGCCACGGACAGTCGATCTTTACCCGACATTTCCCGTTCGGCGAGCGCCAATGCCGCGCTGACGAGCCCGTTTAGGGTGATCCCGTGTGTGCGTCCGATCTCAAGCAGCCGGTCGGTCTGCTCCACCGATAGGTGAATGCGCGCTCGCTCGGCGCGACGTGGACGCAATGCGGACCAGATCGATTCGGGCCCCCGGTATGCAGGACGCAGATCCATCACCTGTCTGGATGCCGATTCTGCATAGCCACGCGCGCGCAGCAGCGTCTCCGAACTCGCCGGAATCGGATGTCCAGCCACGAGCTGCCGCCCGCGGTTACCGGACGTTCGCATCCGCTCGGTGTAGAGCGTCCAGAAGTCGTGGAAATATGCCAGGGCGGCATCGGCATCGGCGATGGCATGGTGCAGAAGCAACGTCACACGGAATTTGTCGCCGGACCGACACACCCGCAGCGAGCAGACCTGCCCGATGGGCAATGCCGACTTACCGGCCATCGGATAGTCCTCGATGTCGGCGGCACCGACATCGAGGAACACAGCCGCTGGGCGGCGACGAGGCGCGAATCGCAGTTCGAACCCGCGCCGTGACATGTGGATCCTGCCGCCCAGCAGGGGGTACTTGTCGACCAGACCGGCGAGTGCATCCTCAAGTGCGGTCTCGTTCAGCACTCCCGTGCCGTAGCAGTGCTGGGCCACGGTGGCGCCCGAGACGACGAACACTGACTCCGAAGGCGCCAAAACGCGCGGCGGCAGCTCGGGCATGAAGCTCCTTTGGGCGATAGACCACACATCGAGTACACAGTTATCGGTACCAAGAGTACGTGATACTACATGTACTAGATAGGCGGTTCACCGCCTTCGGCTACCCCGCGACCGCCCGCACCGCCTCTGCCCGCCCCTCAAATGCGTAGTCGTGCAGCGGAAAGGTTCGCGACGAACGCCGCGCCGCTTGCGTGGACATCGGCCGGATGTAGGCGGACTCACCGTTGTGGTCGAAGTAGTAGCTGTTGGCGGTGGCGCAGTTGCCGACTTGAAACAGCGAGGTGGCATACCGGCCGCGGACCTGTTCGGTCCAGTCCGCCGCGGCCTGCCGGCGCACTTCGACATCGGTCGCACCCAGGCGCTGCGCCTCCGCGATGACCCGGCCGATATGCGCACCCGCGGTGTCCACCACGCTGTGCCAGGTGCCACCGGTCCACCCATAGTGTCCAAAGACCTGGAAATAGTTGGGCAACCCGGGGATGGAAATGCCGTGATAGCTCTGCGGCAGTTGATGCGCGTAGAAATCACCGAGGTCAAACCCATCGCGTCCGGTCACCGGGGTATCCCGGTAGATCTGCGGGTCGTAGAACAGGCGGAATCCCGTCGCGAGCACCAGCACATCGATATCGCGCTGCACTCCACCGCGCGTGCGGATTCCGGTCGGGGTGATGGTCTCGATCGGATCGGTGATGAGGTCGACATTGTCCCGATTGAAGGTCTGCAGGTACGAGCTGGAGACCGCCGGACGTTTGCACCCGAAGTCGTAGTCGGGAGTCAGCTTGGCACGAAGCTCCTTGTCCGGCACCGCCATCCGGTAGGTCACGTTGCGCAGGAAGCCCGATACCGCTTGCGGGATGACCTTGACGTTCGCGTAGTACATGACGCCGTACACCAGCACCCCGGCGTAGACGAGTTCCAACCCTTCCTGCAGGAGCCGCTGCGCGAAGGGCACTCGCCGGAAGAAGGTCTTGACCGCGCCCGGTGTAGTGGGGTCGAACTTGGGAAATATCCAGATCGGGGTGCGCTGGTAAACATCGAGATGGCCTACTTCACCGGCGATCTCGGGAATGATCTGAACCGCGCTGGCCCCGGTCCCGATGATCGCGACACGCTTACCCGACAGGTCGGCGCTCTGATCCCAGGACGCCGATTTCAAGACGGTGCCCGTGAAATCGGCGAGCCCCGGCAGCTCGGCCGGCTTGGGTTCGGGAAACGGTCCGGCCGCCACCACGACAAACCGTGCCGTCACGTCCCTGCCGTTCACCTTCATGCGCCAGAGGTCGGCAGAGTCGTCCCAATGCCTTTCCCCCACTTCGCTGTTGAAACGAATGAGCCCCCGCACACCGAAATCGTCGGCCAGTCGCTCGACGTACGCCAGCACCTCGGGCCCCTTGGCGTAGAACCGGGACCAGTCGGGATTGCACGCATCTCTGAACTGATAGGCCTGGGCCGGAACATCCACCCCGATGCCGGGGTACACATTGTCGCGCCAGGTTCCCCCGACACCCGCGGCCCGTTCGAAGATGGTGATATCGGTGACCCCGGCCCGCAGCAGATCCCGGGCCACACCGATACCGGACAAGCCTGCCCCGATGATCACCACCTGGTGATCGGGTCCCCGCGTGGGCTTGCGCCGTCGCGCGCTCATGCCGTTGCCTCGTAGGTGAGTTCCTTGGCCCAGGACGGCTGCGTGGCCAGCCGCTTGCGCGGGTAGTAATCCGACAGCCGCACCATGGAATTGGCCAACACATGGTAGGGCCGATGGAATCGGTTCTCCGGGTTGGTGATCAATTTGGCCCCACCCTTGAGCACCTGATACACCAACAGCCGCTTGCCGTCGCCGCGGTCACCGACGGTGATGAATCGCTGCATCGCGTCGTACAGGCGCTGTTCCCGCAGACCCATGCCGATCAGATTGCCCTTGATCCGATTGATGAGCGGGATGCCGGTACCCAACCCCAGCAGCAGACCGAGCAAGAGCGACGGGTTGACCACCGTCGCCACGTTCTCGATGACAACCCGGCGCAGATTGCCGTGACCCATCATGTCCAGGACGTGGAAATCGACCGCCAGATGCCGTGATTCGTCGGAGTTGATATGCCGGAACGCTTGGTGACACACCGGGTCCTCGACCTCTTCCAGCAGGAACTTCAGCAGCGCTCCGTCCAGGGCCACCTCCAGCAGCGGAATCACGGTACCCAGCACCGTCAATGAGAGGCCATCGGAGTATTTGTCCAACCACTCGATGGCCAACCGCACGTTGATGTTCGGTTCGGGGATCTCGTCCTTTTCCAGCATGCCCCACCGGCGCATCAGCGCCAGCTCGGCATTGGCGTGCTTTTGTTCCTCAGCATGGAAGTACCGATAGATCTCGGCGAGTGTGGGGTCCGGGGCCTTCTTGGCCAGGGCGGCGAACCCGCGCGCACCGATGTTCTCGATCCACACCAGGTCGGCCATGAAGCTCTTGAGCTTGGGCCACAGCTCCGGGGATATCGTCTCGGCGCCGGGGGCATCCCAGTCGACATCGGCCAGCGCCCACTGCTTGTCCTTGATGGTCTGCAGGGTGTCTTCCAGTACGAGGGCCATTGTTCTTCCTCCTTATGCGGACTGCGCCGCGGTGAGCTCTGCTTGCGTGGCGAATGTCGACGTGATGAAGCGGGCGGCCTCGTCCACCGCGGCAGTGGCCTCGGGGCTGAATCTCGGGAGTGCCTGGAACACGTGGATCTGCCCGGGCCACACCTGCAATGCGCAACTGCCGCCGGCGCGCGTGATCATCAGCTCGAGGTGCTCGGCGTCGGCGACCATCATCTCCCGTCCACCCACCTGAATCAGTGTGGGCGGCACCGCGGTTCCCGGCGCCAGCGAGACACGTAATCGCGGATCGTCCTCCGGCAGTCCCTCCGTGTACTTGTCCACCAGCCGCCGGGCCGCCGCGGCGGAGATGATCGGATCCGGGGCATCTCGTTCGCGTTCGGCAGACAACCCCAGCGTCAGGTCGGCAAGCGGCGAGAACAGCACCATGGCACCGGGCTGTGGCACACCCAGCCGATGGTTCTCGGCGATGAGATCGATCGCGAGATGCCCGCCCGCCGAATCACCGGCGATGACAATATCTTTGGCTACATGCCCCTGGTCCAGAAGCCATTGGTACGCGACACGGACATCGTCGGCAGCCGCGGGGAAGGGGTGCTCCGGCGCGAGTCGATAGTCGAGGCTGAAGGCGGGCATCCCGGTGGCGTCGGACAGCCTGGCCACCAGCCTGCGATGTGTCCGTGGTGAACACACCACGTATCCGCTGCCATGGATATAGAAGAGAATGGGGCCGCCGGAACCACTGTTGGGGGTGTACACCCACTCGCCGCGTAGACCCGGCGCGCTCACCTGGGTGGTGCGCACGTCCGAGGGCATCGGGCTTCCGAGCGCCATCGTCCCGGCGACCACGCGACGCGCCAGGCGGACACCAAACGTGTTGAGACGCACACGGTTGAACACCGGTCGCAAACCCATGGCAGTGAGTGCGGCGGCAAGGTGGGCACGCCGGGAGGCGGGTCGCACGCTCGCGGAAATACCGGGACGCACCACACCTGCGACCCGTGCCGCGACTCGGTTCACCCGGCTGCCCACCTGCCGCACCGCCTCCCGCCCGGGCTGCTGGGCAGGCGGGTCGGCCAGGAACAGGTTGGGGAAGCCCGCGACCGAGACATCGGAGGACGCCGGCAGCAGGCGGCCATCGACTCCGGTCACCGGAATCTGTGACGCTCCCGCGTCATCGGGCGCCGCCGCGAAAACGATGACATCGCAATGGTGTTCGATACCCTCGGCGCTGCGGATGCCCTGGGGGCTGAAACGTGCGATGGGCCAGGTGATGAGTTTGCAGTTCGGAGCCTGCAGCGCGGTGTAAAACTGTTCGGCGATCACCACGTTGGGGCGCCCCGTCAACGGCAGCGGGGTGAGCTGACGGCGCGTCCACGGGTCCTCCACGTGCTGACGCAGATTGTTGCGTGCCAGCAGTTCCAAGATGCCGCCGCGTTGCGGCCTGCGCCCTGCGAACCAGGCCTGCCGGGTCGCATCGCGAACAACCGGCACGCTCTCCAACAGCCGCCCGATTCTCCCGCTGCGGCGCGCCAGCACCCAATCGGGCGAACTCTGAAAGAGCTTGACGGAAGCGGCTTCCAGCACGATATCGGGAAGCAGGGTAGCTGCGGCGGCGCCGTTGCCGACCACAGCTACCCGCTTACCGGCCAGGTCAACGTCCCTGAACTCCTGGCCACGCACGACAGTCCCGGTATAGGCCTCGATACCGGGAACCGTCGGATCTGCTTCTGCCCCAGAGCCGGTGGCCAGCACCACCGATCTGACCGACAAATCCTCTCCCCCCGCGACGGTGATCTCCCACCGCTGCTCGACATCATCGAATGTCAGAGCCGCAGCCTCGTGCCCGAAGCGCAGGTGCTTGGCGAGGCCGAACAACCGGATGGTGTCGTCTCGCCAGGTCCCGGCCGCCGCGGGTGCACGGTCGAGCACCACGAAGTTGTGCACACCGGACTGTTTGAGCGCGGCGGCAACACTCAGCCCGGTGAAACCCGCCCCGACGATCGCGACATCCGTGTGCGTCGTCACCGCACGTCCGCTCCGAGAAGTTCCCTGGCATCGACCGGGGCGGGCATCAGCCGACCGATCAGGCCGGCACCCCATCGATAGGGATTTGGAGTGTGCCGTTTGAGATGCCACACCAGCTTGGCATCGAGCTGCGGGACGACATAGAACCGGCCGCGGTCATGGGCATCGAGGGTGCCTCGCGCGATCCGCTCCGGCGAGACGCCGGTGTACTTCATCACCGAGGCAGCCAGGCCGCTGGCCGAACCGCTGATGCGGCCGTCGTTGACGATGTTGGTCTTGACGAACGTCGGGCACAGCACCGTGACCTTCACGCCCGTGCCGCTCAACTCGGCGGCCAGCGTTTCCGATAGCGCCAGCACGCCAGCCTTGCTGACGTTGTACGCCGCCATGAAGGGGGCGGCGGCAAAACTCGCCGCCGAGGCGACGTTGATGATCCCGCCGAAACGTTGTTCACGCAGCCGTGGAGTGAAGACCTGGCAGCCGTAGATGACACCCCACAAGTTGATGGCCAGGGTGCTCTCCCAATCGGACATCGACATCGCGCCGACCGGCAGCCCACCAGTGCCGATCCCGGCATTGTTGATCACCAGGTCCGCGGGCTGGCGCAGCCAGCTCTCGGAGACCTCGGCGAGCTCGCTGACCTGCTCGTACGAAGTCACGTCGCAGGTCACGGCGCGGGCCTTGCCGCCTCCGATGATGTCGACGGTCTCCTGCGCCCGGGCCAGATCGATGTCAGCGCACACGACTCGACCGCCGCGAGCGGCCAGCGTCTGGGCGAAGGCCCGGCCGATGCCGCTGCCCGCACCGGTCACCACCGCACTCGCCCCGAGACTGATCTTCGGACGTCGGCGCGGGTAGGCTCCCGCGTCGGGTGCCGTCATTGGCATCACCCTTCGCTTGTCGCTTACGCATGACACGCAAACGTAAACCAAGGGTGTGACACGCCTGAGCGCTTTGTCAAGGGTGTGGCGAGATCAATGTCGGGTTAGTCGTCCCACACGACGGCCTCGTCCCGCGCGGCCCCGGGGCTATCGGATCGCGGGAAGACCGTCGATCGACGTGCCGTTCTTCTCCAGCGCGTTCTCGAAGGTGAGTTTTTCCGGCGGGGCCTTCTCCACGTGCTTTTCGTACACATCGCGATGCCCCACGAAGTCCATCAACGGGACCGAATACCCACACGAGTCGGCCACCCGTGTGACATCGACCAAAATGATTGAACGAGTGCCCTTTTCCAGGGTCTTGGAAAAGTTGTTCCGCAATTTCGGATACTCGGCTTCGTTGAACTGCACGACGCGTGCCCGGCCGTGCAGCCGGATGATGCGGCAGCGTTTGTCGAATGAGCAAAACATCAGCACGATGCGCCCGTTGTCGCGCACGTGCGCGATCGTTTCCGCGCCACTACCGAAGTAATCCAGGTAGCCCACCTGCTTCGGCCCCAGCACTGCGAACGTTCCGGCCATACCCTTCGGAGAGACGTTGACGTGCCCGTCCGGGCCGCTCGGTGCGGTACCCACGAAGAACACCGGCTGCTCGGTCAGCCAGTGAGCAAGCTTGTCGTCGATCTCCTCGTACACATGCCCCATGCGATCCAGCGTGCCACTACGGTACGACAAGCCGCCACCGATTTCCGGGTGTCAGATACGTGCGCGCAGGTCCTTGCGCAGAATCTTGCCCGCCGCACTCTTGGGAATCGCGTCGATGAACTCCACCTGTCGAATTCGCTTGTGCGGCGCCACCTTCTGTTCGACAAAGGTCATCACCGCCTCGTCGGTGAGGTCCTGATCGGTGCGCACCACGAAGGCCTTGGGGATCTCGCCACTGGACGGGTCGGGCACCCCGATGACGGCGACGTCGCCGATGCCGGGGTGGGTCAGCAGCAGCGCCTCCAACTCGGCGGGCGGCACCTGGTAGCCCTTGTACTTGATGAGCTCCTTGAGCCGGTCGACGATCGTCACCACCCCGTCGGCACGCACCACCGCGATGTCGCCGGTGTGCAGGAAACCGTCGGGCTCGATCGTCGCGGCGGTGGCCTCTTCGTTGCCGAGGTACCCGGCCATCACATTGGGTCCGCGCACCAGCAGCTCCCCGGGCGCACTCTCGCCCTCGGCAGGAATCTCGATCTCCACACCCGTCTCGGTGTCGATGATCTTGTTCTCGGAGTTAGGGACCGGGATACCCACCGAGTTCAGCGGGATATCCGGACGGCCCGGCGGGATGAGATGACTGACGGGACTCAGCTCGGTCATGCCATACCCCTGGCTGACACGGCAATTGAGGCGTTCGGCAACCGCGTTACCCAGCTGCTCGTCGAGCGGGGCGGCGCCCGAGAACACCGACCGCAGGCAGGAGACGTCGTACTTGTCGACATCGGGGTGCTTGGCCAGCACCACAGCCACCGGAGGGGCCACGAAGACGTGGTCCACCCGGTAGTTGGCGATGGAACCCAGGAAGGTGTCGAGTTCGAACCGCGGCAGGATCACCAACTCGGCGCCCAGCTTGAGCTGGACGTTCAGCAGCACGACCAGCCCGTAGATATGGAAGAACGGGAGAACGGCCAGCACCCGGTCGCCGCGTTCAACGCCATAGAGATGCTTGGCCTGAGCGATGTTGGCGACCAGGTTGTGATGGGTGAGCATGACCCCCTTGGCCTTGCCGGTGGTTCCCGAGGAATACGGAAGTACCGCCAAATGCGTTGCCGGGTCAAAGGTTACCGCAGGCGGCGCAAGGTCGGACCGGACAATATCGGCCAGCGACAGCCGTCCTTCCACGGGGTCGATGGTGATCACGTTGGCAGCATCGAGCCCGGCGATCTCGGCGGCCTCCAGGGCACGCGACAGCAGCGGCGAGACCGTGAAGACGAGCTGCGCCTTGGAGTCGATGAGCTGCTTGGCGAGTTCCTCGGCGGTGTACAGCACGTTGACTGTGCTCGCTGTGCCTCCCGCCCGCAGAATGCCGTGCAGCACAACTGCGAAGGTCGAGCAGTTGGGCAGGAATACCGCCGCGACGTCACCCAGGCCGAATCCGCGCTCGGCCAGGCCCGCCGCCGTCGCGTCGACCTGAGCGCGCAGCTCGCCGAATGTGGTCTGCGCGCCGGAGAGCCCGTCGATCAGCGCGAGGCGACTGTCGTCTCCGCCGGTATCACCGAACACGTACTCATAGACAGAGCACTCGGGAATGGACACATCGGGAAGCGGGCTTCGAAACGTCACGACCGACAGTCTTGCACGCCGCGTCTAATCCCCAACCGAGTTCCCCGGCAGGCCGGTCACTCCTCGATGAGGTGCTCGAATGCCTCCAGATTCTTCAGCGACTCTCCCCGCGAGGTTCGCCAGGCCCATTCCTTCTGGATAGACGTCTTGAATCCCAACTCCAACAGGACATTGAAGTCGTTGTCGACGGCCTCCAGCACCTGTCCGAGCAACCTGTCGACCTCATCGGGAGTGATCGCGGGCAGCGGCAGGCGACCCACCAGGTAGATGTCGCCCATGTTGTCGATCGTGTACGCGACCGCATACAACCGGCGATTGCGCTTGAGCAGGTACCGGTAGACGCCCTCGGTGTTCTCATCGGGCCGGCGACACACGAACACCTCGACGCGCACGGCGTGCTCACCCGGACTGAGCATCGTGGTGATCTTCTGTTTACGCTCGCCGGGGAGCTCCACGATCAGCGCAGGCTTGCCGTCGGGCCCGTGATGCTCGCTGAAGACGATCTCTCGCTCCACGAGCGTCCTCACGATGACGGCGTAGGCCCGCTCGGCGGTCGTCATCGACGCAGCCCCGAGAGCCTACGCGGCCGGAATCGCGAACGGGGCGCCCGCTGCGCCGAAGGGCGTTGCGGTGCACGGTAATCGGAAATAGCTCGGCTATAGCTCGCTAGCAACGAGTCGGCGGTGCTGGACCACGAGAATCCCTCGGCATGTTCGACGGCGGCACCGCTGAGATCAGACCCCGTGCGCGCCAACAAATTCCCGATGGCGCCTGCCCAGTCCTCGGTGCGATGCGACGGAACCAGCAAGCCGGTGCGCTGATCGGCCACCGCGACGGGCAGACCACCCACCGCAGCCGCCACCACGGGGGTACCGCAGGCCTGCGCCTCGATGGCCACTAACCCGAAAGACTCCGAATGACTAGGTACCGCAACGATATCGGCCGCCCGATATACCTGCGCCAGCCTTTGTCGTGACTGTGGCGGCAGGAAGGTGACCCGATCGGCGATCCCCAGCTCCACCGCAAGATCCTGCAGCGCCGTCGGCTCGTCGAGACCGCTGCCGGACGGCCCGCCCACGATCAGCACGCGAACCCCGGGCAGCCGCTCGGCGGCGCGGACCAACAGATCGGGCGCCTTCAGCGGCTGGATACGTCCCACGAATGCGACCACCTGCTCATCGACGCGCAGGCCGAATTCGGCACGGGCAGCGGCCTTGTCGCCCGGCGTGAACACATCCAGATCCACGCCGGGATGCACGATATCGATACGCGCGGGGTCGGCATTGTGTATCGAAACCAACTGCTCGGCTTCGTCTTTGGTGTTGACAATGAGCCGGTCCGCCTCGTCCACCACCTGCTGTTCACCCACGGCGCGCAGCGCAGGCTCCGGGCGATCCCCCGCGGCAAGGGTCTGGTTCTTGACCGCGGCCAGGGTGTGCGCGGTGTGCACCAGCGGCACGCCCCAGCGGTCGCGGGCCAACCAGCCCGCCTGACCGGAAAGCCAGTAGTGCGAGTGAACCAGGTTGTAGTAGCCGGGCTCGTGGACCGCCTCGGCGCGCAGCACTCCCGCGGTGAATGCGCACAACTGCGTCGGCAGGTCGTATTTGTCCAGACCCTCGAATGGGCCGGCGACGATGTTGCGCACCGTCACCCCGTCGGCGACGGCCACCACCGGCTCATCCGACGAGGAGGTAGCACGGGTGAAGATGTCCACGGCGACGCCCCGGCGGGCCAGCTGAAGGGCTGTTTGCAGCACGTAGACATTCATGCCGCCGGCGTCCCCGGTACCCGGCTGGGCCAGCGGCGAGGTGTGTACGGATAGGACGGCGATGCGGCGCGGCTTCAGCGCCGCAACCGCCCGGCGCGCGAACTCATCGCCACTAAGCACACAGCCATCTTGTCACTTGCACACAGACTGTCGACCGGCAGCACCGCTACCAGCGGTTTGGGCGTCAGCGTGAGGCGACTTTCTGGCGGTATCCCTCCTCGAGGATCTTGCGCAGCTTCTCGTCCGAATGGGTGATGGCCAGGGAGATGAACGGCGAGATGACCTTGCCCAGCGCGCGGCCGGCAAGCCCGCCGGGCAGCCGGTAGTCGATGTTGATCTCCAGCTGGGTCTCGTCATCGGAAATGGGCCGGAAACGACATTCGATCTGGTTGTCGATCCCTGAGCGCGACTCGGTGGTGAACAGGACGTCGGGATCCCATCCGGTCACCTCGATCGTCGACCGGAGTGTGGCGCCGAGGTTGATCGCGATGTCGTACTTGGCACCCAACCCCCGCGACACGTCATTGACGAAATGGACGTGCTCGATCCCGAACATCCAGTCGGCCAAATGGTGCGCATCACTGATGTAGTCGAAGGCATATGCCATGGGCACCTTCGCGGAGGACACGTGATGGATGTGCGTCATATGCACATCCCTATCACTTCCGCGTTCGCCGAGTGTGAAACCACTGCGAGAAAATCGGCGAAACCCCGCAATGGATTCACGCTCGACGCACCGGGAACCCTAGGCCAGGGCGGAAGCCTCATTACGCCGGGCGGACGCCCGCCGCATGGCACCCAAGGGATCGGCAAACAGCCCACCCAGCGAGACCACACCCGCACCGGCCTCCTGTACACGGTTGCCGAATGCCGTCACCCGGATATCGCGCTTGGACAACGTCGACCGGTCCAGGAACGCGGTCTCGACATCGTTCATCACCTCGGGGTACTCGGTGAAGGCCTGCCCACCGACGATCACCTCGTCGGGGTTGAGGATGTCCCGCAGCAGCGCCACCGACTGGCCCAGCACCCGACCGCGTTCGGAAAGCAGTTGGCGTGCCGACTCATTGCCACCGCGCGCGGCCTTGTACACCGCGCTCACCGAAACGCCGTCCCCGGCAGGAACAATGCGCAGCTTGCGCGCCGCGGCCAGCACCGCCTCATCGCTGACGGTTGTCTCCAACTTGCCGGTGCCGCCGAGCAATTCGGAATCGACTGGCAGCGCCGCAATGGTTCCCGGGCCACTGGAGGGGCTGTGCACCCGTCCGTCGATAGCGAGAGCGAAACCGACTGTTTCACGGGCATATACGTACAGGCTCGTCAGGGATCGAGCCGCGAAGCGGCGCAGACCCAGCAGCAGCTCGGCACCCGCCATCGCGTCCACGTGCGAGGCCACCGATACCGGCAGGCCGAGGGTATCGGCGAAGACCCGGCCCACCGGAGCCTCGGTCCACCCCAGACGCGGGTGATCGACCGTCCCGGCCGGGCCGTCGACCACACCACCGGTGGCAACTCCGACCCACAAGGGACGACGACGGTGCCACCGGGCGAGATAGCGCTGGGCGCTCCCGGCGAGCGAAGCCAGAGCGGCCCCCTGCGGGCCGTTTGGCGTGGGGGTTTCCACCACATCGAGGGTGCGGCCGAACAGGTCGGTCGCCACGATGCTGGTGGCGCGGGCACCGATGTGGATGCCCAGGGTCAGGAAGGGCTCGTGGTTGAGCTCCACCGGCACTCGCGGGCGGCCGATGGCGCCCGAGACGGCCAGATCGGCTCGTTCACGCAGCAGTCCCGCGTCCAACAGGGCCGTCACCTGTCGGTTAACGGTGGCAATAGAAAGGCCTGTGACCTGGGCAATCGCATCGCGAGCCACGGGTCCGCGCACACGTGCGGCGCGAAATACCGAAGAGGCGGCGCTATCGCCGATGTACAGGGCGGGGGGATGAATCTGGTGGCGAGAAACAGGTCGGCGAACCGGAGCAGTCATGAGATGGGTCCTTTGGCGGAGGTACAGCCTCAGAATAGGGCTGAAACGAGGGCTTTTGGTGTTGTGAACTGGGGCGATACCACGCCCGATACGTCAGGAAGACGTGCAGAAATTAGGCGCAGCGACAGACGCAGCGACAACACAGCTCGCGAGCCAGCGGCAGCCGAGAACCAATACCCGCGATCACGAAAGTGACCCGGGGTTCGGCGGCACGCTTGTTGGACACAGGCGAAATTTAGCATCCCTACGAGGCAATGTCCTAGCAGCGGCCTAATGCCGCTGCCTGACTACAGTGGCGACCATGACCAATCCCTCGTTCGACGGCCGGGTCGCGGTTGTTACCGGCGCCAGCTCTGGAATCGGTGCAGCCACCGCTAAATCCCTTGCAGCCCTTGGGTTTCATGTGGTGGTTGCGGCACGGCGCGAAGACCGCGTCAGGGCCCTGGCCGACGAAATCGGGGGCACCCCGGTTGTGCTCGATGTCACCGACGCCGATTCGGTTGCGGCCCTTGCGCAGAGCCTGGATCGGGTGGATGTGCTGATCAACAACGCCGGCGGGGCCTGGGGCCTGGAGCCGGTGTTGGAGGCGGATCTGGAGCACTGGCGCTGGATGTGGGAGACCAACGTGGTGGGCACCCTGCAGGTGACCCGCGCGCTGCTGCCCAAGCTGATTGCTTCGGGCGACGGGCTCATCGTCACCGTCACCTCCATCGCCGCCCTCGACGTGTACGACGGCGGCAGCGGATACACCTCCGCCAAGCACGCCCAGGCGGCATTGCACCGCACCCTGCGCGGTGAGCTTCTCGGTAAGCCCGTGCGGCTCACCGAGGTCGCGCCCGGTGCGGTGGAGACCGAGTTCTCGGTGGTTCGTTTTGACGGCGACCAAGATCGCGCGGATGCCGTGTACCGCGGCATCACACCGCTGATCGCCGAGGACGTCGCCGAGATCATCGCGTTTGTCGCCTCGCGGCCCGCCCACGTCAACTTGGACCAGATCGTCGTCAAACCGCGAGATCAGGCATCGTCCACCCGCCGGGCGACGCGGGATTGAGCCTCCGGCAGGAATCGAACCGGCACCGCGGTAGGTAGTAACTCGCCGCTCTGTCCGTTGAGCTACAAGGGCTTTGGGCGACCGAAGGGAGTTGAACCCTTGACTGCGGAGTCACAGACCGCCGTGTTTCCACTACACCACGGTCGCCATGGCCGAGTCGGCGGTCTTCCGCTGCCCCGCCAGGACTCGAACCTGAACTCCCGGATTCAAAGTCCGGTGGGCTACCGATTACCCCACAAGGCACTGTTGGCGCGCACGCTCCCCGAGCAGGATTCGAACCTGCAGTCCGGTCGCATTCCAGAGCGACTACACCAGTCTGAAGGCAGACGGCACGCCAGCGCGCCCGGACAAATTCAAGAATCCCGACTGGTGGGCTGCGGTAGGTACTTTCAGCTATCAGACCAGCGGAGTAGCCACCCCGAACGGGAACGGAACCTACAGCGTGAACTCTCAAACCAGCATCTACGACTATTACAACTTCGAAACCACGGACGAACATCCGTGGCCCCAGGCATCTGATCTGAACAAGATGCACCGCGCAGGCTGGGCGCAGAACTTCGATACCACCGGCACCTCCGGCTTCCACACGAGTACCTGGCCATGACCACACGGCTCAATACCCGCACCCAGTTACTGGCCGCGGTAACCGCGCTCGCAGTCCTGTCTGGCTGCACACCAGGAGGGGGCCAGACCGACAGTGACCCCGGCATCGTCGGCGATCTCAAAATCGAGATCCCCAAATCCGCCACAAACATCGTCGGACATACCGATAGCGGCGTTGATTTCCTCATACCCAACGACCAGTGGCGTGACTACGCAACGAAATACTATCCCGGAAAGACACTTTCAGAGCGCCCCTCAAAGGAAGTAGACGGCAGCGTGCCTGCGATGTGCATTCCCGCATTCCGCGCAGGAACCAAACTGTCACACTGGATCGCCGGTGAAAATATCCAATCCCGCGACAACAGGCTCGAGTACCGCTTTATCAGCGTGACGCCAGACTGCGAACCTGGCAAAGCATTCGTGCAATGGCGCCTCTCCGATCCCGAATGAGGCCGTTCGGCAGCTACATTAGATCGCGCCAAGCTATCGACGCGTGGTGGTCGGGGTAGCCGAGGCCGAAGGCACGCTCACGCTGGTCGACGGGGCTGACGTCGGCGTCCCCGAGAGTGTCGGTGCCCCCGACGGGGTCAGCGGAACCGTCGTCGGGATCGACGATGTCATCGACGTGACGGTCCGTTCCTTCGGATTCGGCGGAAGTGCGGACATCGACTGCCAGGTCGGCCAGTCCACCACCCAGTCCCACAGATCGCCGTCGGCATACGACAACTCGATCGAGGTGCCGGTCACCTCGACGGGATCGCCGTAGATGGCGGTACGGAAGTAGGACTCGGCATCACCCAGCGACAAGTTGATGCATCCATTGGTGACATTGGTATTTCCTTGCTGCCCAATGGTGTTCGGATTGGCGTGGATGAATTCGCCGTTGTTCGAGATCCGGACTGCGAAGCGCTCGTGGACGTTGGAGTACCCGGCCGCCGGGTTGGACATCCAGAAATCCTCATACTTCTCGGTCACCACGTGAATCCCGCTGCGGGTGACGTTGCGCGGCAGGTCACCCTCGCCGTAACTGCACGGCAGGTCCAAGATGGTGCCCTCGTCGGTGGTCACCCGAATCCGGTGGCTCTGCGCATCGGCATAGACAATCTGCCTGCGACCCACGGTGAAGTCCAGAGACATGTCCTCATTGCCGAAGGCCCCATCCCCGAAGGGAATGCCATAGAGGTTGGCCTTCACATCGACTTTCGTGCCGGCCTTGAAGTACTCGCGTGAACGCCAATGCACCCGGGAACCCTGTTGCTCGTCGGGCAGCCATGCCCAGCCGCCTTCGGTGGGCGGATCGCACGTGATGCTCAACGACCGCTCCACCGCGGCCTTATCGGCGATATGCGCGTCGAACTGGATGATGACCGGAGCCGCGATACCCACCGTCTGCCCATCGGCGAGTTGGAACTGGCCGTTGACCTTCGCTGTCGGCACCAACGTGGTGAATGCACCGGACACCGCGACGGCCTTACCGTCCAGGCCGACCGCCGAACCCTTCCAGGTGTAGGTCACATCGAACCCCAGTGGCTCGGTGGTGCGGAACCTCGTCTGGTCACGACTGAGGGCTCCCGCGACCACCTTGCCGTCGGCATTGACCAGCTTCACGTCCTGGAACCACCCATTGGCCACGGTCACACTGACCGGTGCTGTCGGGTTGACGTCCTTGGCCTTGTCGTCGGGCAAGTACGTGAGCGAGGCCCCCGGCGACGGAGCCTCTTCGGGCTCATTCGAGCCCACGGTCGTGCAGGCCGCAGCAACGGCGGGCACCGTCAGACCCAATATCGTGAGCGCGCGTCGCCGCGTCAGCGCATCACCGAGATCTGGTCTGGGGTACTTCACGACACCCCACGATACGGCCCGCTGCGGACAGCTTCGCCCAGCCAGACCAGGATCACACCCTGGATCGGGCCGGACGTGCGGTTTTGCCCTGCGATCGGCTAATAGACCGGGATATCGAAGATCGCGGCGGGGGCGCCGTACTGAGCGCTCCAGCCGGCCCACGCGACATCACTCGGGCCCAGGCGCTTATCGACGAGGGCCCAGCCCTGCTCGTCCTGGTGCAGCAGGGCTACGTATTTCTTCGACAGGACGCCGTTGGCCGAGGCTTCGGCAAAGGGAGTTCCGGCGTAGTCGATAGGTTCACCGCCGGGCTCCTTCATGGCCGACCAGAGAAAGGCCCAGCCATCGGCCGCCTTGAGGCTGCGCACATCCAAGCGGACCGGCTTGCCGAGCTGAGCGGTCGCATCCGCGAGCGCGGGCGCCACGAGGACGGCACCGTCCGGGGAGGAGGGGTCCACCGGCGTCGCGACCGGGTCGGCCGCCGCGGCCGGCGCCAGCAGCAGTCCAACCCACATCACAAGCGCCAGGAATCCGATCCGCATGGGTGCTCCTTCGTTGGGCGACCCTCGCACGGTAGACGACCAACATCCGGGATTGCGGGAAGACGAGCCCGAGGATTCTGGCTGGACCAGAACTAGACGCCGTTCTCCCCCGCGCCGATAACGGTCGTATCTTCCGGCCCCAGTACGCGGCCGTCCGCCGCACGGAGCTCGAACTGCCGCAGCGGACGCGATGTCTCGCGATCTACCAGTGAGGCGCGCGGTTCCCCGGAGTGGAAGCAGAACTCGTCGCCCCACTGCCGAAGGGCAACCAAGACCGGAAACAGCCCGTGCCCCTTGGCCGTCAACTGGTATTCGTGCCGCGCTCCGACCGGGACAATCTCCAGGATTCCGTTGTCCACCAACGCCGACAACCGCGACGCCAGGATGTTCTTCGCCAGTCCAAGGCGCTTTTGGAACTCCCCGAATCTGCGCAACCCGTCGAATGCGTCGCGAACGATCAGCAACGACCAACCGTCGCCGATCTCGCCCAGCGGCCTGGCCAGCGTGCAACTGGATTCCGCGTGACCGGCACGTCCCACCATCGACAAACTCCCTTGGTTGCAATATGCAACCATTCATGCCACGCTCAGATGGTTGCGAATTGAAACCAACTCTACCGAGGAGTCGGCGTGCTGACCAGGCCCATCATCGTGTTGTTCTCGTTCGCCTGCGGACTCGCGGTGGCAACCATCTACTTCTCGCAGCCATTGCTCGACACCATCGGCGCGCAATTCTCCATCCCCACAGCACAGGTCGGCATCGTGCTGACCCTCACCCAGATCGGCTACGCCATAGGCCTACTGCTGATCGTGCCCCTCGGCGATATCGTCCAAAGCCGCAGGCTCATCGTCGGGCAGACCGTGGCGCTCGCGGTGGCACTGCTCGCCACCGCCGTTTCCCCCAACGCGTGGACGTTCCTGACAAGCATCACCGCGCTCGGCGGGCTGGCCGTGGTCACCCAGGTGATGGTCACCTATACCGCGGTGCACGCCGCGCCCGCGCGGCAGGGATGGGCCATCGGCGTGGTGACCGGTGGGATCATCAGCGGAATCCTCCTGTCGCGCACAGTATCCGGTGTGCTATCTGATCTGCTCGGTTGGCGATCGGTATACCTGATAGCGGCCGCCGCTGCGACGGCAACAGCCGGGATCCTGATGCGCGTCCTGCCGCGAGCCACGCGCTCACGCACCGGGCTGCACTACGGTCAACTACTGACCTCAACGCTCCGGCTCCTACGCGATGAACCGGTACTGCGCTCACGGTCCGTCATCGCGATGCTGATCTTCGCCGCCATCACGGTCTTGCTCACACCGATGGTGCTCCCGCTCACCGCTGCCCCATATCACCTGTCGCACACGGAAGTCGGACTGTTCGGCCTGGCCGGGGCTGCTGGCGCACTCGGGGCGTTCAAGGCCGGATCGTGGTGCGACAACGGCCTGGCCAGCCGGGTCACCGGAATCGGTCTGTGGTTGATGTCGGCGGCGTGGCTATTGGCGGCCACCCTGCGCTGGTCCCTGATTGGGCTCGCCATCGCAGTCGTGATCATCGACTTCGGACTGCAGTCGGTGCACGTGGCCAACCAGAGCCTCATCTACCGCCTGGACGCCGACCTCCACGGGCGTCTCACTGCCGCCTACATGACGTTCTATTCCATCGGCAGTGCGGCGGGCGCCATCGCGTCCACCTGGGCGTACTCGACTCACGGATGGACCGGTGTCTGCCTGCTCGGTGCGTCGATCAGCCTTGGTACGCTTACCTATTGGATCGGCAACAGCAGCAATTCAGGCACGGAGGCAGCCGCCGACATCGACAGCCGCTGCCGCGACAACGCGGGCCACGCCTGCACCGCGCAGAACGGTGCACACTGGTCCTGATCGGCGTGCGTTCCCACGTGCACACAGCACTGCGTCAGCCGCTCCTCGATCATCGTCGACATGTCCATGAACGGCTTGACGGTGATCCGCACTATCCGCTCTCCCAGCATCCGGCGCAGCTTGGCTCGCCGACCCGGCAGCGCGGATACGGCGAGCGTCATCAGGGTCGAGATTCCCAAATCGCAGCTGTCGCAGATAATCTTCCACACATCGCCGATCGTCGGATGCGACAGTGAGGACTGCTCGGAGAGCAAACCCAGTAGGGACTCCTTGACCGCCATCCTCAGCTGCTGCGGAACCTCCTGATCGGCGATCCGGTTGGATACCAGCCCCAGGTTCTCCTTGAGACGGTCATGTCCGATGAGGGCGGTGAGCGATCGCCATACTCCCGCGTCGTCGCGCAGCATGTACCCCACCGAGCAGCAGTGTGGATGCGAACACGGCAGGGCCGTCAAGTCCCGCCAGGTCACGACGTCATCGGTCTGCGGTCCAAGACGTTTCAACACACCCGTGTGGGTCAGCCTCCTCATCGGATCGATCGCTCCCGCCCGGCCAGATCCGAACTGTGGCTGGATCGACACACCGCCCACATACGGAGTATCGAGGGCGAGCTTGACGACCGCACCGATATCCGCGTCGTTGACATCGAGCGCCGTGGTCATGACCAACGTCGTGAAGATCTCTTTGTCGGAAAGACGTTGCACAGCAGCGGCTTTGATTCTCCTCAGATCGCCGCCGCGGTGATGGCGGGAAGCGTCGGCCGACGGTCCGTCGTACTGAAGGTAGACCTCCACCCGCTCACGGTGACGTGCCAGCAGCTCCAGCAGCGCATCGTCCCGCGCGATGAGTACGCCATTGGTGTTGATGAGGATTCGGGTGATCGGCCGGGTCATCAACTGATCGAGCAGCCGGTCGAGCTCCGGGTGAACGGTCGGTTCACCACCACTGAGCATCAGCACATCCAGTCGGCCGCTCTCGCGAGCCAGGCGCTGATCGACGTTGGCGAGCACGGCCTGTACCGGCACCACACCGCGCAGATCGGGTGACGACTCGGCGAAGCAGGTCGGGCAGCGCAGATTGCACGCCTCGGTGATATCGGCCAGCAGAATGCAGGTGTGCTGGGTCTGCATCTCGGGAAGTCCACGTAGATAGGCCATCGGTATGGGATCGAAATTGCCCGGTACATCCGGCATATGGGCCTTGGTCGGCGCTGTCCACTCCTCGAGATACTCAAGGATCTCGGCATCCTCGTCGTACAGCGTGCGCACCAGTCCATGTGTGCGGCAGGCCCGTTCCAGCCACACCTTGTCGTCACGATGCGCGAGCCAGCCCGAGAGCCGGCGCACCTCGGCCAGCGGGGTCTCGGGCCCCTCCTCGTGGCATAACGGACAGAACGCGTTGACGTACCGCATGATCCGGTCCCCACGCAGCCCCATACCCGCCACGTCTACTCCAATCCTTCCAGCATCGAAAAGCAACCCACCACCAACCCCGTCAAGATCGCCACCGTCGCCCAGCCGATCATGAGACCGATTCCCAGCCCCCGAACCCAGTCTCGGCCCCAAATGGTCAGTGCCAGACCACCTGCCAGCCCAACGACAGACATCACGATGGCCAGGACGGTGGCCCGGGTATCTGCCGTGAATCCGGCGCTCATCGCGCTCTCCAGCGTCAGAAACATCCCGAATGTCGTCACCCAGAACACGAAAATGCCCACGAACGTCATCCCGACCATCGCCCCGCCGCCCGATCGCCGCGGCGGCGGGGCATACGGGTAGTACCCTGGCGGGTATTGGGGATGCCCCGTCGGTGGATATCCCTGTGGGCCATGGGGATAAGGACCGTAGGGGTACTGCGGCGGTGACTCATCCCCGGGCGGTGGCTGCGGCGGCGTGGTCATTTCACAGACCCGGGATCCAACCGAGGAAAGCGCCCGCCCCCGTGCAGACCCCACCGGTGAGCAGGGTCACCAGCGCCCAACCGATCATCAATCCCAGGCCCAGCCCACGCTTGTCCCGATCGCCCGTCCTCATCAGTGCGGCACCGCCACCGAACGCCGCCAGCAGGCTCACCACCGCGAACGCGATGAAGACCGCATCACCGGAGTTGCTGCTCTTGTCCGAGACGCTCAGGGCGACCACGAATGCCACCACCGCGACGACCGCGTTCACCACCGCGAAGAGGAATGCGCCAAGCACCGCATGTCCACCGCTGACACCAGGTCCCGGCTCCGGTTGACTCATGCCGCCACCACTTCGGGGACACGCCTTCGGAAAAGTCCTTCGTAATATCCGGCACGATAGCCGCGCCACAGCCGCCACGCCGCTAGCGTCATTCCCGGCAGCAGAACCCATTGCGGTCGTGTCAGATTCAGCCACACTGTCTCGTTCGCACGGGTGAATTCGACCAAGAATCGAAACACTGCGTACGCGGACACATAGAGCACGAAGAGCTCGCCTGGCCGCGTCACACGGGGACGCAGCCACCACCACAGCACCGCGAAAGCCGCCAGCTGGAAAGCGATCTCATACAGAAAGGAAGGATGCATCGCCACTCCGGCCAGGCATCCTGGACAGTCCGGTCGCGAGGCCGGGGCGTGGATACCCCACGGCAACGAGGTCGGCCTACCGGGAGCCTCCGTCAGGTGACATCCGATCCGGCCCACCGCCATGCCCAGGGCCACCGCGGGTGCAAACAGATCCCCCGTCTTGGCGTGGTACCCGATGAGCCGTTTGGCCACCAGCACACCGGCATATGCCCCCAACAGCCCACCGATGATGCTGCGCGACCCGAACATCCAGGCCTCGGTCAGGCTCGGATTGAGCGCCGGATTGAGGTGCTCGATCCAGCCCGACAGCCGCATGCCGATCGCACCGCCGACCAGAGCACCCGCCACCGCGATCAACGATTGCTCAGCAGGAGCACCGCGCCGGCGCGCTTCGCAGGCGAAGACGATGGCGGCGACCAGTACACCGAGCCCTACGAAGAGCCCGTGTACACCGATTCCCAGCCCCATCGGCCCACTGTACGAGCCTGCCCCGCAGGTACGCAGGCCAACCGCGTGATTACAGTGAGCAGCCCACCAGCACCGGCTCAGGCGCCAGGCGCACACCGAAGGCCGCCCACACCCCGTCACGAACGGTGCGGGCAAGCGCCAGCAGCTCACCGGTGCTACCTCCGCCGCGATGCGTCAGTGCCAGTGAGTGTTTCGTGGAGACCCGGACCGCCGACTGTTCCCCGGGATAGCCCTTGACGAAGCCGGCCCGCTCCACCAGCCAGGCTGCCGACAGCTTCACCCCGTCCTGGGCCGGATACTGCGGCATCGCGATATCGGGCCCCAAACGTTCGCGCACGCGCGACTGGACGCCATCCAGATCGTCCTCGGTGACAACAGGGTTTGTGAAGAACGAACCGACACTCCAGGTGTCGTGATCGGCCTCGTCGAGCACCATGCCCTTGCTCCGGCGCAGGCCCAGTACCGCTTCCCGTACGGCCAGCGCATCAGTGCGCTCCCCCTGCCCCACCCCGAGTTCCTTGGCCAGCTCCGGGTACCGGATCGGCGAGCTCAGACCATCCGTCGACAAGCCGAACTCGACCTCCAACACCACGCGTACGTCGGTGCCCTTCAGAATGCTGGTGCGGTAACCGAATCCCAGCTCATCGGGCTCGTACCAGCGCACCTGTCCCGTCCCACGGTCCAGCACCCGCACACGTCGCAGCAGCGAGGCCACCTCGACGCCGTAGGCACCCACGTTCTGCACCGGGGTGGCGCCGGCGGTACCCGGAATTCCCGAGAGACATTCCAGCCCACCAAGACCGGCCTGCAGGGACAGCTCCACAACCTCGTCCCAGTTGGTTCCCGCGGCCGCACGCAGCAGCGACCCATCCACCTCGACACCGGCCGCGGCGATATGCACCACGGTGAGGTCCGGAAGATCGTCGGCAAGAACAACGTTCGATCCGCCCGCGAGCAACAGAGTGCGGTAGCCGTCGAGCGCGGCCAGCGCGCCGGTCACCTGTGTGCTGCTCTCGCACCGAACGAGCGTGGACGCCACCGGCCCCAACCGCAATGTCGTCAGCGCGCCGAGCGGAGCATCCTCGGTCACAACGGCGCCGAGATCCTCGATCCGCGCGCGCGTTGTCGATGCCAGCCTCACGGGCCGTAACGGTAGCCTTGCGACCCATGGCACGCTCATTTGACCTGTCGGTGGAATACTCGGCAACCGTCGAGCAGGTCCACGCGGCCTTCGCCGACGAGGCCTACTGGAATGAACGGCTGGCCGGTTCCGGTGCCGATACCGCAACCCTGGACTCCCTGAAATCCGAGCACGGTGCACTCGAGATTGTCACCACCCAGGTGCTGCGCAGCGACCGGCTACCCGGCATTGTGGCTCAGTTTCACCGGGGTGACCTGCAAATTGTCCGTACGGAGGAGTGGAGCGCCGTCGACGGCGGCGCATCCGAGGGCACCGTGGAAGGCTCGATACCGGGTGCACCCGTCACGTTGTCCGGGACCGCTCGGCTACACCCCGGCGCCAGGGGCTCCCGGCTGGACCTAAAGGTCGGCGTCGAGGTCAAGATCCCCCTGGTAGGCGGCAAGATCGAGGGCTTCGTCGGCGGCAAGCTGATGGACTTGTTATCTGCCGAACAGCGATTTACCTCGGAGTGGATCGCCACCCACGGCTAACCTCGGTCAAATGTCCAGGCGCTCGGTGTTCACGGTGAACTTCCCGGCTCCGGCAGAGAAGATCTATCAGGACTTCGCCAGCCGGGACTACTGGGAGACCCTGATGTCGGCCTACGGATGGCTCACGCCGATCTCCGAGATTCACACCTTCAGCGTGACCGAATCCGGCATCGATGTGGTGCTCAAGCAGAATCTGCCCCGCATCTACCTGCCGCCCATCGCACAAAAGGTGATGCTCGCCGACATGATCATCACCCGGGTACAGCATTTCGGGCCGTTTGATCAGCGCAAGGGGTCTGCGATGGGCAATTACGGCGCCTCGGTGCTGGCCGGGCCGGGCTCCTTCACCGGCGTGTGCAAGCTGTCCGATACCGATCAGGGTTCTCAGCTCAGGCTCTCCAGCACGTGCAAGGTGTACATCCCGTTCCTCGGAGGCAAGCTCGAGGACCTGATCCTGTATCACCTCAACGACCTCTTCCGCGTGGAGGAGGGCTTCATCGCCGACTGGATCTCGAAGCACCACTGACCGTTGAGGACCCGAGGGGCGTAAGGATCAGTAGTCCGACTCGGCGGCCAACAACTCCGCGAGGAACGCGTCGGCGGCGGGAGCAGCCAATCGGGCGCGCGCGAAGGCCCGGATCCGAGCCCGCAGCTCGATCGATTCGGCAGCACCCCCGGTACCCGCGCTCACTTCCGCCACCGACCAGTCGATGTTCCACGCCTGCGCCTCCCCGGCGGGAAGGCCATCGGCGTCGAGCACCGGTAGCACCGCGGCACCCACGGCATCCAATACGCCCGTCGCGTGAAACTCACCGCAGCGCAACGAGGCCGGAATGCCTGCCGCCGAATCGGGACCCGATACCGCCGACCGCAGCCGAGCGGTAACCATCCCGTCCTCGCCGACGACGGCCCAGGCGAGATTGCGTTCCGCGGCGTCGAAGATCCCCGGCGGTACTCCTGACCACGCGATGGTCGCATCTCCCGCGGCGATCACGCCCGACGGCCGAGGTGGTTCCGCGGGACCGGCGGCCAACGCGTAATCCGCCTGCCGCGGGGCCCCGACGGCCGGCGCATGCCAATCGAGTCCAACCTCGTCCGCCAGATCTCGGCAACGCTCAACCAGCACGTCCACTCTCGGGTCGCGATAGGTACCCAGGGCCGCACTGTGAGGCGCCAGGAGCCCGGCCACATCAGAATCCAGGGTGTCGTCGGTGAAGTATTCCTCGGCGGCCGCGGTCAGCACCGCGAGTTCGGCGTCGAGCAGCGCGCGATCCAGCGCGGTGATGCCGTCCCGGCCGCTGGCCGGCCACCATCGTCGTAGCCAATGGCCTAGCGCCAACCGCCGCAAGGAATCTGCCGCTCCTGGCGGGACGGACACCGCCGGCAGCTCGATTACCGTGGATGGATCTGCGCCATTCAGCGCCTCGACGACGGCGACGTGTCCGGGCTCGCCGAGAACCCGCCACATCCAGTCGGCCCGGGCCACATCGGTGAAGCTGATAACCGGCTGCTCCGACGGATCGTCGACCTGCCAGGACAGCACCGCACCGCTCACTTCCAAGAGCGCCACCGCCGGAAGCGGTGCTGGAGCGATGCCCGTTGTCCATGAACCGGATTCGTTGACAAGCTTCATCCCGCGACCTGCAATTCCAGCATGGCCTTGATCCGCTGCCGGTGGTCCAGGCTCACCGAGCGTGCCGCCCCTTCCAACAACGACCGCAGATCATCGACATCACCACAGGACTCTTGCCAGACATCGCGGCCGTGCAGCCTGGCCCACAAGCGGCCCAGGTAGGGCCGCGCGAAGACAGCCAGGTCCTCGACAACCTGTCGCTGCCGTGGGTGCAGAGGCTCTCCAGCGGTGAGATAGCGCCGGGCATGCATCACGTAGGCCTCCTTCGCCAGTCGAGCCTGAACCCGCCCGGACAGTTCATAGCGTGTCGTCACCGAATCACCCAGTGGCCGTAAATCTGTCGCCACCTCTATGCCTGCCACCAGAGCCGCCTGTTTGTCCTCGCTCAGCAGCCCCCAGGGAGCGCAGGCCCGGTCGACCTCCTCGGCACATAGCAGCGGAACATCGGGGAGCTCGTCTCGATCCAGTGCCCGGCGCAGTGTCGCCCGCACCCGATCGACGACACTACGATCCATCGGGCGGTCACCTTCCGGTTCTCCGTCGATAGCCGGAGGCCCTTGCGGTTCAACCGAACTCAACCCGATCTCGACAATCGACCACGGCACGGTGGCAACGGTTTCGTGAACGCTTGCACCGAGGTTGAACGGTGTCGCGTCGGCGACAAGCGCCGCCCAAACCCTTTGACGCGCCGTCATCTCACGGTGGCCACTGGCCGCGCCGAGAACTGTCGCCAGGCCCGTGAAAAATGGGCCGGTGATCGAGTCGTCGGGCCGCACATCACGCCAGCTGCGATCCCGCAGCCTGGTGAGCCTGGCGACCACGGCGGGGTCCTGGACATGCCGGTTGAGAACCTCGATCGCGGTCCGGTCCCGACCACGATGCAGATCCTGAAGAACTTCTATCGCCGTGCGCTGATCCGCCAGCTGCGGAACGCCTTTAGTGATAGCCAGCTCGAAACACACTGGAAAATAGAGTTCTTGGGCGTTGCCAGTGGTGATGCGCTGCTTGCGCCGCTCGGCCTTGAGTACCACGAACCAGTCTGCGGTGGCCCGCAATTGCGAGGCGTGCCCCACGATCAAGGCATGCACGGCGTCCGCGACGTCGGGAGCCAGCACCGGAGCCGAGAAGGAGGTATTGCTGCGCAGCCGCAGCACCAAAGGGTCGAGAATCCGTTTCACGGTCCTGCGCAACGGCCCACCGTCGTCGGCACTGAGCACCTCGACGCCGGAGCCGATGGCACGCCAGGCGCGATCGATCACGGCGCGGCGAGGTACCGCCGACCCCACCGCGACAGCGCCCTCGGATGTTGCCGACCCGATGCTCACCGTGACCAGGGTAATCGTTGTCGACCAGCCAAAAGTTGGGTTCGGTAGCAGCAGGCCGGGTCGAGGCTATCGGCATGACCACAGGACTATTTCCCGCCATTGCCAAAGCCCTGAGCGGATACGTAGCTTCACTGTCAGCCCGCCGGAATACATCCGCCCCTCCCGACGAAGAGTCCGAGGAGCGTCTGGTCACCATCGAAGAATTCACCGCCGAGTTCGATCACCTGCTGATCCGTAGACGGCTATTGACCGGGGCGCAGCGTGCCGTCATCGGCGGAGGCACCCGCTCCCACGGGATCGTCACCGGGGTGAACGCCACCGGCTCGGGGCGCGAGGTGCAATTGGACCTCATGGTGACCCGTCCGGACGGCAGCCAGTTCCCGACGCGCGAAACCGCGGTGATACCGGAGTCCACGCTGCCGAAGATGACACCAGGCAGCGTGATCGACGCGTACTACCGACCCCGAGATCACAGCATCATCGCGGTACGGGTGCACGCCAGCTGAATCAGCGGGCGCCGTCGACGGCGAAACTCACCACGGCAGCCCAGTGCAATGGACTTGCCGCCAGATCACCCTCGTGCCAGCGCCGCAACCGAGCCCGCTGCCAACGATTCACGGCGCGGCCCGCATCCTCTTCGCAGTGCGCACGGTCAACCTCGGCGACCGTATCGGCCATGGGGTCGGTTGTATGCGAGCAGAATTGGTTGTACGCGGCGGCAGTCGGCAACGACCACAGGGTGGCCGTCACCAACTCCGCGCCACCCAAGATCATCGAAGCCGCCAGCCCCGTCGCCTCGTCGAATCGGTAGTCGCCTCCCGACGAGCAGGCCAACAGCGCCACCCGCGGCGGAATCGGAAGCCGCGTGGCCATCATGTCCGCCGCGGTCAGCGGGCGGTCTTCGGCCAGATGCAGGGCGGCCCGTTCGGCGTGGCCAACGGCACCCTCCGCAGCACTGGCATGACCGACGTAGAGCAGTCGGGACGGATCTTGCGCACACGCCCCGGCGAGCCAGTGACGATCGATATCGCTGCGGCGGAACAGTTCTACCGGCGCACCGACCGCGGGAAGAACCCGGTGGCCGTCCACCAACTCGCCGAAATGACGGGTCAGCACCGCGTCCGGATCGGGCCGGCCCAACACCGAACCCAAGGCAGAATCCGGCCGCTGCCCGGGAATCCGCGGATCCAGCAGCAGCACCGCCGGGCCGTCCCGGCGCTCACGCCATCGCGCCGGGCGGCGCGGTGCGTGCACGATGTTAGGCGGCACGGCCATCAAGACGTCGACAAGTTCCATCAAGCGGAAGCCGTCCTGCCCGGGCATCGCCAGCTGCCCCCAGGGCACCCGCGCCAATGTGGGGCTGGGGGTCACGAACAGCACTGCCCGCGGCGAAGACGCGCACTCGGACAGCAGCTTCCAACCTTCGGGCGCCACCAACTTCGACCCCAGCGCGCGGGCCAGATCGAGTTCGGAGTCCGGGTGTGCGAACGCCCCCGTGGTCAACGACCGTTCGATGGCCATGAGTGCGGTCTCGGCCTCCGAAGGATCCGGTAACGCGGAATGGAGTGCATCGCAGGCCGATTCCAGCGACTGCTGCTCGATGACCCAGGTAACTGTTCGTGGCGGCTCCCCCACCACCCGCAGACTGGCGTACGTGGCGATGCCGACGTCGGCGAATCGCAGAACCAGAGTTGTCACGGCCACGTTGACCATTCCTCGTCGACGGCGGTGACCTCACGGCCATAACGCCGCCGGGCCAACTCCCGGTAGCCGCTCATGATCTGGTCTCCGGCTGGATCCATCCGCAACGGCGGCAACGGCCCGAGGCGGGTGAGCCCACCGTCCGCCTGCACCGGCGGTGCCGCGGCGACGAGCGCCAGCTCTCCCTCGACAGGAACCGCCGCGGTTGCGGTGGACGCCCACGCGCCGGTGGACAGAACCGACTGCCGATCGCTTACATCGGTGGTGAAAGCACCTCGTGCGCTGTGGTATTCAATCAACTCACTAACCAAAGCGGCGTTCTCCCATTCCTTGGCCACCGCGAAGGCGCCCGCCAACAGCGGTGCCGAGACACATCTGGCCCAGCGCATCCTGGCTCCCGCATCGGAGATGGCATAGCGCACCGCGTCAACCGCCAACGCCGCAGGCACCTTGAGGTCCGCCGCCTGTTGGAGCTTGGACATGGCGCTGCGATACGCGGGGCTGTCCCGGTCACAGGACACCGTGCCGGTAGCGGGATCTAGCCCCATGTCGGCAAGCGCATCCGCACGCCAGATGTTGCCCAGCTGATCATCAAGACGTGCGTACTGCAGCCAGCTGTGCCGCGGATAGGAATCCAACAACTCCCGGGCCTGCGCCACCTTCTCTGCCGCCACCGCGAAGTCGCCACGAAGAATTGCGATCCAACTGCGCTGCAAAAGAATTCGATGAATGTGCAGCGGCTTCTCGATCTCCCGCCAGTGCCGCTCGGAATGCCCCCAGCATTCGTCTGCCTCGTCAAGGGCTCCCATCCGGAACCGGATGAGACCGAAATACAACCAGCTGCGGGACACATCGTGCGCCCGAACATGCTCGGCGATTGCCGGGTAGGCCTGGTGGACGAGTGCCTGCGTTTCGGCGATATCGCCGTCAGCCCATCGGGCCGCGGCACGTTCCAACTGCGCCCGGGCGGCGGCCAACGGCCAGTCCCGGGCCCCGGCGCGGGACTCGGCACGCCGCAGCCACGGCTGCGCTTCCTCGAGTCTCCCGGTCTCCACGCAGAACCGGCCGTAGGACAGAGCACCGTTCACGAACAGATGGTCGGACTCGGGGTCCCCCTCGCGCGCGTACTCCTCGAGCAGGTCCAGGATCTCGGCCCACACGGGAACCGAATCCGCATACATGTCGTCGTCGCACAACCCTCTGGCAATCAGAATCCTGGCGTAACAGACGAGTCTGCGGTGCTCGGCGGTCAAATCCTCGAAATCCCCATCGGTTTCGACGAGCGCGTGCAGGCTCGCCGAGGCTCCGGTGTGATCACCGTTGGCAGCGGCCAGTCCGGTCGCGAGAAATTCGGCACGCCGCGTGTACCGGCAGATCAGGTGATCAACCTCGCTGTCGGACATGGTGATCTGCGCCGCAAGATCGGGACGCTGCCCCGATCGAATCTCCCGATAGACGCTCAGGCACTCGCGGATACGTCGGACGCCTTCGACCACACCGTCGTACGCGGTCCGCACCAGGTAGATCTCGGCGAGCTGGGCCAGCACCTCGCACGCCAGATCGTCGCGGTCGGACTCCTCGGCCCGAGTCAACAGCGAGAGCAGGATCTCCTTGGCGCCCTCCTCCTGGGCCGCCAACGCCAGGTGGCGGGCGCGCTCCAGATCGCCGATGATCGTCACCTCCGAATAGTAAAAAGCGGCGGGCGCACTGTGCACGCCCGCCGCCGTCGGGATGTCAGCCGCAGCTCACCTTGATGGTGAATGGTTTGGTGATCATCCCGGCCATCGGGTTCTTGACGTCGGCACCCGAGGCCTCCCCGGTGATGGTGTAGGTCTTACCGTCGACCTTCACGTCGGCAGAGCCGACGCTGGCTCCCATCCCGCTGCTGACCGCCAGCGCGGCGCCGTCGTACACCAGCCCCAGTGACTGCACCTTCGGGGTTGCCTCGTCGGTCATGACGACGCCCAGGCCCTGCTGGCCGTTGATGGCGGCGCTGCCCACGTTGATGTTGCCACCCTGCTTGACGCAGGTCACCGACTTCAGATCCAGGCCCGCCAGGTCCTTGCCGTCGACCTTCACCTCGGCGTTGCTGCCGGAGCTCACCTGCGAACCCCCGCCCGGCTTGTCGGTCGAGCAGCCGACCACCACCGCACCGGCGGCAAGAAGTCCCATGGCGCCCACGATTACTCGATTCATCATTCGTCCCTTCGTTGTCCGTCGCCCCGATGGCTCCGTGATGGCTCAAGTGAAGGCGGAGCGGTCGGCTACCGATCCCAAGAAATCCCGATTACCGCAGGCAGCGGCCTTCCAGGCACCATGGATACCGTGGCTCCCTCCCCACGCCCACAGGGCACCATCACCCGCGGCACCACGGGGATCAATCGGCTGCGCCGCAGCGACCGTTGGCTGGTTCATCACCCCGAGGTACGCGCGGCCCTGGCAGGCGCCGCCGATCCCCTGGTCGTGGACGTGGGATACGGGGCCATGCCCAACACCACGCTGGAACTGGCCGCCCGGTTGCGGACAGTGCGATCTGACGTACGGGTGACGGGATTGGAAATCGATCCCCAGCGGGTGGTACCGGCGCGTGACGGAGTCCACTTCGGTCTTGGTGGATTCGAGTTGGCCGGCCTCACACCGATTCTGGTGCGCGCCTTCAACGTGCTGCGCCAGTATCCGGAGCCGGAGGTTACCCAGGCGTGGGCGGCGATGCGGGCCGGGCTGGCCCCCGGCGGGCTGATCATCGAGGGCACCTGTGACGAACTGGGCCGCCGTTGCGCTTGGCTACTACTCGACGCATCCGGCCCCCGCACCCTCACCCTGGCTTGCGATCCCTTCGACATCGAGAAGCCGTCCGATCTGGCCGAGAGGCTGCCGAAAGCCCTTATCCACCATAATGTTCCGGGTCAGCCCATTCATGACCTGTTAAGCACAGCCGATCGATGCTGGGCAGCAGCGGCCCCACACGGCGTCTTCGGCCCCCGGGTCCGCTGGCGCATGATGTTGAAAGCACTGCGCGACAACGGATTTCCTGTTGAGCAGCAGAGGCGTCAAGTTCGTGACTGCATCTTGACGACTCCATGGTCATCAGTGGCCCCGGTGACCGACCTGCCGCGCTAGGCTGACCCTATGCGGATTGTGTTGGCGCAGATCACCAGCGGTACCGACCCCACCGAGAACCTGGCCACGGTGGCGGCCACGGTTCGAGACGCTGCGGTGCAAGGCGCCGGCCTGGTGGTGTTCCCGGAGGCCACCATGTGCCGGTTCGGTGTACCGCTGGGCCCGGTCGCACAGCCGGTGGACGGGCGATGGGCCGACAGCGTCCGCGCGATCGCACAGGAGGCAGGCCTGACCGTCGTCGTCGGCATGTTCACCCCGGCTGCCGACGGACGCGTCCACAACACCCTGCTGGCCACCGGCCCGGGTGTCGATACGCATTACAACAAGATTCACCTGTACGACGCATTCGGCTTCCGCGAATCGGCGACCGTCGCACCCGGTCACGAACCCGTGCTCATCTCGGTCGACGGTGTGGCCGTGGGGCTGACCACCTGCTACGACATCCGCTTTCCGGCCCTCTACACCGATCTGGCACGGCGCGGCGCTCAGGTGATCACGGTCAGCGCCTCATGGGCCGCCGGCACCGGCAAATGGGATCAGTGGACACTGCTGGCGCGCGCCCGGGCGGCCGACTCGACATGCTTCGTGGCGGCCGCCGACCAGGCCCTACCCGCATTGGAGGCACCGGCCCACGGTTCGCCCACGGGAATCGGCGGCAGCCTGCTGGCCTCGCCGACGGGCGAACTCATCGCCCAGGCCGGTCCCGACCCGGAGCTCATCGTGGCGGATCTGCATCTGGACGCGGTGGAGCAGACCCGCAAGATCTTGCCGGTCCTTAACCCGTCCTCAGCCGAGTAAGGCACAATCGCGCGGGTGACGACACCGCCTCAGCCGCCGCTCGGCCCACCCGGATCGACACCTCCTGAGCCTTCGCCATGGCAACCACCGGCGCAGCAGGTTCCGCCGACGGTGCCGGAACAGCAGCCGCCCACCCTGCAGAGTCCGGTGACACCGCCTCCGGACGAGCCGTCGGCCACCACCACTGCCGGCGAGCCCGCGGAGCCTGCCGCGCCCAAGAAGAGCCGCGACTACAAGTCCCTGGTGCTCATCGGCGTCATCGTCGTCGCCGTGTTCCTGGCTGCCGTGCTCGGCATCGAGCTGTACGCGCGCCAGCGCACCAGCACCGAGGTCAACGCGGCCACATCGTGCCTGGTTCAGGATGGCGCGACCGCATCCTTCGGCCCGACGCCGCTGGTGCTTCAGTACCTCGGTGATCACATCGACAAGCTGACGATCAGGACCGCGGGCAATCAGATCGCGCAGGCCAAGAAGATGGCCGTCGCCATCACGGTGCGTGACGTCTCCCTGAAGAAGACCGCCGATTCGCTCGGCACGATCGGCCGCCTCGACGTCGAGGTGTCCTGGCCGACCGCCGGCATCACCGAAAGTGCCCGCGAGCTGGTGCCGGGAATGCTCGGTTCATTGGTCGGCGACGCGACCACCAACGAGTCGACCGGCGAGGTGACCCTCACCGCCGCCGGCGGACTGGCCCAGATCACCACCAAACCCGTCATCAAGGACGGCATGGTGACCCTGCAGTCCGAGAACGTGTCGGCGTTCATCGGTCTGCCCCGCGAAATCATCCAGCCGGCACTGGACACCTTCTCCAAGGGACTCGTCGGCGGCGAATACCCGATGGGACTCAAGGCCCAAGAGGTGAAGGTCACCAACGACGGCATCACGGTGAAACTGTCGAGCACCAACCAGCCGATGAAGCCGGTCGAGAATCCCTGCTTGCAGAACCTGAGTTTTTAAACCGGAAACCCGTCCAGGACGGCCCGGCTACTCGAGAGGCCCAGACGCGTGGCACCGGCATCGAGCATGGCCGCGGCGTCGTGTGCCGTGCGGATTCCGCCGCTCGCCTTGACCTGAAGCCGATCGCCTACGGTCTCTGCCATGATTCGCACGGCCTCGACCGTCGCTCCCCCGGATGGGTGAAATCCGGTGGAGGTCTTCACGAAATCGGCTCCGGCGGCCTCACTGACCCGACATGCCTGACGGACCGCCTCGGCACCGGAGCGTTCCAACAGTACCGCCGATTCGATGATGACCTTCAAGGTCGCCGACGGGGCCGCGCGCCGCACGGCCTCGATATCGGCCTGCACGGACGCGAAGTCTCCGGCCACCGCAGCACCCACGTCGATCACCATGTCGATCTCGGTCGCTCCTGCCGCGACGGCGAGAGCGGCCTCATGCGCTTTGATGGACGAAAGATGTTTCCCCGACGGGAATCCCACCACCGCCGCGACGATCAGGCCTGCACCTCCTTCGGGCAGGTCCACCGGCAGCATCGACGGAGACACGCACACCGCCAACACCCCGAGGTCGGCAGCCTCCGCGATCAGCGACCGTACGTCCTCGGGAGTTGCCTCGGGCTTGAGCAACGTGTGGTCGATGAGCGCGGCTACCTCACCGCGGGCGGGCCAAACCGCCGGTCTGCCTGCCGATTCCGTCATGGGCTCAGTCATAGGGGCTAGCGTCGCATACATGACCTCACAGCATGAGCGTGCGGTAGCGTTCGCGGCTCTTCATCAGTCCGGTGCGTTCGTGGTCCCCAACCCGTGGGATGCCGGGAGTGCCCGCATCCTGACCGGCTTCGGCTTCTCTGCCCTGGCCACCACCAGCGCCGGATTGGCCTTCGCGCTGGGACGTCGCGACGGTGCCAATCTGGTCAGCCACGCGGAGACGCTGGCCAATGCCTCCGATATCGCGGCGGCAACCCATCTCCCGGTTTCGGCAGATCTGGAAAACGGTGGGCCCACCATCGGAGACATCGCCATGACCATCCGGGAGGCGGCGGCCTCCGGGCTTGTCGGCGGATCCATCGAGGACACCACCGGGGATCCCCATGCACCGATCTTCCCGGTCGCCGAGGCGGTGGACCGAATCACTGCCGCGGTACACACGGTGCGTGATTTGCCCTTCCCTTTCACGCTGACGGCGCGCGCCGAGAACTTCCTGTACGGCAGAACGGATCTGGCGGACACCATCGCCCGGCTGACCGCGTATGCCGAGGCGGGAGCCGACGTGGTGTACGCACCGGGTCTGCCCGATGCCGACGCCGTCCGTGCGGTCTGCACCGCAGTGGACCGCCCGGTGAACCTGCTCGCCGCGGGGTTTGTGCTGAATCACTCGGTCCAGGAGATCGCGCAGTGGGGTGTGCGCCGGATCAGCCTCGGATCCGCCATGGCGCGGGCGGCGCTAGGGGCTTTCGTGGAGGGCACACGGGAGATCGCCCAGCACGGCACGTTCGGATTCGCGTCACGCGCCATCGGATACGCGGATGCCAACGCTCTGTTCCCCTAGACCGTCGGGGGCGCAACCTGCGTGGAGCACACAGGTTGCGCAGTTGGATAGCCTATCCTTATATGCATGGAACGCCCCTGGCCAGTGCTCTACCGTCATGTCGCCCCCGACCCCTCGGTGCCTGCACCTCCCGCGGCCACGCTCCCCAGCCCGTTCGGTTTGAGGCTGGTCGATCCGGACAGCGACGACACGGCGCTCATCGCCCGGTGGATGCGTCAGCCGGCATTGGTCAACGGCTGGGAACAGGACTGGCCGGACGCACGCTGGTACGACCAGCTCAAGGCCCAGGTTGAGAGCACCTATTCGCATCCTTACCTGGTGCTGTTTCGCGATGAGCCCGTCGGCTACTTGGAGTTCTATCGCGCGGCCCAGGATTCAATCGGCTCCACGTACGACGCGGACCCCTACGACCTCGGAATACACGGCGCGATCGCCAACCAGGCCATGGCCAGCAAGGGCTTCATGGTGATGATCCTGCCCAAGATCATCAAGAGCTTCTTCGAGCTGGAGCCGCAATGTAAGCGGGTCATGTTCGACCCCGAATACCAGAATTTCGAAACCCGCCGAGTGTTCGAACACATCGGTTGCGTGTTTCTCGGAGAGCACCAGATGCCCAACCGCAGGATGGCGTTGTACACCACCCCGCGGACCCCGGCCGATGTACCCGGGCAGCCGGCCTAGCCGCCCAAGGAGCGGTAGCCCTCCATATCGGGCTTCAGCGCGGCGGCGACGAACTCCCAGAGGGTCTCGTCGGTTCCGCCACCCACCCGGGCCAGTTTCATATCGCGCCACCAGCGCCCGACCGGGGTCTCGTCGGTCAGGTATCCCGAGCCGCCGAAGATATGAAGGCATTCGGAGAGCACCTCTTCGCCAAGCCGGGCAGCCGTCACCTTCGCCGCGGCCGCCGTGCGCAGATTCATCTCGCCCGTCGCGGCGATACCTTCGAGCGAGTAGCGCATCATGTCGACGCGGGACTGCAGATCGGCGACGCGCAGCCGCAATGCCTGGTGCCCCAGGAGTGTGCTGCCGAACTGCACCCGCTCCGTCATGCGGGCGATCGTGATCCCGAGAGCCTTTTCGCAGAGCGCCACCACCTGAGCCGCGATGCCGAGCCGCTCGTGGGACAGGCCCCAGCTGATGGCGGCAAGTCCCGCGCCCGGGCGGGCGATCAGCGCGTCGGCGGGAACCCACGTGTCGATGTCGATCGGCGCGGTATCCAGCGGTCCCGCGCTCAGCTTGCGGTAGCGCTCGTGCACCACCACCTGAGCGGTCGGCACCAACAACAGCATCACGTTGCCGTGCTTGCCCGCGGCATCACCGTCGGCACTGCGAGCGACGACGACGATGTGATCGGAGATCGGGCCGAGCGACACGAATTTCTTGCTGCCCCGCACGTGGTAGCCGCCGTCGACGCCGTGGACCAGGGTCTCCGAAATCTGGAGATCAGAACCGCCTGCCTCCTCGGATGCCCCGATACACAGCACCGCCTGGCCACGGATGGCCTGCTCGGTGATCGCACGTAGGTAGTCGGTGCGACCAAACCGGCGCAGGATGGAAATCGCGGAATCGTGCAGGCTCGCGCCGATGCTGATCCCGATCGAACCGAGATCGCCCAGCGCGAATCCCAACGACACGAGCTTCGCCACATCGGGCAGCGGACCCGAGGCCCATTTGTCGGCGAGTACACCGCCACGGCCGAAGCGCTCGATGAGGGCGCGGGGGAAGCGCTCGGTCTCCTCGGCCTCCGCCACCCACGACCTCACCTCGTCGTCGATGACCGAGTCGAGCAGCGCGCGAAAACCTTCGGCAGACAACGCAGCCACGGTCTGAGGCTCCTGGTCGGCCAGGGTCATCGCAGGCCTCCGCCCGTCTCGATGAGACGCTTGACTTCAAGACGCCGCAGCTTGCCCGACGTCGTGATGGGCAGGTCGCCGGGAGTCACGAAAACGACCTCGGAGGGCACCACCCCGCAGTCGGCGGTCACCCGCTGAACCACCTGTCGGCGCGCGGCGTCGAAGTCGGTGCCCTTGTACTCGACGGCCAACGCCAGCCTGGGGCGAACGCCACCTTCGTCGAGTCCCACCGCGGCGACTCTTCCGGCCCGCACGCCCTCGACCGAGGCCGCCGCCCGCTCGACGTCGATGGGGTACACATTGCGGCCGGCAAGAACGATGAGTTCCTTGAACCGGCCGACGATGACCAGATCGCCGTCGTGAAAATAGCCCAGATCGCCGGTGTTGAACCATTCGTCTTTGTCGATCGGCGGGCTACCCAGATAACCATTCATCATGCAGGCGCCCTTGATCTCGACCCGCCCCACATCCCGGCCGCTGATCGCCGGTACCTCGCGCTCGGCAGGCACCACCCGGACCTCCATGCCGTCGAACGCGGAGCCGACCAGTGCGTACCTACGGGGGGCCTGACCACCATCGGGGGTAGCGACGAGAACGTCATCGGATCTGGCGCCGACACCGGGATGGGTCATCGTCACGACGCACGTGCCCTCGGCCAGGCCCCAGGCCGCCACGGCCGCACCCGGTGAGAAGCCATGCGGAGTCGCCGCCGTCAGGAAGCGCTCGAAACCGTCACAGTTGATCAGCTCGGCCGCGCTGACGGCCGCACGCAACTTGCCCAGGTCGACGCCGCGATCGATCTTGCCGGCGTACCGGCCGATGATGTCGTAGGCGAAGTTCGGGGCCATCAGATATGTCGCGCCGCTTTCACTGAGCCAGTCCAGCCACCTGATGGGCGAGGCCGCAAAAGCGCTGTTCGGCGCCAACCAGAGTGGCATTCCCGTCCACAGCGAAGCCAGCAATGTAATCAGGCCCATGTCGTGGTACAGCGGCAGCCAGCTACAGGTCAGGTCTTCTCCGCTCAGGCGCGCACGGCTGACCATCGCGCTGACGTTGCTCATCACGGCACCGCGGGAAAGCACAGCGGTCTTCGGGCTGCCCGTGGAACCGGACGAGTTCTGCAGCACCGCCGCAGTGGTCTCATCCCCGTTCTGTACGGGTGTGAACGACTGCGGCCGCGGTTTCGCACCGATATCCGCGACATCCTCGAGCCGGATGCTCGTCGGCACGGCCCGCAGCTGTTCCAGCTCCCGGCCGTGGCTGTAGATCGTGCGGACACCGATGGCCGCGCAGCGCTCCAGGGTCGTGTGCGCCCACCGATCCAGATCGGCTCCGCGCACCAGACCCGGGAAGAAGGACACACTCGTGCCCGCCAGCCAGGCTCCCTGGACACTGGCCACCAGGTCGACGGTGGGATTGCCGATCAGACCCAGCGCGCCCACGGGCCCGTTCGCGGCATTTTCGAGCAGGTCGACGGCCACGGTCTCTGCCCGGGCGTGCACCTCGGCCCATGGATACCGAGTCCATTCCCGAGTCGCGCCGTCCATGATCACCAGATCGGCGGACGAGGACAGCAGCGCCTGGGAAACCTTCGCCGCCAATGCATTGCCTTGCACCGCATCAACATTCGTTGTGATAGTTGTCATGAGACTCTCCCGCCTTCTGGTCCGCAAGCTTCTATTCGGCAACCGGAAGCGCGCTGGCCGCTTCCGGCGCCTCCTTGGCCTGCCCGGCCGAGACGATGTCGACGAGGTCTCCGAAGGAGTCGCACACCAGCAGCTGGTCCTCGGTGAGCGTGACGCCGAACTGTTCTTCGATGAGCACGAGGCCGAGCGCGAATCCCACCGAGTCCAGTCCGAGATCGTCGATCAAGAGCTTGTCCCGGGTGATCTCGTTCGCGCTGACCGCGAGCTCCCCGCGCAGGATCTTCTCTAGCTTCTCGGCGACATCGGTCGACATGGTGAGTGGTCTCCTTGTGGCTCGATACAGGTGGGCGTGAGGGCACCGGTGCCCCGCGCAACCGACTATACAATCGACATTAGGTAAGCCAAACCTACGCTTCTGTGCGGGTAATTGGGCCTCTACCATCTCGGGCACACACACCACGGCAGTCATCACCGCGAGGGCGTATGGCGCCGCAATCGATCTGGAATCCGGCCGCAACCGACCGCAGGATCTTGAACGGCTAGCAGTGAGATACCGCGCGACGGAGCACCGTCGGACTAGCCGGCAGGGGGAATCAGTCCGACGACTCCGCTACACATTTGACGGAAGTTCACGATCCCGAAGATGCTGCCGCCGGGAACGAACTGACATCCCGATCGACCGCCGGTCAACGGGCCGGAGCCACCGCCACCACATTCCGGCCACGCGCCCAGGCCCTGCGTCTGCAGGACATTCTCGGCGACCGCGATCTGTTGTTCTCGTGAGGCTTCCGCGGGATTGCCGACTCCACCATGGGAAGCCCACGTGGACGGCTTGAATTGCAGACCGCCGTAGAAACCGTTTCCGGTATTTGCGGACCAGTTTCCACCGGATTCGCATTCGGCGATCGCATCCCAATTCACAGAATCGGCCGATGCGACGCTCGCGGTCATGGACAACGACATCACGAACAGCACATTGACGATCAGACACACCGCACGCCTGTCGCGCACCCATCGTGCCCGGTCCATGACGACCTTCATGCCACTGCACCCCGATCCCTCTATCCCCGGTGAGATCAGGCGATACCTGCCAAACCACCTGCCACGCCGGCCGTGATCAGATTGTGATCACTGTTGTAATCGTTACTCACGAGGTGTGCGTTACGCAAGCGGAGAATGGTAAGAAAAGTTGCCACTGGGCTGTCTGAGGCTTTAGTGATTTCTTACTTCCGCCAATAACATCGAGATAAATCATGGGTCTCGGCCGAATTACATGAATGTAATTCCACTGCGCAATTGATTCATGTCACAACGCAATTTGCCCGCACCAGTGGGATACGCCGTAGACCGCCCCTCCAGCCGGCGTATCTGCCGGCGGATAGGTGCCTAGATCTCGGGGCCACCCGGATTACATTGCGACACCGTCATCAGCGCCTCGTCCACCGCTGGGCGCCAGGGCTCCAGATTCCAGCTCGGCTTGTTCGGGATGAACACCCGTCCGTACCAATGGCAATCGAACTGCATCCGCATGCCCGGTGTCTGCGCATCAGGGGCCAGCGTGACGATCTCGGCCCAGGCCAGGTCCGCGCCATCGGGAGCCTCATAGGTACGACCGAGCGGCGTCGGGTAAACACGCAATGTGCGCCCCAAAGATGTTGCACCCCAGGACACATGGTCAATGAGCACGGGCTCCACAGCGGCCGCGGACACCGCGTTCCCCGCCAATAGCGCGGTCGTTACCGCCATCATTGCCACGGCCCTGCGCAGGAGCATCAACGCTCTTCACGCAAGACGCTCATCGGCATCAACGCTCTTCGCGCAAGACGCTCATCACCGCGACTTGCCCTGCACCTCAAGCACCCGGGGACGGACATCGACGAAATACACCCCCGCCGCCACCGCGGCGACACCTGCCGTCAACAGCTCCAGTCCCGGTATCAGGGAAAACACGGCCACCGCGGCGAGGATGACGATCCAGGTGGTCTTGGTCTGCTTCTCGGCCGCCACGAACGCGTCCGCGGGCTGCAGCGCGGCATGAATCAACGCGACGATCGCCGCGATCAGGGCAACGAGCGAGATCAGCGAGAAGACGGAATAAGAAAAAGCCACCCGACCAGCCTACGTGGCTGATCGGGTGGCCGTCAGAGCTGGAACTGCCTACTTCTGGGTGACCGTGCGGGTCGCGGTCTTCTTGGCAGGAGCCTTCTTGGCCGGAGCGGCCTTCTTGGCAGCAGCCTTGGCAGGAGCGGCCGCCTTCTTGGCGGGCGCGGCCTTCTTGGCCGGTGCCTTCTTGGCAGGAGCCTTCTTGGCCGGGGCGGCCTTGCTCGACAGATCGATGCCGACCAGCTTGGCGGCGCGCTCGCCGACGGCACGGGTCTGGCTCGCCACGGTGCCCAGTGCCTGCTCGGTCAGCTCGGCGTAGTTGCCGACCAGACCCTCGGCACGGGTCACGTTCTCCTCGATGCCGGGGGTGCTGCGGAGGCGCTCGATGGCCTCTTCACCGCGCTCGGCCAGGTTGTTGTAGATGTCGGTCGCCACCTGCAGGTAGGCCTCGGCCACCTTGCGCAGCTCCTCGGGGGTGAACCGGTCGCGCAGCTCGTTGACGTCGGTGGGCAGCTCGGCCGACAACTCGCGCAGCCGGTCGCGGGTCTCGTCCACGCGGGCGCCCGCCTCGGAGGCGGCTTCCTCGGCACGCTCACGCAGCTTCACGACGACATCGGCGACCGCGGCCAGAGCCAGGTCGCCCGCGCCCACGGCCACGTAGAACGGGGTTTTAAGGTCGTCGAACGAGGTGTTCTTCTTCGTCATGCCAGATTCCTTTCGGGGATGGGGAAAGTTATTCAGTTGTCGCCAGGAGAGTCGGGGTCGGATTCAGCTGGATCCGACTGGGCTTCCGCGTTTTGCTGAACGAATGAGCTGTAGACGTCCAACAACACCTGCTTCTGCCGCTCGGTGATGAAGGTATCGGCAATGATGGCGTCCCGTACCGGGCTGGCATCACTACGATCCAAAATGCCCGCACGCACGTACAACACCTCCGCCGAAACCCTTAGCGCCTTTGCGATTTGATTGAGCACCTCGGCCGACGGACGGCGCAGTCCGCGTTCGATCTGACTGAGGTACGGGTTACTTACTCCGGCCTTCTCGGCCAGCTGGCGCACGGAAACCTGAGCGGCCTCGCGCTGGGCCCGGATAAAACCGCCGATATCAGAGGCGGCGTTGCTCACCGCTGCGGCAAGATCAGATTCCTGTGGCATAAGAACCACGGTAAGCGGCAGTGCTAGCTATTGCAAGCACTTCTGTTAGCGATGTGCGCCAAGTCACTTCTGTGCGGGAATACCCGGGTCAGGGCCTTTTTAGAAGAGCAGCTGCGCCACGGTGTAGATCACCAATCCTGCCAGCGAACCCACGACGGTGCCATTGATGCGAATGAACTGCAGGTCACGACCGACATGCAGTTCGATCCGGCGACTGGCCTCCTCGGCGTCCCAACGCTCGATGGTTTCGGTGATGACGGCCGTGATCTCTGCCCCGTACTGGTCAACGAGATGGCGCGCGGCGCGCTCGATCCAACCGTCCACCTTGTCCCGCACCGCAGAGTCGTCACGCAGCGTCTCCCCGATGCGCACCACGGTGTCGGCGATCCGCGTGCGTAACTCGCTGGACGGATCGTCCACGGATTCGGTGATCATCTTCTTGGCCGCCGACCACGCGGTGGCGGCCGCATTCTGAACTTCCTCGCGCGCCATCAGTCTGGCCTTGATCGCCTCGGCCTTGGCGATGGTCAGGTCATCGTGCTGCAGGTCGTCGGCGAACTCATACAGCAGTCTGTTCACCGATTGACGCAGATCATGATCGGGATTGCGGCGCACCTTGTCGGTGAAGTCCACCAGCTCGCGGTAGATGCGGTCGCCCACGAAATGGTCGACGAACTTGGGCGTCCAGCTGGGAGAGTCGCGCAGCACCACCCGGTCGATGGTGTCGCTGGCGCCCAGCGCCCATTCGAAGGCCCGATCGCAGAGCAGCTGAATCACCGGCGCGTGCCGGTCCTCCTTGAGCACGGTCGACAGCACCCTGCCCACCGGCGGGCCCCATTTGGGTTCGGCAATCCTGCGCACGATCACGCTGTCGATGGTCTGTTGCACGTCCTCGTCGCGCAGCATCTGCGCACCGACCCGCAGCACCGTGGAAGCCTCGGCGGCGACCCGCTCGGCATGCGACCGGTCGCCCAGCCACTTGCCCAGGCGGCCCGCGATCTGCGCGTCTCGCACCTTGGCGGTGATGACGGCGGGCGACATGAAGTTCTCGCGCACGAAGTTGCCGAGTCCCTCGCCCAGCTGATCCTTCTTGCGCTTGATGATCGCGGTATGCGGGATCTTTAGCCCAAGTGGATGCCGGAACAACGCGGTTACAGCAAACCAGTCCGCAAGCGCGCCGACCATGCCGGCCTCAGCGGCCGCTCCGACATAACCCACCCATCCCGGCGCAACCATGGACTGCCACCACCGGCAGGCCAGAAACAACACGGTGGCCCCGACCAGGAACCCGGTGGCCACGGCTTTCATTCGGCGAAGCTGCTTGCGGCGCTCCTCGTCGACGGCCGAATTGGCCATCGCGAAGACACCACCGGGCGCTTTCCGCGTGCGCGGCTGATCGCTGTGCTTGCCTGCCACCACTCCATCATCCGGCATGGGGCGCATCACGCACCCTCAAGGGCCTCGTCCAGTAGTATCGGTTACAGATAACTATGGGAATGTGGCGATAACCGTGGCAAGTAAAACGCAGCCTGCGGCTATCAAGACTGATGGTCGCAAGCGCCGCTGGCACAAGCACAAGGTGGAACGGCGTACCGAACTCGTGGACGGCACGCTCGATGCCATCAGGCATCGGGGACGCGATATCAGCATGGATGAGATCGCGTCCGATATCGGAGTCTCCAAGACCGTGCTCTACCGGTACTTCGTCGACAAGAACGATCTGACCACCGCCGTCATGACTCGGTTCGCACAGACCACCCTCATCCCCAAGATGGCCGCGGCTCTCTCGGCTCGCCTCGATGGTTACGACCTCACCCGATCACTCATCAAGGCGTATGTGGAGACGGTCGCCGCCGAACCGGAGATCTATCCCTTCGTCATGGCCAACAGCTCCGCGAGCCGCAGCAAGGCCATCGCCGATTCCGAACGGATCATTGCCCGCATGCTCGCGCTGATGTTCCGTCGTCGCAGCCATGAGGCGGGAATGGACACGCACGGGGTAGAACCCTGGGCGTACATGATCGTCGGCGGCGTTCAGCTGGCCACGCACTCGTGGATGTCCCATCCCCGCATCAGCGCCGATGAGCTCATCGACTACCTGACGATGATCGCGTGGAACGCTCTGCTCGGCATCGTGGACGTGGGTGGCTCCCGGGAGAAGTTCGTCGACATGCCGCACCCCTCGCCCATTCTGCCCCCGCCACAACCGCACCAAATCCACTCGGCGTAAGCCGAACTCGCTAGGGTCACTGGGCATGACCCTCAGGATCGACACATCCGCGCTGCGCTATCGACCGGGCCTGAAGTTCGCCGAGGTCGATTCCCGATCCACCCCCGGATTCGACGGGTCACGCGAGGACGGCGAGGCGCTGCAGGCCGAGTTGTCCGAGCGCCTGGGACTGCTGCAGGAAATGCTGTACGCCAACGGGCGCAGCGGCGACCAGCGCTCGGTGCTGCTGGTACTGCAGGGCATGGACACCTCAGGCAAGGGCGGCATCGTCAAACATGTTGTGGGACAAGTTGATCCACAGGGCATCGAACACGCGAGCTTCGGTGTACCCAGCGAGGAGGAGCGCAAACACCACTACCTGTGGCGAATCCGCAATGCGCTGCCCTCGGGTGGACAGCTCGGCGTCTTCGACCGATCGCACTATGAGGACGTCCTGGTGGTGCGGGTACACAACCTGGTGCCGCAGGAGGTCTGGGGCACCCGCTACGAGGAGATCAACGCCTTCGAGAAGGAACTGACAGAGTCCGGGATGACGATCCTCAAGGTGGCCCTGGTGGTATCGCTCGATGAGCAGAAGCAGCGTCTCGCCGAGCGGCTGGACCGCCCCGACAAGTACTGGAAGTTCAATCCCAACGACATCGACGAGCGCGCGTTCTGGCCCGCCTACCAGGAGGCGTACCAGGCGGTATTGGAGGAGACCAGCACCGAGTACGCGCCCTGGCATGTCATCCCGTGCGATCGCAAGTGGTACAGCAGGCTCGCGGTCACCGCGCTTCTCGATGAAACACTGGACGGTTTAGATCTCTCGTGGCCGCCGGCTGATTTCGATATCGAGGAACAGAAACGCCGCCTCGCGCAAGCGTGAGACGGCGTTGACCTGTTAAGTCTCGCTATTTGACGAGGGTGAACTGCCCAACGTTCGTGATACCGCGACGGAAGAAGTCCGCGCAACCGGTCAGGTACTTCATGAAGCGGTCGTAGACCTCTTGCGATTGAATGCTGATCGCTTCCTCGCGGCGCTGCTCAAGATTCTTGGCCCAGATGTCCAGGGTCTTCGCATAGTGCGGCTGCAGCAAATGCACCCGCTCCAGGTTGAACCCGGATTCAGCAGCAAGTTTCTCAATATCCTCGACTGCGGGCAACTGTCCACCGGGGAAGATTTCCTCGCCGATGAATTTCATGAATTTCAGATCGCTGATCGTGACGGCAATTCCATTTTCACGGAAGAACTGCTGCGTGTGCGCGAGAATGGTGTGAAGCAACATCCGACCGTCATTGGGAAGAATGTCATAGGCCCGTTCGAAAAAGATCGGGTACCGCTCCTGCTTGAATGCCTCGAATGCACCGATCGTGACAATTCTGTCGACTTTATCGTTGAATTCTTCCCAGCCCTGCATGCGGATTTCCGCGGTGCGACCGGTCTCCTCGGCCACCTTCTCCAAACGCGTGCGGCTGTACTCGCTCTGGTTCTTGCTGAGGGTGATACCGACGACGTTGACGTCGAACTTCCGCATGGCGCGCTCAAGGCAGGCTCCCCAGCCACAGCCGATGTCCAGCAGAGTCATCCCGGGCTCGAGGTTGAGCTTGCCGAGCGCGAGATCGAACTTGGCGAGCTGGGCTTCGGCGAGCGTCAGATCGTCGCGCTCAAAGTACGCGCACGTGTAGCCCATCGTTTCCTCGTCGAGGAAAAGACCGTAGAATTCGTCCGAAATGTCATAGATGGACTGAGATTCCTCGTAGTACGGCTTCAGATCGGACATTTATTGGAGCACCTAATTCCCATCAACATCGGCTTTCTTGCACTGGACGGCACCCTAGCACGGCGTGCTGTGCCTACCTCTTAGGAACGGCCACCGGCCAGTCCAGCTGCCTTAACAACGCTCTAGCCGCCCCCTCGACCTCTCCAGCATCCCCGCTGACCCCCACGACGCGCAAGGTCGCGTCGGCCAATGCCTCCGGGGCGATCGAATCCCCGTCCGCACGCAGCATGATCACCGACTCCACGAGCCGGAAGGGCAGCCGTTCCACCCCGTCGCGGACCATGTCCGCGACGCACGCGGCCGCCGCAAGGTCCTGATAGTGGGTACGCAGCTGATCGCGCTTGCGCCGGAACGCGACAAACCGGTCCGCACGCAGATCGGGTAATAGATAGAGAGCGCCCAGGTTCCACCGGCTCGCGGCCAGCTGCGCGGCATCGGCAAGCGCCAGCGCATAGAGGCGCACGACCGCGGGCTCAGAGCGGTCCGCGATCAGTGCCGCATAGTGCAATGGCTGGTCGATCGTCATCGCCAGCAGCGCATCGAGGATGTCGTCCTTGGTCTTGAAGTGGTAGTACAGGGAGGCCTGCTGGACGCCCACCGACTCGGCGATGCGCCGCGTCGTGGTTGCCGCGAACCCGTCGGTGGTGAACAACTCGGCCGAGGCGTCGAGAATCTCGTCACGAGTGGTTTTTCCCTCGCGAATAGGACTGGTACGCCGCGGTCGCCCTGACATTGTGCCGACCCTTCCACGTCCATCTCGGCAACGTCCCGATACCACTGCCTGGTGAGCGTTTCGTCATCGCTCCGACATCTGCGCAACGACAATGTTACACCGCGCACCTGTTCTGAAACGGTGCCGTCACCCACACGTCCCGGGTGCCGGTCAAACTTACTTACCTATCGCTTGACAGATATTTCCTCCCACATAGAAGTGGGTTTTGACGACCACATAGGGCACGAAATACGTTGCCCGAGGACCGACCCGGGAGTGCCCATGAACGCCCCTACGGCCACCGAAACCGCGGCGCGGTCCGCGGCGATCATCGCCGGCTCCGACTCCGACGATCTTGCCGCCTTCGGCTACAAGCCTCAGCTGCATCGAAGTCTCGGCAAATTCGCGTCCTTCGCCGCAGGCTTCTCATTCGTCTCGATCCTGACGACGATCTTCCAGCTGTTCGCCTTCGGATTCAGCTTCGGCGGTCCGGCGTTCTTCTGGACCTGGCCCATAGTCTTCGCCGGGCAGTACATGGTGGCCCTGAACTTCGCGGAGCTCGCCGCGCGCTACCCGATCTCGGGTGCGATCTACCAGTGGGCCCGCCGCCTCGGTGGCGCCGTGGTGGGCTGGTTCGCCGGCTGGTTCATGATCATCGCCCAGATCGTCACCGCGTCCGCGGCCGCCATCGCACTGCAGGTGGTCCTGCCGACGGTGTGGAGTGGATTCCAGCTCATCGGCACCGACTCCTCGTTGACCAGTGTCAGTGGCGCATCCAACGCCGTGCTGTTGGGATCGCTGCTCCTGGTCGCGACCACCGCCATCAACGCCGTGGGCGTCAACTGGATGTCCCGGATCAACTCGATCGGCGTCACCTGCGAGATCGTCGGCGTGGTCGCCGTCGTCGGCATGCTCTTCTGGAATGCCGAACGTGGCCCCAGCGTCGTGCTGCACGCCGGTGAGGCGGGCAGCGGGTATCCGTGGGCATTCATGGCGGCCGGTCTCATGGCCGCCTATGTGCTCGTCGGATTCGGATCGGCCAGTGAGCTCGCCGAGGAGACCCGTAACCCGAGACGGGTGGCGCCGCGCACCATCCTGTCCGCGATCGTGGTGTCGGCGATCGGCGGGGCGTTGATGATCCTGGGCGCACTGATGGCGGCGCCCAGCCTGACGGACGGCCAACTCGCCACCGGCGGCCTTCCTTATGTATTGGACAGCAAGCTCGCCTCCCCGTTCGGCACACTGCTGCTCGTCGACGTCGCGATCGCGGTCTTCGTCTGCACCCTTGCCATCCAGACCGCCGCCTCGCGTCTGATGTTCTCGATGGCCCGCGACGGCAAGCTTCCGTTCTCCACCGTTCTCTCTCACGTGAACCCGCGCACCGGCACGCCGATCGCCCCTGCTGTCGTCGTCGGCGTCTGCTGTGTGCTGATCCTGGTGGTCAACTTCGGCAACGCCGCGTTGTTCACCAGCCTGTGCAGCGTCTGCATTGCGCTGATCTATCTGGCCTATCTGATGGTGACCACACCGTTGTTGTTGCGCCGCTTGGGTATCGGCGGGAGCAAGTGGGACGGGAACAAGGGCCAGACCGATGCCGACGGGCGAAAACTCTTCTCACTCGGCAGGTTCGGACTCCCGGTCAACATCCTGGCCGTCGGCTACGGCGCATTCATGGTTCTCAACCTGTCATGGCCGCGCGCAGCGGTCTTCGATCCCACCGGGGCACACCCCTACCTGGTGTGGATGGCCCCAATCTGTATCGCCGCGGTGCTGGTCGCCGGGGTCCTTGCCTACCCGCGGCGCGCCGCGGCAACCATGGAGGAGATCACCCAATGACGACGGCTACCACCAAGGGAGCCCGGGATCACGCCCGCGCGCAGGCCGGCCAGATCACCGACACGATGCCGGTGCTGCCGGCGTCACACTGGCCCTGGACTCCGGAGGACATCGATCCGCTGACACTCACCTGGGCCGAAACCATCCCCGGCGGCCGGTACGCCACCAAGGTGCTCGGTCGCGGCACTCGACTGCGGATCACCGATGTCACCGGGACCGCATGCGTCAGCGTTGTCCTGCTGCGTGCTGACGCCCCGTGGGAGCGCCTCAACGTCGCCGACACCGTCAAGGTGCCGTGGCAGGCCTATCTCGGCACCGGACATCCGCTGCTCTCAGACCAGGGTCGGGTACTGGCCACCATGGTCGCCGACAGCTCCGGGCATCACGACACCTTCTGCGGAACCACCACACTGTCTGCCAACACCGCCAAGTACGGTGCCGGCGAACTCTATTCGGCGAGCCCAGCAGGACGTGAGCTGTTCACGCTGGCCGCCGCCAAGCACGGACTGGCACCGCGCGATATCGGACCGTCGGTGTCCTTCTTCCACGGAGTCCGCGCAGAGGCCGATGGTGCACTACACAGCACCGGCACCGCGGGCCCGGGTGCGGCGGTGGATCTGTTGATCCACCTACCGGTGATCGCCCTGCTGATCAACACCGCGCACCCCCTCGATCCGTCGGACACCTTCGACACCGGACCGGTGCAGGTGTTGGCCTGGTCCGCGCTCGACGAGCTGGTCGACCTGCCGAACTCAGATCCGGAATATCTACGCGCCGTGCTCAACACCGAAGACGCGTGGGCCGCGGCACAGAACGGAGAAACACTGTGACAAACACCGTCCTCGATGAGGTTGTCGCCGCCCGCGCCCCGTGGAGCACGGTGGTGGCTGCCGGTGACGTGCTCACCATCATCGATCTGAAGGGCAACCAGGCCGTCGACACCCTGCTGTACTCGGCGGCCGATACCGCCGTGCGTTACTCGGCGCAAGCGACCGTCGCCGCCCAGTCAAACCTCTTCCTGCGCACCGGAACCGTGCTGCGCGCCGAGGACGGCAGCGCACTGATGACCATCGTCGAGGACGAGGTGGGCAATCACGACACCATCGGCGGGGCCTGCTCACAGGAATCCAACACCTTGCGTTACGGGCACCACACCAAGCATCAGCACGCGTGTGTGGAGAACTTTCTACTGGAAGGCGCCAAGTGGGGACTGGGTAAGCGAGACCTGGTGTCCAACATCAATTTCTACATGAATGTCCCGGTGGACGCGGACGGCACGCTCGGCATCGTCGACGGTCTCTCGGCGCCGGGAAAGAAGATCAAGCTGCGTGCCGAGGTCGACACCCTGGTACTGGTATCGAACTGCCCGCAGATCAACAACCCGTGCAACGGATTTGACCCGACCCCCGTGCGGATGACGGTGGAGAGCGCATGAGCAGCATGACCGTCACCGCGCCGGGCATGCTGACCACGGTCCAGGACTGGCCGGGACGCACGGGGTACTGGCAAGTGGGCGTGCCGCCCTCGGGCCCGATGGACGATCTGTCGTTCCGCCTGGGCAATCGCGCCGTCGGAAACCCTGAGGGCGCCGCGGGACTGGAGGCGACTCTCGGCGGTCCCACACTGCGTTTCACCGACGAGACGCTCGTCTGCGTCACCGGCGCACCGGCGCTGGTCACCGTGAACAGCCGCCCGGTCCCCCAATGGCGTGCCGTCCTCGTTCCCGCCGATGGAACACTGACCGTGGGTGCCGCCGCAGATACCGGGATGCGGATGTATGTGCTGATCGCCGGTGGCATCGAGGTCCCCCAATTCCTGGGCAGTGCATCCACTTTCACCCTGGGAGGATTCGGCGGTCCCGCGGGCCGCGCCTTGGCTGCCGGGGATGTCCTTGCCCTGGGCCAGTTCGACGACACTGAGCCGCAATGCATTCCCGGAGCCGCGCAACCGGCGATCGGCCACCACTGGGAGCTCGCGGTCACCGAGGGACCGCACGGCGCACCGGACTTCTTCACCCGCAGCGATATCGACGAGCTGCTGTCGACGGACTATGAGGTGCACTTCAACTCCGATCGCACTGGAGTGCGCCTCATCGGCCCCAAACCTCATTGGGCGCGTACCGATGGCGGCGAGGCCGGGTTGCACCCGTCGAACATCCACGACAACGCGTATTCGATCGGCGCACTGGACTTCACCGGCGATACCCCGATTCTGCTGGGCCCCGACGGTCCCAGCCTGGGTGGCTTCGTCTGTCCCGTCACGGTGGTGTCGGCCGATCGCTGGAAGCTGGGGCAATTGCGTGCCGGCGATACCCTGCGTTTCGTACGAATCGAAGCCGCCCGCAGTGCGTCGCTGCGCTCTATCGGTATCGACCGGCGCGGGCATTGGCCCTCGGTCTTCTCCACCCGGGGCGACGGAGACGACGGCGTGCTGGCCTACCGGCCCGCCCGTGACGACGCACCCGATATGACATACCGCCGCAGCGGAGACGACAACATTCTGGTCGAGTACGGCGATCTCACATTGGATTTGGCGTTACGCGCACGCGTGCACGCGTTGCACCAACGACTCGAAGACACCCACACCAGCGGGATCGTCGATCTGACTCCGGGTATTCGATCGCTGCAGGTGCACTTCGATCCCGACAAGCTGCCGATGGGCAAGGTACTGGGGCTGCTCGACGACATCGACGAGCATCTGCCCGCCTCCGATGAGCTGGTCGTCCCGAGCCGTAGGGTGGCCATGCCCCTTTCCTGGGACGACCCATCTGCCCGCGAGGCCATGGAGCGCTACCGCCTGGGTGTGCGAGCGGACGCACCGTGGATGCCGTGGAACATCGAATTCATCAGGCGTATCAACGGTTTGGACTCCGTCGATGATGTGCATCGCACGGTGTACGACGCCTCGTATCTGGTGCTCGGCCTGGGCGACGTCTATCTGGGCGCGCCCGTCGCGACTCCGGTCGATCCCCGGCACCGGCTGGTCACCACCAAATACAACCCGGCCCGCACCTGGACACCGGAGAATGCCGTCGGCATCGGCGGGGCGTACCTGTGCATCTACGGCATGGAAGGGCCCGGCGGATACCAATTGGTGGGCCGCACCGTGCAGGTCTGGAATCACCGGCACCCTGACAACGCGGGCGCGTTCGAAGCCGGGACACCGTGGCTGCTGCGATTCTTCGACCAAATCAGCTGGTACCCGGTGAGCCCCGAGGAACTCCTCGAGTTGCGCGACGAGTTGGCCACCGGACGCGGCACCGGCGGTGTCACGATCACCGAGGGTGAGTTCTCCATGGCGCAGTACTCGGCGTTCCTTGCCCAAAACGCGACGTCAATTGGCGAGTTTCGCGACCACCAGAGGTCGGCATACAACGCCGAACGTGAAGCATGGAGCACTGCGGGGGAATTCGCCCGGGTCTAGCAAGTGAACGCCCCGAACCCCTCGTGCACGAATCCCGGGGCGTGTCACTTTGCTATCCGAACCAACCCACCTGAACTAACCACCCCGGGTGATCTTGGTCAATAGAAATGGGTATTTCTAGCCCAGGCACCCCCGAATACGGCGAGGGCACACCGCTCGCATCCAATCGGGCTGGGATTGTGCGTGCGGCATGCCCTCGCGCGGTGGGGTGGCTACTTGGCCTTGTACTCGTAGAACCCGACGCCGCTCTTCTTGCCAAGGCGCCCGGCCTCGACCATGCGCAGTAGCAATGGCGGAGCCGCGTACAGGGGCTCCTTGTACTCGTCGTACATCGAGTCGGCGATGAGCTTCAGCGTGTCGAGGCCGACAAGGTCCGAGAGCCGCAGCGGGCCCATCGGGTGCGAGAGACCCGCCACGACTGCCTTGTCGATGTCTTCGACTGTGGCAAAACCAGATTCGGCCATCCGGATGGCGGCCAACAGGTACGGAACAAGCAGGAAGTTGACCACGAAGCCGGAGCGGTCGGCGGCGCGCACAACCTGCTTGCCCAACACCTCGCTCGCGAAGGCCTCCGTGCGGGCAGCGGCCCCGGGCGTGGTCACCAACGTCGAGATCAGCTCGACGAGCGGCAGCACCGGCACCGGGTTGAAGAAGTGCAGACCCAGCACGCGCCCCGGATTCTTGGTCGCGGCAGCGATCTTCATGATCGGGATGCTGGAGGTGTTCGACGCGAGAACCGCGTCGGGATCGGTGATCACCTCGTCCAACTTGGCAAAGATCGAGGACTTGATGGACTCGTCTTCGATGACAGCCTCGATGACGAGCTGGCGATCGGAGAAGTCGGCCAGGTCGGTGGTGAACTTCAGGTTGGCGACGGCGGCATCGCGCTCACGCTCGGTGATCTTCCCGGCGGAGACGCCACGGTCGAGTGACTTCGTGATCCGGTCGCGCCCGGCGGTCGTGAGTGCCTCGGTGGTCTCGAACACCAGCACGTCGACACCGGCGCGTGCCGACACCTCGGCGATACCCGCACCCATCTGCCCCGCGCCGATAACTCCTACGCGCGTGATTCCGTCCGTCATCTTCGTACTACTCCCTGAACATCGTTGTTAGTTTTGGCTTTACCTGATGGTCTTCGCCCGAGTGGCTCGTCCATCCAGCACACAGGCCCCGCCCAACGGGATACGTGGGCGGGGCCTGTGCTGTCAACTCAGTGGGTCACACCGAGAGTCATTTCCTTCGACGAGCAGTCGCGAAAGCGCGTGTCTTCCCGATGTGTCGGGTGCCTTTGCGTCTGCTCGGCTGGGGGCTTAGTGGAACTGGCCCTCTTCGGTCGAGCCCTTGAGCGCCGCGGTCGAGGTGTTCGGGTCCACGGTGGTGGCGATCCGGTCGAAGTAACCGGCGCCGACCTCACGCTGGTGCTTGGTGGCGGTGTAGCCACGAGCCTCGGCCGCGAACTCGCGCTCCTGCAGATCGACGTAGGCGGTCATGCCCTCGCGGGCGTAGCCGTAAGCCAGGTCGAACATCGAGTAGTTCAGGGCGTGGAAGCCGGCCAGGGTGATGAACTGGAACTTGAAGCCCATGGCACCCAGTTCCTTCTGGAACTTGGCGATGGTCGAGTCGTCCAGCGCCTGCTTCCAGTTGAAGGACGGGCTGCAGTTGTAGGACAGCAGCTGGTCCGGGAAGTCGGCCTTGACGGCCTCGGCGAACTTGCGGGCGACCTCGAGGTCCGGCACACCGGTCTCCATCCAGATGAGGTCGGCGTAGGGAGCGTAGGCCTTGGCACGCGCGATACAGGGCTCGATGCCCTTCTGCACGTTGTAGAAGCCCTCGGAAGTGCGCTCACCGGTGACGAACGGCTTGTCGCGGTCGTCCACATCGGAGGTGATGAGGGTGGCGGCCTCGGCGTCGGTACGGGCGATGACGACGGTCGGGGTGTTGGCGACGTCAGCGGCCAGGCGGGCGGAGGTGAGGGTGCGGATGTGCTGCTGAGTGGGGATCAGCACCTTGCCACCGAGGTGGCCGCACTTCTTCTCCGAGGCCAGCTGGTCCTCCCAGTGGGTACCGGCGGCACCCGCGGCGATCATGGCCTTCTGCAGTTCGTAGACGTTCAGGGCGCCACCGAAACCGGCTTCACCGTCGGCGACGATCGGCACCAGCCAGTTGTCGACGCTGGTGTCGCCCTCGACGCGGGCGATCTCGTCGGCACGCAGCAGGGCGTTGTTGATGCGGCGAACCACCGCCGGCACCGAGTTGGCCGGGTACAGGCTCTGGTCGGGGTAGGTGTGGCCGGAGAGGTTGGCGTCACCGGCGACCTGCCAACCCGACAGGTAGATGGCCTTGAGACCGGCACGGACCTGCTGCACGGCCATGTTGCCGGTCAGCGCGCCCAGCGCGTTGATGTACGAGTCGTCGTCCTTCGTGACGGCGTCCCACAGGATTTCCGCGCCACGGCGGGCCAGGGTGTTCTCCTCGACGACGCTGCCCTGCAGCTCTTCGACCTGGGCGGCGGTGTAGTCGCGGGTGATGCCCTTCCAGCGGGGGTTGGTGTCCCAGTCCTGCTGGATTTCGGCCGCGGTGCGCGGCTTGCCGACATTCGACATTGGTGCTCCTCTGTTACTTGCCCTGACGTTTGGCTGTCCGATTTTCTGCCACGGACAGATTGTTAACGCTCAGGCACGTTCACTGCGTTGACTGTTACGACGATGTCACAGACCATATGCGCAGGTCCACCCGCTCTCGATGCCAATTTTCGCTAGGTATTAACAGCCTTTTGCTAATCTTGCGAAGCGGCTAATCGTACGCCCGTACTGTTGCTACCGGCCGGTAACCAACAATCCCCTGTTCAGAACGCTCGTACTGTTAAACGACCGACACGGCGTCTAGTTATCGAGCGAATATCGAGGCGAGAGCCTTCACCTCGTTGCCAACGACATATGTGAGCGTTGTAACACCGCGACCGGGGACACCGAGCTCGGTTCCGTCCGCATAGACGTTGGTGATGATCTCGAGCTTGTCTCCCAGCGAAACTGCGGAGTCATGCTCGAGGCTTACCCGATAGGGACCGGATAGCAGCTCCGGGTGCCGCGAGAGGTGATCCTCGACGATGCTCCAGTACACGGAGTTATTCATGTGGTCGAACAGGTCCATGTCGGTGAAGCGCACCGGGAAGTCTCGGATATCCGTCGCGGTCTCCCGGTTGCCCGGTTTGTTGTAGGGCTTCCACCGCAGCCGATCGACGTCAGTGGTGGAGGCGACGGTGGCAAGGAAGTCGTCCTCGATGCGGGCCGGCCCCTGTGTTTCACGGCTGACGTGAATCCAGAACGCCTCCGATTCGATGAGGCCGCCGTCGCGCCCGTCGAGCCGCACCCGCATCTGGCACCACCGATTGGAGGTGGCCGAGCACCACCGGCGCAACCACAGGGCCTCGTTGAAATCGATGGGTTTGATGACGTCGATCATGGTGCGACGGACGATCCACAATGGGTGGGTCTCCTCGGCCCCCACCCCGCGCAAGTGGTCCCACCCGATGTCCTGGATGTGCCGGGCGGCCCCGTCCAACCGCAGACGTTGGTTCTTGTCGACGTCGGCCATGCGAACCGGCCACCGACTCTCGAAGACGTGCGGATGCGCATGGGGCACCGGCATCATGTCTTTGTCGAGGCCGGTGCTCGGTTCGGTGCTCACGCCCCGATCATCACACACCCTTACACCGCGGCACCGGACAGTTCATGCCGATGCGCGATCGCATTGCTCCCAACCTATTTGAGTTATCGGCGGTGCAGGCGCCGGTCTCACGACGATCGTGGCGGTGCAGGGAACCTTCGGAGTGATGCAGGGCTACCTATGGCGCAGGTACTGAAACATCTGGGCTCCGATCGCCGTTAACGTCGCCTATCTCGACATGCTGATCACCTGACTGCCGATCCCGCACCGACAGGCACATCACCGCCGCGATGACGCAGAGCCCGGCGGCCAACCGGAACGCGGTGTCGTAACTGCCATGCTGATCGCGCAGCCACCCCGCACCGGCCGCCGCGACCGCCGCCCCGAGCTGATGCGAAGCGAACACCCATCCGAACACCACGGGCGTGTGCTCGCCAAAGTACTTGCGGCACAGCGCGATGGTCGGCGGCACGGTGGCCACCCAGTCCAGTCCGTAGAAGATGATGAATACCCATGTGGATGGTTCCGCTCGTGGAGACAGCAAGGCGGGCAACAACATCAGTGAGATCCCGCGCCCGAAGTAGTAGATGCCCAGCAGCAGGCGGGCATCTATCCGGTCGGTGAGCCACCCGGAGAACACCGTCCCGGCGACATCGAAGACTCCGATGAGCGCGAGCAGGCTCGCCGCCATGGTGGCGGGCATCCCGTGGTCGTGCGCCGCCGGAATGAAATGGGTGCCGATCAGTCCGTTGGTGGTCATACCGCAGATCGCGAAACTTCCCGCCAACAACCAGAAGACGGGCTGCCGCGAACCCATCACCAACCCGTCGAAGGCCGCCCGGAACCCACCCCGAACCACTGGAGCGCTCCCCGGTTCGTCGACGCCGGCACCGTAGGGACCAACTCCCTTATCCGCCGGCCGATTTCGCATGAAAAGCACCACCAGGGGAACCACTGCAAGCGCTGACGCCGCCACGATCACCGATGCCCATCGCCACCCGCAGGCTCCGGTGACCACGGCCACCAAGGGCAGGAAGATCAGTTGGCCGGTGGCGCTGGCAGCAGTCAAGACACCCGTGACCAGTCCGCGGCGGGCGACGAACCACCTGGTCGCGACCGTGGCCACGAATCCCATGGAGATCGAACCGGTACCGACGCCCACCAGCACACCCCACAGCAGCAGCAGCTGCCAGGACGCGGTCATGAAGGCGCTCAGGAACGTGCCCGTGGCGATCAGCGTCAACGCCGCCGCCAGCACGGGCCGCACGCCGAACTTGTCCATCGACGCGGCCGCGAACGGCGCAGTGAGCCCGAACAACGTCATGTTGATCGACATCGCCAGTCCGATGGTGCCGTGCGACCAGCCGAACTCGGCATGTAGCGGATCCATCAGAACGCCGGGAACCGAGCGGAAAGCGGCCGCGGCCAATACCGCCACAAAGGCCACCGCCGCGACGATCCAACCGGGATGCGGTCCGCGGCGGGCGGGCGTTTCGGGCACCACATGCTGGGTCACCCGCCAAGGTTGACCGACGACGCCGACTCGCACAATTGGCATAAATGCCAATAGGTGTAAAGATCGTGCCATGGCACACACCGTGGCCGTACTGATGCTGGAGCCGCTGATCGGTTTCGACGCGACCATCCCGTCACTGGCATTCGGCCAGGCCGGTGCCGACCGCTATCGGGTCATCACCTGCGGATTGGCACACGCCCCGGTTCAGACCACCTCGGGATACACAATCACCCCGCAGGAGGGACCCGGCGCGCTGGCCCGAGCGGACACCGTCATCATTCCTGGCACCCGCTACCCGCCCGCGCGGATGCGGGGTGAGCTGGCAGAGGATCTGCGCTCCGCTCTCGACACCATCCGACCGGGCACCCGCATCGTGTCCATCTGCACCGGCGCCTTCGTGCTGGGCGCCGCGGGCCTGCTCGACGGCCGTCGAGCCACCACTCATTGGCACATGGCCGACAGCTTTCGCACGCTGTACCCGCGGGTCCTACTGGACGAGACCGTGCTGTTCGTCGACGACGGCGACATCCTGACCTCTGCGGGACTGGCTTCAGGAATCGACTTGTGCCTGCACATCATTCGGCAAGATCATGGCACCGTGCTGGCCAACGACGTGGCCCGGTATTGCGTGGTGCCGCCCTGGCGGGAAGGCGGCCAAGCCCAGTTCATCGACCGTCCGCTTCCCGAATGTACCGGGGATTCAACGGCATCCGCCCGCCACTGGGCGATGGCGAACCTTACCGAACCGCTGACCGTGCAGCAGCTCGCCGAACGCTGCCGAATGAGCATGCGCACCTTCAACCGGCGCTTCCGCGACGAAACCGGCCTCTCCCCCGGTGACTGGGTTCGGCAGCAGCGTGTCGAATGCGCCAGGGCGCTTTTGGAATCACATGACCTCGCGGTGGACGAGGTGGCGCGACGATCCGGCCTCGGCTCGGCCGCCAATCTGCGACACCACCTGCGGCGTGGGCTTGGCATGAGCCCCACCCATTACCGGAAGACATTCCGGGGCAGCTAGATCGGCGATCAGACGATGCCAACCCCGGTAAGTACCTGCCATATCCCGACCACAGCGAAGAGAACCAGCAATACCAGCTGCCGATGGGCGAGAGCCCAGTTATGGATCGGTTCAAGCACCGCCTGGGTTCTCCCTGGGGCAATCACATAACTGATCAACGCGATCTCGAAAACGGCGAGCATGGCGAAGACGAACACCACGGTGGCAATCACCTGTGTGCCGATCGCGGCCCCCGAACCCACGATGATGGTGTCCACCAGCAAGACCAGTGGCGGCGGCGGCATGTATCCGATTCCGAGCACCAGCGCCACCCACAAGGCGCCGTTCTCCCATGCGCCTTTGCCTCGGTGCAGAACACGCCGAAATACCGATGCGATAGCGGAAACGGCACCCTTGACTCGCCCCGCAGGACGGGCTTCGGCGGCCGGGGCCTCGGGATCCAGCACCAAGACCGAGGAATCACCACTGGCCCCCGCCGCCACGGGCTCGCGCTGACGCGACCGAAGCCGCACCGCAATCCAGACCGCCACCACCACGCAGAGCACGCCGGTGCCCAGTTGAAGAGGCTTGACCGATGAGCCCGGGTCGGCGGTCGCAAGATTCTTGGCGAAGGACGCGAAACTCGGCACCATATGCAAGGCGAAAAGCGCAACCACAAAGGACGGCACATTCACCATCAGCGCACCAACCCAGAACGCCAGCAAGTTCTGCACGGGCCGGGGCCGGGAAATCACCACCAGGATCAAACCGAGCAGCACCGGATTCAGTGACATCAGAAATGCCAACCCCAACAGTTCGCGCCACATAACCCCAACCCTACCCCGTTTGCTCGTGAATGGCATCTCCTGCCGAATTCACCCGAATTGCACTGGGCGCGTTAGATAGACAGATATCCATTCCGACAGGACATGACCCAATCGAATTAACCGTCACGGAACTACTTCGTCGGAGTTTCCGCTATTTTCTGCGCGCTAAAGCAATCCCTGCAATTGCAAGTCGCTCGCATACTTCGCGATGATCGGGGCCGATACTTGCGGAATGTCGTTTTCAGATCCAATCTTCGCGCGGCGAACGGCCGCCTGGAAACGATCCGCCGGCGCCATCGGTCCACGCGAGGGTTCCGGCGGCTGACCATCCCAACCGTGATCCTGCAGGATCTTCAGCATCTGCAACACCGAACCCTGGCGCTGATGGTCCGGCAAGGCGTGCAGTCGGGACTCGAACTGCTCCACCCACTCGTCGAAGTCCTCGATGCGCTCAATCGGGTGACCTGCATCGATCAACCAGTCGACGTACTCGTCGATTCCGATGCCATCGTCATGCGGATTCATCACGTGATAGGTCTCGAAACCGGCCGAGCCCTCTCGTGACTCGGCGGCCTGACCTCCCAGCGTGGCGATCGCCTCGGCGACGAATTCCACGGGCAGCCCGTCGAAATGCGCACGCTGCCGATTGCCGTCCTCGCCGAGCCGATAGACCGAATGCGGCGCGACACCCGTCGCAACAATGCTGAGCACCATGCGGGCAACGGTGTCCGAAGCGTTCACCTGCCCCGCGTAACTGGTGTCGACCATGATCATGCCCGAGCGAAACACCTTGACCGGCAAGCCGAGGTGCTCGTGGGCCTCTCGCAGGAGCACCTCTCCCGCCCATTTGCTGTTGCCGTAACCGTTGGCGTAGCTGCCATCGGCGGGGCGGGTGGCACTGATGACGCGGATGTCGGCGTCCTCGAGGAATATCGACTTCTCGATCTCACGCCCGACATCAGCCGTCGAAATGTAGGTGTAGGGCTTGACCTTTGACGTCACCGCGAATCGGATCAGCTCGGCCGTACCCACCACATTGGGCCCGAACAACTCGCTGTATGGCAACACGCTGTTGACCAAGGCCGCCGAGTCGACGATCAGGTCGACGGTATCGGCCAGCCGCTGCCAGGTCTCCTGCTCCAGCCCCAGGGCGGGTTCGGCCTTGTCCCCGGCGATCACCTGCAACCGGTCGGTGGCCAACGCCTCGTACACCCGAATAAGCTCCGGGTCTCCGCTGTCGAAGGTCTTGTCGAGACGGCGCCGCGCCTCTTCGTCGGACTTGGCCCGCACCAGGCAGATCAGCGTGCCGTCGACCTTTTCCAGTTCCTTGAGCCATTGCAGCACCAAGTAGCGGCCCAAGAATCCGGTCGCCCCGGTCAGCAGCACTGTCCGCACACCCTCATCGGCGCGCGGCAGCGTCGGGGCTGCCTTCAGCGTTTCCTCGTCGATGAACTTCTCCAAGGTGAGGTCGCTTGCCCGCACCACGGAAGCACCGCGGCCATGCACGGACGCGTAGGTGGGCCCGGCCGTCGCAGAGCCGTCCGCGCCGTCCAAATACACGCTCAGGCTTCGCACCGACGGTGCCTCGAACAGCGTTCTGACTGCCAGCTGAGCGTCGAAAGACGTGTTGATCGCCGCGACCACGCGCATCGCGGAGATCGAATCCCCGCCGAGGTCGAAGAACGAATCATCGGTGCCGACACGCTCAACGCCCAGCACCTGCGCATAGATGCCGGCCACCGTCTCCTCGACGGCGTTGGCGGGCGCACGGTAGCGGGCCGCATCGTCATACTCCGGTGCGGGAAGCGAACGCTTGTCGAGCTTGCCGTTGACCGTGAGCGGCAAGGCCTCCAGCCGCACCACCGCGGCCGGGACCATGTAGGGCGGCAGCCTCTTTGCCAGTGCGCTGCGCAGCTCGGCCACCTCACCGGTCCCGATGAAATACCCGACTAGACGCTTGTCACCGGGGCGATCCTCGCGGGCGATCACCGCCGCCTGCTCCACCCCGTCAAGTTCGGCAAGAGCCGCCTGGATCTCCCCGAGCTCGATACGGAAGCCGCGAATCTTCACCTGCTCGTCGGCGCGGCCCAGATACTCCAGCTGACCGTTGGCACCCCAGCGCACCAGATCCCCGGTGCGATACATCCGCGTCCCGGGCTCACCGAAGGGGCACGCGACGAACCGTGACGCGGTCAGTGCCTGGCGCTTCACATAGCCGAGGCCGACACCGAGTCCAGCCACATACAGCTCGCCGACAACACCCGGTGGCACCGGCCGCATCCACCGGTCCAACACGAACAACGCGGCATCGGGCACCGGAACACCGATCGGCACCACACCCGAACCGGCGATCAACTCACCGAACGTGGCATAGATCGTCGTCTCCGTCGGACCATAACCGTTGATCATCACGCGTCCGGGCGCCCACTTGTCCACCACTTCGGTGGGGCACGCTTCACCGGCGACGATCAGCGTCATGTTGTCCAGGCCCTCCGGCGACAACATGCCTACCGCCGACGGGGTTTGGAACAAGACGGTGACCTTTTCACGGATCAGCAACTCGCGGAAATCGTCGGGCGAGCGCACGACCGAATCCGGAATGATCACCAATCGGCCACCATGCAGCAGTGCACCGAAGATCTCCCACACCGTGATGTCGAAGACCAGGGACCCTGCCTGCGTCCACACCTCGCCCGGCCCCGTGGGCATGTGCGTGAGCGGGAACTTGAGCGCTTGGGTCACGTTGCTGTGCGCGATGGCCACACCCTTGGGCACACCGGTCGTTCCCGACGTGTAAATCGTGTAGGCGACGTCGTCGGGCGCCGGAGTGAGCAATGGCGTATGACCGTAGATGGCGCCGGTCGGGTCGTCGTCGGCGTCGTCGAACTGGACAACCGCCACCCCGGAGCCTTCGAATCGTGCACGCAGCTCGGCCGTCGTGACCGCCGCGATCGGCACGGCATCGGACAGCATGAACTCCAGCCGCGTGTCCGGTACCGAGGGGTCGATCGGCAGATAGGAGGCACCGGTCTTGAGAATCGCGAGAATCGCCACGATCGCTTCGTCGGAGCGTGGCATCAACAGTGCCACCGACTCACCCGGAGCCGCGCCGTAGACCGACAGCAGGTTCGCCAACCGATTGGCGGCCTCGTCGAGCTCGCCATACGTCGTCGAGCGACCGTCAAATGTCAGCGCGACCGCTTCGGGGGCTCTGTTCACCTGTTCGGCGAAAGCCTCCGGAATGGACAACACCGGCTCCGCGTCCCGGGCCAAGACCTTGCGGTTACCCCAGCCGTCGAGCTGTTTGTGCTCAGCGGCCTCCAGGACATCAAGCGACGAAAGTCGTTGTCCGGCATCGGCAACCATGGAGACCAGTACCCGCTGGAACCGCTCGAACACGGCCTCGATGCCCTCCACATCGAACTTGTCGGTGTCGTATTCGATCCGGATGCCCAGCTCATGCCCCGGTAGCGCCATCACCGACAGCGGATAGTGGTTGTACTCGCGGGTGACGAACTCGGTGACGGCCAGTTCCTGTGCGCCCATGAACGCGCTGGTGTCAATCGGGTAGCTCTCGTACAGGAAGAGGGTGTCGAACAGCTGCTCGTGGCCCGCGATGTGGTGAATCTCGTTGAGGGCCAGGTGTTCATGCTCGATAGTGTCGTTGTGAGCACTCTGCAACTGCCCCAAGAGCTCGGACACCGTGGTGGCCGCGGTGGCACGCGCACGCACCGGCACCGTGTTGATGAGCAATCCCACGATCGAGTCCGATCCGGCAAGCTCTGCGGGCCGGCCCGACACCGCCGTCCCGAACGCGACGTCGTCCTGCCCGGTCACCACCATGAGCAGCTGCGCCCACGCCGCCTGCAGCACTGTGCTGATCGTGGTGTGCTGAGACCGCGCCAGGTCGGCAAGAGCCTGTGTGGTCTCGACCGAAACCCGATAGGATTCAACACCTCTGGCCCCTGGAGGTGCCGGCGGAGCGACGAGAGTGGGCGTGTCGAAACCGTCCAACACCTTGCCCCAGGCCGCACGTGCCGCATCAAGATCTTGGTTGACCAGCCAGCTGACGAAACTGCGATACGACGACGGCGCCGGGAGCCGGTGGCCGAAGTAGCTTGCGAAGATCTCCTGCAACAGGATCGGCAATGACCAGCCGTCGATCACCACGTGATGGAACGTCAGGACGAACCGGTGCTTGTTCCCCTCCGTGCGGATCAACGCCGCGCGCAGCGTGGGCCGATCGGCGAGGTCGCAGACCGCCGCCCGCTCGGCAGCGCAGAGATGCTGAATCTCCTCGTCGGGAGTCAGATCGTCACCCCGGAGGTCGAGGTATCGCCACGCGATCACGGGGTCGGCCAGAATCACCTGTACCGGGTCACCGAACTGCGTGCAGAAGCGGGCCGCGAGGTTGGGATGCCGCCGGACCACGGAGTGAACCGCGTCGCGGAGTCGCAGCTGGTCGACAAGACCTGTCACCGTGATGTCGAGCTGCACCGCGTAGAAGTCGACTCCCTCCGAGTCACCGTCCAGCGCCCCCGCGGCGCGCGCGAAGGTGGTGTGGAAAAGCAGGCCTTCTTGGATGGGCGTCAGCGGCAGTACGTCGACGATCTTGTGCTGCTCGTGCAGCTCGTCGATCTGCTGCTGGCTCAGCCGCGCAGGTGCGATATCGGACGGGGTCAAACCGCCACCACCGCCGCGCACATACGCGCAGATCCCGGCGAGCGCCTCGAACCACAGCTGGCTCAGCCGCTGCACCTGGGGCTCGGTGACCGACGACGGCGCCCACGTCCAGCCGGCACGCAGATGTGCGCCGGACTCCTCGCCGAGACCGCCCTCCACGATGCCGGCGTTGAGATCCACCGTGTACATCAGCGGCATGGACACCGCCGAAGCGACACCCGCCGAGGACAGGCTGTCCTCGTTGATCCGCCACAGGTCGTCGCTCAGAGCCGCGGCACCAGCGCCAAGGCGTCCCAGATAGTTGAATCCGATGGTCGGTTCCGGGCCGGACAGATCCACGTCCGAGTTCAGGTAACGCAGTAGGCCGTAGGTCAAGGGATCCGGGAGGGTGCGCAGTTGTTCCTTGGCTCCCTTGATGATCGGCCCCAGAGCCGCGGCCCCGCCGACGACCTCCTTCCAGGAGAGCCCTCCGACGCTCAGCGCCACCGGATACTTGGTGGTAAACCAGCCGACGGTGCGCGACAGGTCGACGTCGTCGGCCAGTTCCTCGTGACGTCCGTGACCTTCGACGCCGATGGCGATCGACGCGGCGGTGGAGTCCAGGAATTCGTTCCAGGCCAATCCGAACGCGATCAACAGAATGTCTTGCACCCCAGCGTGAAACGCCGCCGGGACCTCTCCCAGGAGTTCTCGGGTGGTCTCCGCGTCGAGTGACACCGACATCGTTCTGGCCGTGGCGTAGGTGTCCAGCTCGGGCAGGACCGCCGGTAACGCCGCGGGAACCGCCGCCACCTCCCGCCAGGCGTCGGCTGTGGCCACCACGTCCGCCGAGCGCGCGTGCTCGTCGAGCAGCGTGGCCCAACGGGCGAACGAGGTGCCACCTACCGGCAGCTCTACCGGCTGCCCGCCGTGGTGTTGCGCCCAGGCGATATTCAGGTCTTCCAACAGAATTCGCCACGAGACACCGTCGACAGCCAGGTGATGGATCATCAGCGCAAGCTGTCGGGTGTCGGGGACCCACACCGCGCTCAGCTCGGCCCCCACCGCCGGGTTCAAACGAGAGCGGGCAGCCACCAGCTCCGCGTCGGACAAACTCTCGGCGACGCGCAGGCATTCACGCGCATCCACCGTGCCCGCCTCTGGCACCAGAAGCGACCACACTCCCGTATCGGAGGCGCCGTCCTTCTCGGCACGCAACCGCAGCGTGGCATGGCGGTCCAGCAGTGCCTGCAGCACGATGACGACATCGTCTTCGGTCACGCCCGCTGGAGCCTGCAGGACGATCGTCTGGTTGAACTGGTCGACAGGGCCCTGCACACCATGGAGCCAGTGGATGATCGGGGTGGCCAATACAGGGCCAACGCCCTCGTCGACGACACCGGCCTGACCGTCCGAGAGAGTGGCCACCGCGGCCACTCCGCTTACGGTTTGCTCGACGAAGATGTCACGCGGTCGGCACAGCACCCCGGCCGCCCGCGCACGCGACACCACCTGCATCGACAGGATGCTGTCGCCACCGAGATCGAAGAACGACTCGTCGACGCCCACCCTGTCTACCCCGAGGACCTGAGCATAGATATCGGCCAGGATCATCTCGACCTGTCCGGACGGTGCGCGGTACTCGGCACCGACACTGCGGTACTCGGGTGCGGGAAGAGACTTCTTGTCCAGCTTGCCGTTCACCGTCAACGGCAGCGTCTCCAGGACCACCACCGCCGCGGGAACCATGTATGCCGGAAGCCTCTCGGCCAGCGCGGTGCGCGCCTCGACCGGATCGGCGGTTCCCACGATGTATCCGACGAGGCGCTTGTCGCCGGGGCGGTCCTCGCGGGCGATCACCACCGCCTGCTCCACGCCCTCTAGGCGCGCCAGTGCCGCCTGGATCTCGCCGAGCTCGATGCGATATCCACGGATCTTCACCTGCTCGTCGGCTCGGCCCAGGTACTGCAGCTGCCCGTCCTCACCCCACTGCACCAGATCGCCGGTGCGGTACATGCGTGACCCCGGGCCCCCGAATGGGCAGGCCAGGAAGCGCGATGCCGTCAAACCGGATCGGTGCGCGTAGCCGGGAGCCACGCCGTTGCCTGCCACGTACAGCTCACCGACCACGCCCTCGGGTGCCGGCCGCAGCCACTTGTCCAACACGAACAGCGCCGCTCCGGGCACAGGCGAACCGATGGGCGCCACATCCGAACCCGGCGTCAAAGGCCCACTCATCGCCGCATAGATGGTGGCTTCGGTCGGCCCGTAGGCGTTGATCATCGTGCGCCCGCTCGCGGCCCATCGGTCCACGAGTTCTGTCGGGCAGGCTTCGCCGGCAACGATGAGGGTCGTCGACTCCAGCCGTTCCGGCGACAACATCCCTGCCGCCGAAGGGGTTTGGCACAGGACGCTGACCTTCTCGTTGATCAACAACTCGTGGAGATCATCCGGTGAAGACGCCACCGATTCGGGGACCACCACCAAGCGACCGCCGTGCAGCAGTGCGCCCCAGATCTCCCACACCGATACGTCGAAGACCAACGAATGCCACTGCGACCAGACCTCGCCCGGTCCGGCGGGTAGATCGGCACGTACCGCGTCCACCAGCTGGGTGACATTGTGGTGAGTAACCGCAACCGCTTTGGGAACACCGGTGGTGCCCGAGGTATAGGTCATGTACGCGAGATCATCGGGCTGTGGCACGGGCAGCGCAGAACTGGGCTGGCCGTCGATGAGGGGATCGTCGATTTCGGTCACCCGCACATCAAGCCCATCGAATCGCGAGCCCAAATCTGCCGTGGTCAGTACCGCCACCGGTTCCGCATCCGACACCATGAACCTGATGCGCTCGTCGGGGTGTGCCGGGTCGATGGGCAGATACGCGGCCCCCGTCTTGAGTACCGCCAAGAGTCCGATGATCGCCTCACCCGATCGCGGAACTAGCAGCCCCACAACCTCTCCCGGGCCCGCACCGTTGCCCGCCAACAGATGTGCGATGCGGTTGGTGACCTGGTCCAGCTCGCGATAGGTCCAGGACCTGTCCCTGCACACCAGCGCAACGGTCTCGGGCGCGCGCTCCACCTGGACTTCGAACAGCACCGGAATCGAGACGGGCTCGGCGGTGGGCTCGGTGAGCACCGCACGGTTACCCCATTCGTCGAGCCGGTCGTGATCGTCGTCGTCGAGAAGATCCATCGACAACAAAGTCCGGGTGGGATCGGCGCTCATGTTGGCTCCTTCTTCTTCCCTTTGACATCGGACGTCATGGCCTCCAGCACGCGCTGGAACCTCTTGACCAACTTTCCAATTCGGACGGCGTTGAAGACATCGGTGTCAAATTCAACACGAAGTCCCAACTCGTGACCCGGCGTGGCCTGAACCGCCAGCGGGTAATGGTTGTACTCGCGATTGCTGAACCCGGTGATGGACAACTCGTGCACGCGCGACAGTGCGGCCGTGTCAATGGGGTAGTTCTCGTACACGAACATCGTGTCGAACAGCTGGTCATGCCCAACGGCATGGTGAATCTCATTGAGCGCCAAGTGCTGGTGCTCCAGCGTGTCTCCGTAAGCACCCTGCAACTGGTTCAGCAGGTCGGCAATCGTGGTGGCTGAGGTGATGGTCGCGCGGACCGGCACCGTGTTGATCAAGAGACCCACCATCGATTCCGCCCCGACGAGATCGGTCGGCCTGCCCGATACCGCGGTACCGAACGCGACATCGGTTTGACCCGTTAGCCACATCAACAGCTGAGCCCATGCGGCCTGCAACACGGTGCTGACCGTGGTGCGGCAGGAGCGCGCCAACTCGCCGAGGGCCGAAGTGGTCTCGGCTGACACCACGAACGACTCAACACCTCTGCGGCCCAGCACCATTCGTCCAGGCGGTGCCACCAGGGTCGGGGTTTCAAAACCGTCGAACACCTTGCTCCAGGCCGATCGGGCGGTGCTGTTGTCCTGCCCTGACAGCCAGGTGACAAACCTGCGGTAGCCCACCGGAGCGGGCAGGCGTTCGCCGAAGTAGCTCGCGAAGATCTCCTGCAGCAGGATCGGCTTTGACCATCCGTCGAGCACGATGTGGTGATTGGTCAGCAGGAATCGGTATTGGTCTGCGCCGGTCCGGGCCAGCGCCGCGCGGAAGGCCGGTTGACCGGCGAGATCACAGACCGCTGCCCGCTCCGCCGCCGCCAGCCGCTCGACCTGCCCCTCGACATCTCCGTCCAGTTCTAGGAATTGCCATGCCAACTCAGGATCGGCCGGGATGAGCTGCAGCGGTTGACCGAAGTCTTCGTAGAACGTGGCCACCACATTGGGACGACGCTTGATCGCGGTGCGCACGGCCTCTTGCAGCCGCTTCGGATCGAGCGGGCCGCTGAGCGCCACGTCCAACTGCACCGCGTACAAGTCGTCACTGCCGTCCATGGCCTCGGGCGCCAGATTCGAGTGGAACAGCAACCCTTGCTGCAGCGGTGTCAGTGGCAGAACATCCGCGATCTCATACTGCTCGTGTAGTTGATCGATCTGCTGCTGACTCAGCTGTGCCGGAAGGACATCGGAAGGAGTGAGTCCACCGCCGCCGGCACGGACATGCGCGCAGACGCCGGCCAGCGAGTCGAACCAGAGTCGACTGATCCTGTCGATCTGGTCGTGACTCAATGCCGACAGCGCCCACGTCCACGTCGCGTGCAACCGCGGGCCCGTGTCCGCGTCTTCCATCACACCGGCGTTGAGTTCGACGGTGTGCCCCAACGGTGTTGGGACCGATGTCGCAGCGGCGGTGATGGACACCCCGTCCTGGTCGATCCGCCACAGATCGTCGGATAGATCGGCGCCACCTGCCCCGAGCCGGCCCAGGTAGTTGAAGCCGATCGACGGATCCGGTCCCGCCACGGCAGCATCCGGGTTCAGATACCGCAACAGGCCGTAGGTCAGCCCAGCCGGCAGGGCACGCAGTTGTTCCTTGGCGTCCTTGATGATTGGCGCCAACGCGGAGTCACCGGCCACCACTTGCGCCCAGGACAGCTCGCCCACCGCCAACGACACCGGGTACTTGCTGGTGAACCAGCCGACGGTACGGGAGAGATCCGCATCGCCCGCGAATTCCTCGTTGCGTCCGTGGCCTTCGACGTCGATGCCGATCGGAGCGCCGGCCGAACCGAGGAACTCGTTCCACGCCAGCGCGAATGCGATCAGCAGGATGTCCTGGACTCCGGCGTGATACGCGGTGGGCACGTCACCCAAGAGCTCCCGGGTGAGGTCGGCGTCCAGCGATACCGACAACTGCCCCGCACTGGCATAGGTATCCATCGTGGGGTGCACCGCCGGCAATGCGGCCGGAGTCTCCTCCACCTGACGCCAGGTATCTGCCAATGCCACCACGTCGGCCGCATGCGCGTGCTGGTCGAGCAATGTCGCCCAGCGCGCGAATGACGTGCCGCCCGAAGGCAGCTCCACCGGCCGCCCACCGTGATGCTGAGCCCAGGCGATATTCAAGTCTTCCAACAGAATTCGCCACGACACCGCATCCACAGCCAGGTGGTGGATGATCAGCACCAGTCGGCTGTTATCGCTCTCCCACAGCGCACTGACCATCGAGCCGGCCGCGGGGTCCAACCGCGATCGGGCCTGGCGCAAAGCCTCATCGGTGAGGGTCTGCACCGCGAGTAGGCATTCGCGGGCGTCTACCGTTCCCGCCTCCGGTATCTGAAGCGACCACTGACCGCCGTCGTCTTCCGCGCGCAACCGCAGGGTGGCGTGCCGATCCAGCAGCGCCTGCAGCACCGTCACCACGTCGTCTTCGGTGACGCCATCCGGAGCCTGCAACACCACAGTCTGGTTGAATTCGTCGACCTTGCCACCAAGCCCCTGAAGCCAGCGGATGATCGGGGTGGCGACCACTGCTCCGATACCCGCATCTACGACCGTGTTTTCGGCGTCGGCGAACGCGGCGACCTGGGCCAGCCGCGCCACGGTCTGCTCTACGAAGATGTCACGCGGCCGCACCAGCAGACCGGCGGCCCGAGCACGGGCCACCACCTGCATAGACGAAATACTGTCTCCGCCAAGGTCGAAGAACGAGTCGTCCACACCAATCTGCTCGACGCCGAGCACCTGGGCGTAGATGCCGGCCAGGATCTCCTCGATCGCGTCCGCGGGCGCCCGATAATGATCGGCATCCTGATACTCCGGTGCCGGCAAGGCACGGGTATCCAGCTTGCCGTTGACCGTCAACGGCATCGACCCCAAGACCACCACGGCGGCGGGGACCATATAGGCAGGCAGGCGTTCGGACAGTGTCGTGCGCACCACGGTGGGGTCCAATGTGCCGGCGGTCGATTCGGTGATGTAGCCAACCAGACGCTTGTCACCGGGGCGGTCCTCACGCGCGATCACCGCCGCTTGGTCCACACCTTCCACACGGGCCAGCGCCGCGTGAACCTCACCGAGTTCGATGCGGTACCCACGAATCTTCACCTGCTTGTCGGCGCGTCCGACGTACCGCAGTTGCCCGTCTTCACCCCACTGCACCAGGTCTCCGGTGCGGTACATCCGAGACCCGGGCGCGCCGAACGGGCATGCGACGAAACGAGTTGTCGTCAGATCCGAACGTCCGAGATATCCGCTGGCCTGGCCGGAGCCGGCCACATACAACTCACCGACAACGCCGACCGGCACCTGACGGAGCCAGCCGTCCAATACGAAGAAGGCGAGATGCTCCAACGGCACGCCGATCGGGCTGCTGTTGCTGTCCACATCCCCATCACCGATTTCCCGGAACGAGGCGTGCACCGTGGTCTCGGTAATGCCGTACATGTTGATCATGCGCGGCAATCCCGGGTGGCTGTCGAACCATGGCGAAAGACGCTGTGGCTCAAGAGCCTCTCCACCAAACACCACAGTCTGCAATTTGAGCTGCTGGCCCACCTCGGGCTGCAGCGCATCCGCGGTCTGCAACGCATAGAAGGCCGAGGGCGTCTGGCTCAACACGCTGACCTGTTCGCTGACAAGCAAGGCGTGCAGGTCTTCTGGAGACCGGACAACCGCGTCCGGCACAATGAGCAACCGGCCGCCGTACAACAGGGCGCCCCAGATCTCCCACACCGAATAGTCAAAGGCCAGCGAGTGGCACTGCGTCCACACCTGACCCAAATTCAGTTCCGCGTCCAGAGATTCCAGCAACTGGGCGACGTTGCGGTGGGTTACCGCCACACCCTTGGGAGCGCCGGTCGTTCCCGAGGTGTAGATGATGTAGGCGATGTCATCCACCGCCGGAACGGGCAGTGCGGCATCGGTCTGCTGGCCCACGGCCGGATCGTCGATGTCGATGACGGGCACACCGGATGCGGCGAGCCGCGGCAGCAGCTCCGCGGTGGTGACCGCGGCGATCGGCGCCGCATCGCCCACGACGAACTCCACACGCGAATCCGGGTGCGCCGGGTCGATCGGTAGATACGCCGCCCCGGTCTTGAGAACGGCCAGGATCGCCGCGATTGCCTCACCGGTGCGGGGCAGCAGCAGCGCCACGCGCTCACCGGGGCGGGCGCCACGGGTCACCAGGTGATTCGCCAACCGGTTCGCCGTCGCATCCAATTCACCGTAGCTCCAAGAGCGTTCACCGCACGTGATCGCTATCGCCTCCGGAGCACGAGCGACCTGCGCGGCGAAGAGTTCCGGGATCGAAGTCAATGCCGGCTCTGGCCGGGTCAGCACCGCGCGGTTACCCCACTGATCCAGCCGATCATGTTCACCGGCGTCGAGCAGATCGATGGAGGACAGCCGGGTGGCCGGATCGGCAACCATGGCCGCCAGCACCTGACGCAACTTGTCGACAACGGTCTCGACTTCGGGCAGCTCGAAGACATCGGTATCGAATTCGACGCGCAAGCCCAGTTCTTCGCCCGGCATTGCCACAACCGACAGCGGGTAATGGTTGTACTCGCGGCTGGTGAAATCGGTGATGCCCAACTCGTGCGCGCCCAACAGCGCGCCGGCGTCGATCGGATAGTTCTCGTACACAAACAGCGTGTCGAAGAGCCGATCCAGACCGATTGCGCGATGAATCTCGTTGAGCGCCAGGTGCTCGTGCTCAACGGTGTCATTGTGCATGCGCTGCAACTGGTCCAGCAGATCGGCGACGGTGGTGGCCGCGGTGATGTTCGCGCGCACCGGCACCGTGTTGATCAACAGACCGACCATCGAGTCCGCCCCGGCCAGGTCGACGGATCGACCCGAGACCGCGGTGCCGAACGCGACATCGTGGTGACCGGTCAACCAGGTCAGCACTTGCGCCCACGCGGCCTGCAGAACCGTGTTGACCGTGGTGCGCTGCGCACGGGCCAGCTCCGACAGAGACCGGGTGATGTCTTCGGAAATCCGGTACGACGCGACTCCCCGGCGACCCGCGGTAGCGAGGGAACCCACCAGCGTCGGCGTCTCGAATCCGTCGAGAGCCTTCCCCCATACCGACTGCGCTGCAACGCGATCCTGTCCCGCCAACCAAGTGACGAAATTGCGGTAGGGCGCCGGCGAAGGCAGTCGCCGCCCGTAGTAGGCGCCGAAGATCTCCTGCAGCAAAATTGGCAACGACCATCCGTCGATCACGATGTGATGGGCGGTCAGCACCAGGCGCTGCTTGCTTTCCCCAGCATCGCCGAGCCCGGAGATGAGCGTGGCCCGGAATACCGGCTCGGTGAAGAGCCTGCAGACCGCGGCACGTTCGGCCGCACACAATTGCTCTACTTGCTCATCGGCGTCGTCGTTGTTCAATTCGGCGTGTTGCCAAGCGATCACGGGCTCCACCGGAATGACCTGTATCGGCTCCCCGTATTCCTCACTGAAGCGTGCGGCCAAGTTCGGGTGGCGTTTGACCACCGAATGCACTGCATCGTGCAGGCGATTCGCATCCAGGGCGCCCGTGACCGTGAGCGCCAACTGCACCGCGTAGACGTCGTCCTCGGTGGAATCCCCTGTGGCCTCTGCGAATCCGGCTTGGAAAAGCAGCCCTTGCTGCAGCGGCGTCAGCGGGAGCACATCCGCGATCTCGTACTGCTGCACCAGGGCATCGATCTGCTGCTGGGTAAGGTGGGCCGGCGCCAGGTCAGATGGCGTCAATCCGCCACCGCCGGAACGCACGTGGGCGCAGATGCCCACCAGCGCCTCGAACCACAACTGGCTCAAGCGATCGGCCTGCGCACCGTCCATCGCCGAGGGAGCCCACGTCCAGTTGGCTCGTAGCTCGGGTCCGCTGCCGAGGTCCGAATTTGTCTCAAGGATGCCGGCGTTGAGCTCCACCGCGTGCGCCAACGGCATCGAAATCGCCGCAGCCACATCGGTCATCGACAAGCTGTCTTGGCTTATCCGCCAGAAGTCCTCAGACAGGTCCGTTGCTCCCGCACCCAAGCGCCCGAGGTAGTTGAACCCGATTGTCGGTTCGGGTCCGGTCACGTCGACATCGGAGTTCAGGTAGCGCAACAGTCCGTAGGTCAGTCCATCGGGCAGCGCACGCAGCTGTTCCTTGGCAGCCTTGATCACCGGGCCGAGGGCGGCCTCGCCCGCGACCACTTGCGCCCAGGACAGCTCCCCCAGCTCCAGCGAAGCCGGGTACTTGGTGGTGAACCAGCCGACCGTGCGCGACAGATCGACTCTGCGGTGGACGGCCTCGCCGATTTCCTCCTGGCGGCCGTGGCCTTCGACGTCGAACGCGATGGGCGCGCCCCGGGTCCCGAGGAATTCATTCCAGGCCAGGCCGAAGGCGATCAACAGGATGTCTTGCACCCCAGCATGAAAAGCCCCGGGCACATCACCCAATAGGTGCCGCGTCGTCTCGGCGTCCAATGACACCGACAGTCGCCCGGCATTGGCATAGGTATCGCGCTCGGGTTGCGCAGCGGGGACCCTGGCCGGGGTGGTCAACACCTGTCGCCAGGCGCCGGCATGCGCCACCACATCGGCGGACTGCGCATACTCGGCCAGCAGCTCGGACCAGCGCGCGAACGACATCCCGCCGGCCGGCAGCTCTACCTCAGCGCTACCGTGATGCTGCGCCCACGCGATATTCAAGTCTTCCAGCAGGATTCGCCATGACACCCCGTCGACAGACAGGTGATGAATCACCAATGCCAATTGCGCTGTCCCGGGCGCCCACACCGCGCTGAGCATCGACCCGGTGGCCGGATTCAATCGAGACCGCGCGGCCACCAACGACTCTTCTGACAACGCGTCGACTACATGAAGGCAATCGCGGGCGTCCACCGCTCCGATATCCGGGATCAGAGGAGACCACTGTCCGTCGTCGCCTTCGGCACGCAACCGCAGGGTTGGGTGTCGATCCAGCAATGCCTGCAACACGACGATCACATCGTCTTCGGTCACACCGGATGGTGCCTGGACCACGAGTGTCTGGTTGAACTGGTCGATCGGACCGTCGACGTCCCGCAGCCAATGCATGATCGGTGTGACCGATACGGGACCAAGGCCCTCATCGATGACATCGGCTTCACCACCGGAGATTTCGGCCACGACGGCCAACCGCGCCACGGTCTGCTCGATGAAGACATCGCGCGGTCGGCACAGCACTCCGGCCGCCCGGGCACGGGAGACCACCTGCATCGACAGAATGCTGTCGCCGCCCAGATCAAAGAAGGAGTCGTCGACGCCGACGCGCTCGACACCGAGCACCTGCGCATAGACCTCGGCGAGGATCTCTTCCACCGCGGTACCGGGAGCCCGGTATTCCGCAGCGAGGCTGCCGTACTCGGGGGCCGGCAAAGCTCGGATGTCAAGTTTGTTGTTGGACGTCAGCGGCAGCGCCTCAAGCACTACCACTGCGGCCGGAACCATGTAGGGCGGAAGGCGTTTGGAAAGAATGCTACGGATTTCGGCTGGATCGGCGCTACCGGTGATGTAGCCGACCAGGCGCTTGTCACCGGGGCGGTCCTCGCGCACGATCGCGACCGCCAGATCAACCCCGTCGAGTGCGCTCAACGCGGCTTGCACTTCGCCGAGCTCGATGCGGTAGCCGCGGATCTTGACCTGCTCATCGGCGCGACCAAGGTACTGCAGCTGGCCGTCGTCGCCCCACAGCACCAGATCCCCGGTGCGATACATCCGCGTACCCGGTTCTCCGAACGGGCATGCGACAAACCGGGAGGCGGTCAGGTCGGGGCGCCCGATATACCCGCACGCGACGCCGTCACCGGCCACATACAGTTCGCCGACAACGCCCGCCGGCACTGGTTGCATCCAGGTGTCCAACACAAACAACGCGGCTCCGGGCACCGGCGAACCGATGGGAACAACGGCGTCTGGAGACCCTGCTTTGAGAGGCGCGCTGATCGCCACGCACATGGTGGTCTCGGTCGGACCGTACGCGTTGATCATCAATCGGCCGGGTGCCCAGCGGTCGACGACCGCAGCCGGGCACGCCTCACCCACCACCGCGAGCGCGGTGGATTCCAGACCTTCGGGCGAGAGCATCGCCACGGCCGACGGAGTTTGGGTTAGGACGGTGACCTGCTCGGCCACCAAGACGTCATGGAAGTCCGTGGGTGAGGCGGTGATCGATTCCGGCACCACGACCAACCGGCCACCACGCAGCAATGCGCCCCAGATCTCCCACACCGAAACATCGAATGCCAGCGAGTGGCACAGCGGCCACACACCGGGATTGGGCAGACCAGCGTCCACCGACGACATCAACCGGGTGACACTGTGGTGGGTAACGGCAACACCCTTGGGAGCTCCCGTGGTGCCCGAGGTGTAGATGATGTAGGCGATGTCATCTGGCGTGGGGCCCGACGGCGCCACCCCGGATTGGACGTCGTCCGCAGGGGAACCCAGGTCGATGACGGTGAGGTCGAAACCGTCCAGGCGCGCTCTGAGATCGGACGTCGTGAGCGCGGCGATCGGCGCTGCATCACCGATGATGAATTCCAGCCGCGTTGCAGGCACCGCCGGATCGACCGGCAGATACGCCGCCCCCGTCTTCAACACGGCCAGTATTCCGATGACCGCCTCGGCCGACCGCTCCGACAGCAAGACCACCCGCTCGCCGGGGCCCACGCCCTGAGCCGCGAGCCGATTCGCCAGGCGATCAGTGGCCTCGTCGAGCTCGCGGTACGTCAGGGTGCGATCCGAGAAGGTCAGCGCCGCAGCATCGGGATCGGCGACCACCCGCGTGGCGAACAGTTCGGGAATCGATACGCGCGTGGCGACCGACCCCGCCAGAACCGCCCTGTTACCGACTTCAGCCAGACTCTCGAGCTCGTCGTCGACCAGAGAATTCAGTGAAGAAAGCCGTCGATCGGGGTCAGCCGCCATCTCCGATAAGAGCCGCTGCAACCGCTCCGCCAGGTTAGGCACTCCGAATTTCGAGAACGGCAGTCCGTCGCCCGATGTGCTCAGGAGTAGTTGGTCACTGGCTCCGATGAAGAAGAGTCCGAAATGCCCCATGGGACCGTGGTTGGTGTAACTCGCCGTGGCGGGCACACCGGCGAGGTCCAAGGTGAGTCTCATGGGAATGAAGTTGATGGCGACGCGATTTCCCGCTTGCCGAGGGCCCCGGAGACCGAACTCGCCGCCATCGAGAATGTGCGCGGGGAACCGTTGATGCTTCAGCAGCTCGCGAATGCGCACATCAACGTGTCGGCAGAATTCGGCGACCGTGGATTCCGGCGGAGCACTGAGCACCAGTGGCACCACGCCGGCCAGCATGCCCGGGAGCATCTTCGACTCGGGGCGAACACGGCGGCTGACCGGAAAATCAAGCGCCACCTCCGACCCACTCGTGGACCAGCCGCGCACCAACAGCGCACAGGCCGCCGTGATAACCGAGTACCGGCGAACACGCAAAACCTTTGTCAAGTCTTTGATTTGATCCACGACGGCGTCATCGACCTGAACCGTCGCGGAGGGGGTGTAGCCCTCATGGCCCTCATGAGCATGCGGCGGCCGAGGATCGAGCCCGCTGTCCGGTGGAAGGTTGTGGCTCCAGTACTCCCGGTCCTCTGCGTAATCGCTGGACGCTTCGTATTCCGCCTCCAGATCGACCAAATCCTGCAGGGTGCCGAAGTATGCCTCGGGAATCGGTTCCCCCGTGACCAGCGCGGAGTAGATCGACGCTATCCGGCGGCTCACGATCGCCATGCCCAGGCCGTCCAGGTTGATGTGATGGCACAACCCGAACATGTGGTATTCGTCGTCCGCAGTCCGGATCAACGCGAATTTCAGCAGTTGATCGGACAAAGGCATCAGCGTGCGTTGGATCGACGAGGCGATCTGGCGCGCGTGCTCGACAGGATCTTCCGAATCTCGTACGTCGTGGAAGGCCAATACGAGCTCCGAATGGTCAATCGCCTTCTGAACGATCTCACCATTGACCTCAAAGAAGGCGGCCCGCGCAGGCTCGGCTTCACAGATCGCCTGACGGACGGCCCGCTCAAGTAGAACTCGTTCTACTCTTCCTTCGATCCTAACTAAAAGCCCAAGCTGCCACTCCGCACCAACCAGACCGCTTTCCTGTGAAAGCCAGATATCCAATTGTCCGCGCGAAAGCGGTAACGCCCCGTCTTCAGACTCCAACACTCGCCTACCCCCTCTCCGAAGGTTCAGCGCCCAAGACCCCCACCCTGCGCCAATCTCTCGCGCAGGCTCTTCGGCCGGATATCGGTCCAGTTTTGTTCGATGTACTCCAGACAGGCAGCGCGGTCAGCTTCACCGAATACCACACGCCAGCCATCAGGCACATCGGCGAAAGCCGGCCACAGGCTGTGCTGCTCCTCGTCGTTGACCAAGACGAAAAAGCTTCCCTTGTCATCATCAAACGGATTGATGCTCACGCTTTCTCCAGGTTGCTTCGGTGGACATCGCAAACATACGGCTGAATTTAGAGCGTTGTACGGGGTTTCACAAAGTTCTAATCTTCGCAACTTTGACACATTCCCGTTCGCTGCCGCAACTAATTAGCCAAGTTGTCTACATTGACATGTTTACGCAGGTAAAATATGGTTACATAGATATCAAACTGTTGCGACGAACGCACACATGAGTATACCAAGTCCGCACGCGCCGCGTAGGCCGAGCATCTGGCGCCGACTGAGAGCAACCAATTTTCCCTAGGCATCGATGAGTAATAGCAACTTATTCTGCTAGAACTGGAGACGCTCGTTACCTAATGTTCAGACTTGCCACGATTCTTAATCAAGTAGCTTGAAGAAGTAGCCGAGAAGGCGATCTGCAGGGGTTTCCCAAGTTCAAAGATGTGACGTGGATCTATCAATTAATTGCGCGACGCACCGTACGTGTTACGGCCAGGTGCGTGCTGAATGAACTCACGGCGACCTGAATAAAGATTCAGGCTCAAAACTGCACCCTCCAGGCTGGGCTAGCAACAGAATGAGATAGAAGTGAGACATCTGGAAGTAAATGTGGTGACAAACCGCTACGAATTAGATTCTCGTCTATAAGAAATACGGCCGATATCCACAGTCGTTTGACCACCCCAGCGCCTACCACCGGCGCGACAACGAATTACGCGAAAAACATCGTTATGGGCCGCACGCCCATAACGCACCGGGCACCGCGGAAGCGCCCATAATCCGGCGCACAGCGAGCTCACAGCACGCCCATTGTCGCGCATCCGTCAAAGTGTGCCGAAACGCTCCGAAAGGCCCCACCGGGGTACCGTTAGGCCTCTTTCGGTGACCGCATATTCGACTGGAGACCAAGGTACACGCGCAATACGTGGCGCGCCGTTACGAAAACGAGCTAGTTGTCCGGCTGCTCAGCGCGTGCATGAGTCCCATCAATGGGAGAAGACCCCGCCGGCATCAACATCACGAAGACCGGGAGTCGCACCGTGGCACCTGACAGGATCGGCAGCCGGATTGCGACGGACACGACTTCCAGCTCCAAACGTCTCCCCCGCCGCGTCTCCATCTCAAGACGCCCGGGTAAATGTCGGGGCGTCGCCAGCCAGTCCAGACCGCGTTCTATCGACTCGACGACGTTCATTACTCAACTATACCCATCTGCAGGTGCGCGACCATGAAATTCCTTGCCGCAAGACGAATCTGCGGCATCACCTAGGCCTTGACGAAGCGGTACATGCGGTATTCCACCGACCCTCCGCTGCGCAGATCGTCGTAGGCGCGCTGCGCGGGCGCAAATCTGCGGACTACACCACGAAGAAGGGCTGGGGTGGCACGGTCGATGACGTATCGCCACCGTGCCAGGTTTTTCTCCATCCCCCGTCGCACCTCCGCATTGATTCCGCGCTCCGACACCATGCGCAAGGGCGCATTCGCGAGCGCGACCTTCCAACCGGCGACGTCCTGAACGCTGCGCGCATCTGTGTAGAGAAAATCTCCACCGGGGCGCAGCACTCGCGCCACTTCGGTGAGGAAGACCGGGAAATGGGGGTAGAGATGCGAGGACTCGACATTGATCACCACATCAAAAGACTGATCGGGAAATGGCAGGCTCTCCGCGTCTCCCTGTACGAACTCCAGGCCCGGCAGATCGTGCCGCCTACGACAGAAGTCGATGCCGTCCGGGTTCAGATCCAGGCCGGTATAAGAAGCCGGATTCAGGGCCCGTTTCAGGTACGAGGCGCCGCCCCCATGGCCGCACCCGACCTCTAACACTCGTCGACCGTCGAGATCCGACTGAATAGCCGTGCTGTGGTACAGCTGAATGGAATAGCGATCGGGCTCATCGGAAGCCGACAACTGGACACCCATCGCCGGATCCTCTTCGTATCCGTAATTGAGGAATACGACATCCTCGGTTTCGAGCTTACGGGTGGCATGCCGATAGATGAATTTCTGAACCCGCTGCGTGAACACCGCGTTCAACTTGAACATGACCCAGTCTCGCGACCTCGCAGCGGCATGACTCCGTACCATCGACGAAGTATGTCAGAGGTTTGGACTCAGGACCGGCTTATCAACTCTGAACTGCCTTGCGACAGTTGAAGAACCGGAGATAATGACAAGCATTCGGGTCTACCGACGCAACGACCAGTGAAGGACCAGGAACAGTATGAAGTTTGCGCTGGCGTGCTACGGAACCCGAGGCGATGTCGAGCCGTCCGTCAGCGTTGGATGCGAACTGATGCGCCGCGGACACGAGGTGCGCGTTGCTGTTCCACCCGACCTCATCGCCTTCGCGGAATCCACGGGTCTTGCCACCGTGCCCTATGGGCCGAAACTGCAGGACTTCCTGCACGAGGAGTTCCTCCGGAATTTCTGGGCGCAATTGGTACGCAACCCCGTCGGTTCGCTGCGTGAACTTTGGGCCCCGATCGCTCGATACTGGGCAGACACCAATGCCACGCTGCTCTCGCTGGCGCGAGGCGCGGACTTGTTGTCTACGGGGCTGAATTTCGAGCAATCCGCCGGCAACGTAGCCGAGTACTACGAGATTCCACTGATCATGCTGCACCACTTCCCGATGCGTCCCAACGGCCAACTACTGCCGATGCTGCCTGCGCCGCTTGTCCGATCCGGCGGAGTACTTTCCGAATGGCTGCTGTGGCGCGCCACGAAAGACGCTGAAGACGCACAGCGAAGCGCCCTCGGCCTGCCCCGGGCGACCGGCCCTTCGGCACCTCGCACCGCGCGTCGGGGAGCAGTGGAAGTCCAGGCCTACGACGCGGTTTCCGTTCCCGGACTGGCCGCGGAATGGGCGAAATGGAACGGCAGACGACCGTTCGTCGGGGCGCTCACGATGGGACTAGCCACCGACGCTGACCAGGACGTGGCCTCCTGGCTCGCCGCGGGGACACCGCCGATTTGCTTTGCGACCGGCAGTATTCCTCTCGAATCTCCAGCCGAGACAATCGAAATGATCAGCTCTGCCTGTGCGGAACTGGGTGAGCGCGCCCTGGTCTGCGCCGGAGGTACCGATTTCGGCGATATCGCCGTTCCCGACCACGTCAAGGTCGTCGGAGCGGTCAACTACGCGGCGGTCTTCGCCGCCAGTCGTGCCATAGTTCACCACGGCGGCTCGGGCACCACGGCAGCAAGCCTACGGGCCGGCGTCCCCACCCTGGTCCTGTGGAGCTCCGCGGACCAGCCATACTGGGGAAACCAGCTCGGCAGATTGAAAGTCGGTGCCGCCCGACGCTTCTCGGCAACCAATCGGAAAACACTGGTGGCAGATCTACGACGGATCCTTGCCCCGGAGTACGCAGTCGAGGCCCGTGCACTGGCCACACAGATGACCAGTCCCGAGGAAAGCGTCGTCAAGGCCGCCGACCTTTTCGAAAGCACTGCCCGCCGCGCAGCGGGGTGAAGGCCGCTGCGCTACTGAGGCGGCTTGATGATGAGTCCCTGCCCCGTCGGCAAGGCGACCACGTGCACACCCAATTCGCGCGCCACCTCGTCCATGGCAATGCGCTGCTCATCGCGACCACGGTTTGCGTAGTCGTCCAGGAGCACGAACGCCCCCGGTGACAATCGCGGCCAAAAGTATCGCAACGTCTCTACTTCAGGTGGAGCGCAATTCATATCGATATGAAGGAACGCAACCGCCTCGGCGTCCACTTCCGCAAGCGTCTCCGGCACCGCCCCGACGATGACGCGCTGATTCCTCCACTGCGCGAAGTTCGCCTTGACGCTGTCCACGGAACTCACATACATGCCGTTTTTCACCAGCTTGTCGCTTTTTTCAAGCGCCCCCGCACTGCGCTCACCCGCGCTGACGAACCGCGGATCGAGACCCGCGAACGTGTCGAGCAAGTAGAAGGTCTTGCCCAACCGATCCCAGTCGAGGTACTCCATGATGGCGCTGCTCAAGAATCCGTAGCTGACGCCGCACTCGACGAAATCACCCTTCACCTTGTTGGCGCTCGCGGCCGCCCAGAGCCCGACATGCACCCGCCAGTGCCACTGGTACCAGTCCGTGCCACCTAGCGCGCGAACGCCGCGCTCATAGGCACGTTGAAAGTCCGGATCATCAAGGAACGCATGGCTGTTGAAACAAACCAGCGCGTCGTTCGAATAGACCTTGGGGAGAAGGGTGCGCGCAAGCCAATACTCCTTGCGAACCGCCCACAGCTGGATACGGGTACGGAGCGATAGCTCATCTGCCACAGCGGAAACGATAGCATCCGCCATCAGTATGGAGACGAGAAAAGCGCGCAGCGAATAGATTCAATCGGACCGAATCGCTATGGCTCACAAGCTGATCAATGGTAATTGTCACTGTCAAACCGCGTCACGGTCAACAGGTATAGGCGGTGCCTCGTCGACTGCCGATACCTTCTTCCGCGTAAGCCGAGACTTCAGCGCGATCGCGTGCTTTTCCACCACAAACCAGCTGAAGGCCGCCAACGGTACGGTCGCGGCCGTCGCAATGGCGAAGAACAACAGCAGATTCAGGCTGCCCAGCCCCAAAATCACCAACAGTTGCTGGATGGGATATGCATAGATGTACGTGCCGTAGGACAGGTCGTTTCGCAGATTCAATCGTGGGTTGTGGATGAGTGCGCCAGAGACTATGACCGCGTAGGCCAACGGCAGTGCCGCAATATCCCGGTAGTTCTCGAGCAGCCCGGACGCCAGCACGATGACAACGCTGAGCGCGACAAGGGACCAACGCGCGGGAATGCGGTCCTTGTACTGGTTCAGCAGGGCCCCGGCCGCGAACATGACGGCGAATCGCGCCACCATCTGCGGAATCGATGTCGCCGCGAAGACCGGATACGAAAGATATGCCGTGGCGCACAGAAAGAACACGAATGCCGCGGGAACAACCCATCGCCGCTTCAGTAGGCCCGCCACTCCCAGCACGGCAACCGCTATATAGCAGATCATCTCGAAGACGAGCGTCCAGATCGACCCGTTCCAAACCCCCGGCCACGGGACGCCCCGTGGAGTGCCGTCCACCCCGGCGTAGTACACGTTGAGCAGGCCGTTGTTGAGTACGTACTCGATCGGTTTGTGCGACGCGAACAACGCCGAGACCGAGCCGCCCTGGATGAGAACGCTGATCGGAGCGATCACGAACGCGATGATCAGTAGACATACCCAGAGTCCGGGAAAGATGCGTAGCCCGCGGGCGATGGCGAAGTCTCGAAGCTTGGGCTTGCGCAGCCAGCTCGCGGTGATGAGAAATCCCGAGACCGCGAAGAAGCCATCCACGCCCACCTGCTCGATCAGCTGCTCGAACGGGCGGTACGGAATCGTTCGGCCGGTCAGCGGCCATGAATGCCAGTAGATGACACTCACCGCCAGTACCAGACGCCACGCATTCAGCGCGTTGTTTCGCGGGTCGAACACCTGACCCAGCGTCAGCCCCCTGACCGATCGCTCCCCACCGGCTTCAGTCATGCCGAACACCGTGCCCGCGCGAACCGCTCCATGGCGTCGGCGGCGGCGACAGCACTCTCACCGGGTTTGGTCATACCGATCGCGAGCTCACGCGCCCGATCGAGGTAGTCCGGCGCCAGAATTCGCCGCAGGTCGGCGACCAGCGACTCGCGGGTGGTGGTCGAAAAGCGTCGTGTGGTACCGACCTTCAGCTTCTTGATCTGACCGCCCCACAGCGTTTGATTGGCGTCCATCGACAAGATCAACGTGGGAACGCCGGCGCGCAGGCTGGCTGCGGTGGTGCCCGAACCCCCGTGATGTACGACGGCCCGGCACGCCGGAAAGACCGTCGCATAATTCACCGCGCCCACGACCTTCACATGCTCGGGCAACCGAGCGTCGCCAAAGTCGCTCCACCCGGCACCGATGAGCGCCCGCTCGCCCAGTTCGGCGCACGCCGAACCGATCATGTCGAGGGCGGCAGCGGGGGACTCAACCGGCATGCTGCCGAATCCGAAGAAGATCGGCGGCGTTCCCGCAGCGATCCACGAGGCGACCTCCTCGTCGGCCTCCACGGTCATCGCCATGGTCAGTGAGCCGACGAACGGCCGCAAGCCCTCCCACTGCGCCCATTCGTCCGCCAGACCGGGGAAGCACGCCTCGTCGTAGCCCTGAATCTCCAACGAACCGCGCTGCGCGATCCGCTGCGGAGACGGGCTCGACGCCTTCGGCAACCCCAGCTCACGCCGCTGCGTGTCCTCCACCTTCTTATTCAGGCGCCAGGCCAACCAATCGAAGACTGTCATTGCGGCACGCCCTAGCCGCGAGGGCAGGATGGTGACCAGCTGACCGTTGGGCCGCATCGGGATGTGATGAAGCGTGACCAATGGAATGTCATGGTACTCAGCCACATTGGCGGCCGGCTCCTGATAGCTCTGCCCCGCGAACAACACGTCGGCACCCTCGGCTGCGGACATCAGCGTGGTGTTCATCTGCGCCCAGCACTCATCGCTGAGCTCCCACATCTGACGCCACATGGTCCGGATCTCCCGCACCCTCCAGAAGGTATGGAAGAAGAACGTCCAGAAATTGCGATACACATCAAGCCAGGTCTTGGTGTCCAACCCGTAGGAAACGGTCTCCAGCCCTGCCGATTCCGTGAAGCTCATCAAGTCGGGAGGCACGGCCATGACCACGTCGTGCCCCCGGCGCTGTAGTTCACGAGCCACGACAAGAGAGGGTTCGATATCGCCCCGCGTTCCGTAGCTCGCCAGCACAAACTTCATCGCCTCTTACGCCTTTCGGGTATCGCGTTTCACGGGAGTCAGGACGCCGTCATTCCTTACGCCAAAACACACCGGTCCCGTCAATTTCCACGATCTCCGCGGTTATCCCATGCTTCGCCCGATAATCCGTGACGGCTTGTTTGCACGAGTCAAGCGCGTGGTAATCATCGATGATGCAAAAACCCCCGGGAGACAAACGCGCGTAGAGCCCGTCGAGCGCCTGGATTGTGGATTCGTAGAGGTCGCCGTCCAGCCGCAATACCGCGATTTGTTCGATCGGAGCATCATGCAGCGTGTCTTTGAACCAGCCGGGAACAAAACGAACCTGCTCGTCCAACAGCCCGTAGCGTTGGAAATTCGCCCTGACATTCTTTTCCGTCACCGCCAGGATGGGCGCCGCAAGGTGCAGCCTGTCTCCCTTGTCCGCCTTGTAGTGCGCGGTGTCGGGGGGAGGCACGCCCTCGAACGAATCGCAAAGCCATACGTTGCGCGTCGTGTCCCCATACGCGGCCAGTACCGCACGCATCAAGATGGACGCGCCGCCACGCCATACGCCGCATTCGACGAGGTCTCCGGGCACGTCATCGGCGAGAGCTGTCTCAACGCACTGCTGCAGACTCTTGAGGCGCTGCATGCCGATCATCGTCAGCGCATCGGCCGGCCAGTCCAGACCCAGGTCCCGCTTGTGCGCGTCGAACGGACGCTTGCGCACGAGCACGTAGTCGCCAAATTTCACAAAGGGACGGTGCAGCCAGTTCCAACCCACTGGCACAAGTTCGTCAACTCCGTATCTGGTGAGGTCCTGCCGAAGCAGATCCAGATATGCGGATCGAGTGTCGTAATCGGTCACGGTCAAGAACTGCCCCTATCTCGAAATGCCGGTGTCCCGTCCCAGCGCTAAGAATAGCCGCCCTCACGACTCCGTCGACGCGTTTCGCGCCTGGCTACTCCCTTGCGAGGACTGCATTTTCAGCGGAATCTGTCAAAAATTCTTATGAACGAATGTCGCCAAATATATGAGGCTCACTAAGGCCGCAGATCTCGCGTCGCATCATTGATATTCGGCTTCATCGGAACACCGCACGAGGGAGCGTCTTGGGTTCGTGGGCCCTGTGAATCACGACCACGGAGTCGAACACCTCGATCCGGTCGATGATAGTGGCAGCAAGGGGCACCTCGACCTCCCCGAGCCGCCGGGGATGACCCTCCATGATCTGGTAAACCGACTTCATCTGCAGATAGTGGGCATGCATCGCATCCATCAGCCACTTCGTGAAGTCGATGAATGATTCACGCTGATCGCGATAGATCGTCCAGTAGTTGGCGCACACATCCTCCACGATGTACACCCCACCGGGACGCAGGCGCGGAAACAGGTACCTGAACGACCCGATGATCTGCTTCGGGGTGTGCCCGCCATCGTCGAGCACGGTGTCGAATGGCCCCAACTCGTCGACCACGGCGCCAAGAAATTGGGTATCGGTCTGATCACCGATCCGCACGTGAATTCCGCGCTCGGGATCGTCGTGCTGCGCGGACTCGGGATTGATGTCCAGGCCCACGATCGTCGCCTCTGGCAGGTGTTTCCGCCACATCTGCAGGGACCCGCCCCGGTCTACCCCGATCTCGAGCATCCGCGCGGTCCGAGTGAGGGCCTCCTGGTAGATCGGCAGATAATGACGCAACTTGTGAACCTTGTCGGCATCCTCGAATATCCGACCGATCGGGATATCCGCGGGTGTCGTGTCATCGGCGAGCATCGAAACTGTCCGGGCCAAATCCGGGCCCAGAGCGTCGAGCATCCGGCGACGGCCTCCGTACGGATAACGTCGCGCTATGAACGGCGGTTTGCGCTGCAGAGCCAGGCGAAAGAGCGGCATGGTCACGGAATCCTTTGCTGTTCTTTGATGTTCGAAGAACACAGCCCGTTCTCAGAATTCCCAGATGCCATACAAATCAGCCTACCGACAAGTTTCCGGCAACATCGCCATGCTAACCGTCTTCCTGTGGCGACAGCGCGCATTCACGCGGCACCGAGACATCCGCGGACGCCGACGCACTGGGGCTCGCGGTGGGGATGCCAGCACGCTTCCGTTTGAGCCGCGACTTCAGCGCCAATGCGCGCTTCTCGATCAGGAACCAGCTGAATGCCGCGGGTACCAACGTTGCTGCCGTCGAAATACCAAAGAAAACAAAAGGATTCAAGCTGTACAACCCCGCGACAGCCAATAGCTGCTGCGTGGGAGAGGCATATATGTAGACGCCGTAGGACAAGTCTGTGTGGATGTTCATGCGCCTGTTCTTGATCAGCACGCCCGACACCACCACGGCGTACGCGAGCGGGAGCGCACCGATCACCCGATAATCGGGCAGCATGCCCGAAGCCAGCACGATCACCACGCTCACCGCCACAAGTGACCAGCGGGCCGGTATCACGTCTCGCCACTGATACAAGAGCGCACCAGCGGAAAACATGATGGCGCTCCGCACCGCAAGCTGCGGGATGGTCCATACCCCGGGGAAGGTCAGCGGCGGCAACAAGATCGCCGCAATCGTCGCCAGGATCAGTATCGCGGGCGCGGTCCATCGACGGCTCGCGAGCCCCAGCAGACCGAGTCCAGCCACGGCGATGTAGCACATCACCTCGAAAACGAGCGACCACAAAGACGCGTTCCAGATTCCCGCGTAGGGGATATCGCGCGGTGTCCCGCCCACGTCGAACTGGAGCTGCACCAGCGCACTGTTCTTCAACACGTACTCGATCGGCGCACCGGAGAAGAGCAGCCTCGCCGCCGAGCCGCCCTGGATCGCCACGCTCAGCGGCGCGATGACAAACGCCGTCACCGCGAGAACGACGTAATAGCCCGGCAGGATTCGGAGAGCCCGCGCCACGAAGTAATCACGCGCGTTGGGGTCGCGGAGCCAACTTGCGGTGATCAGAAAGCCTGAAAGCGCGAAGAATCCGTCAACTCCCACCGAGAACAGCAGTTGAAGTATTGCGTGTGATTCCACCACACGCCCCGTGAGTGGGAACGAGTGGAAAAGGATCACCTCGGTCGCCAGCGCGAGCCGACATGCGTTCAGCGCGTTGTTTCGTGGATCGAATACAGAACCGAGCTTCATGCGCCTCCGCCACTTTTCGCTGGGAGCGTCATCGTATCGCCATCCCAGTCCCTAAACACGCTTTCCGGAATTTCCACACCAGGTTGGAAAAACATTGTCACAACTGATAATTCATGAGTACCGCGGATGGCCTGTCGCCAATCCACGATCAGCTGCCGGCCTGCTCAAAAACGATTCGGGCAGTCTTTGTCGATCCATTCGAGAAGTGCCTGCAGACCATCCTCCAGCGACCACTTCGGGCTCCAGGCGAGACGTTCGGTTGCCGGGTCGATATCGCAGCTTGCCGCGCGCACATCCCCGTCCCGAAACTTGCCGACGACAACGGGCTCGGGCGCCGCACAGATATCGGCGACCTTGCGGGCCAAGTCGTGAATGGTTGTCGCAGTGCCAGACCCGATATCAAGGGTGCGGCGCTCGACGGCAGGTGTGTGCACCGCCGCGAAGAGCGCATCGACAACATCGTCGATGAACACGAAATCACGGACTATCCGTCCGTCCTCGTACACCTCCAACGATTGTTTCTCGCGTGCCAACCGTGCGAAAAGCGTGACGATTCCGGTGTACGAATTGGTGAGCGATTGACCGGGCCCGTAGACGTTCTGCAGACGCAGGACGCTCAGATTCGTGTCGTGAGCTGCGGCCCACGCTGCCAGCAAGTGTTCCTGGGCCAGCTTGGTGCCCGCATAGACATTGGTCGGGCGGGGCTCCGTACGACCCGCGCAGCTGGGCAGAGACGTCGCAGATTCACCGGCAGGCCCCCTCGGATCCCACTCGCCGGCAAGTAGCTGTGCGTGGCTACGCGGCCGCGGATAGAACACCTGTGCCCCGGACTGCCAGGCGCCTTCGCCATACACCGCACGCGACGACGCGAGCACCAACTGGTCCGGCACCAGCCCCGAACGGCTCAGGGCATCAAGGAGCTGGGTGGTGCCGACCACGTTGACCGAGCCATGGCGCGTTGCCTCCGAAAGCGACTGCGCCGTACCCGTCTCCGCGGCCAGGTGGACGATCTGAGAGGGCTCGAACAGACGCAGTACCGCATCCCAGTCGGGCGCGTGGGTGACGTCTCCGGTGAACAAGCGCACCGAGGACGGCAGGTCGATCTCACGTCCCCTGGCGTGTACCTGTGGGTGTAGGACGTCCATCACCGCGACGTCGTATCCCGCCTGCACGAGGCGGGACGACAGCGTGGATCCGATGAATCCTGCACCACCGGAAATGAGCACGGATTTCGACAAGGCCGACGCCTCCCGTTCTTTTCAGAGCAGCTAGGTGACCGGCACGCACCGGTAATGCGTTCCGGGTCAATGATATCGATGATGGCGGTTCCGTCGCACGAAGATCATCCGCTACAGGCAGCGGCCGGCGAGCAACCGACCTATGCACGGGAGGCTCTCGTCTCCAGCAGATCGGCTGCTCTCCTGACACTCTCGTGCGGTTTGGACATGTGGGGGGCGATCGCGCGCGCCCGAGTGGCGCATTCCGGAGTGAGGATCTCGCGCAGATCCGAGACCAGGGAATCTCGGGTCGTGGTCGAAAAGCGTCGGGATGTACCCACTCTCATACGCTTGAGCTGATTCCCCCAGAACGGCTGATCACCGACGGTCCACAGGATCAAGGTGGGTACGCCCGCACGCAAGCTGGCCGCTGTGGTGCCCGAACCTCCGTGATGAACGATCGCTCGACTGACCGGAAAGACCGCGGCGTAGTTCACCACCCCGACAACTTTGACGTGATCGGAGATTCGCACGCCGCTGAAGTCAGTTGCACCGGCGCACACCAGCGCGCGCTCCCCCAGTTCCGCGCATGCCGAACTAATCATCTCGACGGTCTCGGCCGGAGATTCGACCGGAATGCTGCCCGAGGCAAAGCAGATGGGTGCCGGACCCGCGGCTATCCACGACATGACCTCGTCATCGGCCTCTGTCGTCAACTCCATGGTGAGAGCACCCACGAAGGGCCGCCGCTCACCGTATTTCGCCCATTCGTCGGCCAGTCCCTGGAAGCAGATGTCGTCATAGGCTTGAACTTCCAGCGAGTCACGCTCACCTATCCGCTGCGGAGAAGGGCTCGTCGCCTTGGGCAAGCCGAGCTCTCGCCGTTGCGCATCTTCCGCTCTCTTGGTCACACGCCAGGTCAGCCAGTCATAGGCGGTCATCGCCGTACGGGTCAGCGGCGCAGGTAAGGCCGGAAAAAGCTGACCATTAGGACGCCAGGGCATTGTGTGCAGGGCCACCAGCGGAATCCCGTAGAACTCGGCAACATTGGCCGCCGGCTCTTCATAGCCCACGCTGGTGGACAGCAGATCCGCTCCCTCTGCCACCGACACAAGGGTCCTGCCCATTTCCGACCACTGCTCAGTCACCAGTTTCAATGCCTGACGACACAAGGCAGTCAGATCCTGGACCCGCCAAAAGTGACGGGTCCACGACGTCCACAAGTCACGGTACTCATCGAGCTGCGGCCCCACATGAATTCCGTAAGGCACCGCAGAAAGCCCGACCGATTCCGTGAAGCCGATCAAATCGGGCGGGACGGCCATGCGCACTTCATGGCCACGGCGTTGCAGCTCTCGACCAACAGCAACGGCAGGTTCGATATCGCCACGCGTGCCATAACTTGCCATGGCAAATTTCATGACGTTCTCGACCTCCCCGAAATATGTGCGTGCGTACTCGCAGAATGGCCGTCAGTGCTGCCGGTCATTATTACCGATCTGACGCGCTACGGATAGCCTCAACATAATGGGCGTACGCACGTCTCCAAATTCCACGACAAGCACGCAGCTATGGCCGAATGAATTCAATTTCACAGATTGCCACAGGTAAAACAACTACCCCGATTGGCAGCGGCAATGCGATAGCAGCGAGCCTCCGGCACTGCGAGTCTCGCGCTATCCCATCGCAAAACACACCCGCGCCGTACACTCCTGACGGACTTGTCCAGGTCCAGCGTTGCGCGACGTACTCGCACCGCCGCCACCACCAACATTTGGTTCCACCGGCATCTGGCCTACATACGCGATAGGGTGGCCCATGTTGCGCCTAAGACAATGTAGAAAAGTCCCCGCCGCAACGTAACTCAACGAATCCTTCGTATTTGTCGTCGAGTAGGAGCGGACATTGCGCGGCATCATTCTCGCAGGCGGCTCGGGCACTCGTCTGCACCCGATAACGATGGGTGTGAGTAAGCAGCTGCTGCCGGTCTACGACAAACCGCTGGTCTACTACCCGTTGTCAACACTGATCATGGCCGGCGTCCGCGACATCCTGGTGATCACCACGCCCGCTGATGCTCCGGCATTCGAGCGCCTTCTCGGCGACGGCTCGGCATTCGGTATCAACCTGAGCTACGCCGTACAGCCCGAACCCGAGGGGCTGGCACAGGCATTCGTCATCGGGGCCGAGCACATCGGCACCGACACGGCCATGCTCGCGCTGGGTGACAACGTCTTCTACGGACCCGGCCTGGGTACGAGTCTGCGCAGGTTCGAGAACATCGACGGTGGCGCGATTTTCGCGTACTGGGTAGCCAATCCATCGGCTTACGGTGTGGTCGAGTTCGACGCCGCCGGGGTTCCCCTGTCCCTGGAAGAAAAGCCCGCGTCCCCGAAGTCTCATTACGCGGTTCCTGGGTTGTACTTCTACGACAACGACGTCATCGAGATCGCGCGCTCGCTTCAGAAGTCCGCGCGTGGCGAATACGAGATAACGGAGATCAACCAGATCTACCTCGATCAGGGCCGACTCTCCGTCGAAGTCCTTCCGCGCGGAACGGCCTGGTTGGACACCGGTACCTTCGATTCGCTGCTGGATGCCAGCGATTACGTCCGCACCATCGAACGCCGTCAGGGTCTGAAAATTGGCGTGCCGGAAGAAATTGCATGGCGCGCCGGTTTCATCAATGACGATCAACTTGCCGCCCGTGCCCAAAAGCTACTCAAATCTGGGTATGGAAGTTACCTACTTCAGCTCTTGCAGCGGAAATAGGCCGATGTTCTCGCTGGCGGTAACACAACGGATCGTGGGACGTATAAATAGGTATGGGCCTGGGAACACCTCAGGCCTTGAGCGTGGCTGAATACGTAAAGTTGATGTGGTCGGTACGAGGAGGCACTTGAGAACATGAACAAACTGTCACTGACGAAAACCATTGCAGCCGTCGGCGGTATCACCATGGCGCTGAGCGCCGGGGCGGGTCTGGCTTCCGCAGACCCCGTTACCGACGAGATGGTGAACAGCACCTGTACGTACGATCAAGCGAACGCGGCACTGCACGCGGAGAACCCGATGGCCGCGGAGTACTTCGACGCGTCGCCACCCAACCAGCAGTTCATGCGAGAGTTCCTCGGTGCACCGAAAGACAAGCGCGTGAGCATGATCAACCAAGTCAGAGGCAACCAGGGCATCGAATACGTCATCCCCGTGTTCCAGCAGATGGTGCGCAGCTGCCACAAGTACTGAGTCTTCCCAGACAAAGGCCGGGCCGAGGAGAACTCGCGTCCGGCCTTTATCTATTCAGTATCTATTCAGGGGCCCTCATGTACTGAACCGGTTGAACTACAACGTACTTAGTTGTCGAGCCGCGGTAGCTCCGTGGTCGGATCATCGTCATCCGGGCGGGCCGAAGACGGAGCCGCGACCGCAGCACCCACGGGCTGACGAAGCGCGCTCGGCGGACGTGGTCGCACGCGCTGTGGCCACCAGAACCAACGGCCGAGGAGCGCCGCGATCGACGGGGTCATGAACGAGCGCACAATCAGAGTGTCGAACAGCAGCCCCAGGCCGATGGTGGTACCGATCTGACCGATGATCTGCAGGTCACTGACAACCATCGAGGCCATCGTCGCCGCGAACACCAATCCCGCTGAGGTGACCACCTTTCCGGTGCCGCCCATCGCGCGAATGATGCCCGTGTTCAGGCCCGCGCCCAACTCCTCCTTCATTCGGGAGACCAGCAGCAGGTTGTAATCGGATCCGACGGCCAAGAGGATGATCACCGACATCGCCAGCACCATCCAGTGCAGATTGATCCCCAAGATGTATTGCCACAGAAGCACAGACATGCCGAACGACGCACCCAGGGACAGCGCCACCGTACCCACGATCACCAAGGCGGCGATGAAACTTCGGGTGGTGATGAGCATGATGATGAACACCAGACAGATTGCCGCTATGCCCGCGATCAGCAGGTCGTAGGTGGAACCGTCTTTCCAGTCCTTGGCGGTCGACGCGGCCCCGGCGATGTAGACCTTGCCGCCCACCAGCGGTGTTCCCTTGAGCGCCTCTTCGGCCGCGTTCCGAACCTGCTCGATCCGCGTTATCCCCTCCGGCGACATGGGGTCACCGTTATGGGAAATGATGAACCGCACCGTCTTTCCGTCCGGCGACAGGAAGGAGCTCATGGCACGTTTGAAGTCGGGGTTGCTGAACACCTCGGGGGGCAGGAAGAAGGAATCGTCGTTCTTCGAGGCGTCAAAAGCCTGTCCCATGGCCATCACGTCGTCGGTGGTCTCGTCCATCTGAGCGAACTGACCCGACATGGTGGCATACATGGTGAGCACCGAGGTCCGCATGCTCTGCATGACCTCGATCATCTGAGGGAACTGAACAAGCAGCTGCGGCATGATCGCGTCCAGCTGGTCCATGTCCTTGACCAGTCTGACCAACCCGTCGTCCAGCGCATCCGCCCCATCCAGCGCATCGAAGATCGATCTGATCGACCAGCAGATGGGGATGTCGAAACAGTGCTTCTCCCAATAGAAGTAGTTGCGAATCGGCCGGAGGAAGTCGTCGAAGAGGGCGATACTGCCCCGCAAGTCGTCGGTGAGTTCCTGCACCTCGTGCGTGTCTGCCGTCATCCGGTGCGTGGTCTCGGACATCTTCTTCATGACGCCGTACGTGCGTTGCATCGTCGAGATCATCTTGGCCATATCGTCGGCCTGCTTTTGCATGTCGGCGATGCGCTTCTTCTGAAATCGAGTCGCCTGCACTTGGCCGGCACTCTGCAAGCTGAGCAAGAAGGGCACCGATGTGTTGGCGATCGGCGTGCCCTCCGGGCGGGTTATCCCCTGGACCCGCGAGACCCCACGCACCTTGAAAATGGCCTTGGCCACCTTGTTCAACACCAGGAAATCCGCGGGGTTTCGAAGATCCCGGTCGGTCTCGATCAGCAATACGTCTGGGGTAAGCCGCGACTCGGAGAAATGGCGTTGAGCGGCGGCGAATCCCTGGTTGGCCGGAATGTCGCTGGAGATGTAGAGCCGATCGTTATAGCTCGTCTTGTAGCCCGGAAGGGTGGACAGTCCGACCAGTGCCACCGCCAGCGAGGCGACCAGGATGGGTGCAGGCCAGCGGACGATTGCCGTGCCGACTCCGCGCCACCGCTGAACACGCAACATGCGCTTGGGTTCGAGCAGCCCGAATCGGCTTGCCACCGCAATACCGGCGGGAACCAGGGTCACCGCCACCGCGACCGCGGCCAGCATGCCGATGGCACAGGGGATACCCATGGTTTGGAAGTACGGCAACCGGGTGAAATGCAGACACAGGATGGCTCCGGCGATGGTCAGACCTGAGGCCAAGACCACGGGAGCCACACTGCGATACGTTGTGTAATAAGCGGTTTCGCGGTCCTCGCCCGCCTGACGCGCCTCCTGATATCGACCGAAGAAGAAGATTCCGTAGTCGGTACCGGCCGCGATGCTCAGGAAGACCAGCATGTTGACGGCGAACGTGGAGAGCACGAAAACGTCGTGGTGTCCGAGATACGCGACGATGCCACGAGCGGCTGCCAGCTCAACGCCCACCATGATCAGCAGCAGGATCACCGTGATGACTGACCGATAGAGGATCAGCAACAGCGTGAAGATGATGACAACGGTGACCGCGGTGATCTTCAGGATCGATTTGTTGCCCGCGTGCTGCATATCCGACGCCAATGGCGCAGCACCGGCCACATAGGTTTCGACATCCTTCGGAGCCGACGGGGACGTCCGTTTGACGATCTCCCGGACCGCGGCCACGGACTCGTCGCCCTGCGCGGTGCCTTGGTTTCCCACGAGATTCAGCTGCACATACGCGGCCTTCTCGTCGGGACTCTGCACACTCGATGAGGTCAACCGGTCGCCCCACAGATCCTGCACGTGCTCGACGTGTTTGGGATCGTTCCGCAGCTCGCGAACCAGTTCGGCGTAGTACCGATGTGCGTCCTCGCCGAGCGGATTCTTCCCCTCGAGGACGATCATCGCGGAACTGTCGGAGTTCGACTCCTCGAAGTCCTTGCCCATCCGCATGATGGCCTTGACGGCCGGTGCGTCCTGCGGCATGAGTGATACCGAACGCTCGTCCCCCACGGTTTCCAGCGCGGGAATCGCCTTGCTCCAGTCCCAATTGACCGATGCCAGTGTCGTATACAGAATCAACACCAGCCACCCCAAAATGATCAGAGGCGACAGCGTTCGTATTGTCCGCGCGATGAACGGCCGCGAGTGCGCTGAGTCTGTCTCAGCACTCATTCCCGGTCTCATCAGTTCCTCTGCAGCACCGAGCGGACCAGGCGAGGTCCCCTCCATCCGTGCACCGCACCGCGCGGCCGGGGCGACACCTGCAGCGGCCACCAGAACCATCGGCCCAGAAGGGCGGCGATCGAGGGCGTCATGAACGCGCGCACGATCAAGGTGTCGAACAACAGCCCCATGCCGATCGTGGTTCCCACCTGCCCGAGGGTGAGCAGGTCGCTGACGATCATGGATCCCATGGTGGCTGCGAAGACCAGGCCGGCGGCCGTCACCACCTTGCCGGTGCCGCCCATCGCCCGGATGATGCCGGTATTGAGTCCCGCACCGAGTTCTTCCTTCATGCGCGAGACCAGCAACAGGTTGTAGTCAGATCCCACCGCGAGCAGCACGATGACGGACATGGCCAGCACCACCCAGTTGATCTGGATTCCGAAAATGTGTTGCCACACAAGGACGGACAGGCCGAAGGAGGCACCCAGCGACAGCGCGACCGTGCCGACGATCACCAAGGCCGCGACCAGGCTCCGGGTCATCAACAGCATGATGATGAAAATGAGGCACAGTGCCGCGACGCCTGCGATCAACAGATCGTATTTGGAACCCTCCACCAGCTCGCTGACACCGGCCGCCGTACCCGCCAGCGAGAGCTTGGCGTGCTCCAGCGGAGTTCCCTTGAGCGCTTCTTCCGCCGCGGTCTTGATCGGCTCCACCCGTGAAATGCCTTCGGGCGTCGCCGGGTCTCCCCGCTGGGATATCAGCATGCGTGAGGACTTGCCATCGGGCGACATGAAGATCTTCATGACGCGCTGGAAGTCCTTGTTCTTCAGGACATCCGGAGGCAGATAGAAAGAGTCGTCGTTCTTCGAGGCGTCGAAGGCCTTGCCCATGGCCGTCGAGTTCTCGGTGGACTCATCCATTTGGGCGAAGATGCCCGACATCGTGCTGTGCATCGTCAGCATCGACTCGCGCGTGCTCTTCATGGTCTCGATCATGATCGGGAACTGTTCGAGCAGCTGCGGCATCAATCTGTCTAGCTCGTCGAGGTCGCCGACCAGCGTCTGCATCTTGTCGGTCACCTGGTCGACGCCGTCAAGCGCATCGAAGATCGAACGGATCGACCAGCAGATCGGGATGTCGAAGCAGTGCTTCTCCCAATAGAAGTAGTTGCGGATCGGCCGCCAGAAGTCTTCGAAATCCTCGATGTGGTCCCGGAGCGTCCGCATGTCCTGCTGGAGGTCCTTGGTGGTGCCGACCATACGGTGCGTGGTGTCCACCATCTGACTCATCAGTTCGGACATGCGCTGCATGAGGGCGATGGTCTTCGACATGTCGTCGGCCTGCTTGAGCATGTCGTCCATCCGCGCGCGCTGGAACGGCAAGCTCAAACGCTGGCTCGCGTTCGACATGCTCAGCATGAAGGGCACCGAGGAGTGTTCGATCTGTGTGCCCTCGGGCCGGGTGATGGACTGGACATTGGCGATGCCCGGCACCGCGAAGACAGCCTTGGCCAGCCTGTTCAACACCAGGAGGTCGGCCGAATTACGCATGTCGTGATTGGCCTCGATCAACAAGATGTCCGGCGTAGACATCTTCGATTCCGGGAAATGCCGCGAGGCGGCGGTAAGCCCCTGAACCGCGGGAATGTCTTGCGGGATGTACTTCGCATCGGTGTAGCTGGGGTTGTACCCGGGCAGCGTCAACAGTCCGATCAGCGCGATCGCCACGGTCGCGGCGAAGATCGGACCGGGCCACCGCACGATCGCAGTACCGATGCGCCGCCATCTGCGGGTCGTCACCTGACGTTTGGGATCGAAGATCCCGAAGCGGCTGCCGACTGCGATGCACGCGGGCACCAGGGTGAGCGCGACCGCCACCGCGACCAGGATGCCGACCGCGCCTGGGATACCCAGCGGCTTGAAGTACGGCAGGCGGGTGAAGTGCAGGCACGCGATCGCGCCGGCAATGGTCAGGCCCGATGCCAAGACCACCTTCGCCACACCCTTGTAGGTGGTGTAGTAAGCGGATTCGCGATCCTCGCCTGCTTGACGCGCTTCCTGATAGCGCCCCGCGAAGAAGATGCCGTAGTCGGTTCCCGCAGCGATACCCACGGATACCAGCAGATTGACGACGAACGTCGTCAGGCCGACGATCCCGTGCATGCCCAGGAACGCGACAAGTCCTCGCGCGACCTGCAGCTCGATGCCGACCGTGAACAGCAAGATGATGACGGTGATGAACGATCGGTAGAGCAGGAGCAGCATCAGGAAGATCACGCCGACGCTCACCAGGGTGATGAGAATGACCGTCCGGTTTCCACTCTCGGCCATGTCGGAGACAACGGCCGCCGGTCCCGTGACGTATGCCTTGACCCCCGGTGGCAGCCCCGGGGTTTCCTTCACGACCTTCTGAACGGCTTCCACCGATTCATTCGCGTCGGCCTGGCCAAAGCGGCCGGTGAGATTCAATTGCACATAAGCGGCTTTTCCGTCGGCACTCTGCGCAGCACCGGAGGTCAGCGGATCACCCCAGAAATCCTGGACATGCTGCACATGCTTCGGATCGTCTTTCAACTGACGGATGACGGCGTCGTAATACTTGTGCGCATCGTCGCCGAGGGTGTTCTCCCCCTCGAGCACGATCACCGCGACACTCTCGGAATTGGACTCCTGGAAAACCTTGCCCATCTGCGTCATCGCCTTGACGGACGGCGCATCCGGAGGGCTGAGTGAGACCGAATGCTCTCGCTCGACAATCTCCAGGGGCGGCACCTTCACGGTCAGCAAGACCGTGATCGCCAGCCAGCCCAGAATAATGAACACCGCGCCGCGGCGGATAATGGTTGCCATTACCGGCCGGTGCGATTGACCTTTGCCGTCGTCCGCGCTCATGCGGCCTTCAGGAGGCACGAGGTAAACGCGTTGGTCTGGTTTGTCACCTTCTCGGATTTGACCTCATCGTCCACGATGATGCGGCACCCGATACTGCGGCCGTCGCCCTGCGCCATGATGCTTCCCACCGCGGTGGTCTTGCCGATCTCGAATTTCACCGACCACGGAAGTGGCACTTTTTGAATGAACAGCGGATCGCCATTGACGTCGAAATAACTGATATCGGCAACGTTCCCCGGTGACCCGAAAACCTCATAAGACATCTTCTTGGGGTCAAACGATTTAGAGTCACTGACATTTGTATCTGCGTAAGAAGGGCGCTTTTCCGAACCGAAAACGCCGTGGAGCCGCGACACGGTAAATCCGCCGGCAGCAATTACCGCAAGCACCAGCAGTGGAATCCACAGACGCATCAAAAGCCGAAGAATCGGAACCCTCCTCGTCTATCTCCGCATCCGGCACCATGCTCGGACATCCGCACCCAAATTGCAAAACGCGGAACACCTCAACGGTGCTCCCCGGCCGTTAAAGATTAGACCATGCATGAGAGCCGCGTATGTGCCCGTTGCACACCCGATATGGAATGAGTAGCACGCTATTTGGGATACAGGCGTGTACAGATTTACTGCACGGAAACACAGGCAACGATCGCGGGCGGTTATCCCAATTAGTACGAATGGGTGAACAGATGGCCAATCAGCAGCTGAGACCCCTACCCCTATGACCCCAGGGCCGAATGACCGGCCTCAGTGACGCCGGTCATAGCGAGAGGCAACTCCGCGGAGCATGTTCGCCGGTGAGCCTCGGTCGGGCGGGCCCAGAAAGCAAACCAGCTTGATCGCTCGGTGCCCTCCGGATCATCGGCGGCCCAGGCGACGATGATCCGGCCGGACCGAAACCTTGCCAAGACTGCGAAGGCGGCGTTCGCAAGGCGAGTACGCTGGTCAACGTGTCCAAAACGTACGTTGGAGGGCGCCTTCGTCAACTCCGCAGCGAACGCGGCTTCAGCCAAGCCGCGCTCGCCCAGATGCTGGAGATCTCCCCGAGCTACCTCAACCAGATCGAGCATGATGTCCGGCCGCTGACTGTTGCGGTCCTACTGCGCATCACCGAGGTGTTCGGTGTCGACGCGACGTTCTTCTCCTCCCAGGACGACAGCCGTCTGATCGCCGAACTGCGCGAGGTGGTGCAGGACAAGGACCTGGACATCGACGTCGACCCCGCGGAGATCGCCGACGTGGTCGCCGGGCACCCCGCATTGGCCCGCGCCATGGTCAATCTGCACCGGCGCTATCGGATCACGACGACGCAATTGGCGGCGGCGACCGAGGACCGCTACACCGACGGCAGCGGCAGCGGCTCCATCACCATGCCGCACGAGGAAGTACGCGACTACTTCTATCAGCGGCACAACTATCTGCATGAGCTCGACACCGCGGCCGAAGACCTGACGGTTCGTACGCGGATGCATCGGGCAGACCTGGCCCGCGAGATCGCCGACCGCCTCACCGAGGTGCACGGGGTGCAGATCGCCCGACGAATCGACCTGGGCGACAGCGTCTTACACAAGTACGACCCGGGAACCAAAACGCTGGAGATCAGCAACCACCTCTCCGGTGGCCAACAGGTGTTCAAGCTGGCCGCCGAGTTGGCCTACCTGGAGTACGGCGATCTCATCGACACCATGGTCGACGACGGCAAGTTCACCTCCGAAGAATCACGCAAGCTGGCGCGGCTGGGCCTGGCCAACTACTTCGCCGCCGCCACCGTCCTTCCCTACCGCCAATTCCACGGGGTGGCCGAAGACTTCCAATATGACATCGAACGGCTCTCGGCCTTCTACTCGGTGAGCTACGAAACCATCTGTCACCGGCTGTCCACCCTGCAGCGTCCGTCGATGCGGGGAGTGCCGTTCTCCTTCGTGCGCGTGGATCGGGCCGGAAACATGTCCAAACGTCAGTCGGCCACCGGGTTCCATTTCTCCTCCAGCGGCGGCACCTGTCCGCTGTGGAACGTATACGAAACCTTCGGCAACCCGGGCAAGATCCTGGTCCAGGTGGCGCAGATGCCCGACGGGCGCAACTACCTATGGGTGGCCCGCACCGTGGAGCGGCGCGCATCGCGGTACGGCCAGCCCGGTAAGACTTTCGCGATCGGGCTGGGTTGCGAATTGAGACATGCGCACCGGCTGGTCTACTCGCAGGGGCTGGACCTGTCCTCCGAGGGTGCGACCACGCCGATCGGCGTGGGCTGCCGCGTGTGCGAACGCGACAACTGTCCCCAGCGTGCCTTTCCCGCGCTCGGCCGGGCACTCGACCTGGATGAGCATCGCAGTACGGTGTCGCCATACCTCGTTCTGCAGGAAGGAGCTCACCCGTGAGCAGTGGTCGTATCCCAACAGGTGGTCTGCGCGAGCTCGGACCGATCAACTGGGTAATCGCCAAGGGCATGGCGCGCGCCATCAGCGTGCCGGAAATGCATCTGGCGACCACACTCGGGCAGACCGGCGTCCGATTCTGGCCGTGGCTGGCCTACTCCGGAGCCATCCTGCGCGGCACCAAACTCTCCACTCGCGACACCGAGGTGATCATCCTGCGCGTGGCCCACGTACGCGAATGTGAGTACGAACTGCAGCACCACACCCGCATCGCCAAGGCCGCCGGCATCGATCCGGCGTATCAGGAGCGGATCTTCGCCGGAGCCGATGCCGAGGGACTCACCGACAAAGAGCGCGCGCTCATCACCGGTGTCGACGAGATCCTCACCACCAGAACACTTTCCGATGAAGCTTGGAACGGGCTCACCGCGTTCCTGGACCGCCGTCAGCTCATCGGCTTCTGTCTGCTCGTCACCCAGTACGACGGCCTGGCCGCGACCATGTCATCGTTGCGCATCCCGCTGGACCACTAGCAGCCCGACCGGCCGACGCTAGCTCTCCAGACGGGCGAGATGTTCGGCGCTGTACCGATCTCCCGCCGCCGCGGTAAGACTCTCGAGGCGCGTCAGATGCTCTGGTAGCAGTTCGATATCTACCGCGCCGGCGTTCTCGTCGACACGCGAGGCCTTCGTGGTCCCAGGTATCGGCACGATGTCGTCACCACGAGTGAGCAGCCACGCCAACGCTACCTGCGCGCTGGTCGCCCCAATCGAGGACGCCACCGAGCGAACCTCCTCCACCAGGGCCAGGTTCGCATCGAAGTTTTCTGCACTGAACCGCGGCTGTTCCTTACGGAAGTCACCGTCGGCCAGTTGGTCCCGCGAGCTGATGGCACCGGTGAGAAAGCCCCGGCCAAGCGGCGAATAGGCGACCAGGCCAATGCCAAGGGCCCGGACAGTCGGCAAGATCTCATCCTCGATATCGCGGGTCCACAACGAATACTCGTTCTGCAGCGCGGTGATCGGATGAACAGCATGCGCCCGGCGAATCGTCCCGGCAGACGCCTCCGACAACCCGATATACCGAACCTTCCCTTGTTGCACCAGCTCGGCCACCGCCCCGATGGTGTCCTCGATGGGCACATTCGGGTCGACACGATGCTGGTAGTACAGGTCGATGTGGTCGACACCGAGCCGCCGCAACGAACCTTCCACCGCGACAGCGATATTCGCCGGCGAGCTGTCGAGGATCTGTGGTCCACCGTTGCCGTGGGACACCAATCCGAACTTGGTGGCAAGGACGACATCTTCGCGCCGGCCAGCGATGGCCTTACCGACAAGCTCTTCGTTGGCGAAGGGGCCGTAGATCTCTGCGGTATCGATCAGGCTGATGCCCAGATCCAATGCGTGCTGGAGCGTGCGGATCGAGGCCGCTTCGTCCGGCCCGCTTTCGGCACCAATCGCGCGGTAGTAAGCAGACATCGACATGGCGCCCAAGCCGATTCGTGATACCGGCAGACTGCCGATCTGTGTGTATTTCATGTCAACCCTTCGTGTGTCCGGCCGGTTGAGCCGAGGCGCCATTGACCGACTCCGTGTAGTACGCGACCTTGAAGTCGACGACCTTGAGGTCTTCGGTAAGCCGCTCCATCGAGGCCATGATGCGCACGCGCTGAGCAAATAGCAGTTCCAGACGCTCGGCGTGAGTCTCCGCACCGCCTGCCAGCAGCTCGATGAACCGCCGCATGTCCCGTACCGGCATGCCGGTACGGCGCAACCGCAGCATCAGCTGGACGCGTTCGATGTCGTCTTCACTGAAACGTCGCCGACCGCCGCCGTCGCGCGGCACCCGGGGAAAAAGTCCCTCGCGTTCGAACCAGCGCAGCGCATCGATCGACAGCCCCGTCCGCTGGGCGACGTGGGAGATGGGAAACCCGTCATTGTGCGGCTCACGTGTGCTCACAGAGCCACGGTAGAACCTGGAGTCGACTCCAGGTCAAGGGAAAGATTCGGCGCAGGCCGCCACGAAAGTTCTCGCAGGTACCGGCGACGGCTCGATCGACGCCGTTGACACCTTCCTGATGCCGCCTCACCATCGGTTCATGCGCTTGGCCAAGGACTGTAGGTAGGCGCGCAATCTCGTTTGCGCGCTGCCAGTTTCAGCCCACCCGCCAAACGAAGGTATCGCCTCATGTCCACACCCGCCCATCAGCTGACCGTCAACGGCCGATCGCTGCAGGCCGCCGACGCACACGGACTCGAACGCGACGCGGTGGGCTCCTGGGGCGTGTTCGCCCAGGGCCTGGCGGCCGCCGCCCCTAGCGTCGCGGTCGCGACGGTACCGTTCTCCCTGTTCGTGGCGGCCGGTAAGGGCGCCGCCTGGGCGGCGGTGATCGGTCTGGTCGCGGTGGTCCTGATCGCCACCACCATCAGCTTTCAAGCCAAACGGACGGTGTCCTCGGGCTCGCTCGGCACATATGCCGGCAACGGGCTGGGACCTGGGGCCGCGTACGCCGCCGGCTTCAGCCTGCTCATCGGGTACGTCACCTTCGCCACCACGGGGACCCTCGGCGGCGTGCTGTACTTCGAATCCTTCCTCGACGCCATCGGGATCCACTCAGAGGCAACGGGTTTCAAACTCACACTGGTCGCGGTGGTCGTCGCGGTCGCCGTCTACCTTCCCTATCGCGGCGTCTCCATCTCTGCGAAGTACGAGCTCGTCTTCGAAATCATCGCCACTGCATTGATTCTCATCATCGTCGTGGCTTCATATGTCAGCTACGGCTGGCGCATCGACACCGAGCAGTGGTCACTGACGAACCTGGGCAACAGCACCACCTTCATCGCGGCCGTCACCGCGGTCGGCGCGTACGCGGGATTCGAGAGCGTCGCGTCTCTGGGCGCCGAGTCCCGCGACGCGCACCGCACCATCGCGCGGTCGCTGCTGCGTGTCGTCTTGATCATCGGCGTGCTCTACATCCTGGCCACCTACCCACAAATCCTGCAGTTCCGGAACATCGACGGCGACAGCGCGATACTTCCTCAGGTCGCCACCAACTCCGGTGTCGCATGGGCGATCTATCCGATAAGCCTGGCGGTGACCATCGCGTTCATCGTGTTTGTCACCGCAGTCATCAATTCGGCGGCTCGGGGTCTTTTCACCCTCGCCCACGAGGGGGCACTGCCCGCAGCCCTGGCCCGGGTGCACCCGGTCTACAAGACTCCGGTCGCCGGCATCTTCCTGATCGGAATCATCGCGACGGCCTTCTCCGTCACCGCCACACTCAGTTCGGTCGGCAGGCTGGTGTTCGACGTCTACGGAAATTACGTGGCCAACTGGGGCTTTCTGGTCAGCTATCTGCTTGTGGTGGTCGCCACACCCATCTGGCTGTATCGCATCAAGGCACTCACCCCGGCCCGGCTCGTCGTCTCGACCGCCGCGGCCCTGGCCATCGGGTACGTGATCTTCAGCAATTTCTATCCGGTACCCAAGTTCCCCTTCAACATCCTGCCGCTCATCTTCGGTGCGATTCTGCTCGCCGGGCTGCTGCGCTACTGGTATCTGCGCGCCCACCGTCCCGAGGTCGCTGCCCGGATCGGTTCCATCCAAACACTTTCCGAATCCGAAAAGGAACGACTGACAGAGCTCGGCATCCTCGAGGTCCTCCATGAGGAGCCCGAGTCCGAGCCTGCCGATACCAACAGTCCAGGAGTACTCGTCACATGACCACCGCCGCAACGTCATCAGTCCTGGTCTATCAAGGCGTCAGCGACTCCGAGTTCTCCGAATGGAGGCGGACCGCCCAGCGCGTTGCCGACCAGCTGGCCGCCACCGCGCTGGACCGCGACCGAGCCAACCAGAACCCGAGCGGCGAAATCGGACTACTACGCGAGTACGGCCTGTTGTCCTTCGCCACCGCACGCGAATTCGGCGGAGCCGGCGGGAGTTTGACCCAGGCTCTGCAGCTCAGCCGGATCATCGCCGCAGCGGACGGATCAATCGGCCAGCTGCTGCTCTACCACTACTCCAACGGTGTGTGGACGCACATTCTCGGGTCGCCGTCGCAGCGTGAACACATCGCCCGCGGAGTCGGTGAACTCGGTTGGTTTCAGGGCAGTGTCAGTAACCCGCGCGACCCGGGTATCAGAGTCACCCGAACCGACGAGGGCTATCGGGTCGACGGGAAGCGGACGTTCGCCACCGGTGTCGCTCTCGCCGATCTGATCACCGTGCTCCTGTATGAAGACGAACCGATCAACGCGGTCATCCCCCGCGACCGGGAAGGACTGCGATTCAACGACGACTGGGACAACCTCGGGCAGCGGCTTACCGCAAGTGGGAGTGTCGAATTCGACAGTGTCCTATTGCGTCATGACGAGGTGCTCACCGGCCTTGCCGAGCTCTCGGCATCCGATGGATCCCGTGAACGCCGCGACGGCCTGCGGGCACTGTTCAGCCAGCTGATATTCGTCCATCTCTACCTCGGGATCGCCGAGGGGGCACTCGCCGCCGGCGTCACCTACATCAGGGAACAGGGCAGGCCGTGGCCGGAAGCACATTCCACCCAGGTCACCGAGGACCCCTACCACCAACAGCTGCTGGGTCGGCTGTCCGCGGGTATCGCGGCAGGAATCGCCCTCGCCGACACGGTGACACGGGAATTCGAACAGGCCCTGGGGGCCGGTGAAACACCCAACGCGGCCCAATGGGGCGCATTGGCGATTCGGGTAGATCAAGCCAAGTCGATCGCCACCGAGGTGTCCTTGGACGTGACGCACAACATCTACCAGGCCACCGGCGCCAGATCGACAGCCAATTCCGTTGGCTTGGACATCTACTGGCGTAACGCACGTACCCACACCACGCACGATCCGCTGCCGTATCGGCAGCGTGAGATCGGTCGCTACCTGTTGACCGATGAGTGGCCGTTACCGCGCAGCCTCAGCGGACTGGGACGCCACGCAGACACCACGCAGGGCCACCAGCCGTGACGGACATTCGCTTCCTGCAGACCTCCGCAGAACGCGAACGTGCCTTCGCGGTGTTCTGGCGCGCCATGGTCGGGCTACCGCCACTTGGCGAGTATGCCGCCGACGAATTGCTTGAAGAAGGACGCTATCTGGGTGCCTTCGATGACACCGACCTTGTCGGCGGAGCCGATTCGTACACCAGCTGGCTCACCGTTCCCGGCGGCTCGCGGGTTCCGCATGCAGCGGTCACACATATCGGCGTACTACCCACTCATACCCGCCGCGGAATCCTCACCGCCCTGGTTACCCGGCAGCTCACCGATATCGCCGGGCGGGGCGAGATCGTCGCCAGCCTGCGCGCCTCCGAAGCGGTGATCTACGGCCGCTTCGGCTATGGAGTGGCGACCAGCAGCGCCAGTTACCGGATCCAACGGCGGCGGGCGTTGCCGCACAGCCCCATTGACACCGGGGCCATCACCCTGCTCGACGCGTCGGCGTCGTCGGATCGGCTCGCCGCCATCTACGAACGTGCTGCCTGGGCCGGCTCCGTGGCGCGTCCACCGCAGTGGTGGCGGCTGCACGAGCTCTTCGAGGCCGCCGACCCCGTGAAGCACTACGTGGCCACTCACGCGCAAGGGTATGTGCGATACCGACCGCGGGACACCGCCGAATGGTTCGCCAGCAGCGCCCGCACCATATCGGTCGACGACCTTGTCGCGCATAGCGATGAGGCCTACCGCGCATTGGTCGGCCATCTGCTCGATTTGGATTTGGTCGATGTCATCGAGCTCGGCCCACGCCCCATCGACGACCCGCTGCCCCATCTGGTGACCGACCCCAGGTCGGTCACAGTGACCGGCATTCGCGACGAGACCTGGCTGCGGCTGATCGACGTGGAGGCGGCGTTGGCCGCACGCACGTACGCCGATACCGCACCGGTGGTGATCGAGGTGACCGACAATCTGCTGCCACATAACTCGGCGCGGTTCTCGGTCGGTGCCGACAAGGTGCGACGCACTCAGCATACTCCCGACCTGTCGTTGAGCATCTCCGCACTGGGATCGCTCTATCTCGGCGACAACACGTGGACACAGCTGGCGCGTGCCGGGCTGGTGTCCGCGCACACGACGGCGGCGATCAATGCCGCCGACGCCCTGTTCGCCACCGGCGCAAAGCCCTTTGCCGGCACCAATTTCTAGGAGTCACGCCATGGCTGATGTTCTTCGCCAGCTTCACCTGCTTGCCTTCGGCAATGTGCGTGCCGGTGGCGCATGGCGGCTGCCCGGCGTCCAGAACGGCCCGCCCAACCAACTCGACACCCTCGTCGCGACTGCGAAAGCAGCCGAGGCGGCGAAGTTCGACGCCATCTTCTTCGCCGACGGTCTGAACTTCGGCCCGGAGGCCACCTGGGCTCACAAATCCACCGAGGATTTCGAACCGCTGACGGCCACCTCGTACCTCGCCGCGGTCACCGAGCGTTTGGGCCTGGTCGTGACCGGCTCCTCGACCTTCCAACCGCCGTATCACCTGGCGCGCCAGCTGCTGTCGCTTGATCATTTGAGCGCTGGACGCGCCGGATGGAACCTGGTGACGAGCTTCGCGCAGGCCGCGGCCGCCAACTTCGGTGAACGCGGCTTCCTCCCGCATGATGAGCGCTACCGACTGGCCGAGGAAACACTGCAGGTCGTGCAGTCGCTGTGGCATTCCTTTGAGTCCGACACCGTCATCGAGGACCGGACCACAGGAATCTACAGCGATATCAACAGAATTCATGTCACAAATCACGACGGAGAATTTCACAAGGTCAAGGGACCGCTTGGCGTCACTCCGTCGCGCCAAGGGCAACCGGTGATCTTTCAGGCCGGGTCCTCCACCACCGGAAGGGCCTTCGCCGCCAAGCATGCCGAGGTGGTCTTTACCGGGCAGACCGACATCGACCGCGCCAAGAACTTCTATCGCCAACTGCATCTGGAGTCCCGTGCTGCCGGACGCGCCTTCGTCCCTCTGGTCACCCCGTCGCTCGGTGTGGTCGTGGGCTCCACCGAGGCCGAGGCACGTGCCGTGGAAAGCACCGTCTACGAACACTTCATCCCCGAGTACCAGGCGGGTTGGCTGCTCGAGGTGGATGTCGACGTCGTCGGCGCCGACCTGGACGGCCCCGTACCGGAATCCGCGTTTCCGTCCAGCACCGAAACCCATCAGACGGCGCTGGACGGGTACAAACACCTTGCCACCGTAGGTAACCCGACGGTCCGGGAGTTCCTGTACCGCACATTGAATGCCTTCGGCACTCGATTCGTCGGTTCCGCCGAGCAGGTAGCCGATCAGATCGAGCTGTGGTTCACCGAAGGCGCGGCGGACGGCTTCATCGTGAGCACTTCGGGCCTACCCGGCCAGTTTCAGCTGTTCACCGAGCAGGTGGTACCAATCCTGGTGCGTCGGGGCATCTTCCGTGCCGAATATCCCGGCACCACACTGCGCGAGCACCTGGCCTTGCCTTGGCCTGCACCGATACGCACGCCCGCTCTGCTCGGCTGAGCGGCACGCCGGCTACACCACTTCCCTCAATGAACCGTTCGTAACGTCGTAGACGAAACCACGCACGCTACCCTTCCGCGGAACAAATGGGTTGGCCTTGATCCGCGCGACGGATTGACGGACGTCCTCGTCCAGATCGGCGAAGGCCTCAGCCGACCATGAAGGCTTGATCCCGGTCTCGTCCTGGATCGTGCGCTTGAAGGCATCGTCGGTGAAAGTCAGCATGCCGCAATCGGTGTGGTGAATGAGAATGATCTCCTCGGTGCCCAGCAGCCGCTGCGAGATGACGAGCGACCGGATCTCGTCTTCCGTGATCACCCCACCGGCGTTACGGATGACGTGGGCATCGCCTTCCTGAAGACCCAGCAGTCCATAGGGATTCAGCCGAGCATCCATGCATGCCACTACCGCGATCTTGCGTCCCGGCGGCAACGGCAGATCACCCTTGTCGAAGCGCGCGGCGTATGCCTTGGCATTGTCAAGCAGTTCGTCAGTGGTCGACATGGCGCGAAGCTACGCGGGGGCATGCCGACGGTCAACGGTTACGAGCGATCTGATCCCAGATGTGGTCGCACACCTTCAGCAGATACTCCCGGACTCCGCCGAACGGCGGGTACCAGCTGCCGCGAAGCTTGGATTGCGCGTCACGCACCAAACCACGGATTTCACCGTGCGCGTCGATCGCAAGCAGCTCACCGGGCGCGACGGCGAAAGGCACGGCAGCGCTTTCACCCACGATCTGTAGCACCAAGAGCTGCTCACGAGAGCCCGGACCGAACATGGCCACGCTCTTGCTCTCGAGTTCGTCGTGGAACCGTTGTGCACCGAGAATTCCCTGTTGCCAACGTTTCCCGTCGAGAATCTGTTCTACGGAGAGAACCTCACCGATGTATCCGCACATCAATCCGTTGGTGACCGCCAACAGCTCCCGATGTTCGGGGTGCAGTGTCCCACCGAAATGTCCTGCCAGAAGGTCCAACTCGGCCTTGTTGGCTCCCGGGTAGGTCCGCACCGAGTCATCGGCGTCGATAATCGACGCCAACTCGACGAGCTTGGCCACGATATCGGCCATCGACGGAGGCGAGGGGCGGATGTCGCGCTGCCACGTCCGCGCGTGGGGTCCCATCTCCTGTTCGGCCAGGTACATGCCTTGCTCGAGACTCTCGTGATGGAGATACGAGTACAGATCGGGCCACATGGTCCGCGAGTCGATATCCAGCGGGAACACACTGCCCGGTTGCGCTTCGTCGGCCTGCCCGGAGTACAGATAGAGACAGCCGGCGTAGCCGTTGTCGGTATCGGCGATCGGCGCAAACTGGGTCGAATCATTCACGATGCCAAGGTCTTCGGCGATATCGGTCTCGTCAAACCACTGCGCGATGGTGCGAACGGTCTCATCCCAGCGATCTCCGATACCAATATCGCTGGTACCCAATAGATTTGTGCCGAAGTGATAACGCTGCCAGCCATTGGCAAGCCCGAGGAATTCCCGGTACTGCGGATCCAGAGGACGGCCGAGCCGCACCTCGGCAGCGCTCAGCTCTTCCTCGTTGGCACCCGGATTCGGATACGTCATCGGGTACAGCCCGTCGTCCACCAATGCATGACGACGCTTGTTCTCGATCATTGAATCGAGCAGTTCACGCCAGGCTTGTATGCCAACCCGCTCCGCCACGTTCCCCCCTTGCTCGTGGAATTAGAAGTTGATCATGTGGCCCGCGAGCCCGTGGAACGCCTCCTGTAACGCCTCGGACAACGTCGGGTGCGTGTGCACATTCCGTGTCAATTCGTTAACCGTCAGATCCCACTTCTGCGCGAGCGTCAGTTCCGGGAGCAGCTCGGAGACATCGGGGCCGATCAGGTGCCCGCCGATCAGCTCGCCGTACTTGGCGTCGGCGATCAGCTTCACGAACCCGGTCGGGTCGGCCAGACCGTGCGCCTTGCCGTTCGCGGTGAACGGGAACTTGGCCACCTTGACGTCGTATCCCTCGGCGCGGGCCTGCTCCTCGGTGAGCCCGAAGCTGGCCACCTGCGGCTGGCAGAACGTCGCCCGGGGCATCATGCGGTAATCGCCGAGCTCCAAAGTCTCTGCACCGGCGATGGTCTCGGCGGCAACGACGGCCTGCGCCTCGGCGACGTGCGCCAACTGAAGCTTGGAGGTGACGTCACCGATCGCGTAGATATGCGGCACGTTGGTGCGCATCCGCTCGTCGATGGCGATCGCGCCGCGGTCGGTCAGAGCCACCCCTGTCTTATCCAGGCCGAAGCCCTCGACGTTCGGCGCGAATCCGATGGCCTGCAGCACCTTGTCGGCGACGAGCTCGCTCTCCTGACCGTCCTTGCTGACGCGAACTGTGACCGCTGCACCATCGTCCTGGATCGACTCCACCTTGGTGCCGGTGAGGATCTTGACTCCCAGCTTCTTGTACTGCTTCTCGATCTCCTTGGACACCTCGGCGTCCTCGTTGGGCAACGCCCGCGGCAAGAACTCGACGATGGTGACGTCCACGCCGTAGTTCTTCAGCACGTACGCGAACTCCATGCCGATGGCACCGGCACCGGCGATGATGATCGACCCGGGCAGCTCACGCGTGAGGATCTGCTTTTCGTAGGTGACCACGTTCTCCGAGAGTGAGGTCCCCGGCACCAGCCGCACGCTGCTGCCCGTGGCGATGATCACGTTGGCGAAGGTCAATGTCTCGGTCGAGCCGTCCGCCTTCTTGACCGCCAAGGTGTTGGCGTCGGTGAAGGTGCCGACACCTTCGTACTCGGTGATCTTGTTCTTCTTCATCAGGAAGTGCACACCGGCCACACGCCCCTCGGCGACCTTGCGGCTCCGGTCGAACGCGGCACCGAAATCGAACGTGGCCTCACCGCTGATGCCAAAGGTCTTGGCCTCCTTGGTGAAGATGTGGGCCAGCTCCGCGTTGCGCAGTAGCGCCTTGGACGGGATACAACCCACGTTGAGGCATACTCCGCCCCAATACTTCTCCTCGACGATGGCTGTTGTCAGGCCCAACTGGGCTGCGCGAATAGCCGCGACATAACCACCGGGACCGGCTCCGAGAACGACGACGTCATAGTGTGCAGTCACGAGCTCCACACTAGTAGGACGGTGTCAGGCGGGGAGCCTCAAGCCCGGTCTCGGTACTGGATGCCCCAACTGCGCAGCGGTTCCGGGCACAGTGACTGAACCCCGGGCACCGACGGCGCGGTGCAGGCCACATACCCGTACTTGACGCCCGCGGCCGCCACCGAGATGGCCGGCGCCGTCAAGACCGCGAAAGCAAGGGCGACGATGATCGGGCGCGGCTCGACCATGGCCAGCAGCAACGCCACCACCACAGCGGCAAACACCCAGATCAACACGTAGGTGACCGCGATGATGCGGTCGTGCGGCAACAGCGTCGCGAACCAGTTCTGATAAAGCAGCAAGCCGACCGCGCCTGCGGGGATCCAGGTCCCCAATAACACCAGCAGTAGCACCCAACGCTTCAGGAAGGCCGGTTCCCGCTCCGCAGGTACACGTACCGGCTTGGCGGGCTCGTCGCCGACGACGGGAACCGCCCCGGTGTACGGATCGGGAGTCATCGATTCGGCCCTGGACCCGCCCACAAGCGGCACCGCACCGGTGCGATCGCTGCCGACGTCGAACGCCTCGGTCAGAGGCAACGCGTCGGTGTCGATGCGGCCGGTGGGAACCAGATCGTCGTCGTCCTTGAAGGCCGAGAACGCGGTGAAGGTCGCGGTGTCGAGACCGTCCCTGGCCTTGCCGTCATCGATAGGCACAGCCAACGGGTCGGCCAAGTCACCTTCGACGATGCTCGGCTTCTCCGCGCCGTCCACCAGCTCGGGGGCGGCGCCGTCGATATCCGCGCTCTTCTCGACCGTGTTTTCTACGTTTTTGTCAGACACCCTGAATCACCTGTATCGCCGCCAACATCCCGAACCACCCGGGAGAAATCGCCAGGATGAAGGCCGCCGCCGCGGTCATCCACTTACGCGTCGATGCGATCAAGATCAGGAACCCGATCAGGCTGGGGATCGCGACGACGACGCCGATGAAGAGGTCGGGCCGCACCGGTTCGTGCACGATCAAGGTGCTGGACATTCCAGCGACGAGTCCAACTGCTATCCCCAGCAGCATCGCGCTAGCGACAACTTGCGCGCGTGGCAGTGGTATCACGAGAAAACTCCTGCTCGGTGTTCGTGCGCCCCCCGGGCCACCTTCGACCATACTGCGATCACTGGCACACTGGCTCAAATGACGTCGGCGCGCCGCTCCCCGGACCCACATCTCTGGCTCGAAGACATCGGTGGCGACGAGCCCCTGAGCTGGGTACGCGAGCACAATGAGGTAACAACCGGCGAGTTTTCCGGCGCACGCTTTGAGGATATGCGCGCCGAGGCGCTGGCCATTCTCGATACCGATGCGCAGATCCCCTATGTGCGCCGACGGGGCGAATACCTCTACAACTTCTGGCGCGATGCCAACAACTCCCGTGGCCTTTGGCGGCGAACCACTTTGGATCGATACCACCAGGACGATCCCCAGTGGGACGTCATCATCGACGTCGACTCCCTGGCGGCCGAGGAAGACGAAAACTGGGTCTGGGCCGGCGCGACCGCGCTTCGCCCCGAATTCCGCCGAGCCCTGGTCAGTTTGTCGCGCGGCGGGTCCGATGCGGTGGTGGTTCGCGAATTCGATCTGGAAACAAGGCAGTTCGTGACGGACGGATTTGTCCTGCCCGAGGCAAAAACGCAGATCGGGTGGATCGATGCCGATACGGTCTTCGTGGGTACGGACTTCGGGCCCGACAGCCTCACCGACTCGGGATATCCCCGTCTGGTCAAGCGCTGGAAACGCGGGCAATCCATCGACGAGGCCGAGCTGGTGTTCAGCGGCGAAACCTCAGACGTGATGGTGGGTGCGAGCTTTGATGACACCCCCGGCTTCGAGCGCACCCTGATCAGCCGCTCCACCGACTTCTTCAACTCCGAAGTACATGAGCTGACGACCGATGGCGAGTTGCTCCGCATCGACGTACCCACCGATGCCTCGGTGTCGGTGCACCGCGAATGGCTGCTCATCGAGCTGAAGTCGCCATGGCAGGTGGACAGCGCCGAGTACTCGGCCGGAACGCTGTTGGCCGCCCGGTACCAGGAGTACGTAGCGGGCGGGGACACACTCACCCCGGTCTTCGTTCCCGACGAGCACGCCAGCCTGCATCACTATGCGTGGACCAAGGAACGGCTCACCGTCGCGATCCTGCGCGATGTGGCCAGCGAAATCCTGGTTTTCACACCCGGCAGCTGGGATTCAGCACCGTTGCCTGGCGTGCCGGACAACGCAACGACTCAGATTGTGGCAGTTGACGATTTGGGCGACGAGATATTCCTTGACACGTCGGGGTTCACCCAGCCTTCGACACTGCTGCACGGCGAGGTCGGCGCGACCCACGCCTCCGTGTCCCCCATCAAGTCGGCGCCGTCCTTCTTCGACGACTCGTCCTTTGACGTGACCCAATACTTCGCGCGGTCCGACGACGGCACCTCAATCCCCTACTTCGTGGTACGCCCCAAGGGTTTTGATGTGCCAGGTCCCACGCTGCTCGGCGGGTACGGCGGCTTCGAGGTCTCCAGGACTCCCGGGTACGACGGCGTGCTGGGCAAGCTGTGGCTGTCCCGCGGCGGCACGTATGTACTGGCCAACATCCGTGGAGGTGGCGAGTACGGACCGGTGTGGCACACCCAGGCGATGCGCGAGGGCCGCCACCTGGTGTACGAGGACTTCGCCTCCGTCGCAAGAGATCTGGTAGCACGGGGCATCACCACCGCAGCCCAGCTGGGCGCCCAGGGCGGAAGCAACGGCGGCCTGCTGATGGGCGTGATGCTCACGGCGTATCCGCAGCTGTTCGGGGCGCTGGTGTGCCAGGTGCCGCTGCTGGACATGCGGCGCTACCACCTGCTGCTGGCCGGAGCGTCGTGGGTGGCCGAGTACGGCGACCCAGACGATCCCAACGACTGGGAGTTCATCTCGAAATATTCTCCGTACCAGAATATTTCGACGGACCGTCGGTATCCTCCCGTGCTGGTGACCACATCGACCCGCGATGACCGGGTGCACCCGGGGCACGCACGCAAGATGACCGCGGCCCTACAGGAGGCGGGACAACCGGTCTGGTACTACGAGAACATCGAGGGCGGCCACGGCGGCGCGGCCAACAACGACCAGTCCGCATTCAAGGCCGCACTGGCCATCGAGTTCCTCTGGCGCCAGCTCGCACCCTGACCCGAAATCTCAGGGCGATCCCCGATGTCGCTGCTGCTACCGCGGCGGAGAATGAGCCTATGAGCGAATCCAACACCGTTCCACCCTGGGTCAACAAGATGGTCAGGGGCGTGCTGCGCAGCCCGCTGCATCCCGTGCTCAGCAGCAATATCGCGCTGTTCACCTTCACCGGCCGCAAGAGCGGCAAGGAATACAACGTAGCCGCCACCTACGTTCGCGACGGTGACGTGTTGACCGTCTTCACCGACAGAGCATGGGCGAAGAACCTGCGTGACGGCCGGGCCGTCACTGCGTTGGTGCGCGGCAAGCGGCTCGATGGCACCGCCGAGTTGACCACCGGCCCGCAGATCGCCGGGCCACTGGCCGAGCTGCTACAGAAGGTGCCCCGAGATGCCAAGTACCACAACGTGCGTCGCAATGCGGACGGCAGCTTCAACCAATCCGATATCGACCGGGCAGCCGCCAGTGAGAGCATGGTCACGATACGTCTGTCATGACGTACATCACTCCCCAACCGCAGCAGTCTCGCAAATCACGTCGCCAAACCAGCCAATCGCGATGTACCCACATTTCCGCCCACACTCCGTTTGCTCAGTGAACTTTCAGCCCCGCCAGCCAACGTTGCCCCGCCACCGCATAACTGCAGCTCACAGGTGCTAACTCCTGCAAGCAGTATGTGTAACCGCAGATATATTCCCAGCTCAAACACGTACTAGGATCGATCAGCGAGAACCCGCACGGCGGGCTCTGTTACCGAAATCGAGACCTAGCCGTTACCGTCGCGAGTTGTTGCCGCCGAGTGAGCTGAGCTAGCGTGGTAACCAACTGAACTACGGGCCACGGCAAAGCCGCCTGGCCGGCGAAGGTACACCGCCATTTGTGTAAGCGCACTGATGCACTTGCGAATAGCCGGTAGTGAGAGCCAGATTGCCGTGAGGTGCACGATGAGAAACGACCTGTTTGTGGGGTTGAGCGAAAACGGATGGGACCACGCTCCGTGGGACGCCGAACCTGCGTTTTCGCCCTCCGAACTAGATATCCTGCTGGATCGTCGGCTGTCCGTCAGTGACGCAGCCGAGCGCATCGGGTGCGTGGAGCACGATGTGCAGCGCATCCGCGACGCGCACGCGGCCTAACGGCGCAGTAGGCCGCCTACCATCCCTGACACGACGCCGATCACGATCACCAGGCAGCCCGCTGCCATCGTGAGGCTCAGCCAGTGGTGGGCGTTACTCACCGCCTGGGTAACCAAACTGTCGGCTACATCGCGCATGTTGTCGGTGACGCGGTTCAACGGCCGGTCCAGATAGCGCCGACCGACCTCAAGTCCGGCCCAGCCCGCCGCCCCCACAAGCAGTGCCGAAACACCCAACCCGGCAAGGCCCTTGGCGCGACTGCGCACCGCTAGCTGATTCAGACCGGCGAGAATCAGGGTCAAGCCGAAGAATATCCATACCGCGAGCTGTCCGAAACGTGCCACCGGAACCAACCGGCCCGGCGTCAGACCTGCCATGTTGTCATCGGTGACCGATACCTTCAACGTGTCGGGCGCTCTGATGGAAAGTCCTTGCGGCACCAGGCTCTTGATCATCGGGGCCACGTCGACTTGCCAACTTCCCTGCGAATCGCGTTGCGCCGAAGCTGAGTTCGTGAACAGCCATTGATGGGCCATCCGATTCGCGGACGCGAAGTCGGCACGAAACTGCGGCCCAGTGGTGTACGCGGCGGTCATGTCCGCCACGTCGGTCTGGTTCACACGTGAACCCTGTTTCTTGCTCAACGACACGATCTGCGTGGTGAGCTCCTCGGCGATCGCGTGCTGAACCCGCGGGTCGGCCGCCGCCGGCTCCGTCAACGCCACATAGCCGTTCTCGTCTACCAGCCTGGATTGTGTCCAGGCAGCCGTCACGGTCACGGCCAACGCAGCAGTGGTCAGCAGCCACAACAGGACGGCGAACAGGAATCGCATCCCGCCCAGGTTAGTCCGTGAGCGCGCGGCCCAGTATCAGCGGATCGGCCTGACCCACGACGTCGACATCCTTGTCGTCGTAGTCGAACTTGCCCAGCACGTGGCGCATCGCGTTGACGCGAGCCCGCTTCTTGTCGTTGCTCTTCACCACGATCCACGGCGAGTGATCGGTGTCGGTGAGCGAGAACATCTCTTCCTTGGCCTTGGTGTAGGCATCCCACTTGTCCAGCGACGCCAGGTCCATCGGCGACAGCTTCCATTGGCGCACCGGGTCGACCTGCCGGATGGCGAAGCGAGTGCGCTGCTCGGCAGACGACACCGAGAACCACAGCTTGGTCAGACTGATGCCGTCATTCACCAGCATCTGCTCGAAAAGCGGTGCCTGATGGATGAATTCGGAATGCTGCTCATCACTGCAAAAGCCCATGACACGCTCGACGCCGGCGCGGTTGTACCAAGACCGGTCGAAGAACACCATCTCTCCCGCGGCCGGCAGATGCGGGACGTACCGCTGGAAGTACCACTGGGTGCGTTCGCGCTCGGTCGGCTTTTCCAGCGCGACAACGCGGGCACCGCGCGGATTGAGGTGCTCCATGAATCGCTTGATGGTGCCACCCTTACCCGCCGCGTCGCGGCCCTCGAAGAGGATGACGTGCCGGGCACCGGTGCGCTTGCTCCAGTTCTGGAGCTTGAGCAGCTCGATCTGCAGCAGCCGCTTCTCCAGCTCGTACTGGTGACGGCTCATCCGCTCGTCGTACGGGTAGTTCTCCCGCCAGGTGTCTACCGCGACACCATCCGGCGAGATCAGTACCGGATCGTCATCGTCGTCATCGTCGACGGTGTAGCCCTGCGCGGCAGCGGTAATGGTCTCGGTCACCAGCGGAAACTATCCCCAGCAACCGTCGCCGGGGTGGACGGTGGGTAAACGGTCGGTGTCAGCGACGGAAGGGGCGCAGTGCCTTGTTCGAGAGCTTGGTCAGGCTCTTGAGCGCGACCGGCGCGAGCCAGCTCGGCCCGCTGTACCAGAGCGGTTCGCTGGGCAGCGTCACCCGGGTGTCGACAATGGCCTCGGTTCGGCAGTACTTGCGCAGACCGTCCGCTCCGCCGAAACGCGACCCCAGGCCCGACCCCTTCCAACCGCCGTGCGGCGCGGTCAGACAGGACAGGTTCATGATCACGTCGTTGATATTGACGGTGCCGCAATCAAGTTGCAGAGCAACGCGTTCGGCGCGCTTGCGGTCTTTGGACCAGACGCTGGCGGAAAGTCCGTACTCGCTGTCGTTCGCCAGGGCGATGGCCTGACTCTCCTCTGAGTACCGCATGATCGGCAGCGTCGGGCCAAAGGTCTCTTCACGCATGCAGTCCATGGAATGGTCGACGTCGACCAGCACGGTAGGTGCGTAAAAGCTGCCGTGGCCCGGGATGCGCGCACCCCCGGTCAGCGCCCGTGCTCCGGAGGAAACTGCTTGGCGCACATGCCTATCGACGACTTCGAGCTGGTTCTCGTCGATCATGGCGCCGACGCTGTGGTCCAGACCCGCGCCGATCTCCAGGCCGCGCACCTCCTCGACCACCAGATCGACGAATTGCTCGTAGATCGAGTCGTGTACGTACACGCGCTCGACGGACACGCACGTCTGGCCGGCGTTGAACATGCTGCCCCACACCGCGGCATGCGCGGCGCGCTTGACGTCGGCGTCCGGCAGCACCAGCATCGGGTCCTTGCCACCGAGTTCCAGGCTGACCGGGGTGAGTCGGCGCGCGGCGCGTTCCATGATCTTCTTGCCGGTGGCCGTGGATCCGGTGAACTGGATGAAGTCGACATTGTCGACGAGGGCCTCGCCCACCTCGCGGGCACCGTGCACCACCTCGAAGACCGGCGGACCGCCGATCTCCGCCCAGCCGTTGGCGATCAGTTCATCGGAGAGCGGAGTTCGCTCCGAGGGCTTCAGCAGCACCGAGCAGCCCGCCAAGAGCGCCGGGACCACATCCCAATAGCCCAGTGCCACAGGATAGTTCCACGGCGAGACGACACCTACCACCTTGCGGGGTCGCTGGTGGACGGTGATCTTCTTGGTGTTCATGGCGATCGAGGATGCGGGCCGCGACTCGGGCGCCAGGAATTCCGCGGCCCTCGGTGCGTAGTAGGCGATGATCGCGAGGATCGAGGGAATCTCGATACCTCCGTCGATCTTCGACTTACCCGTCTCGGCGATCAGCTGAGCCTCGATGCGCGGGGTGTTGTCAACGAGCCACTGGGCGAATCGGGCCAGGACCTGGCCGCGTCCCTCGGGGCCGAGTCGCTCCCACGAAGGCTGCGCCTTGGCCAGCTGCGCGACGATTCCGGGGATATCCGACGGATCGGTCCAGTTCACCTGGCCGACAACCTGCCCATTCGCGGGATTACGCACGTCATGGGCGGTGACGCGGGAGGTGCCGGAGAGATTTTCAGACGTCGTTGTCATTGGTCGAGTCTAGGCACGAGGTGACCCACGTCGCATCCCCACTAGTTGGTTGGGATTATCCCCCGCAGGTAGGCGGCCTGGCCCAGATGCTGGGCGCAGTCATCCACGATGCTCACCAGCCGCACACTGGCGGTGACCGGCGGATCCCAATGCTCGTCGACCACGCGTGCGAGTTCGGAATCGCTGAGGGTGTCCACGTACCCCAGGGTCATCTCATGCACGTCCCGGTAGTAGCCGCTCAGCTGATCTCCGGTGGCGACCACCTTGGCCACGTCCTCGGGTGTGTGGCCGTAGCCATTGGAGTCGGCCGGTAGATCGAGCCCGAATCGGCGCTCCCAACCGCGGGCCGTCCACACCGGCTCGGAACCCGTGATGGCACAGATCTGCACATCCTGGCATCGCGCCGAATGCCAGATCAGCCAGGCGATGCTGTTCGCGTCGGGTGTGGGCCGGTAGGTCAACGCCGAATCGGGAAGGCCAGCGGTCACCTCACCGACGTGTTCGATGATCCGGGTAAAGCTGTCACGCAACAGCTCCCGCGCCGACGCGGCCGCCGCGACATCGGTATCCGTCATGGTTTGACGGTACGCCCGGATTTGCGGTTCGGGTCAGCCGCCGGCGTGGAAATCGCAAGCGCTCCCGCGGCACAACCGCAGATCAGCACCGCGAAGACCGGCAACACCAAAGCGGTGTTGAGAGACAACGCATCGGCAAGCCAGCCGATGAGGGCAGGGCCGCCGAGCACCGCGACGTAGCCGGTACCCACCACCCACGAAAGGACCCGCCCTTCGTGCTGTTCGTCGATATTGCCCGCGACGGTGAACACCTGCGGGACGCCGCCGGCGAGCCCGAGACCCACCGCGGCCCAACCCGCCATGGTGAGAGGAAGCATCGGCGACGAGATGACGACGAGGAGACCGGCCGCGGCCAAGGCGCAACCCCAGCGCAGCACCGCCACTCGCCCAATCCGTTCAACGAGCTTGTCCACGGTGAAACGACCTACCGTCATCGCCGACATGAACACTCCGAAGGTGAATGCTCCCCACGAATGGGAGGTGCCCAGGTGTTCCTGCGCGTGCAGACTGCTCCAGTCCGTCGCCGATCCCTCCGAGAGCATCAGCAGCAGTGCCAGGAGGCCGAGCAGGAAGACCTGACCGCGGCGGCACGTGACGGCGGGCGGCATCGTATACGGCACCGTATCGGGCGCCTCCGCCTCACCCGCTCGCAGCTTGTTCTGTAACAGCACACTGGCCGAAGACCCCAGCAGCGCCAGGCACAGCACAGTGACACCCAGGACGGTGACGATGACCGGCACGTGCAACGCGAACGCGACCGTTCCGATGCCGGCACCCACCACGTTGCCGACGGAAAACACTCCGTGGAACGAGGCCATGATCGGCCTGCCGTAGAAACGCTCCACGTCCACTGCGGCGGCGTTCATCGCGACATCGGTGACGCCGACCGTGATGCCGCACAGAAACGCGCCCGCTCCGGCGACCCACACGTTAGTGGCCGACAGCGGGATGTTGACCCCGAGCGCCATCGCGGCACCACCGGCGACGGCGATGGGCCCACTCCCGAACCGATCGACGAGCACGCCGCTGATCAGCATTCCCACTAGTGCGCCGCAGCCCAGGATCAGCACCACCACGCCGAGTATCGACGAGGACATCCCCGCGGCCTGCTTCATGGTCGGCAGATGTACAGCCCAGGTGGCTACCACGAGCCCGAACGACGCGAATACACCGATAACGGCCACCCGCATACGCAGCGGTTTCGTCAAGAAATAGTCCTCACCTCGGCGTTGATACGGCGATCCGCGCCCTCCGCCAACTCGGCGAGCAGCACTCACCGGTACCTGTTGACCACAGTACTGACCACGGCCACACCGAACCGCAGCGCCACACAGGCCAAAGCAGATATATCCCTTGCTATTCATATGAACATATGGTGATATAAGTCTGTGGACGCCTTCGCCGTGATCGCCGATCCGACTCGCCGCCGGATCATCGACACCCTGCGCGACGGGTCGGCCGATGTCACCACATTGATCGAACGGCTCGATCTCTCGCAGTCGCTGGTGTCCAAACACCTCGGCGTGCTCCGCGACGCCGGCACGGTTCGCGTCGAGGTCGCCGGGAAACGCCGCGTCTATCACCTGGCCGACGATCCATTGCCCGCCGTGCTCGCCTGGGTGACGCCGTATCACCGCACGTGGGCCAATGCCCTCGACCGCCTGGCATTTCTCATCGACAGCGATGCCGACCTCCAAGACCACACGAAATGAGGACCACCGTGACCAATCCCCTGGATGCCACTCTCGCGCCGTGCGATGACCACGCGGACAAATGGGTGCTCACCATGTCCCGCAACCTGAATCACCCGCCGGAGAAGGTGTGGCCCTGGCTCGTCGATCCGGACCGGCTGCGCCAGTGGTCACCGGCCATACCCGATCGCCCACTGGATTCCCCGGGGCCCGCACAGGTTCAGGAGACCGCGGCCGATCCGGTACTCGACGGCGAGGTGCTCACGGTCGACCCTCCACGCGAGCTGATCCATCGGTGGGGTCCGGACGACATCCTGCGCTGGCGAATCGAGCCCACCGGAAACGGATGCCGCCTGACCCTTGAGCATTCGATGTCCGATCGCGGCAATGCCTCCGGAAACGCAGGCGGTTGGCACATCTGCCTCGACACCCTCACTCTCGCGGTCGACGGCACCCCCCGAGGTCGCGTCGTCGGCATGGACGCCATGGAACATGACTGGCAACGACTCAACGACGGGTACGCAACGATGCTCGGCTGAGTTCCCACAGAGTTTGCGGATCAGTCTTCACCTCCACTGCTGGACACCAGTTAATCTGAGTACTGAATCGTACCTGAATTCGCAGATCATCATGCACTATGTGCGTAGTGGCCAATGTATCCAAATCGCTCGCTACGAGGCGTGCGGGTATAGCGGAATTGCTTTGCTCAAACTACTCTCATGCCACGCATTCGGCATCGGCGCCGAAGGCTGGCACGGGGAGGGCCGTCATGGCTGTGCGGTATTCGGTTTCGGGGAAAAGTCATTCACTCAAGCGTTCGGTCGCCACGGCGGCCGCGGTCGCGGCGACGTGCACTGTGCTGGCCCCCATCGCGATGGAGTCGAAAACCATCGCCGCGACACTGGCCTCATATGTCATCGGAGTCGGCGGCCGGGGCGACGGTCCGAGTGCGAACATCCCCAACAAACTCAATGGCCTCGACGGCCTCACACCCGCCGGAGCCCAGTACGTCGGCGTCAACTATCCCGGCACGATGTGGCCGATCGACGGCATTCAGTCCGCCACGTTCCGTCAATCGGTCACCGCGGGGCACACCGAACTCGACAAACAAATCGCCTCGCACGAGGGCGAGGGCATCACCATTGTCGGGTACTCCCTCGGCGCGGTAGTCGTCAACGAGTCCCGCAGAAATCTGAACGACAAGTATCCCGACGGAAATCCCAACATCCAGTTCGTCACGATCTCTAACGCGTACAAGCCCAATGGCGGCATCCTGGCCCGCTTCCCGGGTATTTGGATCCCGTTCATGGACATCAACTCGACCACCCCGTCCGCGCCGGGCCTCTTCACCACGACAGACGTCACCAATGAGTACGACACCATCGGAGATTTTCCCGCGTACTTCAACCCGCTCGCGATCGCCAATGCCCTTGTGGCATTTCCGTACACCCATCCAGATCAGTTCTATGACAACACCGATCTGACGAAGTACGACGATGCCGACGCCATCCCGGGCAAGACACAGACGGACGGGGACAAGACCACGTACTACTTCGCGGACGGCACCACCAAGACCGTCATCACCAACGCCAACAGCACCAAATCCACCTATTACGTGGTGCATACCGAACATCTGCCGCTACTGCGGCCGCTGCGCGATCTCATGAACCCGATAGGCGCGTCCTTCGTGCTCGACGCCATCGAACCCACCCTTCGAGTGTTCATCGATATGGCTTACGACCGCCAGATCAGCCCCGACACCGTGAAACCGTTCAGCTTCTTCACCCCGGCGAAGAACGTCGCCGAGGGGCTCAACAAGCTGCCGGGCGCCGTCGAACAAGGCGCCGAGAACTTCCAGGGCGGGTTGCCCGGCGCGGCACCCAAGCGACCGGCAACCGCCGAGAGGCCTGCGAATCCTCCTGCCACCGAGCCAGATCCCACGAAGTCGACATCTACCCAGGTCCACGCGCCCACACCCGAGGCAACCAGCGAACCGGCACTCACCCTCACCGCACCCGGGCCGACCGCTCCTCCCGCCCCGACCAAAGCCCCGGACCCCACCGCCATCGCCGTCAGCGCCAGCACCGGCACCGTCGCCGCTCCTGAACGCCGGCCCGAGGCAAATACTGACCAAAAGCCGAAGAACACCGTGAAGTCCACCCTGCGACTTCCCAAGCTTGCGGCGTCACAACCCGGAACCGCACCAAAGACCCCGAAGGTCCCGTCGCTCAAGGACCATCTCAGGTCGATCCCGGGCCTTGGCCAGAAGAAGCAATCAGCCCCGGAAGCACCAGGCACACCATCGGAGTCCACGAGCTCCTCCACCCATACCGGCGACAAGAATTCGACACACAACTCCGAAAAGCACAGCGACGCCGCGTGATCCGGATCAACGACCGGGTGGTGGTCCGGGCGGCTGCGCCCTACCCTGCATAGTGGTGGTGGGTCGGCCACGGAAGCAGCTCACCGAGTATGGATAGTCCGGAGTCATCACGTAGTGATAGGTCCGAACATCCCGGCCATCCATGCGCACGGCGCTCGTGATGCCGTGACATTCATCGAGATCCCTTGTGGTGAGTCCATTTCCGTCACGCACCCGCGCTCCCGTGATGGGAAAGCCGTCAAGCGCGTAGCCCACCACCTCGGCGACGTCTGCCTTCGCCAGACAAGGACTGGGCGTGTGGTAGTGGTAGCTGCCCGTCGGTTCCGGGTGGCCCGAACAGTCATCCTGCACCTCCCACGCCCCCGCGTCGCGTCCACCGGCGTCTAGGGCACTGAACAACACGACGCCCGAGAGCATCACCCCCACCTCGTGGCCGATGCACTGTGGGACGCCATAGGTGGGCGCGGCGGCCAACACGTAGGTCAGCTCCTGCGCGGTGATGGTGTTCGGGTTGCGGTCGTACTGGTACGCGGTGTCATCGGTCGCGACGGGAAACCGCCCGGTGGTGTGGTTCCGGGGTAGGTCATTGGTCTTGATGACCCGAACGCCCTCGGACGTGGTCTCGGAGAACGCGCCGTCGTGTTGTACGTGCCCGCGCACGTGCGCCTTCCGGTCCGGGTAGTACCACCGACCGTCCTCGGAGAACCAGGGTCCTGGGACCCCTGCGCCCGCGGCGGCACCGGCCGCGAAGCTCGCGGCGTAGCGCGGGCAGGCGTAGACATATCCCACGCGCGGACCCGTGGTGGCGATCTTTCCGTCCCCAACCGGCAGCCTGCCGTCGGCGAACAGATCGCCGTAGTTGCGAGACAAATCAAGTGTCAGGGGCTTCGGCCCCTCCGGCCGGGGCACCGCGCAGGCCCCCACAACGGCCACACAAATCAGCCAGATCACAACCCCCAGGTGCCGCACGGGGACAAGTCAAACATCACCCCTGCGGATAGAAAAGGAAAAGCACACATCCCTGTTCCGACTGCGGAATGTGCCAGGAACCGGCCGGCGCATGCAGGAAGGTACCCGCTGGATAGTCGTTGACTCCGTCGTTCAGCACCCCGGAGACGACATAGACCTCCTCCGGCCCGGGCCGATGATGGTCCTCTCCGGGCCACACCGTTCCCGGTGCGATGGTTGTGATCAGCGCTTTCGCGCCATTGTCGCCCTCCCAGAGCGGCTTAACGGTCACCCCGGGGAAAGGTTCGATCGGATCGACATCGGCGGCCGATTTCCACGCGTATCCGGGGGCGTTGGGGCCGAACTGAGTGGGATCTCCGTGGGCTGAGTCACCGCCATTTGACGGTCTGCGCATTCCTCGTGTGGGCCGCCGATATCGCGTCGCCTAGAATGGGGTAATGCCAGCCAAGACCGACCCAGCCGCGATCGACGAACTCGAGCCGCTGGCGGACGAGACTGCCCACCAGGCTCAGCGCGTCGTCGCCGCCTACGCGAACGATGCCGACGAATGCCGCATGCTGCTCGCGATGCTGGGCATCGGGCCAACCAAGGTCGACGCGTAACTCGATACGTTTCCCTTCCGAGAAACAACCATGGTGTCTCGAGCCGATGAACGATCGCCGGTAGAGACTGTCACCGGCACCTCAGACTTCGTCGTCGTCGCCAACCGGCTCCCCATCGATTTGGTGAAGCTGCCCGACGGCTCCACCACCTGGAAGCGCAGCCCGGGTGGGCTCGTCACCGCCATGGAACCGCTGTTGCGCAAGCGCCGCGGCGCCTGGGTGGGCTGGCCCGGTGTCCCCGATACCGACGTCGAACCGGTCTCCGAGGACGACATGATCCTCTATTCGGTACGGCTCTCCACCGAAGAAGTCGCCGAATACTACGAGGGCTTCTCCAACGCCACCCTGTGGCCGCTGTACCACGATGTGATCGTCAAGCCGGAGTATCACCGGGAGTGGTGGCAGGCGTACGTCGATGTGAACCGCAAGTTCGCGGAGGCGACGGCAGCGGTCGCGGCGCAAGGTGCGACGGTCTGGGTGCAGGACTACCAGCTGCAGCTGGTACCCAAGATGCTCCGCATGCTGCGCCCCGACCTGACGATCGGCTTCTTCCTGCACATTCCGTTCCCGCCCGTCGAGCTGTTCATGCAGATGCCGTGGCGCACCGAGATCGTCGACGGCTTGTTGGGTGCCGACCTCATCGGATTCCACCTTGCCGGTGGTGCCCAGAACTTCATGTACCTGGCACGACGACTGGTGGGCGCCAGTACATCTCGTGCATCGATCGGCGTGCGCTCCCGGTTCGGTGAGATCCGGGTGGGCTTCCGCACGGTGAAGGTGGGCGCATTCCCCATCTCCATCGACTCGACGCAGCTCGACAGCGTGTCCCGCAGCAAGCAGGTCCGCCAGCGCGCCAAAGAGATTCGCGCCGAGCTCGGTGGTCCGCGCAAGATCCTGTTGGGTGTAGACCGGCTCGATTACACCAAGGGCATCGATATCCGGCTGCGCGCCTATGAAGAGCTGCTCGCCGAGGGCCGCGCCAGCCGCGACGACACTGTCTTCGTCCAGCTCGCCACTCCCAGTCGAGAACGCGTGGACAGCTACAAGAAGATGCGCGGAGACGTGGAACAGCAGGTGGGCCACATCAACGGGGAGTTCGGCGAGGTCGGACACCCTGTGGTGCACTACCTACATCGGCCGGTGCCGCGTGAGGACCTCATCGCCTTCTTCGTCGCGGCCGACGTCATGTTGGTGACACCCCTGCGCGACGGCATGAATCTCGTGGCCAAGGAGTACGTCGCCTGCCGCAGCGACCTGGGCGGCTCGCTGGTGCTCTCCGAATTCACCGGCGCCGCAGCGGAATTGCGACAGTCTTACCTGGTAAATCCGCACGATATCGACGGGGTGAAGGACGGTATCGAGTCGGCACTCAACCAGACCCCCGAAGAGGGGCGGCGCCGGATGCGGGCGCTACGTCGACAGGTGCTCGCCCACGATGTGGATCGGTGGGCGCGTGCGTTCCTGGAGGCGTTGTCGACGCCGGCCACCGGCGAATCAATCGCCCCGGAGCAGCCCGCAGTCCTGGGCGGCGAGCCGCTTTAAAGCGGCGTGATGTAGGAGATCAACCATTTGTCTCCCACCCGCGTGTAGTCCACCTGGATCGATGACGAGTCGTACACCGGGGTGCGCGACTGGTCGGTGATGGTGCGATTCATATAGACCACTACCTGCGCCGAGTCGCGATGTGCGGCAATGATTCCGGTGCCCACAACACTGGTCTGGCTGACAATCTTGCGTTGTTTGGCCTGCGGGATGATCTCCCGGTTGGCCTTGTCTTCGAATTCACGCCGGTACTCGGGGGTCAGTCCGGCGTACTGCTCGTCGAGGCTGCGCTCGACGGTCTGGTAGTCGTATCCGAAGATGCTGCCGACCTGCTTACCGGCCTGCTTGATGAGCGTCTCTCCCGCAGCCCGGCTGGCCATCGTGTCGACCCTGTGCCAGTACATTCCGCCGGCCACAGCAGACAATCCCACCACGGCGCACACCACAATCGCGACGAAAACTCTTGTCAGCCAGCGCATCAGCTCTGCCCGTCCGGCCACCGCAGGTCATAGGCGGTCATATTGCCCTGCTGATCCTCGGCGACGATCATCCGCATGCGATACGACTTGGAGGGCTCGTTGACTCCCGAATCCGCGTTGGTCAGCGTCACACGCGCGGAGATGAGTATCGACGCCTTCTTGCTCACCTCGTCGACACTCTCCAAGCTCGCCTTCTTGATCACCACCTCGGAGCTGGTGCCGGTTTGGTGATACAGCGCCTTGAGATTGGCGGTGTTGTCGGGGTTGAACGTGCCCCGCAGCGGCCCACTGGTGCTGTTGACGAACTGGTCGACGTTTTTGTCGATGCTGTCCGGGCTGTAGGTCATCATGTTCGTCACCGACTGCACTGCGGTATCCACGAAACGCTGATCGCGCGCGGCCCGAAGATCGTCGTTGTGCTGAGCACGTCCCATCAGGGCCAAAGCCACCCCTAATGCGCCGATGAGCACCACCGCGAGCACCGCCGCCACCCTCAGCACGCCGCGCGTGTTGCCCGGTCGACGCGAATCGGCAACGGTGGGCTCGGGTTTCGACCGCAACTCGGTGCGGCCAAGCGACACACTGATCGGCTCGGCGCTGATCTCACCGGTCGGTCCCGCGGGCCGCGCCGCACGCCGACGCGCGGCCTGGGTCGGGCCCTTCGTCTCTTCGGTCATACCGGCTTCGGTCCCAGCATCAGATCTGCCCACGTCTCCGCCTCACTGCCGCGGTCCAGCGCGGGCGCGTACACACTCGGCTGATTGTTGGCGTCAAGAAACACACCATTCTTCGGATCATAGGCGCGTGCCGCCATCGGCTCTGATTTCGCCGCCGCCGGCATCACATCGCCACCGGCCGGCGGCGCTTCCGGAACGGGCGGGGGCAGCGTCGGCGTACCCGGGTCCGGCTCGGCACCCGGTGGAATATTGGGGAATTTGTTGGGCGGCAGGATATTCCGCGGATCCTCCACCGGTGTGCCGTATGGAACCGGCGGACCACGCCACGGGTTGCTCCCGATCGGCACGTACCCGCGCGGGTCACGGCACAACTGGATGGTCGGCGCACGCTTGCCGGGGAATTCCTGGCACGGGTAGTTGCGCGCACCGCGCACCGCACTGGGATCGTTCTGGGCGGTCTTGCAGTACATGTCCCTGGGCAGCTCGCGCAGGGTCTCGTCGGCCGGGGTACGCATCAGCGGGGCCGGCACGAAACCGGTCAGACACGGCGGCGGGTCACCCAGGTTCAACCGGAAGTCCAACTTCGCGCCCTCATCCATGGGTGCACCACCCGCCACGGTCAACAGCGCCGAGAACAGCGCGGGCAGGATCACCAGGGACTGCTCGATCGACTTGTTGTAGATGACGCCGACTCGACCCAAATTCGCCAGGCTGGCCGCCAGCACCGGGAACGACGGGCGGATACCCGCGAACAGCTCGGAGGCTTGCTCGGCGGCCCCCGGCGCCACCTTGAGGAACTGTCGCAGCTGCGGGTCGGCCTTGACGAAATGCTCCGTCAACGCCGCCAGGCTGGACACCGATCCGCGGATGTTGTCACCGCTGCGAATCTGGGCGTCGAGTAGCGGTCCCACCTGATCGATCAGTTTGGTCGTGCTGTCGTAGTTGCCATTGGCTTCCTGGATCAACAGCCGCGACGAGTCGATAAGCCGGGAAAGTTCCTGACCAGATCCGTTGAACGCCTTGAACGCCTCGGCCAGCACCTCGCGCAGCCGGGTGTCCGCAACCGTGTTCACCAGACCGTCCGCCTGGCGCAGCAGGGTGGAGACATCGGTGGGGATGGAGGTGCGATCGGTGCCGATGACATCGCCCGACCGCAGGGTGCCGACGGCACCCGTGGGCGGCGGCGTCAGATCCACGTACTGCTCACCGATGGCCGACACGCTCTTGACGGCGGCCAGCACATTGCCCGGCACCTTCACGTTGTCGTTGAGCCGCATGTTCGCGGTGACTCCCTGCTGAGTCAGTTCGACATCGGTGACGCGGCCGATCTGCACACCGCGGTAGGTGACATTCGCATTCTGGTAGAGGCCGCCGGTGGCGACGAACTGCGCCTTCACGTTGTGCTTTCCGATGCCGAGGGCCGTGGGCACTCTGAGGTAGAAGATCGCCATCAGCGCCACGCTGACCACCGTCACCGCCGCGAAGATCGCCAGCTGTATCTTGATCAGCCTTTCCATCAGCGACCACCTCCCTGCGGCGCGGCGGGCGCAGGCAAGTCGAAGGGGCTGGTTTCCTTGCCGTTCAGGTTGGCCATGGATCCGATGAGCCATTCCGGCGGATTCACGACGTCATTGAAGTGCTGCATGTTCGGGTCGAAGAACGACGTGGTGAAAAGCGTTTCGCCCAAACGCCGGGCGGTCAGATCGAACGTCACGAAGACGTTCAGGTAGTCGCCACGAACAGCGTTGCGCAGATACTTGGTGCTGAACGGGAAGGTGGGCAGCAGGTCGAGGCTGTCGATCAACACGTCTTTGTTCTCCGCGAGCGCCCGGACCACCGGGTATAGCCCCTTGAGATCGGCGACGATGTCTTCCTTGGTCGTCCGGAGCACCCGATCGGTGATCTTTGCGAGATTCCCCACCGAACGGAACGCCTCGACGATGTTGGCGCGATTCTCGTTGAGCACCTTCAGCGCGGGTTCGATCGAATCAATCGCCCGCCCAAGGCTTTCCTTGTGTTCGGCCAGGACTCGCGAAAACTTGTCGATGCCCTCGATGGCCGAGACGATGTCGGCCCGCTGGGAGTTCAGTGAGGCGATCAGCGTGGCGAGCTTGGGCAGCACCTGGGTCAGATTTCCGGTGCGCCCCTTGAACAAGTTGTAGGTCTCATCGGTGATGTCCTGTATCGCACCGAGATTGCCCTTGTTGACCACAACGGACAACGCGGAGAGCACCTCTTCGGTGCTGGGGTACTTGCCGGTTCGACTCAACGGAATGGTGGCTCCGCCGGTCAGCCTGCCCACCGCGGGCTCGCCGGTGGGCGCGGCCAGCTCGATGTGCTGCGAGCCGAGGAGGCTGGTCTGAGCGACCTTGGCGACGGCGTTGGCCGGCAACTGCACCTCGGGCCCCAACGAGACCTTGACCCCGGCATACCACGAGCCATCGGGCTTTTGGAAGGCATCGATACCCGACACACTGCCCACCGTCACGTCGTCCACCATGACCGGAGAGTTCTGCGGCAGCGTGGTGACATCGGGCAGCTCGACGGTGATCGTGTAGGACCGCGATCCGTGCCCGGCCGTACCGGGCAGGTTCAACGAATTCAATCCGTTGAACTGACACCCACTTGCGACGACGGCGACCCCGACACCCATGGCCACGCCGCGCATTACCTTCCGGCTCATCGCGGTCCTCCCGGAATCGGTGGCGGCGCAGCATCATCCGTGGTGACAGGGAAGCCCGGAGGTACCGGCCCCGGCTCCGCCGGCCGTAGCTCCGTACCCGGGGGCGGCGGCGCGTTGATCTCGTCGGGCCCGAGCATCAAGGAGCTCAAATCCTGCGAAGAGGGCTTCGGCGGTGGCGGTGCACCATTGGGCCGAACCCATACCAGATCCTCGCGGGGCGCCTCGGATTTCGCCTCGGTCTCCGGGGTGTCGTAGATGATCTGTCCCTTGTACGCCGAGATCTGGTTGATCGGATGCAGCAGGATCGGCGCGTAGTTGAAGGTCGCGCGACGCAGCACGGGCCCCATCCGTTCACGGCAGATCTCGGCCCGCTTCAGATACTCGGTCTTGGTGCCTGTTTCGAAGACACCACCGCAGATGAACTGCACCGGGTTGGCCAAGTTCGGAATCGAGAGCATGCCGTTCAGAGTTCCGGCCGCCGGGTTGTAGATGTTGTAGAAGTTGGCCAGACCGTTCGGTGCGACGTGCAAGATCTGTTCGACGTCGTCACTCTGGTCGGAGAAGATCTTCACGAAATCGCTCAGCTTGTTCACCGAATCGACGAGCGCAGAGTTGGTGTCTCCCAGGAAACCTCGTACGTCGGTGAGCGCCTGATTGAGTGCACCCAGGGTGGCACCCAGGTTCTCGGTGCTCGCCGCCAGCACCTTCGATACCGAGGCCAAATGGGTACTGAACTGCACGATCTGCTCGTTGGAGTTCGCCAACGCATCCACCAGCACCTGCAGGTTCTTGATGGTGCCGAACAGGTCTGTGCGCGAGTCGCCGAGCCGCCCGGCGGCCTGCGAGAGCTCGCGCACGGCATTGCGGAACGAGTCACCGTTGCCGTCGAAGGTGCTTGCCGCCTGGTTGATGAAATCGCTTACCGGGCCCTTAGATTCGCCCTGCGGGCCCAAACTGTCGCTGAGCTTGGCCAGCTCGGTCTTGACCTCATCCCATTCGATCGGGACCGCGGTCTTGTCCAGCCCCAACGATGCCCCGTCGGCGAGCGCCTGCCCCTCTGTGTACGCCGGGGTCAGCTGAACGAACCTGGCGGTCACCAGATTCGGCGCCATGATGATCGCCTGCGCGCCCTCGGGCACCTTGAACGTGTCCGGCAACTCCATGGTGACCTTCACGTCACCCTCACGCGGCTCGACGGCGGTGATGCGACCTGCCTTCACGCCGAGAATCCGAACGTCATCGCCCGGGTACAACCCGACCGCCGACGCGAAATGCCCGACGATCTTGTAGGTTCCGCGGCTGGGCCACACCCAGTACAGCAGTCCACCCACGAGTGCCACCGCGAGCATCGCGAAGACGCCCTTCTGAATCCAGGGTCTGAGACGGTTCCCTTGTGTTGTCATGGCGATTTCGGCCTCATGACTTGGCGTTCACCGATCAGACCGTTCAGGTAGTCGGAGAGGCTGGCCGGCAGCTTCCCGGGCTGGAAGTAGGTGTCGAACATGACGGCGGTCAGCGTCGCGGGCGGGAAACCGTAGACGTTGACGTGGAAGCCCGGCCCGGAGGACACGACCTCGCCCAGCGCCGTGCCGTATCCCGGAAGACGCTTGAGCGCCTCGCTGATGTGCGCCTTGCGGTCCAGCAGGTCATCGAGCACAAGGTTCAGCTTCTCCATGGTGGGCCGGAACTCCTGACGGTTGTCGGCCACGAATCCACTGATCTGCTGCGAGAGCCCCTGCACACGATTGATCAGCTCACTGATCGCCAAGCGCCGCTCGTCGAGCGCGGCGAAGAGTTGGTTGCCATCGGTGACAAGCTTGTTCACCTGCCCGGCGCGCTCGGAGAGAATCCCGCTCACGGCCTTGGCGCGGTTCAGCAGCTGTTCGAGGGCCGCATCGCGGGCATTCAGTGTGCGCGAGAGGGAGGCGACGCCGTCCAGGGCACCACGCAGCTGTGGGGTGGCATCACGCATCGCATCGGTGATGACCTGTAGCGATTGATCCAGCTGCGCCTTGTCTATCCCGCCCGCCGAGGCACCGAGGTCGCTCAGCGCGCTGTTGAGGGTGTACGGAGTCCTGGTGCGGCCCAAGGGAATCTCGGTGATACGACCCGCGCCGGCCGGCGTCACCGACAGCGACTTCTCACCCAGCACGGTGGTGGTCCTGATCGCGGCCAACGATTGGTCGCCCAGGCGAATCGAACGATCGACGGTGAAGTTCACCCGAACTTGGTTGCCCGCCAAGGACACATCTTTGACCTGCCCCACCTTGATACCCGAGACAAAGACGTTGCCGCCCGGCTCGAGGCCTCCGGAGTCCGCGAAGTAGCCGGTGTATTGCTTGCCCTGCGGCCAGAACGGCAGTCCCGTGTAGCCGAACGCGACCAGTACCAGCATCGCCACCACGGCGATACCGAAGATTCCGGTCCGTACCGGATCTTTCTCCTGTATGTCACTCATTTTTGAAGGCACACCTGCCCTTCGACGGGTCGGGCGGTCCACCGAACGGGATCAGCCAGTCGGTTCCGACGGGCCCGTTGACCTTGATCCGGATGGAGCAGTAGTAGATGTTGAAGAACGATCCGTAGGCACCAAGCGCGTTGAGCCGCAGGTAGTTTTCGGCCAGGTTCTCCACCACGACGTTGATGTCTGCCTTGCGCTCATCCATCCGGGTTGCCAGCTGGCGAGTCTGTTCGATGGTGCCCTTGATATACGGACGAGTGTCCTTGAGCACCGATTCCAGCGATGAGGCCGTCGAGGCAAGCGGCGGCAGCGCTCCGGCGATGACATCGCGCTGTTCTGCCAGGCCGGAGACGAGCTGCTGCAACTGGTCGACGCTCGAGGAGAACTGGCTACTCTTCGAGTCCACGGTGCCGAGCACTTCGTTCAGGTGGTTGATCACATCGCCGATCAACTGGTCGCGTTCGGCCAAGCCCGAGGTGAATGCGGATGTGTCACCCAATAATTGAGACAGCGTTCCACCCTGTCCCTGCAAGATCTGAATGAACGCGTTGCTGATCTCGTTGACCTTCGCGGCGTCGAATCCCTTGAGCACGGGCCGAAGTCCGCCCAGCAGCGCGTCCAGATCGAGAGCGGGCTGGGTGTGCTCCTTGTCGAGCGTTCCACCATCGGGCAGCTTGCGCAGCTCACCGGGGCCCGAGGTGATCTCCAGATACCGATCACCGACCAGGTTCTCGTACCTGATGATCGCGCGACTGGAGCTGTAAAGCTGATACTTCGAGTCGACGTCGAAGGTGACTTCGACATTGTTGTCCTTCGTGAGCGCCACGTCCTTGACGCGCCCCACCGGCACACCGGCGATGCGCACCTTCTGCCCGGACCGCAGGTCGGAAGCCGTGGTGAATACCGCGTGATACCGCTTGCCGGCACCGAATCGGAACTCGCCGAAGGTGATGATCAGCCCGGCCGCCACCAACAGCATCACCACGGTGAAGATGACGACCTTGAGCCGCGTCCCTGTGTTCATCGCTAGAACTCACTTCGCTTCGCGAAGGCGCCGTTGTAGAGGTACTGCAGGGTATCCGGAGCGTTGACTTGCAGCTCCTCCAACGGCTTGTACGGGATGTACGCGTTGTCGGTCACCAGGAAGGGCGATCGGTACCACGACCCGTTCTGCGCCTTGGTGGGAATGTTCGGTAGGCCACGGCAATTGGGGCCACCGGAGCCATTCACGATGGGCAGACTGTCCGGATAGGTGTACACCGGTGCGCCCAGCGGAAAGCTGTTGCTCAGGAACAGGCCGGGACGAACTCCACCGATGAGCGGGGTGAAGGTCACCAACGCCTTGGAGATCGCCTGCAGTGTGCAGGGAATCTCGGGTGAGTACCTACCGAGCAGAGTCGCGGGCGCCCGTAACCGCTGCAGCGCCGCGGTCAGATCCTTCTCGGCTGGAGCCAGCGTCTCGTATCCGTTGTTACCCAACCCAATTGCTGCGAGGAGCGTTGCCTTGAGGTCCTGCTGTTGGTCTACGACGGTACGGCTGAGCGGGGGCAGATTGTCGAGGATGCGCACGATGTTCGGTGCGGCATCGCCATAGATCTGCCCGACCTGTCCGGCCTTCTGGAAATCCTGTTGCAGGGTGGGGAGTTTGGGGTTGAGCTGGTCAAGGTACTGGTCGAGCTCGACCAGCCCCTGTCCGAAGTTGTCCCCGTTACCGCGCAGCCCCTCGCCGACGGCGGTCAGGGTGGCGTTGAGATTGACCGGATCGATCTTGCCGAGCAACCGGGTCAGGTTCTCGAACACGGTGTTGACCTCGAGCGCCACCGCCTCGGCGGTCACCGTCGCGCCCGGCCTCAGCGATGAATCGGATGGCTGTTGCGGGGCAAGAAATTCCACTGACTTGGCGCCGAACACGGTGGTACCGGCGATGCGCACGGTCGCGTTCGACGGAATCATGCGCAGATCCTTGGCGTTGACCGCCAGCTCCAGCTTGGCTTGCTCGTTGGCATAGGAGATCGACGTCACCTTGCCGATCTGCAGACCGTGGAACTTGACCTTGCCGCCCTCCTCCATCACCAGCCCCGCGCGCGGGGAGACGACGGTAATGGGCTTGGTATCGGCGAAGGCGTCGTTGTACGCCAGGTAGGTCAACACAGTCAGCGCCACCAACACGGCGGCGAGCACCGTGCCGGCTAGCCGGACAGACCGGCGCGTGGACGTATCGGACATCTCCTTCCTTATCCCCTAGCCCGAGAGATTGAAGTTGCCGGACCCGCCGTAGACGGCGAGTGAGATGAACAGGGTGACCAGCACAACCACGATGAGCGAGGTGCGCACAGCCTGACCGACGGCAACACCCACGCCCACCGGACCGCCGGAGGCGTTGAACCCATAGCTGGTGTGCACGAGCATCACCACCACGGACATGACGATCGCCTGGAGGAAGGACCACAGCAGGTCGGTCGGCACCAAGAAGGTGTTGAAGTAGTGGTCGTACACGCCCGGTGACTGACCGTTGATCATCACGGTGGTCGCGCGGGACGCGAAGAAGGCCGCCAGCACCGACAACGAGTACAACGGAATGATCGCGATGAGGCCCGCCACCAAGCGCGTGGACACCAAATAGGAAACGGCATGCACCGCCATGGTTTCCAGCGCGTCGATCTCTTCCGCGACACGCATGGCGCCCAACTGGGCCGTCGTCCCTGCGCCGATCGTGGCGGCCATCGCGATACCCGCCACCACCGGCGCGACGATGCGCACGTTGAGGAACGCGGACAGGAAGCCGGTGAGCGCCTCGATACCGATATTGCCCAGCGAGGAATAGCCCTGGACCGCGATGACACCACCGGAGGCCAGGGTGAGGAAGACGGCGACACCGACCGTGCCACCGATCATCACCAGGGCGCCGGTGCCCATGGTGATCTCGGCAAGCACCCGGATCGTTTCCTTGCGGTACTTGGTCAACGCCGCCGGGATATAGCTCAGCGACTGCGCGTAGAAGAGGGCCTGCTCACCGAATTTATCGAACGAGCGTCCCAGACCACGCATATACCGAACGGTATAGGAGGTAAGCGTGTGCGTCGAAAGATACGGTCCGGTCACTAGTGCTTCACCAGAACCCGCACACCGATGGCCGTCATGACCACGTTGATGACGAACAAACAAATGAAGGCGTAGACGACGGTCTCGTTGACCGCGTCGCCGACGCCCTTGGGTCCGCCCTTGACGGTGAGCCCGCGATAACAGCCGACCAGGCCGGCGAAGATGCCGAACAGGAATGCCTTGACTTCGGAGATCATCAGCTCACCCAGCCCGGTGAGCACGGTCAATCCGTTGATGAAGGCGCCCGGGTTGACTCCCTGTAGGAACACCGAGAACACGTAGCCGCCGACCATGCCGATGGCACACACCAGACCGTTCAGCAGCAGCGCGACGAATGTCGACGCCAGCACCCGTGGCACCACGAGCCGCTGGATCGGATCGATGCCCAGCACCTGCATCGCGTCGATCTCCTCGCGAATGGTGCGGGCTCCCAAATCGGCGCAGATCGCCGTGGCGCCGGCGCCCGCGACGACGAGCACGGTAACCACCGGACCGAGCTGGGTCACCGTGCCGAACGCGGTGGCGGCACCCGAGAGGTCGGCGGCTCCGATCTCGCGCAGCAGGATGTTGAGAGTGAATGCCACCAGCACGGTGAAGGGGATGGCGACCAGGAGCGTCGGCAGCAACGAGACCCGCGCGATGAACCAGGTCTGGTCCAAGAACTCCTGCCCTTGGAACGGGCGGCGGAAGATGTTGCGGAACGTGGCCAATGACATGGAGACGAAGCCGCCGACGGCGCGTGCGGGCGCCGCGAGCTGCTGCTTCAACCTTTACTCCTGTCTCACGCATCCCGGTACCGCCGGAGCCTCGCCCCAAAAGAACCGGTTAACGATCGGCGTGTACCTACCACACTGTGAGGCGCACCATACTAACGAGAAAAAATTCTTAGTGTCAATTCATGTACGAATAGACAAATCGCACGCCGTGTCCACTTTGTACTGCGGGTTTGGTGCGATAACTAGAACTCGTTCTATTAAAATCGCACCGTCACCCTCGTTGCTCGTTACTCCTCGGCCATCAGCGCAGTCGCCGAAAATGTGCGCTTCGGATCATGCCCAGCAAAGAAATCAGCCAGCGCTGAATTCAGTGCCGACGGGTCCCATGCGTCCGAATCCGCAGTGAACTTCGCCTCCACAGTAGGCGCCGCCAACAAGGTGACGGTAGGTCCGTAGACGATGAACAGCTGACCGTTAACTGCTTCCGCCGCGGGCGAGGCCAGATACCGCACCAGGGTCACGACATGCTCCGGGGAAAGCGGATCGATGGAGTCCTCGGGCGCGTCACCGAAAACGTCGGCCGTCATCGCGGTACGGGCGCGCGGGGCGATGGCGTTGGCCCGCACCCCGTAGCGGCCGAGGGCCCGCGCGGCCGACAACGTCAGCGCGGTGATGCCGGCCTTCGCGGCGCCATAGTTGGCCTGCCCCTCGGGACCGAGCAGGCCGGCTTCGGAGGACGTGTTGACAAGGCGTCCGTAGACGGGGGCACCCGCGGCCTTGGATGCGCCGCGCCAGTAGGTGGCGGCGTTGCGCGTCAACAGGAAGTGGCCGCGCAGGTGCACGTGGATCACGGCGTCGAACTCCTCGTCCGACATGTTGAAGAGCATCCGGTCACGGGTGATGCCCGCGTTGTTGACCACGACGTGCAGCCCACCGAGTGATTCGGCGGTGGAGATCAGCTCGTCGGCGGTCGCACGCTCACCGATATCTCCGGCAACGGTCACCCCCTTGGACCCGACCGCGGCGATCTCGTCGAGTACATCGCTCTTTTCCAGGGCGGGCGCGATGTCGTTGACCACGACGGTCGCTCCTGACCGGGCCAGACCGATCGCCTCGGCGCGGCCAAGTCCGGCGGCAGCACCGGTGACAATGGCGACGCGGCCACTCAGGTCGGCATCAGCAATCGCGCTCATACAAATTTCCCTTCAGTCCCATGCCTTCGACGCACCCCATCGCACCGGCTCCCGCGCCGTCGAGCGCGTGCGGGGCCGGAGATTTACGAATGCCTCTAGTCTTTGCGAATCAATGCGGCGCGCGGGCACTCCGCGATCGCCTGCTCGACCAGATCTTCCTGATCGGCCGGTACTTCCTCCTGCAGGATGACGACATAGTCATCGTCATCGACGTCGAACACCTCTGGAGCGATCCCGAGGCACACCAAGTTGCCTTCACAACGGTCAGGAACGACACCGACACGCATTGGAAACCTCTTTCCGGCTCCATGAGCCGACTCCGTTGTCTAGCTGGGCTGTATCGCCAGACTACGACACGTGATCGCCGACACAACCCCGGTGACGCCAGGATCTCTGGGCTGAGTTTGTGCGGTGGCGCCGCGTCTGGACTCCCTAGACTAGAACGTGTTACAACTCTTGTGTCAACGTGGGTCACACCTGAGAGCTCACGACACCGGACGGGCAACAGAAGGAACACACATGCATATCGCCTACACGCCCGAGCAGGAAGAGCTGCGCCGCGAGCTACGCGCGTACTTCGACAAACTGCTGACCCCGGAGCGGCGCGAGGCCCTTGCCTCGAATCAGGGTGAGTACGGCAGCGGCAACGTCTATCGCGAGACCGTCGAGCAGATGGGTGCCGACGGCTGGCTCGCACTGGGCTGGCCCAAGGAATTCGGTGGACAGGACCGGTCGGTGATGGATCAGCTGATCTTCACCGACGAGGCCGCGATCGCCGGCGCCCCGGTACCGTTCCTGACGATCAACAGCGTCGCACCGACCATCATGCACTTCGGCACCGAGGAACAGAAGAAGTTCTTCCTGCCCAAGATCGCCGCGGGCAAGCTGCACTTCTCTATCGGTTACTCCGAGCCCGGCGCGGGTACTGACCTCGCGTCGCTGCGTACTTCGGCGGTCCGCGACGGCGACGACTACGTCATCAACGGCCAGAAGATGTGGACGAGCCTCATCGAATACGCCGACTACATCTGGCTGGCGGTGCGCACCAATACCGAGGTGAAGAAGCACCGCGGCATCTCGATGCTCATCGTCCCCACCACCGCCGAGGGCTTCTCGTACACCAAGGTCCGCACCATGGCCGGGCCCGGCACCAGCGCCACCTACTACCAGGATGTACGGGTGCCGGTCACCAGCCGGGTCGGCGAAGAGAACGCGGGCTGGAAGCTAGTCACCAATCAGCTCAACCACGAGCGCGTGGCCCTGGTTTCCTCGGCACCGATCATCACCGCGCTGCGCGAGGTGCGTGAGTGGGCCCAGAACACCAAGGGCCCGGGCGGCCGCATCATCGATTCGGAATGGGTGCAGCTGAACCTGGCACGCGTACATGCCAAGGTCGAATACCTCAAGCTCATCAACTGGGAGCTGGCCTCCACCACCGATGCCGCGCCCTCTCCCGCCGACGCCTCCGCCACCAAGGTCTTCGGTACCGAGTTGGCCACCGAGGCCTACCGGCTGCTCATGGAGGTTCTCGGGACGGCGGCAACCTTGCGTCAGGACTCTCCCGGCGCCCAGCTGCGCGGCCGCGTCGAGCGGATGCACCGGGCCTGCTTGATCCTCACGTTCGGCGGCGGCACCAACGAGGTGCAGCGCGACATCATCGCGATGACCGCCCTCGGCCAGCCTGCGGCGACACGCTAGCTCCTACCCCTAGAAGGGCCCACAACACCATGGATTTCTCCCTTACCGAGGCACAGACCGACCTTGGTGGTCTGACCCGCACCATCGCGTCGGCCATCAGCACCCCGGAGCGGCAGAAGGAACTCGACAAGCAGGACAGCCGGTTCGACTGGCAGCTCTGGACCAAGCTGGTCGAGGCCGACATCCTGTCCACCGCAGCCCCCGAATCGGTAGGCGGCGGCGGTTTCGGCGTTCTGGAACAGTCATCGATTCTCGTCGAGCTGGGCCGTGAGCTGGCCGCCGTCCCGTATCTGGAGTCTGTCGTGCTGGCCGCCGGAGCGCTCGCCGCATTCGGCTCGGAAGCATTGCAAAGTGATTGGGCCGCACCGGCTGTCGCCGGCAAGAAGGTCCTGACCGTCGCGCTCGACGGTGAGCCCGGTGAGGGCCCGGTCGCCGCACGCACGGTGTCCTCGCCGGGGGCCGGCTATGTGCTCACCGGCAACCGCGTCCTGGTGCCGTTCGGCGTCGAGGCCGACGCGTACCTGGTGCCCGCCGAGACGGAGACCGGTACCGCGGTCTTCCTGGTGTCGGCCGAGGACGCCGGCGTCACCCAAGAGACGCTGCACACCACCGGCAAGGACAGCTCTGCTGAGCTGATCCTGTCCGAGGTTGCCGTTCCGGCCGAGCGCAAGGTCGGCGATGCGGAGGTGGTGCAGTGGCTGCGCCTCCGGGAATCTTTGGGACACAGCGCCTACCAGCTCGGCGTGCTGGAGCGGGCCCTTGAATTGACCGCCGACTACGCCCGCACCCGCGAGCAATTCGGCAAGCCGATCGGCGGCTTCCAAGCGGTGGCCCAGCGGCTCGCCGACGGCTACATCGACGTCAAGGGCCTGCGCCTGACGCTGTGGCAGGCCGCGTGGCGCGTCTCCGAAGAACTACCTGCCGATGTCGATGTCGCGACCGCCAAGTTCTGGGCCGCCGATGCCGGGCACCGTGTGGCGCACACCGCGGTGCACGTGCACGGCGGTGTCGGTATCGACGAAGATCACCCGGTACACCGGTACTTCCTGGCCGCCAAGCACAATGAGTTCGCCTCGGGTAGCGCGACGGAGCAGTTGCGCCGCATCGGGCGCGAGCTCGCCGACACACCTGCCTAGTATCGGGTCGTGAGCACGCCCGAAGACGCGACGGTCACCCAGCTGCTGCTGAACCTGGCCGATGTAGACGACCGGGGCCTGCATTTCGAAGGCTCGTTCACCTCGTGGCGTGATCATGTGACCGAAAGCCGCAGGCTCGCTTCGGTGTTGAAGAGCAAACTGGACCCCGGCAGGCCGCCGCACATCGCGGTGCTACTGGAGAACACCCCGGCGTTCTCATATCTGTTGGGAGCCGCGGCACTCGGCGGTCTGGTGTTGGTGGGCCTCAACCCCACCCGACGGGGATCGGCGCTGCGGCGAGACGTGGATCTGGCCGATTGCCAGCTGATACTCACCGACTCGGCGAGTTCTGCCCTGCTGGACGGGATCGACTACCTGGACATCGATTCGCTCGCCGCAGAATTCCAGGGATCCACCACGCCGGTGGAAGTCCCCGACGTGCGTCCGGATGATCTGTTCATGCTCATCTTCACCTCGGGCACCAGCGGCGACCCCAAGGCCGTCCAGATCACCCATGCCAAGGTGGCGTCCGCCGGAATCATGCTGTCCTCGCGGTTCGACCTCGGCCCGGCCGACGTCTGCTATCTCTCGATGCCGATGTTCCATTCCAACGCGGTGCTCGCGGGGTGGTCGGTCGCCGTAGCCGCAGGCGCCTCAATTGCGTTGCGGCGCAAGTTCTCTGCATCCGCATTCTTGGACGACGTGCGCACATACGGCGCGACATACGCCAACTACGTGGGTAAACCCATGTCGTACGTGCTGGCAACACCAGAACACCCCGACGACGCCCAGAACCCACTGAAGATCATGTACGGCAACGAGGCGGCGCCCGGAGACACCGACCGATTCGCCAAGCGTTTCGGCGCCTTCGTCGTCGACGGATTCGGATCCACCGAGGGCGGTATCGCGCTGGGGTGGGCGCCGGGTACTCCGCCGGGCGCGATAGGGCCACTGACCCCCGACGTTCGTATTCTGGACATCGAGACCGGAGAACCCTGTCCGCCTGCCATTTTCGATGACAGCGGCAAGGTGGTGAATGCCGCGGAAGCGACCGGCGAGCTGGTGAATGTCACGGGGCCAGGGCGGTTCACCGGTTACTACAAGAACCCCGAAGCCGATGCCGAGCGCATGCTCGACGGCAAGTATCGCAGCGGCGATCTGGCCTACGCCGACGAGAACGGATACGTGTACTTCGCCGGGCGCCTGGGCGATTGGCTGCGTGTCGACGGCGAAAATCTGGGCACCGCCCCGATCGAGCGGGCACTGCTGCGCCACCCGGATATCACCGAGGTCGCCGTGTACGGGATTCCGGATCCGACCGTCGGCGATCGGGTCATGGCAGCACTGGTCGTACGCAACGGGTTCCAGGCATCGGATCTCGGCGAATTCCTCTCCGCCCAGGAAGATCTCGGTCCCAAGCAGTGGCCGTCGTTCGTCAGGATCAGCACGAACCTACCCCGCACCGCGACATTCAAGGTGATCAAGCGGCAGCTGTCCGCCGAGGCGTTGGAGACCACCGACCCCCTGTGGGAGCGGTCGGGGGGTCGATACACCCAAACCTGATCACGGCGAGTGTGCGAATCCGGTCGAGTTCTCGCCCGAAATCGGCACGATCCGCACATTCGATGCTCAGCCGCGGATCTGATCGAGCCTGTCGACGGTGCTCTCGAACCCGGCCACCAGGTCGGCCACTATCTCGGCGGTTGGCCGGATCTCGTTCATCCGCCCCACGATCTGCCCCGCGGGGAAGCAGACCGTCTCCGGGTCGTGCGCACGATTCATCCGCTCGTGTGCCCCGCTCACCAGAATGTTCTGCAGCGGCATCGGCAACGGAGTCGGTGCGCCCTCCGCGTCCCACGCCTGTGTCCACTTGGTCTTCAGGAGCCGCGCGGGCTTGCCGGTGTAGATGCGGGTGCGCACGGTGTCACTGGAGGTCGCCTTCAACAGCGCCTGCTGAACGACGGAATCGCCACCGGCGGTGACGGTTCCGAGGTCATACTCGGCCGCGGTCAGCCAGATCGAGCCGGTCCACACACCGGAGGCCCCCAGCGCGAGGGCCGCCGCCGCCTGCCGCCCGCTTCCGATACCGCCCGCGGCCAGCACCGGGGCGCTGCCGTCGAGTGCGTCGACGATCTCTGGCCACAGCACCATGGATGCCACATCACCGGTATGCCCGCCGGCCTCATAGCCCTGCGCCACAACGATATCGACGCCGTTCTCGACATGGCGCTTGGCGTGCTCGGCCTTGCCCGCCAGCGCGGCAACCGGCACACCGTGCTCGTGGGCCTGATCGATCACGTCCTTGGGCGGCGAGCCCAGCGCGTTGGCGATCAGCTTGATCGGGTGCTTGAGGGCGACCTCCACATGGGAGCGCGCCACCGAATGCAGCCAGCCCAGCACACCGGTCGACTCACGCTCTCCCGGCAGCGGGGGCACGCCCAGGTCGGCAAGAGTCTTCTCGACGAAGTCCTTGTGCCCCTGCGGGATCAACTTGTCGATATCCACCGCGGTGCCCTCGGTGGGCACCTTGGCCGGCATCACGATGTCGACACCGTACGGCTTGCCGTCGGTGTTCTCGTCCATCCAGTTCAGGACGGCGTCGAGCTCGTCGGGATCGTTGAAACGGACGCACCCGAGCACACCCATGCCGCCCGCGCGGCTGATCGCGGCGGCGACCTTTTCCGAGGGTGTGAAACCGAAGATCGGGTAACGGATTCCGAACCGCTCACAAAGGTCGGTATGCATGACTCAGGCTCCCGTGTTGACGTGCTTGGTGTTCACCAGGTCCACCTTCTCGGTTTCCGAGACCTCCTTGGCCCAGCGGTAGTCCGCCTTGCCCGCCGGGTTGCGCTTGACCGAGTCCACGATCCAGACGCTGCGCGGCACCTTGTATCCGGCAATCTCCTTGCGCGCGTGGGTATCCAGATCTTCGAAGGTCAGCTCCACGCCCTCACGCACCGCGATCACCGCGCCCACGTGCTGACCCCACTTCTCGTCGGGCACGCCGACGACCACCGCGTCGAACACCGCGGGGTGACCCTTCAGGACGCTCTCGACCTCTTCGGGGAACACCTTCTCGCCGCCGGTGTTGATCGACACCGATCCGCGTCCGAGCATCGTCACGGTGCCGTCGGCTTCGACGGTCGCCCAGTCACCCGGGATGGCGTACCGCACGCCGTTGAACGTCTTGAACGTCTCGGCGGTCTTCTTCTCGTCCTTGAAGTACCCGACCGGGATGTGACCGCTCTTGGCGATGAGGCCGCGCACCCCCGAGCCGGGCTGGATCGGGTTGCCTGCCTCATCGAGAACCGTTGTGGTGGAACTGATCTTGACCGTCGGGCCACCGGGGTGCATCTGCCCCTTCGTGACGGTGGACAGCCCGCCGGTACCGGTTTCGGATGCTCCGATGGCATCGGTGATCACCCGGTTGGGCAGCAGCTCAAGGTAGCGCTCCTTGACAGTCTGGGAGAACAGCGCCGCGCTACTGGCCAACACCCACAACGAGGACAGATCGCGAGCGCGGCCCGTCTCGGTGTCCAGCGCGTCGATCAGTGGCCGGCCGATGGCGTCCCCGGCGAAGAAGAGCATGTTGATCTTGTGCTTCTCGATGAGTTCCCACACCTCTTCGGGGTTGAACTCGGGCGCGAGCACCGTGGTGCGCCCCTGGAACAGGGCCATAAAGGTCGCGGCCTGGGTGGCGCCGTGGATCATCGGCGGGATCGGGAAACCAACAAAGGGATCAGCACGGGCGCCATCTTTCGCCAGGTCCCACTCGCCCTCGATGTACTCGCCGGTGACATAGTTGATGCCGCCGAACAATGAGCGGTAGATGTCCTCGTGCCGCCACATCACACCCTTGGGGAAGCCGGTGGTGCCACCGGTGTAGATCAGGAAGATGTCATCGGGGCTGCGCTCTTCGAAGTCACGCTCCGGCGATCCCTGCGCGAGAGCGTCCTCGAAGGTGATTCCGCCGTACGACGAGTAGTCAAGATCCGTCCCGTCTTCGACGACGATCGCGGTCTTGACGTTCGGCGTGCTCGGCAGCACGTTGGCGACCTTGTCGCTGTACCGGCGCTCGTGCACCAGCGCCGCCATATCGGAGTTCTCGAAGAGGTAGTGCAGCTCGGCTTCGACGTAGCGGTAGTTCACGTTGACCGAGATGGCACGGATCTTGACGATGGCCGTCAGCGCGACGACGATCTCGATGCCGTTGCGGCAGTACAGGCCCACCTTGTCACCGGGGCCCACACCCTGGCTCTGCAGATAGTGCCCCAGCCGGTTTGACTGCTCCTCAAGCTCTGCGTATGTCAGCTTTCGGTCACCGGAAATGATGGCAACACGATCGGGCATAGTGTCGATTGCATGCTCAATGAGGTCGGCAATGTTAAGGGCCATGTCCATAAATTAGAACGTGTTACATTTTTAGACAAGCCCCGGCATCTTGGAGGACCTCAATGACCGAAGCTGACGCTCTTCGCGCAAGCGGCTCATCGCACACCGTGACCGAACAGGACGCCCCGCACGCCCTGGTGGAACTCCGCGATCACGTCCTCATCGTGACGATGAACCGTCCGCACGCGCGCAACGCCCTCTCCGGAGAAATGCTGGAGATCATGACGCAGGCCTGGGACCGCGTCGACAACGATCCCGAGGTCCGGGTCTGCATCCTGACCGGTGCGGGCGGGTACTTCTGCGCCGGCGCCGACCTCAAGGCCATGAACAAGCGCGCCCCGGGCGACCAGTTCTCCGACGGCAGCTACGACCCTTCGGTCATCCCCGGTCTGCTCAAGGGCCGCCGCCTGACCAAGCCGTTGATCGCCGCGGTCGAAGGTCCCGCCATCGCCGGTGGTACCGAGATCCTGCAGGCCACCGATATCCGGGTCGCGGGTGAGAGCGCCAAGTTCGGTGTCTCCGAGGTGAAGTGGAGCCTGTATCCGATGGGCGGATCGGCCGTGCGCCTTCCCCGCCAGATCCCCTACACGGTCGCCTGCGACATCCTGCTCACCGGACGGCACCTCAAGGCCCCCGAGGCCAAGGAAATCGGACTCATCGGGCACGTCGTGCCCGATGGTCAGGCGCTGGAGAAGGCGCTGGAACTGGCGAACCTGATCGCCAACAACGGTCCGCTGGCCGTGCAGGCAGTCCTCAAGACCATCCGCGATTCGGAAGGCCTGCACGAGAACGAGGCCTTCAAGGCCGACACCAAGGTCGGCATCGGCGTCTTCACCAGTAACGACGCCAAGGAGGGCCCACGCGCCTTCGCCGAGAAGCGCGCCCCCAACTTCACCGGTACCTAGACCAGCCCGCATAGTGTGGGCGGCGTGACGCCCATGTTCCCGCTGCAGTCGGTATTGCTGCCGGGTGAGCCCCTGCCGCTGCGCATCTTCGAGCCGCGCTATGTCGCACTGGTGCGCGATGTGATGGCCGCCGACCGCACCTTCGGTGTGGTGCTGATCGCCCGTGGCAGGGAGGTGGGTGGCGGAGACGTCCGCCACGATGTGGGGACCGCCGCTCGTGTCCTGGACTGCGAGTCTCTCGGCGCGGATCGCTTCGCGGTGCGCTGTGAAGGTGCACATCGAATCCGCATCACCGCGTGGCTCGACGACGATCCGTATCCGCGTGCCGAGATCGAGCCATGGCCCGATGAACCCGATGATCGGGTGCTGCCGTTGAGCGCACTCAACGAGACGCAGGCGCGCATCGAGAATCTGCTGCGACGGGTCGCGACTGCGCAACAGGTCCGACTCCCCCGCCGATGGTCGATCGCCACCGGTCTACCGAGCGGCGCCGAAAAACGGCTGTACACGTTGGCATCTCGGGTTCCGATGGGTCAGGCCGATCGCTACGCCGTGCTGTCGGCGCCCACGTTGGAAACCCGGGTCAACGCACTGAACGAAGCCCTCGACACCGTCGAGGCGATGCTCGATTTCCGGGAGTCCGAGCGTTAGGTCAGCGCCGAGAGCTGCTTGACGTGCTCGACGCTGCGGCAACCGACCACCAGCATGGTGACCCCGGCGGCCTCCCACACCTTGATCTGTTCGCGCACCTCGGCCTCGGTACCCACGATGGTGGTGTCGAGCACCAACTCGTCCGGAATCGCTTCGGCTGCTTTGTCCTTGCGATTAGTGCGGAACAACTCGGTGACCTCGTCGACCACCTCGCCGTAGCCCATCCGCCGATACACCTCGGCGTGGAAGTTCAGCTCGACAGCACCCATACCGCCGATGTACAAGGCGGAGAACGGCTTCAGCTGATCGAGTACGGAACGGCGATCCTCGGTCACGATCACCTGCGCGGTGGCGGCGATCTCGAAATCCTCGCGCGTGCGCCGCGCGCCGGGGCGCGAGAACCCCTCGTCGAGCCATTCGTTGTACATGTCCGCAAGCCGCGGCGCGTAGAACATGGGCAGCCAGCCGTCGGCGATCTCCGCCGTCAGAGCTACGTTCTTGGGCCCCTCGGCACCGAGAAAGATGGGGATGTCCGCGCGCAGCGGGTGCACGATCGGCTTGAGCGGCTTGCCCAGACCGGTGGCCTTGTCGCTGGTCAGCGGCAGCGGGTAGTGCGGGCCGGCACTGCGCACCGGTGCCTCACGGGCCAGCACCTGCCTGATGATGTCGATGTACTCACGGGTGCGGGCCAGCGGCTTGGGGAACGGCTGCCCGTACCAGCCCTCGACGACCTGGGGACCCGAGACGCCCAAACCCAGGATGTGGCGGCCGCCGGACAGGTGATCCAGCGTCAGCGCCGCCATGGCGCACGCCGTCGGGGTCCGCGCCGAAAGCTGAATAACCGAGGTGCCCAGACGAATCCGGCTGGTGTCCGACCCCCACCAGGCCAGCGGCGTGTACGCATCCGAACCCCAGGCCTCGGCGGTGAAGACGGCGTCGAAGCCGCCTTCTTCGGCGGCGGCCACCAGTTCACCCGCGTTGTCCGGCGGTGACGCCGACCAGTACCCCAGCTGCAATCCGAATTTCATGGCCCGACTTTAACCGGCCGGATATGCCATGACCACCGCCCTTGCGAAAAAAACTAGAACTTGTTCTACTCGGAGGTGTGACAGCCACCCAAAGCAGCACAACCGGGCCTTTGCCGCTTCTGACGGCACCCCTCGAACTGTCTTTTGATTACACCCGTTCGGTCGGCCCCACCCTGTCGAAGTTCTTCACCGCCCTGCGGGATCGGCAGATCGTCGGCACGCGCGGCAGCGACGGCACGGTGTACGTGCCTGCCGCCGAATACGACCCGGTGACCTACGAACCGTTGACCGACGTGGTCCCGGTCTCGAGCGTGGGCACCGTCGAGTCGTGGTCGTGGCAGCCTCAGCCGCTCGAAGGACAACCGCTGGCCAAACCGTTCGCGTGGGCGCTGATCAAGCTCGACGGCGCCGACGCCGCGCTGCTGCACGCGGTCGACGCCGGAGAAGCCAGCGCCATCGAAACCGGCGCACGGGTTCATGTGGTCTGGGCTGACGAGACCGTCGGCGCGATCACGGATATCGCCTACTTCGCACTCGGAGACAAGCCGCAAGCCACCCCCGCGCCCGCCCCGGATCAGGAGCCGGTGACCATGCAGGTGGCGCCGAGCCGGCTCGAAGTTCAGCACATCACCTCTCCCGAGGAGAGCGCCTATCTGCGGGCGCTGGCCGAGGGCAAGCTACTCGGCGGCCGCACCGGCGCGGGTGGGCGGGTGTACTTCCCGGCCCGCGGCGCCGACCCGCTGACCGGTGAACCGACCTCCGACCTGGTCGAGGTCTCCGACAAGGGCGTGGTGACCACCTTCGCCATCATCAACATCCCCTTCCCCGGACAGCGCATCAAGCCACCGTATGTCGCGGCGTATGTGCTGCTCGACGGCGCGGATATCCCGTTCTTGCACCTGGTCTACGACATCGACCCGGCGGATGTCCGCATGGGCATGCGGGTTGAGGCCGTATGGAAACCCAAGGACGAGTGGGGATACGGGATCGACAACATCCAGTACTTCCGACCGACCGGTGAGCCCGACGCCGAATACGAGACCTACAAGGACCGAATCTGATGAGTTCAGTCGCCCCCTCGGTAGCCATTGTGGGCTTCGCCCACTCCCCGCACGTGCGCAGCACGCAGGGCACCACCAACGGTGTCGAGATGCTGGTGCCCTGCTTCCGCCAGATCTACAGCGACCTGGGAATCACCAAGTCCGACATCGGTTTCTGGTGCTCCGGCTCCTCGGACTATCTGGCCGGACGCGCCTTCTCATTCATCTCGGCGATCGACTCGATCGGTGCGGTCCCGCCGATCAACGAGTCTCACGTGGAAATGGATGCCGCGTGGGCGCTGTACGAGGCCTATATCAAGATTCTGACCGGCCAGGTCGAGACCGCGCTGGTCTACGGATTCGGCAAGTCCTCCGCCGGAACGCTCCGCAGAGTTCTTGCCCTCCAGACAGATCCGTATACGGTCGCGCCGCTGTGGCCTGACTCCGTGTCGATGGCCGCGTTGCAGGCACGAGCGGGCCTGGATGCGGGCAAGTGGACCAAGGAACAGATGGCACAGGTTGCCCTGGATGCCTTCGGCCGCGCCGAGCGTGTCGACACCGAGGCACCCGCATCGAGCGTCGAGGAGCTGCTGGCCCGGGAGTACGTCGCCGATCCCCTGCACAAGCACGACATCGCACCGATCTCCGATGGCGCCTCCATCATGGTGCTGGCCTCGGCCGACCGCGCTCGTGAGCTGCGCGAGAACCCAGCCTGGATCACCGGTTTCGAGCATCGCATCGAGACTCCGATCCTCGGCGCCCGCGACCTCACCGTCTCGCCGTCCACGGCCGCATCGGCAGCCGCTGCGACCGGCGGTGATACCGGCTCGATCGAGGTGGCCGAGCTGTACGCCCCCTTCAGTCACCAGCAGCTGATCCTCGCAGAGGCCATCGGGCTCAAGGACTCCACCACCATCAACCCGTCGGGTGGCGCGCTGACGGCCAACCCGATGTTCTCGGCTGGGCTGGAGCGTATCGGCTTTGCCGCACAACATATCTGGAACGGTTCGGCGGGAAGGGTGCTGGCTCACGCAACCAGCGGACCCGTGCTGCAGCAGAACCTCGTCGCGGTGCTGGAGGGCAAATAGATATGGGTGCATCGAAGAACCTAGCTGCCGTCATCGGCACCGGGCAGACCAAGTACGTCGCCAAGCGTCAGGACGTCTCCATGAACGGCCTGGTGCGCGAGGCGATCGACCGCGCCATGACCGATGCGGGCGTCGGATGGGACGACATCGACGCCGTCGTCGTGGGTAAGGCCCCCGACTTCTTCGAGGGCGTCATGATGCCGGAGCTGTTCATGGCGGACGCGATCGGCGCGACCGGCAAGCCGATGATCCGGGTGCACACCGCGGGATCGGTCGGCGGATCGACCGGAGTGGTGGCCGCCAGCCTGGTGCAGTCGGGCAAGTACCGCAGGGTGCTCGCGCTGGCGTGGGAGAAGCAGTCAGAGTCGAATGCCATGTGGGCATTGTCGATTCCCGTTCCGTTCTCGGTGCCCGTGGGTGCCGGTGCCGGCGGCTACTTCGCACCGCATGTGCGCGCCTATATCGAGCGCTCCAAGGCGCCGCTGGACACCGGCGCCATCGTCGCGGTCAAGGACCGGCTCAACGCCGCCAAGAACCCACTGGCTCACCTACATCAACCCGATATCACCGTCGAGAAGGTGATGGCGTCCCCGATGCTGTGGGATCCGATCAGGTTCGACGAGACCTGTCCGTCTTCGGACGGCGCCTGCGCGATCGTCGTGGGAGACGAGGAAACCGCGGACGCCCGTGTGGCCAGCGGTCACACGGTGGCGTGGGTACATGCCACTGCGTTGCGCACCGAGCCGCTCGACTACACCGGGCGTGATCGGGTGAACCCGCAGGCCGGGCGGGATGCCGCTGCTGCCCTGTGGAAAGACGCCGGCATCACCAGCCCGATCGACGAGATCGACGCAGCCGAGATCTACGTGCCGTTCTCGTGGTTCGAACCGATGTGGTTGGAGAATCTGGGATTCGCGGCCGAGGGTGAGGGCTGGAAGCTGACTCAGGCCGGTGAGACCGCGATCGGCGGCAAGATCCCCGTCAACGCTTCCGGCGGCGTGCTCTCGTCGAATCCGATTGGTGCCTCTGGCCTTATCCGTTTCGCCGAGGCCGCCATCCAGGTGATGGGCAAGGGCGGCGATCACCAGGTGCCCGGCGCCAAGAAGGCGCTGGGTCACGCCTATGGCGGTGGCTCGCAGTACTACTCGATGTGGGTCGTCGGGGCCGACAAGCCCGCGGGGAAGGGACAGTAAGCATGAGCCTGGCAGATGAGGCGGGCAAGCGCTCCCGCGCAGCCGTCGAGGCCCGCGACAAGCAGGCATGGGTCGACAACTTCGCCGAGGACGGCGTCGTGCAGGATCCGGTGGGTCCGTCGCCGTTCAATCCCGACGGACAGGGGCATCGCGGCAAGGAGGCCATCGCGGCCTTCTGGGACAACATCATTGCCCCCACCGAGAAGTTGGACTTCATCTTCGACGCCACCTACGACTGCGGCACGCATCAGGCCAATGTGGGCCGGATCGTGACGACCATGAACGGCTATCAGATGACGGCGGAGGGTGTGTTCACCTACGAGGCCGATGCTGACGGCAAGCTCGTGGTGCTTCGCGCCTACTGGGAATTCGACAAGGTCGCCGGGACCGCGAAGAAGATCTAGCTAGACCGAACCAAACATAAAGCCCCCGCGCTCTAGGCGTCGGGGGCTTTATGTCTTCGCGCTAAGAGGCCTGGCGCCCGGCGCTGATCATCTCCTCGCGCGGTACCACTTTGATGCGTTCGCGACCCTGCTCTTCGCCGAGTGCCACCTCGTGAGCATCGAGCCGCTCCCACTCCTCCCAGGTGGTGTAGTCAATCCCGCTTCCCCGCAGGTGCGCGAATATCGCACCGGGATCGGAGATTTCGGCGGGTTGGATACCCGGGAGGTCTGCGAGCAGGCTGGCAATCGTCTCGGCGGCATCGGATTTGGTATGCCCGATCAATCCGACGGGCCCCCGCTTGACCCACCCGGTGACGTAGGTGGACTCGACCGGGATGCCGTCGATATCGAGCACCCGGCCTGCGTCATGCGGGACGACACCGGCGTGGTGGTCGAATGGCAGGTCGGCCAGATGCGAGGAGATGTACCCGACCGCGCGATAGACCGCCTGAACCGGCCAGTCGGTGAATTCACCTGTTCCCCTGACCGTCCCGTCGCCGACGAGCTCGGTGCGTTCGGTGCGCAGGCCCTCCACACTGTCGGTACCCAGCACCGCCGCGGGCGACTGGCACAGGTGGATGTGAATGCGGTGCGGCGCTCCGGTGGGCTCCTGATCCAGGTACTTCATCATGGTGTCGACGACGAGCTTGGTGGCCTTACTGGAATTGATGGCCAGCTGGCTGCCCTCGTCGATCTCGAATCCCTCCGGATGCACGATCACGTCCACACTCGGCGAATGCGACAGCTCACGAAACTCCATGGGGCTGAACTTGATCTGCGCAGGGCCGCGCCGCGCGAAGACGTGCACGTCGGTGGCCTGATTGAGCGCCAGACCCTGGTAGACGTTGGCGGGTATCTCGGTGCCCAGCTGCTCGTCGGCGGGCTTGGCCAGCATGCGCGCGATATCGAGCGCCACGTTTCCGGCACCGAGGACGGCGACGTTCTTGGCATTCAGGGGCCAATCCCTCGGCACATCCGGGTGACCGTCGTACCAGGAGACGAAGTCGGCGGCACCGTAGCTTTCCGGAAGATCGATGCCGGGGATGTCGAGTTCGCGATCGGCGCGCGCACCGGTGGAGAAGATCACCGCGTCGTAGAAGCGCCGCAGATCCGAAAGCTTGATATCCGTGCCGTAGTGCACGTTTCCGATGAATCTGACGGCACCGTTCTCGCCTCGTTCAAATACTCGGCGCAGCGCCTTGATGATCTCCTTGATGCGCGGATGATCGGGGGCCACGCCGTAGCGCACCAGGCCATACGGCGCCGGCAGCCGGTCAAAGACGTCGACCTGCGCCCGCTCGTACTCCTTGGTGAGGATGTCGGCGGCGTAAATACCGGCCGGACCTGCGCCGATGACCGCGACTCGGATCTTCCTCATGCCATCCCCTTGTAATTCGGAAACTATTAGGTAAGGCAAGCCTAAAAAGATTTCAGAGAGAAGTGGGACGCTCGTACAGAGATCCCCGTCACACCCCGATCGGATGCCAGTAGCCTGGTCGCGTGGTTGTCGCCCTGATCGCGATCGGTGTCGTCGTCGCACTCCCGCTCGTACTGTTCACGCTGGTCGTGGCAGGTATCCGCCTGCGGATACGTCCGATTCTCACGGCGATACGCCGGTTCAACCACGCGGTGACCAACCCCAAGATCATGGCCACCGCCGGAACAACCACCACCTCGACCGCCGTGATCCGGCATATCGGCCGGCGCAGCGGCCAGGCCTACGAGACGCCGGTCGAAGCCTTCGACGCCGACGGCGACACCGTCCTGATCCTGCTGCCGTACGGGCCGGCCGCCGACTGGGTACGCAATGTCACTACCCGGGGTGGCGCCGAGTTGGTACGTGCAGGCCGACAACTCACCCTGACCGACCCACGGGTCGTCCCCACCGCCGACGTACGGTCACAGCTCCCAGCAAGGGAGCAGCGGATGCAACGGCTCTTCAACGTCCCCGAATGCCTCCAGCTGACGAAAGCACCGGGACCGGCGTAAGCGCGCTACGTGTCCAAACCGGCCAGGTAACGCTTGCCCAGCTCCTGGTACGCCGCCGGCACGCCCTTGGTCAGGAACTCCGCCGGAGTGCCCGAGATGGGTCCCTTGACCTTGGCAGGCGAGCCCATCACGAGCACGTCCTCGGGAATGTGCGTGCCGCCCAGCACCATCGAGCCCGCGGCCACCATGGTGCGGGCTCCGACGGTGCAACGGTCGAGAACAGTGGCGTGGTTACCGATCAGGACGCCTGCCCCGATCGTCGAGCTGTGCACCAAGCACATGTGTGCGACCGTGGCGCCCTCACCGATGTCGACGGGCACGTCCGGGTCACTGTGCAGCACGGAGCCGTCCTGGACGTTGGCACCCGCGCGGATGATGATCGGCGCGTAGTCGGCACGAAGAACCGTGTTGAACCAGATCGAGGCGCCGGCCTCGACCGTGACATCTCCGACGAGGCAGGCGGTCGGCGCCACAAACGCCTCGGGGTGGACGTTCGGGCTTTTTCCGTCGAGTGAGTACAAAGGCATGCGCAGACCCTAGCCCGGCAGATTCACCCGCCTATCGGGCAGCAACTGATACAGCTCGACACCCTCCGTCGCCGCGGACACATCGACGGCAAACTGCTCGGCGAACTCGGCCAGCGCTGCCGATTCGTGGGGTGGGACGTCCTCGGAGGCCAGCGGCGTCGGGCCCGGTGCGCGCGCACTGATATCGCGCACCGCACGGTTGACACCGGCAAATCCGGTAGCCGATAACGCGGCGGGCCGCGCAACACCGACATCCTCGAGCCAACCGCCCGTGTCGACCTCCGACGTGCTGTTTGTGCTCGTAACGACCACATTTCTTGCGTCCCCGGGCACCAAAACTGTAACATGTTCTAGTTGGAGAAGGTCGCCACAGCGGCCAGCATCGAAACACTGGAGGCAGCCCCGCCATGAGCACAGACACCGCAGGAATCGGCGTTCGCGAGATCGATGTCGGTGAGCTTCCGACGCGTTATGCCCGTGGCTGGCACTGCCTGGGCGTGGCGGAGTCGTTCAGGGACGGTGAACCCCATGCGATCGACGCGTTCGGCACCAAGCTGGTGGTGTTCGCCGATACCCAGGGCGATATCAAGGTGCTCGACGGCTACTGCCGCCACATGGGTGGCGATCTGTCGCAGGGCTCCATCAAGGGCGACAATGTCGCCTGCCCGTTCCATGATTGGCGCTGGGGCGGCGATGGCAAGTGCAAGCTGGTGCCCTACGCCAAACGGACCCCCAAGCTGGCCCGTACTCGCAGTTGGATCACCGACGTCAAAAGCGGTCTGCTGTTCGTCTGGCACGACGCCGAAGGCAACGGTCCCACCGACGACGTCGAGATCCCGGAGATTCCGGAGTACTCCGACGACGGCTGGACCACCTGGGACTGGAACACCATCGTCATCGAGGGGTCCAACTGCCGCGAAATCGTGGACAACGTCACCGACATGGCGCACTTCTACTACATCCACTTCGGATTCCCGACGTACTTCAAGAACGTCTTCGAAGGCCACATCGCCTCGCAGTACCTGCGCACCGTCGGGCGCCCCGACGTGCAGCTGGGCGGCTCCTCGCAGTACACCGGCGAGCAGATCCTGGATTCGGAGGCCTCCTACTTCGGGCCCTCCTTCATGATCAACTGGCTGCACAACAACTACGGCGGCTACAAGGCCGAGTCGATCCTGATCAACTGCCACTACCCGATCGATCAGAATTCCTTTGTGCTGCAATACGGCGTCATCGTCCAAAAGCCCGCGGGCATGGACGAGAAGATGACCGGCAAGCTCTCGCGCGCGATGACCAAGGGTGTGGGGCAAGGCTTCCTGCAGGACGTCGAGATCTGGAAGAACAAGACCCGCATCGACAACCCGCTGCTGGTCGAGGAGGACGGCGCCGTCTACCAGATGCGCCGCTGGTACTCGCAGTTCTACGTGGACAAGGCCGATGTCACCGCCGAGATGACCGACCGCTTCGAACTTGAAATCGACACCACCAAAGCCAACGAGTTCTGGCACGGCGAAGTCGACGAAAACCTCAAACGCCAGGCCGAGGAGAAGGCTTCCGCAGAAGCTCAAGCCGAGGCCGAAGCTCCCGCCGAGGCGACGCAAAGCTAGTGCGATGACCGAAGTTTCAGCGAGGTCTTCCTTGACTGAGAAAAATACCAGCCCTCCGAGCGTGGAGGAGCTGGCTCAGTCGATGCTGGCCTTGCATGGCGCCCACGGGGAAGACGAAGCTCACGGATCCGCTGGATCCGGCAGGCCGAACGGCCAGTGGTCGAAGGCTCCCGCATTCGAACACAACCCAGAGCAGGCCGCACTTCTACACGAGGCGACCGAGAGCGACAAACAGCGATATCTGACCTCAGGCCTGCAAGAAGTCGACTGCCGGTTCTGCCACGGCTCGGTCATGGTGAAGAAGCTCGGCATCAACCACACTGCCGTGCAATGGAATACCGCAGCCTCGGGGCGATGCGCCTTCTTCGCGCAGATGCGGGAGGAAGGCGCCAACACGGCGCGGATACGCGGGTGCCCGCGCCTGTCCGACAGCATCGCGCATGCTGTTGCCGAGGGCTGCCTCGACCCGATCTGCACCGCTCCCCCTCCGGGCGACGGCTGAGCTAAAGCTCCAGCAGCACGGTCACCGGGCCGTCGTTGACCAGTTCCACCCGCATATGAGCGCCGAACACCCCGGCCTCCACCTGGGCACCCAGGTTCCGCAAGGCGTCTGCGAACGCCGCGACGAGCGGCTCGGCGACCTCGCCGGGCGCCGCCGCGTTCCATGCCGGACGTCGCCCCTTCTTGGTGTTGGCGTACAAGGTGAACTGGCTGACCACCAGAATGGGTGCCCCGAGATCCGCCGCGGACTTCTCGTCGTCGAGAATCCTCAACTGCCACAACTTCTCGGCGAGCTGAGCAGCCTTCGCCGCATCATCGTCATGGGTGACGCCCACCAGGGCAAGCAAGCCCTGCCCCGCTTTCGGGCGGATCGCGCCGACCACTTCCCCCTCGACGGTCACGGTCGCGTAGGCAACTCGCTGCACCAGCACACGCACGCTACGACCCTATCAGCGCCGCCAGGGCGTGCGCCTGTGCCCTGATTTCGGCGAAGGCTGTTGTCTCCCAGATGTTCCCACGCCGGAGAGGGCCGAGTGTCCATATCGGCGCATTCCCGGGCAGCAGTCTTCCGTCGGTGTCCGTGTCCAGCCCGAGGTTCAGCGGTCCGGGCCGCGCCAGACCATCGGCAAGCAACTGGCTCCACAACGGATCGGCGCCGGAGGTGACGTCGTATCGCGGGCCTGTGCAGTTGATCACCGCACTCACATCCAAGACCTCACTCGTGGAAAGCGTGACCCGAGACCCAGCGTCCGTGGCCTCGGCACCCGTCAGCTCCGCACGATGAATTCTCAGCTCACCTTCGGCTAGGTAGCCGTCTATCCGAGCGGCCGTCTGCGGAGCCATCCGATGTCGATGAATGTCCCACAGCCTGTGGTACTTCCGCAGGAACTGCCGGTGTTCGTCGGCGGTCATGGCGGCCCAGAGCTCGGCGGCACGAGGGCGCAGTGCGTCCACGGCCGCACATATGTCGCCACCCGTGGCGATCACCTCACGGATGTACCCCACGGAGCGCTGCAGTACCTGACCGTGTTCGGGGACGAAGTCCGGAGCGTCAACCGGCGGCAACGGCTGCGGTCGATGCACCTTGGGCAGCAGTCCACTTCGCGATATGGCATGGATGACCCGATGTGGCCGGGCCAACGTGCATGCCACATCGACCATGGTGAGTCCGGTTCCGACCAAGAGCAGATCGCCCTCGCCGGGAAGACCGTCGAGTGCGCCGACACGCCAGGGGTCACCGACGAAAAGCGTGCCGTCACGCAACCAACCTGGTGCCCATGATGTTCCGGGACCGCTGGGACCCGTAGCCAAGATCGCGGTGTCCGCACGCACACCATCCCCATCGCACAACGCGACCGAGAGCTCGTCGCCCTGCCGCCTCAGCCCGACGGCCCGAGAATGAATACGGGTCACGCGATCGCCACGCGCGTCCTCGAATGCATCGGACAGGTATTCCCCGAACAGCGCCCGCGGAACGAAATCCTCGGCGCTCACACCCGGCAGGCCGTTATCGTGCAGCCAGGTCACGAAATCCAGCGGCGCGACGGCGCTGACGCTGAGCTTTCCCGCAGGAACATTGAGGAGGTGCCATGGATCGGGTGTACGGTACGGAACTCCAGATCCGGTGCGTGCGTCGGGATCGATCACCGTCACGTGCAAGGCACGCGAATCGTTGTGCCGCAATAGGTGCAGTGCTGCCATTGTTCCGGCCGCACCCGCCCCTATCACGGCTACCCGGGTCACAGCCCTGCGAAGCGCTCCATCACCGCTTCCTTGCTCAGCCCGTAATCGGCCAAGGAATAGACGTGCTTCGGTGCACGCGGACCCCTTTGGCTTTCGTCGTTCATCTTCTGCATCTCGACCAGAGCAGACGCCGACAGTTCCAGCCCGAAGTGCCGGTAGATCGACTCGACCGTGCCGATCGGGTCGGAGATGAAGTCGAAGTAGTCGACATCGCAGAACTGCGCCTCGTCGTACTTGGTACGCGCGGACTTGAAGGACTCCAGGCCGCGGGCCCAGGTGTCCAGCTGATCGGCCCCCAGGGTCGCTCCGACAAAGGTCTCCGACCAACCTGCTGTCGCATGCTCGTTGAGCGAGCAGACCGAGGCGATGATGGTTTCGGCGGGGCGGTGCGTCTGGATGACCAGCGCATCCGGATACACCTCCATGAGCGCATCGAGCGCGAACAGGTGGCTCGGATTCTTGAGCACCCAACGCTTTTCGATGTCGTTGAGTCCGATCAACTGAAGGTTTGACTTGTAGCGCCGGTACGCCGGTGTCCAATCCTGCCGAGAGAGCCACTGGGCGTATGACGGCACATGGGCAAGACACTCGTAGGAGACCGAGTGCACCGACTGGCGCAACAGCTGCCAGCATTCCTCGACCTCAGTGGCCGACATGTAGTGCAACCCCATGAACTCCGGGTTTTCCACATGATGTTTCGAGAACTGCGCCTCCAGCTGTTGATACACCGGATTGCTATCCCAAGTGTCCCGAGCCGGGCGTGGCTGCGGGAAATCGGCTAGCCACATCTCCAGCCCCTGGTGCATCGGGTCGGCGTTGAGCAGGCGGTGCAGCGCCGTGGTGCCGGTTCGAGGCAGACCGGTGACAAAGATCGGGCGGTCGATGGCGACCTGCGCATAGTCGGGGTGCGCCTTGAAAGCGGCCTCGCTGAGTAGCCGTGCACCCAATGCGCCGCGCAGGAAAACCCGAGACATCTTGGAACCCAGGGGGGTCAGGCCGGCCTCGCCCTGGTACGAGTCCAACAGGACGCCAAGGGCCTCGCGGTAGTTGTCGACGGAGCCGTCCCCGAAGTCGTCGAGTCCGATGAGCCGGGTAGCCGACTCGTGCAGATCGTCGACGGTGCCGACGCTGGTGCGCTCTGCGCTTGATTCAAAGCTCATGGGAAACTCCTTGGCTAGGCGTGGAACTCGCCGCAGTTGACATCGAGGGCCTGGCCGGTGATACCGCTCGCCAGGTCTGACGCGAGAAACAGCACCGCGTTGGCCACCTCGTCGGTGGTCGGCAATCGCTTCAGGTCGGAATTGGCTGCCGTGTATTCGTAGATCTGCTCGACGGTGCCGCCGTATTTCTTGGCCTGGTGTTCGAAGTAGCCCTTGAGGTTCTCACCCCACATGTATCCGGGCACAACAGAATTCACGCGGACCCCCTGTGGCCCCAGCTCGGTGGCCAACGACTGGGACATGGCCAGCAGTGCCGCCTTGGCGATCTTGTAACTGCCATAGCGAACCTGCGAGTGCCGGATGACCATCGAATTGATGTTGACCACCGAGCCCTTCGCTTGGGCAAGGGATGCGGCCAACTGCTGGGTCAGCCGCAGCGTGCCCACCACGGTGAGCTCGACGCTATCGCGAATGTGCTGATAGTCCGTCTTCTCCAGGGACTTCATCGAAGGAATGCTGAACGCGTTGTTGACCAGAACGTCGATACTGCCGAAGGTTTCGGTCGCGCGCTCGACAAGATTGGCGACGCTGTCTTCATCGGTGATATCCGTGGCCACCGCCAGCGCCTTGCGTCCGGAGGCGGTGATCTGCTCGGCCACGTCATCCAGGCGCGACTGGGTACGCGCCGCGAGAACGACATCCGCACCGGCCTCCGCGAACTTGGTTGCCAGCGCGGCACCCAGGCCCGGACCGATGCCGGATACGACGACAACCTTGCCCTCGAAATTCAGGAGACTCATCAGCCCAACATCCTTGCGCCGATGGCCCGCTGACGCTCCGCGATACGACTGCGCCAGCCCTCCGCGCCGATCTGGTTCTGCTGGTAGTACGGCAGTCTGGTGGGCACGTCACCGATAGCGACCACCTCGACCGTCGGGCCGTCGGCCGCGGTGAGCTGCCGGTCGGCCCGCTGCCAGCGGAACTGAAGGTATGCCCGCCGGTGGCCCAGCGTTTCAATCCAGTTGGCGACACCGGGATTGGCGTTGCTCACCACCATCCGGATGTTTCCGTCCGGGTCGACCTGAGCCTGGCTTGCGTTGAGCGAGGTTTGGTGGTTGATGTAGTCGAGCGAGATGTACCAGAGGCTCCCCAGCTGGAAACCCTGGTACGGCGCATCCGATTTGGGGACGGTGATGATCATCGCCTGGTCGTCGGCCAGGTCATAGTGCCCCACCGAGGAGAACTGCGTGGCCAGACCGCCGGGCGTGAGTCGCGGCTCCGTCATGGTGTTGACAGGCAGGTTGTCGTAGAACCATTTGGGGAATTGCAGCCACGTCTTGACGCGGTTCACCAGCTGTCTACCCGCACTGGCGTAACGCTTTTCGATCTGTTCCCGGGTCAACGGAGGAGGCGCGGTGCCGGCGGTGTCGGCCCGCGCGATGGCGAGACTGCCCCGCTGCTCGCGCCAGTCGCTGTACACCTCGCGCATGACCAGCTGCGCCGGCCCCGGCGCCAAGGTGAAGTAATTGGGTCGCGATTCACTGGCAGATCCGGGGCCGAAGCGAACCTCGAAGCTGCCATCGCTCTCGATGTGGATCTCGCGGTCGTCGAAGGCGATGGCGCTGCCCGGGACGTTCTTGTCGGTGTAGTCACCGCCGCCGAGCACCTGAAAGCTCAAATCAGCAGTGGTGCCGCGCTTTCCGGTGACAACGTACTCGTACTCGCCGTTGACGCGTGCGCCGAAGTAGAGGGTGTCGGGGTTGTCCAGTCCCATCTTCGTGAACGGCCCGGTGCCCGAGAGCAGGAAAGGATGATCGCGGTCGGTGTGAAATGCCATGTGGGTACAGGCCGCAATGCCCTGCGCCAGATACTGAAGCCCCTCGAGGAGGTCGGCCTCTGTTTCTATGTGAGGCGCGGCGACGATCAGCTCCTCGGCTTCCGCGATGGCGGCGGTGAATGCCTGGCTGTACATGGCGCTCCTGACTGGTACAGATTTGTACCGCAGTGGTAGAATCTCTCCAGACATTAGAGCGCCTTGCCAGGTACGTCAAGAATGCCGGGAGCTGCACAGGGGCACAGGAGGTTTCGGTGGTGGTCGAAGATCGGGACAACGGGGCAGGCAGGACGTCGCCGCCCACCGAACGAGTCATGGCCGTGCTCGATTTCCTGGCGCGCCACCGCACCGAGCGCTTCGGACTCTCCGAGTTGGCACGCCGCCTCGGCCTGAGCAAGCCCACCTGCTTGGGCATCGTGACGACCCTGGCCGAGTCGGGGTTTTTGATCCGCGATGACCGCGACAAGACGTACAGCCTGGGCCCGGCACTCATCCGCATCGGTAGGGCCGCCCAGGAATCGCTGCGCGCCAAGCCCGCGAGCCGCGATCAATTGTTGACGCTCACCCGCGAATTCGGACACAGCGCGGCGCTATCCGCAGTGGTCAGCGATCGGGTGACCGTGTTGGAGGTGGTGAGCGATCCCGACCACCCGGTGCGGGTCGAAGTCGGGCAGAGCTACCCGTTCACTCCGCCGGTGGGCCTGATGTTCGTGCTCTGGGACACCGACGAGACCATTGCCGCCTGGCTGGCCAAGGACCCGACGGCCCCCGGCCGCACCGCCGATGACCGCCTGCGCAAGGTGATCGAGGAATGCCGCGCCGACGGCTACCTCGTCGAACTACTGACCCCCGCGGGCCGGCAGTTGTACTCGTTGATGGCCGGCGTACCGGGCGACATCCCCAACGAACTGCGCGCACTCCTCGGCGAGATCGTGTCGGGAATCGGCGAGCGCGTTTACCTGCGCAGCGAGAACTACACCGTCGGCTCCGGCGCGAAAGTGCGTCACCGGGTGAACGTCATGTCGGCCCCCGTCTACGACCACAACGGTAAGCAGGCCATGGTCGCGAGCCTCTACATCGCCGACGATCTCACCGACGCGGAGATCACCACCCGCGCCAAAGCCCTCGTGCGCTGCGCGGACGGAATCACCGAACACATCGGCGGTATCAAGCCCGCCTAGCCTTTCCCGCTCTCCGCCGAGTGCGTGCCACTGACACACACTCGGCGTTTTCGTGTGCTCGTACCGCGAGGCAGCCCGTTGACACCCCATGAGAACACGTTCTACTCTGGGCTGGACCGAATACGAACCGATACGGTACATATTTGGAACGAATGGAGTTGTGGACATGCCGACATCGCCCGATGTTCTTCGCCCAAGCGGCTCATCACCAGCCGAGTCATACGAGTTATCGCACTTGAACGCCCTGGAAGCCGAGGCGGTTTACATATTCCGAGAGGTGGCGGCAACCTTCGAAAGGCCGGTGCTGCTGTTCTCCGGCGGCAAGGACTCCGTGGTCATGCTGCACGTCGCGGCCAAGGCGTTCTGGCCATCGCCGCTGCCCTTCCCCGTCATGCACATCGACACCGGACACAACTTCGACGAGGTCATCGCCTTTCGCGACGAGACGGTCGCTCGCTACAACCTGCGGCTGGAAGTCGGCAGCGTGCAGGACGACATCGACTCGGGTGCGGTCGTCGAGGAGACGGGACCCGGCGCCACCCGTAACCGACTGCAGACCGCCACCCTGTTGCGCAGCATCACCGAACACCGTTTCGACGCGGTGTTCGGTGGCGCGCGCCGCGACGAGGAGAAGGCCCGCGCCAAGGAACGGGTGTTCAGCTTCCGCGATGAATTCGGTCAGTGGGATCCCCGCGCACAGCGCCCCGAGCTCTGGAACATCTACAACGGCCGTCACCGCAAGGGCGAGCACATTCGCGTGTTCCCGCTGTCCAACTGGACCGAGTTGGACATCTGGCAGTACATCGAATCGGAGAACATCGCCTTACCGACGCTGTACTACGCGCACAAGCGCAATGTGGTGGAACGCGACGGAATGCTGTTGGCGGACACCAGGTTCCTCACCCTGCTACCGGGTGAGGAACTCGTGGAGAAGTCGGTTCGGTTCCGCACCATCGGCGATGCCACCTGCACGGGTGCCGTCGAATCTGTCGCATCGACTCCCAGCGCGGTGGTGGAAGAGGTTGCCGCCACTCGCATCACCGAGCGGGGAGCCACCCGCGCCGACGACCGGATCTCCGAGGCCGGCATGGAAGACCGTAAGAAAGAGGGCTACTTCTGATGAGCGCATCGACCACCGAGACCGCCGAACCCACGCAGGAGCTCATCCGCATCGCCACCGCCGGTAGCGTCGACGACGGCAAGTCCACCCTCATCGGCCGCCTGCTCTACGACTCGAAGTCGATCTTCGCCGATCAGCTGGCCGCGGTCGAAGCCAGCAGCAGGGCCAAGGGCGAAACGCAGACCAACCTGGCCCTGCTGACCGACGGCCTGCGCGCCGAACGCGAACAGGGCATCACCATCGACGTGGCGCATCGCTACTTCTCCACGCCCGCACGCAAATTCATCATCGCCGACACACCGGGGCACGAGCAATACACCCGCAACATGGTCACCGGCGCCTCCACGGCAGACCTGGCGATCATTCTTGTGGATGCCCGCAACGGCCTGACCCAACAGACGCGCCGGCACGCATTCATCACCTCACTGCTCGGGGTCGAGCACGTGGTGCTGTGTATCAACAAGATGGACCTGGTCGACTGGTCACCTCAGCGATTCGACGAAATCAAGGAGGAGTTCCGGCGGTTCGCAACCAAGCTGGAACTGCACGACCTCACCGTGATTCCGGTGTCAGCGCTCCTCGGCGACAACATCGTCACCCGGTCAACCAACACTCCGTGGTACGAGGGTCCGTCACTGCTGCACCACATCGAGCAGGTGCACATTTCGTCGGACCGCAACCTGATCGACGCGCGCTTCCCCATCCAATACGTCATTCGCCCACAGGGCGGTGCGGCGGCCCCCGGCGCCGAGCAGATCACGGATCTGCACGATTTCCGTGCGGTCGCCGGAACCGTCGCCAGTGGCGTGTTCAAACCCGGTGACGAGATCGTCGCGCTGCCGTCTGGTTTCACCTCAACGGTCTCCGCGATCTGGGGCCCGGGTGGTTCCGTTGTGGACGAAGCCTTCGCCGGGAGTGCGGTGAGCGTGCAACTGGCCGACCAGCTGGATCTGGGCCGCGGTGACATGTTGTGCCGCCCGAACAACCGGCCGCTGGTCGGTGCGCAGATAGATGCCATGGTGTGCTGGTTCACCGACGTGTCCACCCTCTCCGAGGGGTCACGGTTCGTGATGCAGCACGCGAACTCGACGGTGAAGGCGGCCATCGCCGGGCTCGACTACCGCCTGGATGTGAACAGCCTGCACCGCGATCAGGAGGCAAAGGAACTCAAGCTCAACGAGATCGGGCGCGTACAGCTGCGACTGCAGCGTCCGATCATGTTCGATCCCTACCGACGCAACCGGACCACGGGCAGCTTCATCCTGGTCGACGAGGCCACCAACAACACCGTCGCGGCGGGCATGATTTCCGGTCCGACGCTGCACCAATCCAAGGTGGTCTGGCACTCGTCGGCGGTTTCTCGCGACGAGCGCTCCACCAAGGGCGGAACGATCTGGATCACTGGGCTCTCTGCCTCCGGAAAGTCCACGGTGGCTGTCGAATTGGAGCGCCGACTAGTGGCGATGGGGATCCCCGCCTACCGACTGGACGGCGACAATCTGCGCCACGGCCTCAATGCCGACCTCGGCTTTTCGGCGGCCGACCGAGCGGAGAACGTGCGCCGTGTCGGTGCCGTCGCCCAGATCCTTTCCGACTCAGGCGTTGTCGCGGTAGCCGCGCTCATCAGCCCATATCGCGCCGATCGAGACAAGATCCGTGCCCAGCATGAAAAGGCCGGGCTCCCGTTCGTCGAGGTGTTCGTCGACACCCCGGTCGAGGTCTGCGAGCAGCGCGATCCGAAAGGCATGTACGCCAAGGCCCGTGCCGGTGAGATCAGTGACTTCACCGGGGTCAACGCACCGTATGAGGCACCCGAAAAGGCCGAGCTGGTACTGCGCCCCGAAGAAGGAAACCCGGAACAGCAGGCCGCGGCGATCCTGGATTACTGGCTAGCGGTCTAACGCACGGGCTCCAATTCGTTGACCACCGAGTCCACGACCGCACCCAGATCGCCGTCGTGCTCTTCTGCCACGCGCCGCTGACGCTGGTAAGACCCGCCGTGCCGGTAGATCTGCTCCACCGCGGCCAGCTCCCTCTCGCATTCCAGCAGCCGTGCGATGGGCTGCAGCCGGGTCAGTAGATCGTCGAGGTCCTCGGTCACCAAACGCTCGTTGCTGTCCTCGTCCAGAATGATGACGGCATCGAGACCGTAACGCGCACTGCGCCACTTGTTTTCCTGCACATGCCAGGGCGGCATGGTGGGCAGTGACTCCCCCGCCTCCAGCTTGCGATCCAGATCCACCACCAGGCAGTGGGTGAGCGCTACCAGCGCCTCTAGTTCGGCGACATTGGATATCCCGTCGAAGATCCGCACCTCGACCGTGCCCAGTGCCGGTGAAGGCCTGATATCCCAACGGATCTCGTTGAGCTGATCGATGATTCCGGTCTTCATCTGATCGTCGACGAAGCCCTCGAACTGCTCCCAGGTTTGAAAGTGAAAGGGCAGCCCCGCGGTGGGCAGCTGCTGAAACATCATGGCCCGGTTACTGGCGTATCCGGTGTCCTGTCCCTCCCACATCGGTGAGGAGGCAGACAGCGCCAACAGGTGCGGGTAATAGTTGAGCATCGATGTGACGATCGGCATCACCTTGTGCTTGGAGGAGATACCGACGTGCACGTGCACGCCCCAGATCAGCATCTGCCGTCCCCACCACTGGGTGCGGGCGATCAGCTCGTCGTAACGCGGCGCATCGGTGAGCTGTTGGGCCGACCAGCGGGCGAAGGGATGCGTACCGGCACAAAACAGCTCCATGCCCATCGATTGCACGGTCGGCCGCACGGTGGCCAACGTCGCCTGGAGATCTTGCATCGCCTCGGGAACCGTCCCGCAGATGCCGGTCACCACCTCGATGGTGTTACGCAGCAGCTCTTTGTGCACGTGCGGGGTCTCGCCGATGGCCGCCAGCACCGCGGAGGCCTCATTGGTGAGATCCCGGGTTTGGGCGTCGACGAGCGCGAATTCCCACTCAACCCCCAGCGTGGGTCGCGGTGACCCGCGAAATTCAATCGGACGGGCCACTCTGGCGGCTAGCCCGCGTCGATGAGACCGCAGGCCACGCGCTTGCCCGCGTCGCCCGTCGCCTTGGTGGTGTCGTCGGGACCCGCGGTGCCGTTGGCCTGGGTGTACCGCTCCGGCGGAACGTTGGCGAAGTTGTCCGCCTTTTCGTGGATGATGATGGCGGTGCCGTTGCCGGCTGTCAGATCATCCTTGGTGAACGAGTCCGCGGTGGTAACCAGCTCGCCAGAGCCATCCTTGAGGATGTTCAGCGACACCAGGTCTCCGCTGGAGGGATGCCCGGTGTACCCGGGAACGTTGAAGTGCCCGCCCGCGGACAGGAAATCGCCCGGGGTGCCACCGGTCGGCGCGGTGGAGTTGGGTTCGCACTTCTTGAAGGAGTGGATGTGCAGCCCGTGGAATCCGGGAGTGAGCTTGCCGTTCTCGGTGGTCTTCACGGTGATGGTGGCGAAGCCGTCCTGGAACACGAACTCGGCCTTGGCCACCGGGGTGCCGTCGGCCAGCTTGAGCGTGGCGTTGAGTTTCTCGCCGGACGGGATCGGCTGCTCGCCGCCGCCGTGGCCGCCATGTTCGCCCGCCGTCGACGGCGCGGTGGAACCAGTCCACACCGGCGGCGTGGTGCCCGGCGTGGTGCTGGCGGGCTGATCCGGCGAGCATCCGCTCAGGGACAAGGCAACGGCAGCAAGGGTTCCGGTGGCGAGAACGGCGGGCTTAACCATGGGCCTCATCATGCCATCTCTCCTACAGCGCGTAGCACCCGCAGTGCCGATCCGTCAGATCGATCAGATGGCGACGGCGACGACGACACCCGGAGGCTGTTCGACGAGCTCGGGTGCACGTGGCGCGGCCTGAACGCCGAGCACCTTGGCGATTTCGTGGGCGGCTTCCTCTTCTCCGGCGGTCTTGCCGAAGAAGACGGTCGTCACATTCACATCGGGCATGGGCAGGTTGCCTACCTCGGCGACCTTCCATCCTGCGGCCGCGACCTGGTCGGCGGCACCGCGGGCGAGATCGGGCACCGAGGTGGTGTTGTAGACGCGCACCTCGGGCTTGGGAGCCGGAGGCGGGGTCGTCGACTTGGGGGCTGCGGCGGCGCTGACCGATGTGGACGTCGAGTCGGATGACGCAGACTTGTCGGACCCCAGGGCGTTGAACCCGACGAGCAGGAAGATCACTCCGAGAAACAGCAGCACCATCACCATGGCGCGCAGCGGGAGGCCATGAGAATCGGGTACGCGTTCGTTCATCGTGAATCCACTGTACGGTCCGTCGGCGCCAACACCTATTCAGCTGGCTGTGCCGAGATCGCTACGTGACCTCAAACCCCAGGCGGCGTGCCGCCCGAGCCTTCTGACGGCTGGCGCGCAGTCTGCGCAGCCTCTTGACGAGCATCGGGTCCGCGGCCAGGGCCTCGTGACGATCCACCAGGGCATTCAGCACCTGGTAATAGCGGGTGGCCGACATGCCGAAGAGTTCCTTGATGGCGTCTTCCTTGGAGCCCGCGTACTTCCACCACTGCCGTTCGAAGGCCAGGATGTCGTGCTCGCGCCGGCTCAGGCCAGCGGCGATCTCGACTCCGTCCGAGCCGACGGCAGGCGAATCCTCACCAGCGTTCGCAGCCTTTGACTGCTCAGCTCGCGCCTGGGCGCCGTCCATAAAAGCTCCTAGACCCAACCGGGGCATTCTTATCTGTTGATCGATCGCGATAACTACAACACTGTGGTTCGGCGATATTTAACCACGCTCAAACCGCCGCAGCGGCTAGCCAACCCCGCGCGTCGGCCCTCAATACCGAGCCGATAGCTTGCCTCCATTAGGTTTTACGGATGGCTATTGTTCCCATCCGCATTGTCGGCGACCCGGTGTTGCATACGCCCACCGAGCCCGTTCCGATCGGTCCCGACGGTTCGCTGCCCGCCGATCTGCCCGAGCTGATCGCGAACATGTACGAGACCATGGACGCCGCCAACGGCGTAGGGCTCGCCGCCAACCAGATCGGCGTGCCGCTGCGTCTGTTCGTCTACGACTGCGCCGACACCCGCGGCGGCGGGACCCGCCATCGTGGTGTGGTGATCAACCCGGTCCTGGAAACCTCCGCGATCCCCGAGACGATGCCCGACCCGGATGACGACGAGGAGGGGTGCCTCTCGGTACCCGGCGAGTCCTTCCCCACCGGACGTGCGGACTGGGCACGCGTCACCGGTCTGGACGCCGACGGTAAAGAGATCACCCTCGAGGGCCACGACCTGTTCGCGCGCATGCTGCAGCACGAGACCGGGCACCTCGACGGATTCCTCTATATAGACACCCTGATCGGGCGCAATGCCCGCGCCGCCAAGCGTGCCGTCAAATCCAACGGCTGGGGCGTGCCCGGATTGAGTTGGACACCAGGGCAAGTCGCCGATCCGTTCGGGCACTGAGAACGGCAGTGCGCTGTGCCCCTTCCTGACATCGGGACGCGGGTCGCCATCCGCAGCCGACGGCCTGCCGGTTCGGTACCCCCCTTCACCGACACCGTCGGCGAGCTGTTGGCGACGGGGCCGGTAGTGCAGGTACTACACAAATCCGGTGCGGTGGTGGATATTCCAGCCGACGAGATCGTCTCGGTGCGGGCGTTACCGCCGGTTCCCGTGCTCAATCGGGACATCCGATCGGCGCAACGGGCCGCGGCTTTCGCGTGGCCGGGTATCGAACACGCATGGGTGGACGGATGGTTCGTCCGGGCCGCGGGCGGACACACGCATAGGGGCAATTCAGCTGTACCACTGGAGCATTCGGCATCACCGGGCTCACTCGGCGAGATAATACGGTGGTATGCAGAGCGACGGCTGCCCGCCTTGGTGTGCCTGCCCGATCGCCTGGTGCACCCACCCGACGAATTGGCCACGAGTGACGAGACCGTGATGATGGTGCGGGATCTGGCCCCCGCACCATCCGCGTCGTTGCCCGCCACGCCCTCGACGGATTGGCTTGCCCTGCATGGGGATCACCATCCCCTGGTGGTGCCGGTGCTCACGGCGGTGGTGGACGGCGCGCTGGGATTCGCTTCGGTCTCCCTCGACGGAACCGTCGCGGCCATCGCGCGGGGCGCCGTCACCGCGGGCTGGCTCGGGATCTCGGCGGTGCGTGTGGCCGATGCCTATCGGCGGCGCGGGCTGGCGCGGCAGGTATGCCAGGTGCTGCTGGACTGGGGCGCCGGACACGGCGCGGCCCGTGCATACGTCCAGGTGCGCGTCGAGAACGGTGCCGCACTGGCGCTCTATCCGACGCTGGGTTTCGCCGAGCAACACCGCTATCGGTATGCGCACATCAACGCTGTCGGGCATGAAAAGTAGGGTGACGTCATGCGATTGGCCACCTGGAATGTGAACTCGATCCGTGCCCGTGCCGACCGGGTGATCTCCTGGCTGGAGCGCTCCGGCACCGACGTGCTTGCCATGCAGGAGACCAAGTGCTCTGACAAGCAGTTCCCCATGCAGGCATTCACCGATGCCGGGTACGAGGTGGCGCATGTCGGGTTGAGCCAGTGGAACGGGGTGGCCATCGCCTCGCGGGTGGGGCTCGATGATGTGACCGTCGGATTCGAGGGGCAGCCCGGATGGTCGTCGAGTGAGGATGTCGCGGAAGCCGCCGAGGCCCGCGCGCTGGGCGCCACCTGCAATGGGGTGCGGGTGTGGAGCCTGTACGTCCCCAACGGCCGAACCCTGGAGGATCCGCACTATCAGTACAAACTGCGGTGGCTCTCGGCATTGCGCGACGAGGCTGCCGGCTGGCTCGCAGCCGATCCCTCGGCACAGGTGGCACTGGTGGGCGACTGGAACATCGCTCCCACCGACGACGACATCTGGAGCGTGGAGGCATACCAGGGCAGCACCCATGTCTCCGAGCCCGAGCGCACCGCGTTCACGGCGATGAACGACGCCGGATTCGCCGACGTGGTGCGGCCATTCACTCCCGGCCCCGGCGTGTACACCTACTGGGATTACACCCAGCTGAGCTTCCCCAAGAAGCGCGGCATGCGCATCGACTTCGTGCTCGGCTCGCCGGAATTCGCCAAGCGGGTGGGTGACGCCCATATCGACCGCGAGGAGCGCAAGGGTAAGGGCGCGAGCGACCACGCCCCCGTGGTCGTCGACCTGGACTGACACCGACGCGAACCAGCACGCGGCAAATCCCGCCCGCGCTACCCTCAGAGAACTACTGATCGAGGGGGGTAGCGCATGATGCGCCGGTTCCACGCATTGGCGATCGCTCTGACGCTCGTCATGACCGCCTGTACGTCACCGCCCGACGACATCGAGATCGTGACCAACGGGGAAACACCGATGGGGCCGACGCCGTCGACCACCACCACGACGACAAAAGCGCGGCCCACGGTTCCACTGCCGCCTCCGACCGGCAACATCGGAGACGTCAAGCTGCGGCCACTTTTTTACGAAGCAATCCGGCTCTCCAGCTCGATTGTGGCGCCGACGATCGTCGACAGCCGGTTCAACGGCCCGGGTTGGCCGACTCTGCTCTATCGGCGGGACAAGGCCGAGGAACTGCTCGACTACGGATACGTGACCGGGGTGAGCATCTCGCGCGAGCCGGCCACTCCGAACAACGATGCCACCGCGCTGCTAGGAGCTACCGTCCGAGTCTTCAAAGACGACCCCTCCGCGGCAGCCGCAGCGGAGGCCCTGTTCAGCCTTCGCAACCAAAAGGACCCTGGAGACACCAAACGCGTAGAAACCCTGGAGATTCCGGGCTTTCCGGAAGCCAAGGCGTATGCCACACACAAGAACTACGGCCAGGCTGTCTACGCGGAGGCCGTGGCCTATCTGCAACGCGGCCCACTCGTGGTGCGGGTGGACGTCAGCCAGCAACCCGACGCCGAGGGCGCCGAAATCCTGGCCCGCTACCTCACCCGGCAACTCCAGGAGCTGGAACACTTCACGCCCACTCCGATTGACCAATTGAGTACCCTCACATCACCTTTCGACCCCGATGGATCGCTACTCAAGCTCGTCACCGACAAGACCTCATTCAGCCCAAGTGGATCCGGCGCCGTCTTCGACGCGCACGGTGCGGCGCTGTTTCACACCGACATCCCGGCGTGGCTTGAGACTTATCGCGAGACCGGCGTAGAGAGGTTCATCGTCGAAGACAGCAGTCGAGTGACACGCGCCGGAGATGAGACCGGCGCCCAACGTCTACTGGATGCACTGTGGTCAGAGTTAATGGCCAGGAAGGACTACGGGCCGCTGAACGCGCCGTCCACCGTGCCGAACGCGGAATGCCGTCAGTACACATCGGGGACGGATGACGACCCGCTCTTGACATGCCTATTCCAGCAGGGGCGGTACGTCGCGTGGGTGCAGGGAGCAGTGTCGGTGATCGGCCAGCGGGTCCAGGATCAGCGGAACCGACTCGGCTAACAGAAACCAGCTGCGAACAACCGTCTCGCCGTATGCTTCTGCGCATGGGTGGGGCCGATCCTGTCAGCGAACCTAACGAGCCAGAAAATCGCAGGTTCTTGGACCGCTATTCCCTGAAGCGGCTGCATCAGGTCGCGATCGTCGCGGTGTTGGCGACGACGGCCGCTTTCGGCGGGTTGGAAACGGCTGAGCCGATGACGCCGGTGGCACTGGGGTCGAGCTACTCCAACGGCGTCTACACGATCACGCCGCATCGTGTCACCCAGGTCTGTGACCCATCACGTCTGCCCACCCGAAACCAGTTGTTGTTGCAAAAGGCCGCCAAAGAGCGTCAGCTCGTGGCCCTGTTCGCGACCGTGGAGAACACCGCCGACTCGTCCGGGGTGGTGCTGCACGACCTCAAACCGAGCAACAACGCCGTATTCAGTCTCGCGGGGGACGATGTTCGAGATGAGGGTGCCTATGGGCCGTACGGCCTGGTGTCGGTGCTCCAGCCAGGAAAGGTCCAGGACGTGATCATCGTCTGGTCATTCCCGTTCGGGAGAGCACGGCCCGGAGATGACGTCACCATCAAGATGTCCGACTTCCAACGGGCTGCCGGGGTTGCCAACACCGTCACCACCTGGGGTGCCACCGGCCGTTACGGGGAGCTTCGCACCACCATCGGCAGGTGCGAGTGATGTGGCGAAATCGGGCCGCTGTTGCCGTCCAGGTGATTGCTTGCGCCCTGCTGCTCACGGGTTCGGCCTACCTGTATATGAACGTGCCGAAGCGCACCGATTCATATGCACCCCTCCTGGTCCACGGCACTGCGCCAGCGCCGACTGCCGGCCGCAATCTGTCGGTGACCGTCCATCGGGTGTTCTCGGCGCCCGAAGTTCGCGCGAAGTCTTCGGTGAGCGACTCCAGCATCGACACCTACCAGACCAAAGGCCGCTACATCGCGATCGATCTCTCCTATGAGACCGTCCGCATGCCCGACAGGATCGATTTGCAGCTCGAGGCCGACCACCTCAACATCGACCGGGAGAACTTCGCCGCCACCAAGGCCTTCGGCCAACCGGGTGTCAGCGTACGGAAGACATGGGTGTTCGACGTCCCCGCGCCTCCCAAGTCACTCAATCTTCTCGCAATCATCTTTCCGGATAATGAATTTCGCATGATGCAAGGCTGGGTGGACTCACAACTCCTGATCGCCATTCCGCCAGAGATGATTCACGAGCAGCCGCTGATAACACTCGTGAACGAGAGGGTTGTTCCATGAGTAACTGGCTGCGGCGCAACATCATCGGAGTAATCCTGATGATCGTCGGGGTGCTCACTTTCGGCGTCACGGTGGGTTACCCGTCATGGAAAGAGAACCTCGGTGCCGATGTACCGGCCGCTACCGTGCCAGCTGGTGCCACGGTCAAGATCGATGGCGTGCTGTGGCGGATGCGGGCTCTGGACATGCCCAACCCCACGTACTCCAAATACGACGACCCGCAGCCATCCGGAACCCGTCTTGTGGCGTTCGCATTCGACCGATCCAGGGACGGAAAACCAGCCGCTCTCGATAAGGGGTGGGCGATGTGTCGCGCCACATTTGTCGACCAGAGCTATCGCCACTGGTACGGGCAAATAGGGCTATTGCCGGGATCGGTGTCGGCATGGACACGGAAACAGGGCTACGACACCTGCAACACAGCCGGCGCATTTGCCGCCATCATGGTGGTGCCAGCGGACGCTGACATCACCGCGGTGGACGTCGAGTTCGCACCCGAAAAAGGCAGCGCCAAGAAATACCGCTTCGTGCGGTTCATGCCTCCGTCGTGACCAACGGCCGCGAAGCTCTTTCCACACAATGCCAATACATCGCCACCACAAGGCACGCCCGGAGCGGATCTATCAACGCGCCGATGGCCACCCTGAGGGCCTCGCGATAGGACGCCCACCACATCCACTCATGCGGACCTAACAGCATGGCCACTGCACGCCACATGTATCCATCGGTCACGTAGACGTTGAAGTAGGCGCCATTGGGATCCAGGACCACGGTGCCCATGAACGCAAAGACAAAGAAACAGAACGTCACTGGTCCGGAATGCAATGTAAGCCGGAGGGTGTCTCGCAGTTGATCGGCTATGCCCAGCAAGCTTCGGAAGATTTCGGACGCACGCGTCTGCACGATGATCGGCAGCCGCTGCCAACGGGCCTTCGCCTCGAGGCCCGTCCGGCTCGCTATATCGGTGACACGCGAGCCTTGAAGTTCCCCGAACGCCGCCCGTCCCACGCCGGCCCAGGTGGTGTCAGGCCGAACCGCATAGACGGTTCCCACGATGGCAATCCACGTCACCGCGAGTAACACCGCCAACACGGTCGGCCCCACTGCATCGGTGACCCTGTTCCACGCCTCGCCGAACCAGCCAAAATGTTCCAGCAGCCGCTCCTTCTGGTCGGTGTACCAGACGATAATCTTTCGCTCGGATATCCATTTCGGGCTTCCCACAAGACGATTCGTTGCCGCATTGAGTAACAAAACCACCCACAGGGCCTGTAGATAGACGGCCACCGGCTGAGTCCATGCGGGGAGTTTCTCCGCGTACTTGGTCAGGACACCCCGCGCCACGAACGCAACCAGTATCGCTAGATACGCCCGCCAGTCGCTGGGGGTCATGAACTCCTGGTACTGCGCCAAGGTCCTATCCGGGGCAAGACCAGAGTATTCGGCGTAGGCGAGGTCGGCATTCAACGATCCCAGGTACAACACGTAATCGGCCAAAATGAGCCGCCAGGCCGCGAAAAGCACGAACACCGGAAGAATTGCCTTGAGCACAATGCCCACGAAAGCCTGATATCGCGACTGACCCTCGGTGTTCTCATGGGTGAGGTCCGTTTCCCCACGCATCACCAGGTACATCGAGATATAGGTGACGAGCCTGACCAGCACCGCCAACGGCATGATCAGGTCGCCCCAGAACCCGCCAACGTGCACACCCACGTAGACGGCCAACTTGAACAACCAGTACCTGGCGAGCCAACCCACCAGCCAGATGCCGATCAGCCGTGGCCAGCAGCGCCACCACAAGGACCCGGTGCGGCGCAGCAGATCCACCGGACCGCTCATCCCCCATGTTGCCATGGGCAGATAGTAGCTAGCTCACTCCTCAGCGTGGGCGTACTTGCCGCCCGCACCCAGTGAGGCGAGCGCCGCGACCGCCATCATCAGCGCGGCGGCGATGAAGACCACGACCAGGCCGGCATGGAACGGCTCGGTGATCAGATTCGGGAAGAACGACTGTCCGGTCAGTTCGGCGGTATTGACACCCGGGTGGTCCAGAACCCCTGACGGGGCAAGCAATTCGCCGATCGGGTTGTACCCGAGGAACGCCGCGAACAGGCTGCCCACGGGCGGCATGGTGGACACCTCGGCGGCGGTGGCCGCCGGTACACCTTGCGCGGTCAACCCCGACTGCATCGCGGAGGGCATGGTGGCCGAAAGCCCGACGATCATGAGCGAGAAGAAGATTCCGATAGACAGTGAGCTGCCCGCGTTGAAGAACGTGCCGCGCACGCCCGAGGCCGCACCGCGCTGACGCGCCGGCACGCTGGACATGATGGCCGCGGTATTGGGCGCGGTGAAGATGGCCGACCCCAACCCGTTGAGGAAGATCAACGCCGCAAAAACCCAATAGTTGAAGTTCACCGGAATGGCGATGAGCGCCAGGAAGGTCACCGCCGACAACACCATGCCGCCGGTCGCGAAGGGCCGGGCTCCGTATCGGTCCGACAGCACCCCGGCGATCGGTCCGGCAACCAGGAAGCCAAGCGTCATGGGGAGCAAGAAGATTCCCGCCCACAAAGGTGTGGACTCATAGCTGTATCCGCGCAGCGGCAACCAGATGCCCTGTAGCCAGATGATGAGCATGAACTGCAGGCCGCCGCGGCCCACGGATGCCAACAGATTGGCCAGGTTGCCCAGACCGAAGGCTCGGTTCTTGAACAGCCCGATATCGAGCATCGGGTCGGCCACCCGGGTCTCGATCACGCAGAACAACACCAAGAGCGCGACTCCGGCGATCAGCGATCCGTAGACCAGCGGGTTACCCCAGCCGGTACTCGAATTGCCATAGGGCTGAATGCCGTACGTGATTCCCGTGAGCAGCACGGTGAGTCCCAGCGCCACGGTGACGGTGCCCGCCCAGTCCAGCCTTCCGGGTGTCGGCTGGTCTATCTCGATGAGCGACCGATACGACCAGACGGTGCCCAGCAGCCCCAACGGCACGCCCACCCAGAAGATGGCCCGCCAATCCCATTCCGAGAGCACCCCGCCGATCAGCAGCCCCAGGAAAGAGCCGGCCACCGCGGCCACCTGGTTGATGCCGAGCGCCAATCCACGTTGCGTGGACGGGAAGGCATCGGTGAGGATGGCCGACGAGTTGGCCATCAGCATGGCGCCGCCTATCCCCTGCACCACCCGCCACGCGATGAGCCACACCGCGCCACCGCCGTAGTGGAACGGGTCGAAGGAGAGCACCACCGCGGCGACGGTGAACACCACGAATCCCATGTTGTAGATCCGGACTCGTCCGTACATATCGCCGAGACGGCCGAACAGCACCACCAGAACGGCCGAGGCCAGCAGGTAACCCATGAGCATCCACAGCAGATAGCTCACGTTCCCGGCGGCCAGTGGGTTCAGCCCGATGCCGCGGAAGATCGCGGGCAGCGAGATCAACACGATCGAGGAGTTGATGGTCGCGAGCAGCACTCCGAGCGTGGTGTTCGACAGTGCGACCCACTTGTAGTGCGGATGGTCGCGGTCCACAGCAAGGACACGAGGCCGCGGTCCGCTGTCTTTGATGTCCGCAGCTGTTTCGTCGGTCCGTGTCATCAAGTCAGTCATCGTCACCCTTGTTGCGCGTTTCTCCCCGACGCGGGCAGCTCCGACCGGCCGTCTCTGGATACCACCGTGCACAACTTTAGCAAGGGAAACTATATTCCCAAAACCGCCGGCCCGCCGTCTGTCATGTCGAACTGACGATGCAATCTCCCCGTCACGTGCCACCCGGTAGGGCGGGCCGAGGTAGCGTGGCCAGTGTTCGTCAACGAACAGCCCCACAACACAAAACACGGGAGCGCTCACCAGTGCGCTGAGAGGACGGCTAGGGCCGTCGACCGTATGAACCTGACCGGGTAATGCCGGCGTAGGGAGGAGAAAAATGCCTGATCAGTCACGTACCCCAGAGACCGTCACCACGGGTCCCATCCAGGGCAGCGAGAAGATCTACCAGGAGCTCGGCAACGGACTGCGGGTGCCGCAGCGCCGCGTCAACCTGACCAACGGCGAGCACCTGGACCTGTACGACACCTCGGGCCCGTACACCGATACCCATGCCGTCATCGATCTGCAGAAGGGTCTGCCACCGCGCGCCGGGATCGTGACCGACCGGGGTACCCAGTTGCAACGTGCCCGCGCCGGTGAGATCACCGCCGAGATGGAATTCATCGCCGTCCGCGAGGGTGTACCCGCCGAACTGGTCCGCGTCGAGGTGGCCGCGGGCAGGGCCGTCATCCCGGCCAACCACAAGCACCCGGAGAGCGAGCCGATGATCATCGGTAAGGCCTTCGGCGTGAAGATCAACGCCAACATCGGCAACTCGGCCGTCACCTCCTCGATCGCCGAGGAAGTCGAGAAGATGGTGTGGGCCATCCGCTGGGGCGCCGACAACATCATGGACCTGTCCACCGGCAAGGACATCCACCAGACCCGCGAGTGGATCCTGCGCAACTCCCCCGTCCCCGTCGGCACCGTGCCGATCTATCAGGCGCTGGAGAAGACCAACGGCGACCCGGCCGCACTCACGTGGGAGCTGTACCGCGACACCGTGATCGAACAGGCCGAGCAGGGCGTGGACTACATGACCGTGCACGCCGGCGTGCTGCTGCGCTATGTGCCCCTGACCGCCAAGCGCGTCACCGGCATCGTCTCGCGCGGCGGCTCGATCATGGCGGCCTGGTGCCTGGCACACCACCGGGAATCGTTCCTGTACACGCACTTCGAGGAGCTGTGCGAGATCCTGGCGCGCTATGACGTGACCTTCTCACTCGGCGACGGCCTGCGTCCGGGATCGATCGCCGACGCCAACGACGAGGCACAGTTCGCCGAGCTGCGCACCCTCGGCGAACTGACGAAGATCGCGAAATCCCATGGCGTGCAAGTGATGATCGAGGGTCCCGGCCACGTGCCGATGCACAAGATCGTCGAGAACGTGAAACTGGAAGAGGAACTCTGCGAGGAGGCCCCGTTCTACACCCTGGGACCGCTGGCCACCGACATCGCTCCGGCCTACGACCACATCACCTCGGCCATCGGCGCCGCGATCATCGCGCAGGCCGGCACGGCGATGCTGTGCTACGTCACCCCCAAGGAACACCTGGGCCTGCCCGATCGCAAGGACGTCAAGGACGGTGTGATCGCCTACAAGATCGCCGCACACGCCGCCGATCTCGCCAAGGGGCACCCCCGCGCACAGCTGCGTGACAACGCATTGTCCAAGGCGCGCTTCGAGTTCCGGTGGGAGGACCAGTTCAACCTGTCACTGGACCCGGACACTGCCCGCGAATTCCACGACGAGACGCTGCCCGCCGAGCCCGCCAAGACGGCGCACTTCTGCTCGATGTGCGGCCCGAAGTTCTGCTCCATGCGCATCACCGCCGATATCCGCGAGTTCGCAGCCGAGAACGGTTTGGAGACCCAGGAGGACATCGACGCGATGCTGGCCCGCGGCATGGAGGAGAAGTCGGCAGAGTTCGCCGAACACGGCAATCGGGTCTATCTGCCCATCTCGTAGGCAGCGTATGAGTTCCATATTCCTGCCCCTCTCGGAGCCGGGCGTCACCCCGGTGCGGGCGATGACCATCGCCGGGTCCGACTCCGGGGGCGGAGCGGGCATTCAAGCCGACATGCGCACCATGGCGCTGCTGGGGGTGCACGGGTGCGTGGCGGTTACCGCCGTGACTGTGCAGAACTCGGTGGGCGTCAAGGATTTCCACGAGATACCGCCGCCCGTCGTGGCCGCGCAGATGGAGGCGGTGATCACCGACATCGGCATCCAGGCCGCCAAGACCGGGATGCTGGCCTCGGCCCCAATCATCGAGGCCATCGCCGACACGTGGCGCGCACTTGAGATGGCGGCGCCCTTGGTGGTCGATCCCGTCTGCGCATCCATGCACGGAGACCCACTGCTACACCCGAGCGCGCTGGACGCGCTACGCACACAGCTGTTTCCGTTGGCGACGCTCGTCACCCCGAACCTGGACGAGGTGCGTCTGCTGGTGGACGTGGACGTCGTCGACGAGGAGTCACAGCGGGAGGCGGCCCGGAGACTCCACGCTCTCGGCCCGCAGTGGGCCCTGGTGAAGGGCGGGCACCTGCGATCCAGTGACACCAGCACCGATCTACTCTTCGACGGCACCGAGTTTCACTACTTTCCCGTCGAGCGGGTGGACACCGGACACGATCACGGCGCCGGGGACACCCTCGCGGCATCCGTCAGTTGCGCGCTGGCACATGGACTTTCCGTCATCGAAGCCGTCGCGTTCGGAAAACGATGGATCACCGAATGCCTCAAGGCCGCCTACCCGTTGGGGCACGGCCACGGCCCGGTATCGGCCCTGTTCAGGCTGCACTCGCACGACGAGCCTTAGGCTGGCTGGGTGAGCACCGAGGAACTTCCGGACATCGCCGGAATCGCCCACCACCCCGACGGGCACCCCCACGGTGCGGTAGTACTCACCCACGGGGCGGGCGGCAGCTGCCACTCCCCCATGCTGCGCCTGCTGTGCACGGCGTGGGCCGAGCGTGGCTGGCTGGCGATACGGTTCGACATGCCATTCCGGCGCAACCGGCCAAGCGGCCCTCCCTCGGCCTCCTCCGCCGACAAAGACCGCGCGGGTATCGCCGAGGTGATCAACAAGGCTCGCGTCATGGTGGACGGCCCACTGCTGGCGGGCGGTCATTCGTACGGCGGACGCCAAACATCGATGCTCGTGGCCGAAAAGGGGCCCATCATCGACGTTCTGACCCTGTTCTCCTACCCGCTGCATCCGCCCGGTAAGCCCGACCGGCTGCGCACCGAGCATCTTCCCGATATCCAGGTTCCGACGGTCTTCACCCACGGCAGCTCGGATGCGTTCGGCACCATCGAGGAAATCAAAGAGGCGTCGGTACTGATCCCGGCAGGCGCCACGATCGTGGAGATCACCGGCGCGCGCCACGATCTGGGTTCCAAGACCATCGACGTGCCGACACTGGCCATCGACGCCGCGCTGGCCGCCCTGCAGGGCTAGAAGAACGCCACACTCCATTTTGTGTGATCCGCGTCATATTTTATGACCCGATGTCACAAAACCGACCTGGGCGGGATCTCAAGGGCATCACACCCCGAATGAATGGGAGCCCAGCATGACCGATCAGCACCCACACGTCATAGTCCTCGGTGGCGGTTACGCCGGAACGATGGCGGCCAACCGTTTACAGCAGAACACCGATATCGACATCACACTGATCAACCCGCGCGCCGACTTCGTTCACCGCCTGCGGCTGCACCAGTTCGCGGCCGGGACGGGTATCGCCACGGTCGACTACGCCCCACTGCTAGGAAGGCGCGTGCGACTCGTTGTCGACGGCGCCGCACGCGTCGACGCTCGCGCGCGCATGGTCCGCCTGGAGTCCGGAGACATTCTCGATTACGACTATCTCGTCTACGCGGTCGGCAGCACCGATTCGGCGCCCGCGGACATACCGGGTCTCGCGGAATTCGCTTATCCTCTTGCCGAATTCGAGTCAGCGCAACGTCTGCGCCAAGCTCTTGAAACAGCAGATCACGACGCCCCGATCACCGTGGTGGGGGCCGGCCTGACCGGGATCGAGATGGCCGCCGAGTTGGCCGATCTCGGTCGACAAGTGAGGCTGGTGTGCGGTGGCCGATTGGCGCCGGCATTCGGGGCGCCCGCACGGCGGTCGATCGCCATGTGGTTCGCTCGCCGCCGGGTCGACGTACTGGAGAATGCGACAGTTTCCGAGGTGCTACCGGACTCCGTGGTGCTCGCGGGCGGTGCGGCGCTACCCAGCACGATCACCATCTGGGCAGGCGGATTCGGGGTACCGAGCCTGGCCGCCCACAGCGGCCTGAGCACCAACGCCGACGGCCGGCTGCTCACCGATGAAACGCTCACCAGTATCGACGACGACCGGATTATCGGAGCCGGGGACGCCGTGACCACGTCGAGCCTGCCGACGCGCATGAGCTGCTACACGGCCAACACGACCGGCGCCGCGGCTGCCGACACGGTGCTGAGCCGCCTGTCGGGTGCCGAGCCCGCCGCGTTCCGCCTGGCGTATGTCGGGCAATGCCTGAGCCTTGGACGACACAATGCGGTTCTACAGTTCACGCACCAGGATGACAGTCCAGTCGGGTTCCATACCCGGGGCAGGCTGACGGCGTCGTTCAAGGAATTCGTCCTCAAGAGTGTCCCGTGGGGGCTGCGTCGGGAGGGCCGCAAGCCGGGGGCGAGCGTGTGGTTCAAGAGCCAGGCCCGCCACGCGTCAACCACTAGAGATCAGGCGGAGGCCACCACGTTGTGATCAACACCGACGAACATGCCGAACGATTTGTCCTACTGCGCCCCTTGCTGTTCACGATCGCCTACGAGATCCTAGGTTCGGCAACCGAATCGGACGACGTGTTACAGGACAGCTACCTACGGTGGGCTCAGGTAGACCTGACGACAGTACGAGACACCAAGTCCTATCTGGCACAGCTGGTCACGCGCCAAGCACTGAAGTCCCTGCGCACCAGCGCCCGCCGGCGCGAGGACTACATCGGCCCATGGCTGCCCGAACCATTGCTGCTCGACGAACACGACGGTTCTGCCGACCTACTGCTCGCCGAGTCCGTGTCGATGGCCATGATGGTGCTGCTGGAAACCCTCACGCCCGACGAGCGCGCAGTGTTCGTGCTGCGCGATGTGTTTGGCTTCGACTATGACGAGATCGCCGGTGCGGTAAGCAAATCCGCCACCGCGGTGCGGCAGATCGCACATCGAGCGCGCGAGCATGTACACGCGCGCCGCAGACGATTCCAACCCGTCGCCGCTCACGAGAGCGCGCGGATCGCCCAGCAGTTCCTCACGGCCACCGAGACCGGAGACGTCGAAGGCCTGATGGCGTTGCTGGCACCCGACGCCACCTGGATCGCTGATGGCAACGGGCGGGCCGGGGCAGTCCGACGGCCACTCACCGGCGCCGGCAAGCTGGCCCGCATATTCGCCGGCCCGTTCCGAAAGGGTATGGAGCACAGGAGGACAGAGGTAGTCATCGCCAATGCCTCACCGGCCATCGCGGTGTACTCCGGCGATGTTCTGGAAGCCATCATCACCATCGAGATCACCGGCGGCAGGATCAGCCGGCTCTACGCCGTCGCCAACCCCGACAAGCTGGTATCCGCGGCGACCCCTCGCGTAGTCGGTCGTTGATCGACGCGTTGCGACCGGCGCGTCAAGAGCCCAGCGCACGCCAGTCGCGCATCAACAGCTGTGATGCCCGGCGCAGATCGGCCTCGGCCTGCGCCACGGTGAGGCCACCATTGAGACACACCTGGATACAGCCGAACCACTGGTGCACCAGCAGCCTGATCACGGCCTCATCCTCATCGGTCGGATCGGATAGCCCGGCCACCTCGGATATCAGCTCATGGAACCGCTTCTCGATCTGCATCAGATCGGGAACCTCGGCCAGCGAGGCCGAGTTCGACGACCGGATCATCGCGATGGCCAGCATGCGCCGCCGTGTCAGCCCGCGCAGTGCCCGTACCAGCGCCTCGCCCACCCGGTCGGCGGGGGTCTGCTCGCCGTCGGGCAGCACCGGAATGCGGCCGACAAGCCGTTCGGACTCACGCACCAGAGCGGAGACGAACAGATGACGCTTCGTCGGGAAGTACCGGTACAACGTCCCGATGGCGACGTTCGCGTGCTTGGCGACGTCGTGCATCTGAACGTGGTCGAGCTCGCGGGTCATGGCGAGTTCCTCGGCCGCATCGAGCATGCGCTTGTACTGCTCATGTTGGCGCCGGGTCGACGGCATGGCGGCTGGCCGCACCGGTGACGCTTCAACCATGGCGCTCACGATCTATTCACCTGCATAAATAACCCCGAAACTGGAACCTGTTCTAGATAAGGTAGCACTACCCAGACCCAACGCAATGCGATTTCGCGGTCCTGATCTACTTCCCGGCGTCCGGCGTTCCCGCCAGCATCGCCAGCAGCAGTTCGGCGCGCACGCGCGCGATATCGAGGTCACAGGCCAGCAGCGACTGCGCGGTTTCAACGCGTTTGCGCAGCGTATGGCGATGCACGCCGACGGCCGCGGCCGCCGATTCCCAGTGACCGTTGGCCTCCAGATAGGCCCGTAGAGACGCCATCAGTTCAGCCCCGTGCATAGCGTCGAACTCGGCGAGGGGAGCCAATGTCGCGTTGGCGACGGCGATCAGCACCTCACGACTCGCGCCGAAAGACAGCAGCGCGCTGCCCGCCAACGAGGTGAACTCCAGCGGCGTCCCACCGCGATCGGCCACCGATGCGGCGAGCTTCGCGTTCTGCACCGCATCGACGAGTCGTCCCACCGGATGCGCCCCGCTCAGGCCCGCCCGCAACCCCTTCCTGGCGCGCCCGTCCACCTCCGCAAACAACTGCCGCGCGAATTCGAGGGTCTCCGAGCCGGGCAACACGACGGTGAGTTGGAACTCGGCGGTATGCGCGAAGACCACGTGACCCTCGGACTCCATGGCCCGGGTCACCGAGGACAGCACCTTGGGCAGCGCCGCCTGAGATTCGGCATTGACCACCAAGACCCGAATGCGCCCGCGCCCGTCGGCGGCCCGACTCAGTTGCGCCCACACCGGATCCAAATTCCGTTCGTTCCCCAGCAGTAGCCCCAGGACCTGCCCGTTCAGCTGCCGCTGCGCCTCCTGTAACCGCGATGGCTTGTCGAAGTCCAAGGCCAGCAACGAATTCGCATGCCCCAGCAGCACCTGGTCCACGAAGGTCAGAGGTGTCTTACTGACGACGGCCAACACTCCGTACGACGTGCCGCCCACACCGATCGCCTGTTGCGAGACGGCTATTCCCGGGCCCAGTTGTTGAGCGCCCGCCAAAGCACCCGGAGTCAGTGCGCCGCGAACCAGATTCACCGTCGCGACATCCAGATTGCGCGGATGACTGGCGACCACCGTGCCACCGGCGTCCAGCACCACCACGCTGGCCCGCAACGACCGCCCCAGTTCCGCGGTGACCGCCTGCACACCGCCGTTGACAATCGCCCGGGTGATCCTGGGCTGCGCGCGCGAGGCACGCAGCACCGCGTCGTATTCCAGTTCGGCGATGTGGGTGCTGACCGTCTTCACCACCGCCGCGAACGGGGTTCGCAGCGGCACCTCCAACACCGGCATGCCGAGCTCGTCGGCGGCCGCCACCAACTCCGCAGGCACCTCGTCGAAGGTCAATCCAGTGCCGAATCCCAATGCGGCGACATTGTTCTTGTCGAGAGCGTGTAGATAGCTCCGCCGTTCGCGGGCACTCGAGGGCAGACCGATGCCGGTGGTGAGCACCAGCTCTCCACCCGACAGCCATCGGGCCGGGTCAGCGAGTTCCGTGGTGAGCGCCAGGTTGATCTCGCGCCCCAGGCCCGCGGCACCGCCCTGAAGAGTGAGTTTCAGGTCCGGCTGGTCCAGCACCCAACGCACCGAAACAGTCACCTCACGGGACTGTACAGAATGGTGAAAAACACCGCGAAGATTCCCGAAATTGTCGGATGATCGGGGATGTGTCGTCGCGCACACTGATTCTCTGCGTGCTTAACGGGATTCCCTCGACGGATGGACGTGCGATATGCCGGACTCAGTACTCCAGAACTACATCGACGGACGGTTCGTCGATTCCAACTCATCGGAAACCATCGACCTGATCAACCCGGTCGATGAATCGGTGGTGGGCCGCGCCCCGGTCTCCAACGCCGAGGACGTCAACGCGGCCGTGGCGGCGGCCGAACGTGCCTTCGTCTCCTGGGGCAGATCCACCCCCAGCTTTCGGCAGCAGGCGTTGCTCAAGCTCGCCGACGCCATCGAGGCCCACTCCGACGAGATCGTCGAGGCGCAATGCCGCAACACCGGACAGCCCAAGGCGATCATCGCCGCCGAAGAGGTGGCCGTCAGCGCCGACCAAGTCCGGTTCTTCGCCGGTGCCGCACGGCTCGTCGAGGGCAAGTCGGCCGGCGAATACATGGAGGGTTTCACCTCCTACGTTCGTCGTGAGCCCATCGGGGTCGTCGGGCAGGTGACTCCCTGGAACTACCCGTTCATGATGGCGATCTGGAAGATCGGTCCCGCGTTGGCCACCGGAAACACCATCGTCCTCAAGCCCAGTGACACCACCCCCGAGAGCACGCTGGTGCTGGCTCGGCTGACCCAGGGCATCCTGCCCGACGGGGTCTTCAACGTCGTCTTGGGTACCGCGGCCACCGGCTCCGAATTGGTGAGTCACCCTGCTATCGGGCTGGTTTCGATCACGGGCTCGGTGCGCGCCGGTATCGCCGTCGCCGCGTCGGCGGCCGAACAGCTCAAGCGCAGCCACCTCGAACTCGGCGGCAAGGCCCCGGTCGTCGTGTTCGACGACGTCGATATCGACAAGGCCGCATTGGGTATCGCGCAGGCTGCCTTCTTCAACGCCGGCCAGGACTGCACGGCCGCCACCCGGGTGATCGTGCATCAATCGATCCACGACGAGTTCGTGAACGCCCTCAACTCCGCGGCTCAGACGCTGCGACCCGGCCCGCCCGACGATCCGGACAGCTTCTACGGGCCGATGAACAACGTCAACCACTTCACCGCTGTCACCAAGAAGCTCGAGAACCTGCCCGCGCACGCCATCGTCGTGACCGGCGGAAAACGCTGGGGCGACAACGGGTATTTCATCGAGCCCACCATTGTCACCGGCGTCCGGCAGGAAGATCCCATAGTCCAGGAGGAGACATTCGGGCCGATCCTGACCGTCCAGTCCTTCGATAGTGCGGACGAAGCCGTGCGCTTGGCCAACGGGGTGCGCTACGCCCTGGCTTCCAGCGTCTGGACCAAGGACCATGCCACCGCGGAACGGTTCACCCGCGAGCTCGATTTCGGATGTGTATGGGTCAACTGTCATATCCCGCTGGTTGCCGAGATGCCGCACGGCGGATTCAAGTACTCCGGTTACGGCAAGGACCTGTCCGCATACGGTGTGGAGGACTACACCCGGATCAAGCACGTGATGAGCGCCCACGCGTGACGACCGATACGTTTCACCCGCTTGATCCCTTGGCTGCGGACGAGTTCACCGCGGTCGCAGAGATTCTGGCGCAGACGCACGATGTCGGAAAGAGTTGGCGGTACACCTCCATCGAGCTGGCCGAGCCCTCCAAATCCGAGATCGCCGCATTCGACGGCAAGGGCACACGGCCCGATCGTCGAGCACTGGCCACCTGTTTGGACACCAACCAAAACGCGACCTACAAGGCGGTCATTTCTCTGACGTCCGGTGAGGTGTTGTCCTGGAGTCACATTCCGGGAGTACAGCCCAACTTCACCGTTGATGAATGGGAGGAGGCCGACGCGACCCTGCGTCGCCACCCCGACGTGATCGCCGCACTGGCCAAACGCGGTATCACCGACATGGACCTGGTGTTCATGGATACCTGGACGTACGGCGATGCGGTCATGCCAGAGAAGTACAAGGGCAGGCGACTGGGCTGGTCGGACACCTGGGTGCGTTCCAGCGAAGGCGCCAACCCGTACGCGGGACCCGTCAACGGATTCCATTGCATCATCGACATGAACAGCATGGAGCTGTTGGAGATCGAGGACACGTTCACCGTCGAGCGGCCCGAGATGATGGGCGAGTACGTGCCTCGACATGTACCGGAGCGCCTCCGCCGCCAGAGCACCCGTGAATCTCTGCAGCCACTGCACATAACACAGCCGGACGGACCCTCATTCACCCTCGAGGGCAACAAGCTCCAATGGCAGAACTGGTCGTTGCGCGTCGGATTCAACTACCGCGAGGGCATGACCCTGCATGCGGTGACCTACAACGACAACGGCCGGGTGCGTTCGGTCGCCCATCGCATGTCGTTCGCCGAGATGATGGTGCCGTACCGAGATCACTGCGAAGATCACTACCGGAGAACAGCTTTCGATATCGGCGAGTGGGGCATCGGGTTCATGACGACCTCGCTGGAGCTGGGCTGTGACTGCCTCGGCGAGATCCGGTACCTGGATGCGGTCCTGCACAACAGCAAGGGTGAGCCGTACACCATCAAGAATGCGATCTGCATCCACGAAGAGGACAACGCCGTCCTGTGGAAGCACGTGGACCACGATCACGGCGCCGAGGTGCGCCGGATGCGCCGGCTCACGGTGTCGTTCCACGTCACCGTCGCCAACTACGAGTACCTCACGTATTGGCGTTTCTATCAGGACGGAAACATCGAATGTGAGGTCCGCGCAACAGGAATCATGGTCGTCAGCAATCTTCCGGCCGGAGTTCACAGTGCGCACGGAACCCTCGTCGACAACCGGACCTATGCGCCCTATCACCAGCATTTCCTTGTCGCGAGGCTAGACCTCGATGTCGATGGCACCGAAAACACCGTGTACGCCACCGAAACCGAGATCGAACCCGTGGGCCCCGACAATCCGTATGGGCTGTCCCTGCGGCAGCGCAACACCCCGCTGCGCACGGAATCGGAAGGCAAACAGGATTTCCGCTGGGAGACCCAGCGCGCGTGGAAGGTCGTCAACGACAACACCCGCAACGGCATCGGCACTGCACCGGCCTACAAGTTGGTGCCCGGCGCGGCCATCCCGTCCATGTTCGATCCTTCCTCGCCGGTGCTGGCCCGCTGCCGCGCCATCGAGCACACCCTCTGGGTGACGCCCAACTCACCCGAGGAACGCTGGCCGGCAGGAGAATTCGTCACACAGAGCAAGGACGATCTGGGCCTGCCTAACTGGACCGCGAACAATCGCTCCATCGAGAACACCGACGTGGTGCTGTGGTACGTGTTCGGCATCCACCACATCACGAGGCCCGAAGACTGGCCCATCATGCCCGTCGACACCGTGAACTTCTGGCTCAAACCGGTCGGGTTCTTCGACCGCAACCCCTCGCTCGACGTCGCTCCCAGCCCACCGAAGAGCTGTCACGCACCAGGACACCAGGAGGCCTAGCCATGAACGATGCCGCCACGAGAGGTGCCAAGCGGATAGCCGTTGCGTATCTGGCCACCCCGGGCGGCGATGACGCGCTAGCCGTCGGAGCACAGATCGCGCGTTCTCTGGGCGCACACCTGGATCTGTGTATGGTGCTGCCCCTGGATCGCCCGATCCTTGCTCCGCTTCCGCAGCAGGAGCGCCAGGATATCCTGTCCGAGAACGCCACTCATTGGCTCAAGCATGCCGAGGCCACCATTCCCGACGACCTGACCGTCGAGACGCATATCAGCTTCCACGAATCGATCGCCGAGGGACTCATCGCGCAATGTGTGGACCTGGGGGCCGAGGCCATCGTGGTGGGCGGTTCTGGTGGCGGCCTGGTCGGCAGCTTGTCGCTGGGATCGGTGGTCAACGAGCTCGTGCACTCCTCCCCCATCCCGCTGGTGATCTCTCCGCGTGGCGCCCGCTATCAGAAGAACCTGCGCGTTCGGGAAGTCACCTGCGCCATGGGAACCCGGCCCGGCGCACACGTGCTGCTGGATACCGCGTTGCAGGCCTGCCAGCGCGCGAAAACACCGCTGCGCCTGGTGTCCTTGGTGTCGTTCGACCCGATCCCCGGGGGTGACGACGACCAGTCGGCGCGCGAACGCGCCTCCATCCACGCACAGCAGTCCCTGGAGACTGCCAAACTGATTCTGCCGCCGGATTTCCCGGTCACCTCGATGGTCGCCGAGGGACCCACCGTGGAGGCTGCCGTGAACAAGCTCGACTGGCATGAGGGCGACGTCATCATGGTGGGTTCCAGCCGTCTTGCGCAGCCGCGGCGGCTGTTCCTGGGATCGACGGCCGCCAAGATGCTTCGGGTGCTGCAGGTTCCGATGGTCGTGATCCCCAAGGAAGAGGCCAACCGTGATTGATGATCCGCTTGCGGGAAGACCATCTGGCACTGAGAGCGTTGCCCGCGCGGAGCTGGAACAGGCCGAGCAGACGGAGGGGCTCGTCTCGAAAGGCTTGGCCGCCGGGCGCATCGGAACCTTCACCGGCGCCGTCCTCGGCATCTCGACGGTGGCACCCGGATACACACTCACGGCCAGCATCGGCCTGATCGTCGCCGCCGTCGGCCTGAAGATGCCGGCCATTCTCATAGCCGGTTTCATCCCGATGTTTCTGACCGCCTACGCCTACCGCGAGCTGAATTCGCGCGCACCCGACTGCGGCGCCTCGTTCACCTGGTCCACCAAGGCTTTTGGCCCCTACGTCGGCTGGATGTGCGGCTGGGGCATGGTGATCGCCACCATCATCGTGTTGTCCAACCTGGCATCTATCGGTGTGCAGTACGGGTATCAGTTTCTGGGCGCCGTCTCCCACAACCAGACGATCGGCGAACTCGCCGACAACAAGGCCGTCAACATCCTCTCGACCGTGGCGCTGCTGGCGATCGCGACCTACATCTCCAGCCGCGGAATCACCACCAGCGAGAAGGTGCAATATGTTCTCGTCGGGTTCCAGATGATCGTGCTGGTGATCTTCGCCGTCGTCGCCATCGCCAAGGCACCGAGCGCGGCCGGACACCTCGACTTCGACCTGGACTGGTTCAATCCGCTCACGGGGCTGACCCTGAGCGCCTTCGTGATTGGGCTCGTCGGATCGATCTTCGCGTTCTGGGGTTGGGACACCTGCCTGACCCTGGGCGAGGAATGCAAGGATCCGACCAAGGTACCGGGCCGGGCCGGGCTGTTGTGCGTGCTGTCGATCCTGCTGACCTACCTGCTGGTGGCGGTGGCGGTCATGATGTTCGCCGGTGTCGGGGATACAGATTTGGGTCTGGCCAACGAGGAGAACAAGGACAACGTCTTCGGCGCCCTTGCCGACCCGGTGCTGGGCAGCTGGTTCGGCCCGCTGTTACTGCTCGCGATATTCGCCTCCGCGGTAGCGAGTCTGCAGACCACCTCGCTGCCCGCCGCCCGCACCATGCTCGCCATGGGCACCTACGGCGCCTTCCCGAAGCAGTTCGCAAATGTCAGCCCTCGATTCCTGACGCCCACCTTCAGCACCGTGGTGGCCGGTGCGGTCACCGCCGCCTTCTACACGATCGTCAGCCTGCTGTCGGATCGCACCCTGCTGGATACCATTGCCGCCCTTGGCATCATGATCTGCTGGTATTACGGCATTACCGCCTTTGCCTGCGTGTGGTACTTCCGCACTGAGCTTTTCCAGAACGCCCACAACGTGGTGTACAAGTTCCTCTTTCCGCTTCTGGGCGGGCTCATGCTGGCGGCGGTGTTCGTCATCTCCGTACGCGAGAGCATGGATCCCGAGAAGACCGGGAGCGGCGCTTCGATCGGCGGCATCGGCCTGGTGTTCTACCTGGGCTTCGGCATTCTGGCGTTCGGGGCGGTGCTCATGCTGATCATGCGCGTCAAGAGCCCGGACTTCTTCCAGGGACGCACCCTCACTCGCGACACCGCTCCGCTGACGGAATGACCAGCGCCGGCGCAGAACGTTCCGCGCCAAAACGGCGTAGTCACGGGTCGCCGATGGACAAACCGGCCATTCCCGGGCAGGCGCGACGAGAGCACACTGAGATCGCCGGATCGACCACAGGGAGCAGCATGACCGATATCACCTACCGCCTCGCTCAGAAGCGCAACATCGTGACGCCCCTGCCCGGCCCCCGCTCCAGCGCGTTGGCCGAGCGCCGTCGCGTCGCGGTCTCCGCGGGCGTCGGCTCCACCATGCCGGTCTACACCGTCGACGCCGACGGGGGTGTGATCGTCGACGCCGACGGCAACTCCTTCATCGACCTGGGATCGGGCATCGCGGTGACCACCGTCGGGGCTTCGCACCCCGCCGTCGCCGCCGCAATCGCCGACCAAGCAACGCATTTCACCCACACCTGTTTCATGGTGACCCCCTATGAGGGGTACGTACAGGTTGCCGAGCTCCTCAATGCCGTGACTCCCGGCGATCACGAGAAGCGCACCGCCCTGTTCAACTCGGGCGCCGAGGCCGTGGAAAACGCCATCAAGGTAGCGCGGCTGGCCACCGGCCGCCCGGCGGTCGTCGCGTTCGACAACGCCTACCACGGACGCACCAACCTGACGATGGCGCTGACCGCCAAGTCGATGCCCTACAAGTCGCAGTTCGGACCCTTCGCGCCCGAGGTCTACCGGATGCCGGCCTCCTATCCGCTGCGGGACGAGCCGGGGTTGACCGGCGAAGAGGCCGCCCGGCGGACGATCTCGCGCATCGAAACCCAGATCGGCGCGCAGTCGCTGGCCGCGATCATCATCGAGCCGATCCAGGGTGAGGGCGGATTCATCGTGCCCGCACCCGGATTCCTGTCCACACTCACCGCATGGGCCAAGGACAACGGCGTCGTCTTCATCGCCGACGAGGTGCAGACCGGATTCGCCCGCACCGGCGCCTGGTTCGCCTCCGAGCACGACGGCGTCGTCCCGGACATCGTCACCATGGCCAAGGGCATCGCCGGTGGCATGCCGCTGTCGGCCGTCACCGGGCGCGCCGATCTCATGGATGCGGTGTACACCGGCGGTCTCGGCGGAACCTATGGCGGTAACCCGGTGACCTGCGCGGCCGCCATCGCCGCGCTGGGTGTCATGCGTGAGCTCGACCTCCCGGCACGGGCCCGGGCCATCGAAACCTCGGTGACCTCCCGGCTGAGCGCGCTCGCCGAAGAGGTCGACGTCATCGGCGAGGTACGCGGGCGCGGCGCCATGCTGGCCATGGAGATCGTCAAGCCCGGTACCGGCAACCCTGGAGTACCCGACGCGGCACTGACCAAAGCCATTGCCGCCGAGGCCCTCTCCCAGGGTGTGCTGATCCTGACCTGCGGAACCTTCGGAAACGTCATTCGCTTGCTGCCCCCGTTGGTCATCGGGGACGATCTACTCGACGAGGGCATCACCGTCCTGTCCGACATCATCCGCGAGAAGGCGAGCCAGCAGTGACCGAGACCCACGTGGACCACCAAGCACTGATCGATGCCATCCCCACCGACCTGTGGATCGGAGGCAAGCAGGTCCCCTCGTCCAGCGGCGCCCGGTTCCCCGTCCACAACCCGGCCAACGGTGCCGTTCTGACCACCGTCGCCGACGCCACCAGCGCCGACGGAACCACCGCACTCGACGAGGCCGTCGCCGTGCAACAGACCTGGGCCGCCACTGCGCCACGTGAACGCGCCGAGATCCTGCGGCGCGCCTGGGAGTTGGTGATCGCGCGACGCGACGACTTCGCGCTGGCCATGACCCTGGAGATGGGCAAGCCACTGGCGGAGAGCCAGGGCGAAGTCGCCTACGGCGGAGAGTTTCTGCGCTGGTTCTCCGAGGAGGCGGTGCGCGTCAACGGGCGGTACACCTCGTCGCCGACCGGCGCCGGCCGAATCCTGGTGGCCAAGCAGCCCATCGGCCCGACGCTGGCCATCACCCCCTGGAACTTCCCGCTGGCCATGGGCACCCGCAAGATCGGGCCGGCACTCGCCGCCGGATGCACCATGATCGTCAAGCCCGCCGCCGAAACACCACTCACCATGCTGCTGCTGGGCCAGGTGTTCGCCGACGCCGGGCTGCCCGCAGGCGTGCTGTCCATCCTGCCCACCACCAGCGCCTCGGCATTGACCGGCCCGCTGATCGATGACGCCCGGCTGCGCAAGTTGACCTTCACCGGCTCTACCGCTGTCGGGAAGGTTCTGCTGTCCCAGTGCGCCACAAGGGTATTGCGCTCGTCGATGGAACTCGGTGGCAATGCACCGTTCGTCGTGTTCGACGACGCCGATGTGAGCGCCGCCGTCGACGGCGCCATGGCGGCCAAGATGCGCAACATCGGCGAGGCGTGCACCGCGGCCAACCGCTTCCACGTCGACAACGCCGTACGAGCCGAGTTCACCGAGAAGCTCACCGCACGCATGAGTGCACTCACCATCGGCCCGGGGGATCACAGCGGCGTGCAGGTCGGGCCGCTCATCACCGCCAAACAGCGAGCCTCGGTCGACGAGTTGGTACAGGACGCCGTCAGCAAGGGCGCCGTCATCACCACCGGTGGCGCCATCGCGGACGGTGAAGGCTACTTCTATCCGCCGACCGTGCTCACCGATGTACCAACGGATGCAAGGATTTTGCGCGAAGAGGTGTTTGGCCCCGTCGCCGCGATCACCGGATTTGACGGGGAGGAAGCGGGAATCGCCGCTGCCAACGACACCGAGTACGGACTCGCTGCCTACGTGTACACCACCAATCTTGATCGCGCGCTGCGTGTTTCGGAGGCGGTGGAGTCGGGGATGGTCGGCGTGAACCGCGGTGTGATCTCCGATGTGGCCGCGCCGTTCGGTGGGATCAAGGAATCAGGCATCGGACGCGAAGCAGGTAGCGAGGGCATCGAGGAATACCTCGAAACGAAATACATAGCGCTGCCCTAAATACCGCGACCTAGCCGGAATTTCCCACACCGGTGCAACCCGAGAGGCACACATGGCATGGCGGATGCCTGCGGAAACCGAACCGCACGAGCGGATCTGGATGGCGTTCCCGAAGCCCGGCCTCACGTTCGGCGACGATAACGCCGCGCTCGAGGCCGGCTATCTGGCCTGGACGGCGGTAGCGCACGCCGTGCGCGCCTTCACCCCCGTGACGATGGTGGTCGACCCGAGCCAGCACGAACGCGCCCGGCGAATGTTGTCGACGGAAATCGAGCTGCTTGTCGCGCCGCTCGACGACTTTTGGATGCGCGATATCGGACCGACGTTCGTCGTCGACGACACCACGGGTGAGCTGGGTGCCGTCGACTGGACCTTCAACGGCTGGGGATCGTCGACTCCGCAGGACTGGTCACACGATCGCGAGATCGGCCGCACGATCGCGGCCGCTGCCGGCGCGACCCTCGTATCGTCGTTACTGGTCAACGAGGGTGGCGCCATCCATGTCGACGGTGACGGCACCGTACTGCTGACCGAGACCGTACTGCTCGACCCGCTGCGCAATCCGCACGCCGACCGCAGCCGGGTCGAGGCCGAGCTGGCCCGCACCCTGGGCGCCACGCACACCGTGTGGCTACCACGCGGCCTCACGCGCGACTACGAGGCGCTGGGCACCAAGGGGCACGTCGACATGATCGCGACGCTGCCCTCACCCGGCACCGTCTTACTGCACGCACAAACCAATCCCGACCACCCCGATTACGACATATCCACACAACTGCGTGCTGCGCTCGCCGACGCGGTCGATGCCCGCGGTCGCGCGTTCGGCATCGTCGACGTGCCGGCGCCGGCGACACTGCGGGACGCCGACGGCTTTGTCGACTGGAGCTACATCAATCACCTTGTCACCGGAGACGGCGTGATCCTGTGTGGTTACGACGATCCGGCCGCCGACTCGCACGCCGCCCAGATCATCGCCGACGCTTATCCCGGCCGCGAGGTGGTACTGGTCGATGCGCGGCCGATCCTCGCCGGTGGTGGCGGTATTCACTGCATCACGCAACAACAGCCCAAGGTTCCCAAGGTTTAGGCAATGGACGTCGTCGAGGCAAGCATCGCCGATCTGCAGGCCGCACTCGCCGCCGGGGAAACGACGTCAGTCGCCCTGGTCGCCGAATATCTGCGCCGGATCGCCGCCTACGACCGCAGCGGGATCGCCCTCAACGCCGTGCCCGTCCTGGACCCGCACGCGTTCTCCGCTGCCGCCGAGTCCGATGCGCGTCGCGCGGCCGGTGCCACACTCGGCCCGCTCGACGGCATCCCATACACCGCCAAGGATTCCTACGCCGCGAAGGGGCTGCCCGTGGCGGCCGGATCTCCGGCCTTCGCCCGGCTCATCTCCCAGCGCGACGCGTTCACCATCGCACAACTTCGTGCCGGGGGTGCGGTGCTACTCGGGCTCACCAACATGCCACCGATGGCGAACGGCGGCATGCAGCGCGGCGTTTACGGCCGCGCGGAAAGTCCCTACAACAGCGAATATCTGACGTCGGCGTTCGGCTCGGGATCCTCCAACGGATCTGGTACCGCAACGGCCGCCAGCTTCGGCGCATTCGGGCTCGGCGAGGAGACATGGAGCTCCGGACGGGCACCGGCCTCGTGCAACGCGCTGGTGGCCTACTGCCCCTCGCGCGGGGTCATCTCGGTTCGCGGTAACTGGCCGCTCGTGCCCACGATGGACGTCGTCGTTCCGCATACCCGCAGCGTCGCCGACCTGCTGGCGCTCCTGGACGTCATCGTCGCCGACGACCCAGACCCGCGCGGCGACTTCTGGCGCCGCCAGCCGTGGATCGAGATCCCGGCGGCATCGACATTGCGGCCCGCAAGCTACCGCGCACTGGGCGATTCCGGCCCCCAGGCACTGCGTGGCGTCCGGCTGGGGGTGCCGCGGATGTATATCGGTGACACTTCCGGAGACCGGCCGGTGCAGACCCGTTCCAGCGTTGTCGAACTGTGGCGGCGCATCGCGGACGACCTGCGCGCGGCAGGCGCCGAGGTGCTCGAAGTGGACTTCCCCGCCGTCACCAATTACGAAGGCGCGGCGACGATGCTGGACCGCGGGCTCGTTCCGGCCGGATACGACGAGCGCGAACTGTGGGACCTTTCCATCTGGGGCTGGGAAGAGTTCCTACAGGTCAACGGCGATCCCGAGTTGTCGCATGTCCGCGAAGTCGACGGTGCGCTGATCTTTCCGCCGCCACCTGGTGCACTGCCCGATCAGTACGACCGGCATCAACTCGACCTGGAGGTCGATCTCGGCGAGTATCCGGCCCGTGCCGCCGCCGGCATCGCCGAGCTGGAACAGATCCCCCTGATCGCCGACGGCATCGCGGGGCTGGAGGCGACGCGCCGCATCGACCTTGAGGCGTGGATGGACGCGCTCGGACTCGACGCCGTCATCCATCCCGCGGTCGCCGACATCGGCCGCTCGGACGCCGACGTCAATCCGGCGTCGGCCGATACGGCCTGGCGCAACGGCACGTGGGTCGCCAACGGCAACCTCGTGCCGCGGCACCTCGGAATCCCCTCGGTCACCGTACCGATGGGCACCCTGGACGATATCGGGATGCCCGTCGGGCTCACGATTCTCGGACGCGGCTACGACGATGTCCGGTTGCTGCGCCTGGCCTGCGCCGTCGAGGCGACTCGCGATCGGCGCACCGTTCCCCCGCGGACGCCGGCCCTGGCGCCTATCGCATGGCCGGCCGCGGCGGCCGACGGCATCGCGCCGCAGTGCGTGCTTAGCCTCGAAGAGTCGGACCTCGGCGACGGCGACTGCACCGTCGCCATCACCCTTGCCGTCGACGGCATGCAGACCGACGCCGTAGCCGATGCCAGACTGTACGTCGACGGCGATGAGCTCACGCTCGCGCGGGGCGACGACACCTTTACCGCCACAACAACTCTACGCGCCAAGGTATCTCGCCCACGCCATTCGGTGTGGCGAGATGCCTACGGCTCCTTGATCGTGGCCTTGGTTCGCACCCACGACGGCCGAACCTCGGGAGCGTGGACGACAGCGTGCGGCATCGCCTGACAGATCAGGCGGCGAACAGCTCCAACCGGTGCGGCTTCTCGATAGCCGAGTAGTGGGTCGCGTCGCCGACGAGAATCTGGCTGCGCTCGCCATGGATGTCCACCGGCACATCGCCCGCCAACGTGACGCGGTGCAACTCACGCTGCTGCTCGCCGAAATCGGCGATGCCGTAGTGCTGAGTGGCCCGATTGTCCCAGATGGCCACGTCACCGAGGCGCCAATTCCACCGGAAGGTGTTCTCCAGCTTGGTGATACGTGCCTGTAATAGTTCGAACAGCGCGGCGAACTCGCTGCCGCGCAATCCCTGGAAACTCTTGACGAATTGGCCGAGCAGCAGGCTGCGTTCCCCGGTCTCCGGATGCACCCGCACCACAGGATGCAACGTCTCGTAGAGCGAGCTGGTGAACTCGGTGTAGTACGCGGCGCGACGCTCGGCGCTCACCCCGCCCGACGCCCCGGAGGATGCGTAGTCGTACAGGTTGGTATGCGTGGCCCACAGGTCCTCGACCAGGGAACGCAACGGTTTCGGGAGTTGTTCGTACGCGGCGACGGTCGACGCCCAGGTGGTCGCTCCCCCGTAGGACGGCAGTGTGACCGGCCGCAGCACCGACGCCTTGGGTATCCGGTCGACGAAGGTGACATCGGTGTGCCAGCCGTTCGCCGCCCCCTCCAGGTTCAACAGCTCGGTGCCATGCGAGGTCACCGTGGGATGGGGCAGGGTCGGCTCACCGAGTAGGCCGGCGAACGCATACTGCCCGTCGTCGTCGAGGTGGTGCTGCCCGGTGAACACCAGCACCTTGTTGACGGCCAGCGCGATGCGGATGGCCTCCACGCGTTCGGCCGGAACATCGGCGCCGAGTTTCACACCGTCGACCCGGGCACCGATGTGTTCCCCGAGCTTCTCGACGGTGATTCCGGCGTCCCGATAGATACCTCGTGTTTGGTCGTCGCTCATATCCGCATCACAGCAAGCCCGGCGCCGTATGCCCAGCTATAGAGCCAAGTCGATTCGAAAGGTCTGCCTTCTGCAACGACAGATATGGTCGAACGGTGATCGCATACGACGACGAACTGCGGGCCCGGATTCGCGGACATCTGGCGGGTCACGAACGCAGGACCGTCGACGACCCGGACAAACGGCGCGCGGCGGTGGCCGTGGTGCTGGTCGACTCGGACCTCGGCGAAGACCGCATCGACCCGGCACCGGTGGACGAGTGGATCGGCGGGCGGGAGATACCCGGGCAGGGCCTGGACGGCAGGATGGTGGATGTCTCCGGCGGCGCGGCATTCCTGTTGTGTCGCAGAACCTCCCGGCTCAATTCTCACGCCGCCCAGTGGGCACTGCCCGGTGGGCGGTTGGATCCGGGCGAGGACGCGGTGCAGGCTGCATTGCGCGAGCTGGACGAGGAGCTGGGTGTCGCGCTGCCCGACTCGACCGTGCTCGGGCTACTCGACGATTACCCGACACGTTCGGGATATGTGATCACGCCGGTAGTGGTGTGGGGCGGCGGACGTCTGCAATTGCGTCCCTCCCCCGACGAGGTGCTCGCCGCCTACCGGGTGGGATTGCACCAACTCCAACGCGAGGATTCACCGCGCTACATCGCGATTCCGGAAAGCCCGCGCCCGGTGGTGCAGATTCCGCTAGGCAACGACCTCATCCACGCCCCGACCGGAGCCGTCTTGCTACAGGTGCGGTGGCTCTGCTTGGAGGGCCAGAATGACCGGGTCGACGAGTTGGAGCAGCCGGTCTTCGCCTGGCGATAGGGTCCGGCGCCAGGACCTAGGACACGTCGGCGCGCGCCAACAAGGTCGGCGTGCCGTACGGCGTCTCCTGCTCTGCAACCCAGCCCGGCTCCAGATAGACCGAGTTGGACGCGACCACATTGCCGTCGCGCAGGATCTCACCGAGGTAGTTGCCGCCCTGGTCACTGAAGATGCTCACCTGCGCCTCGCGGGCGGTCATCGATATGTCATGTGTCCAGGGCACGAAGGGGTCGAGCCAGGTGTACTTGACCGCCTTCTCCCCCTTACCCGTGCGGTAGGAGATGACCACCTGACGATTGCTCCCCGGATCCTGGGCCGTCACGCGGTAGGTCATTTTCACCCCGGCATCGGCCTGCACCACCGCGGCGTCCGGCAGTCCGATCACAGCACCGAAGGTCAGCGCGACCAGCACAGCGAGAATTCTTCTCATGCGCTGGGATGCTAGCTGGCCCTAACGCTCCTGTGGCGAGTGTCGACGAACTTTGCGCTCCGGTACGCCGTTGGGCCCGGTCGTGGACAACGCATAGGTCCCAATTGCGAAGGCGACCGCCGAGCCGTTGATTCCCAGCGCCGCTTTGCCGACGTTCGCCAGGTTGTCCTTGGGACCGTGATAGTTGGGGTCGAACGGCTGGCCCGCGCGGCCCTGCCAGGTCTTGGCCTCGGGGCCGCTCATCCGGTCCAGCGCACCGGAGCTGATGCCGCCGACCGGGATGCCCGCAGACATGAAGGGCCCGTAGTCGGATCTGCCGTTGAACTCCTCGGCTGCCGGTCGCTTGCCTGCCAAGTTCAGATATCCGGCGAAGGTCCGTTCGATACCCGCGGATCCCTCGGGGATGTCCAGCGGCGGTCGATTGGGATCCGGCTTGGCGGCCGACTGATCGCCGTCGAGCACGAAGTACCCGGCGTTGGGCGACGCAAGCATGTCGAAGTTCAGATACAGCGCGATGTCGTTGAGTTCTTCGGCGCTGCGGCCCTTGGCATACTCCAGCGAGCCTGCCAGCCCGTCTTCTTCGGCGGCCCAGAAGGCGAACCTGACGGCATTGTTGACCACCGGCTTCGGGCCCATCTGCAGCGCAGTTTCCAGGACCGCCGCCACTCCGCTGCCGTTGTCGTTGATACCCGGCCCCTTCGGCACACTGTCCAGGTGAGCGCCGGCCAGCACCACGTTCGCGGGATCGCCCGTAGCCGTCTGGGCGATGATGGTGCGTGAGCGCACCTTCGCGACGTTCATATCCAGCACCAGCGATATCGGCGACGAGTTGCGCCGCAGGAGCGTATCGACGCCCGAGTCGATGATGCCCACCGGAATGGACAGCTGCTCATAGTAATTGGGGGTGAACAAGCCCTCGCCCGCACCGGCCTGCATGGTGACCAGCAGTGCCGCGGCGCCCCTCTCCTTGGCGACGTTGTGCTTGTCGACCACCGAACACCCGGCGCCGTCGACCACGGCGATCTGTCCGTCCATCTTCAGTGTGCCGTAATCGTCCGCAGCACAACCGCTGGCCTTCCCCGACGGACGGATGACGTTGGCCTTGAGCCCATCCTTGGGCGTCTGCGCGAAATAGGAGGCCTGATCCACCGCATAGGGACGGCCCCCGATGACGACGAGCGGCTTACCCTCGGCCAAGACCTTGAGCCTGGACAACTCGGGAGCCTGCACCTCGAACCCGCGATCCTTCAACGCCTTTGTCACATAGTCGGCACTCGCGTCATAGCCCGGTGTGCCCTCGGCACGGTTTCCGCCGTTCGCATCGGCTGCCTGCTGTAGCTGTTGCAGATGTGCCATCATGGCGTCCACTGTTACCGAACGCGCAAGATCGGCGGCGAGATTCACATTGGGAGCCGCCGGCGCCCCGGCACCTGGCGCAGTCGGATGTGCGCAGCAGCTCGCCAATGCCGCGATCGCAAGCAGGGAGCATCCGCGCGCCAGCCCCCGGGCGCGAAACAACGCCATCAAAAAAACCTCAATGAAACCTCTTTGGAACCCCAGTGGACTTATGCGAATCGAGCAATCGCACACGCTACCGCACCAACGTTGGTTCCCAAGGCCTTTCGGGGCGTTGCAACGAAGCTGTTACCGCAGACTCGACGGGCCGAAGCGAGATGCCCCGGGAATGCGTCAGTCCTTCAGCTTGTGACGCGTGCGGTCCTCGTGCACGGGGACGCCGTTGCGTCCATCGATGCTCTGCGCGTACAGGCCGATGGTGTAGGCCACGCCACCCGCGTTGATCTTCAGCGCATCCTTGTTCACGTTGGCCAGGGTGTCACCGGCCTGGTGGTAATTCGGATCGAACGGCTGGCCCTCCTTGCCGCCCCAATCCTTCGCCTCCTCGGCCGACATCTTGTCCTCGGCGCCGGAGAAGATGCCACCGGTCGGGATGCCTGCCCTACTGAATGCGTCGTAGTCCGAACGGCCGTCGTAACCCGTGTCATGGGCCTTCTTGCCCTGCTCGGCCAGGTAGGCGACCTCGGTGCGCTCGATGCCCGCCGAACCCTCGGGGATGCGCACCGGAGCCTCGTTCGGGTCCGGCTCGTCGGACTGGTCACCGTCGTAGGTGAGGTAGGCGGCGTTCGGCGACCCCAGCATGTCGTAATTCAGATACAAGGCAATATTTTTCAGCTCGTCCACGTCAAGGGACTTGACGTAGTCGGTCGAGCCGATCAGCCCTTCCTCCTCCGCGCCCCAGAACGCAAACCTCACCGCGTTTTTGACGTCCGGGGTCGGGCCCAGCTGCAATGCCGTCTCCAGAACCGCGGCGGTGCCGGTTCCGTTGTCGTTGATACCGGGCCCCTCGGGAACGCTGTCAAGATGCGCACCGGCCATCACGACATCCGTCGGGGCGCCCGTCTTGGTCTGCGCGATCACATTGCGCGCCTTGACATCCTTGGTCTCGGCATCGACCTTGAGGACAACCTGGTCGGGGTGGGCCCGCAGATCGGCCCCGACGGACTTGGTGACACCCACCACCGGAATCTTCGGACTGGAATCCTCACCGAGCGTGCCGCCCGTCTGGTTCTCCTCGACGTTGTCCGCGATGATCACGGCGACAGCGCCGCGCTCGGCGGCCACACGCTCTTTGTCGGCGAACGGGCACGATCCACGATCCACCAGGACCACCGCACCCTTGACATCGAGTCCGTCGTAATCCTCGACGGTGCATCCCGGCGATTCTTCCGCGCGCGCGGCCACGAGTCGCCCCTGCACCTGGCCGCCCGGCGAGTACGACAGCACTCCGGCGTCGACCTTCTTGGGTCCCACCGTCAGATCCAGGGACTTGGCCTGGAAGTACTTGAAGCTGAATTCGGGGGTCTGCACGTCGAATCCCTTGTCCTTCAGGGTCTTCACAACGTAGTCGACACTCTGATCGAAACCGGGGGTGCCAGCGGCCCGGGTGTTCTTGTTCTTCTCGGCGATCCCTTGAAGCACTTCAAGATGCTTCACGACGTTGTCGACGGTCACCTTCTCGTGCAGGGAATGCGCGAAGCCGACGGCCTCCTGAGATGCGGCCTGCGGCGCCGAGCGGGGCGCATCGCCGCCGCTGTCCCGATCGCATGCCGTCACAGTCGCCAATGCACATGTCGCGGATACCGCGACCGCATACAAAACCCGCGTGGTCCCCATTGTTCTCCCTTGTCCCGACCTCAAACGTCGCGTCGCTGCACGACGACCAGGGCCGCAGCGAGCGTGATGACAACCACGGTAGCAAAGTAAACGAGGGACCCGGTGGTGCCCCAAACGAAGCGGACGCCGTCCGAGGTGTACCACGGTACACCGGTAAATCGGATGCCATTGGCAAAAGGAAGGAAGGGCTGCAACGCCTTTCCGGCATCAGTGAGCCAGCCCAGCATCAGTTCAAGGACCGTCGGCCACAACAGCAGTACCGCGACAGCACCTGCGGTGTGCTTCAGCAACACACCCACCGCCACCGCGAGAACCGCGCACAAGAACGCGTACGCGGTGACCGAGCCGATCGTGTTCCACACCCCGGTGCTGTCCAGCGCCAGGTTCGCACCAGCCACCGGGCCGGCCATGGCCCGCACCAACGCGATCGAGGTCAGCGCGGTGGCCGCGGTGACCACCGCCACCCAGCACCCCGCCACCAGCGCCTTGGCACCGATCACCGTCAGCCGGTTTGGCGAGGCCTGAAAGGTGGTTCTTACCATGGCAGTTCGATTCTCATTGGTCACTGTCATCGCGGCCAGCACCATCAGGAGCGGCACCCCGACCAGAGTCGCCCCGCCTGCGGCGTCACCGGGTGAAACGGGCGCGAACACGGAAGCCGAGCCGCCCTGCAGGCCCGCCAGTCCCACACCCAACGCCAGCGCGAGCAGGCTGCACCACACCGCGGACCGCGAGGTGCATACCTTGATCCGTTCGGCCGCGACGACCCCCATCAGTGCGTGCCCTCCTCGTCGGCCACTGCGCCTGTCGCTCTTCCCGCAAGCGGATCATCGAGCTGGCTGCGGTATTGGACGGCGTCGTCGGTCAACGACAGGTACGCGTCCTCCAGCGAAACCCGTTGCGGGGCCAGTTCGTACAACGTGACACCGAGACGTGCGGCAAGCTCGCCGACCTGCTCGATGAGAGCACCACTGATCTCGAGCACACCGTGCTCTCCCATGCGTTCCGCGCCCACTACCGAAAAGCCGCTTTCCTCCGCCGCCGAACGCAGGGTGTCGATCTGGGGGCTACGCACCCGCACCACATCGGCTCCGGCCCGGCTCACAAACTCATGCATGGACGTCGCCGCGATCAACCGTCCGCGGCCGATGACCACCAATTGGTCTGCCGTGTTGGCCATTTCGGAAAGCAGATGACTCGACACCAGCACGGTGCGCCCCTGGGCCGCCAAGCTCTGCATCAGCGTACGGATCCAGTGGATGCCCTCGGGATCCAGGCCGTTGACCGGCTCGTCGAACAGAAGCACCTGGGGATCGCCGAGCAGGGCGACCGCAATGCCCAAGCGCTGTGACATACCCAGGGAGAAGGTGCCCGCATGACGACTGGCGACGTCGGTCAGCCCGACCATCTCCAGCACCTCGTCCACCCGCTGGGACGCAATGTCATTGGCGGCGGCGATCCACCGCAGGTGATTACGTGCCGAACGGTTGGGATGAAACTGCTTGGGATCCAACAGCGCACCGACCTCGCGCAGCGGATGGTCGATCTCGTGGTACTGCTTGCCGCCGATCGTCGCGGTCCCGGAGGTCGGGCGAGCCAACCCGACGATCATCCGCAACGTGGTCGACTTACCCGCCCCGTTGGGCCCCAGGAACCCGGTCACGACGCCGGGCTCGATGGTGACGGAGAGGTCGTCGACCGCCGGGGTCTGCCCATAGACCTTGGTCAGCGACCTCAGTTCGATCATGCGGCCCACTATGCCAGCTATTGCCAGGCCGGTCCGTCCGGAGCCGGGCTGGAGGCCTGCGCCCAGAATCGCCGCGGTATGCGACCCGCGTGACGCGCGAGGTGGCCGGCGGTTACCGCTGCCGCCATGGCCGCGGCCATGCGTTCTGGATCGGCGGCGCGGGTCACGGCCGTCGCAAGCAGCACGGCGTCGCACCCGAGTTCCATCGCCAGGGCGGCGTCGCTGGCGGTGCCGATACCCGCGTCCAGGATCACCGGCACGCTTGCGGACGCCACAATCATCTCGATGTTATGTGGGTTGGTGATGCCCAACCCGGTACCGATGGGCGCCCCGAGCGGCATGACGGCCGCACATCCCACGTCTTCCAATCTGCGGGCCAGCACCGGATCGTCGGTCGTGTAGGGCAGTACCACGAAGCCGTCGTCGACGAGCTGCTCGGCGGCGCGCACCAGCTCCACGGCATCGGGCAGCAGCGTGCGTTCGTCGGCGATGACCTCCAGCTTGATCCAGTTGGTCTGCAGTGCCTCGCGGGCCAGCTGTGCGGTCAACACCGCCTCCGCGGCGCCGCGGCATCCCGCGGTGTTGGGCAGCGGCACGATGTCGAGCCGCTTGAGCAGATCCAAGACGCCGGTGCCGCCCGCGACGTCGACACGGCGGATCGCGACAGTGGTCAACTCGGTGCCGGACGCCAGCAGCGCGCGTTCCAGAATCGAGAGGTTGGCGGCGCCGCCGGTGCCCATGATGAGCCGGGACCCAAAGCTGCGGCCCGCGATACAGAGTGATTCATCCACGCTCTTATCCACCCTGCACCGCCGTCACCACTTCAATCGTTGCCCCCGCGGAAACCACGGTGTCCCAATCGGATTTGGGCACCACGGTGTGATTGACGGCCACCGCGATGCCGCATTCGGGAAAGCCCAGCTGGTCGAGCAGCTGCCAGATGTTGGCGCCCTCGGCGACCTCACGCGCGTCACCGTTTACCTGGATGTTCATCGGGCCTCCTGACTGTGTGCCTTCTCAAACCGGCGGGGATCAACGGCGGTCGGCGACTCGCCACCGTCGAGCAGCTCCCCGATTGTCTTCGCCGTCCACGGCGCCAGCAGGAAGCCGGAACGGCCATGCCCGGCCGCGACGAGGACGCGGTCGTCGATCCTGCCCACCATGGGCAGGTTGTCCTCGGTCATCGGACGCAGACCCGCCGCGCATTCCGCGAACTCGTACTCGCCTAGGCAGGGCAACACCGTGCACGCGTCATCGAGCAGATCCCGCACTCCCGCGACGGCGGGTGCGGTGTCGTGGCCATGCTCGTACTGTGTGGCCCCGACGACGACGCCGTCCTCGCGAGGCACCAGATAGACATGGCGCCCGCGCACCCGGGCCCGAATGACGTGCGCCGGTGGTGGCATCGCGCCGGGCCGTCGTCGCAACCGCAATACCTCGCCCTTGACCGGGCGAACCGGCAGGTCCGCCAACGTCGACGCCTGCACCCCGTTGGCGATCACGACTTGGTCCGCGGACACGTCGTCGACCTGGCTGACCGCCGGCTCCCGGCGCACCTCGAGCGCCTGGCACTCCGCGGTGAGCACGTGCAGCACCGCGCGATTGTCGACGGCCAGTTCCTCGGGCGCGGTGAACCCGCGACGGATGTTCTGTGCCAGCAGTGGCTCGACATCACGGGCGTTCGCCGTCTCGGCCACGGTGTGGCCACGCCCCGCCAGCCAGCCCACCATGGTCCGCAGCTCGCCGACATCGGCGGTGTCGATCGCCACGGTGAGCGAGCCCCGTGCGGTGATCACCTGCTCGTCGATGAAGCCGCCGCGCCACAGCCCGAGGGACTCGATTCCCAGGTCCAGCAGGTCGTCCTCGCCCGGCCAGGCCTCGCTGTAGGGCGCCAGCATGCCACCGGCCACCCACGACGGACCCTCGCGGCCGTCGTCGTGCAGGGTGACCTGCCACCCGGCGCGGGCGGCCTCACGTGCCACGGAAAGCCCGATGACGCCGCCGCCGATGACGGCCAGCGAGCCTTGTCGAGACGACATCACGATCGGAGCCAACTCCCTTCGCCGGCATGACCCGGATCAGGTACGACGGTCAGAGCCGGGATAGGCGGCCCACTCTCAGCCCCATTGCCCTGGGGCTCCCGCGTTACTTACCCCTACAACGCTAGCGTCTTCGACTATGCACCCGCGTTCGGCCCGGCTTGGGTCCGCTCACCTCTATCTCTGCACCGATGCGCGTCGCGAGCACGGTGACCTCGCCGAGTTCGTGGACGCTGCCCTCGCCGGTGGAGTGGACATCGTGCAGCTGCGCGACAAGGGATCGGTGGGCGAGCAGCAGTTCGGCAGGCTGGAGCCCACCGCGGAACTGGAGTATCTGGCGATCCTGAGCGAGGCCGCGGCACGTCACGGCGCGCTGTTCGCGGTCAACGATCGGGCCGATATCGCCCGAGCAGCGGGTGCCGACATCTTGCACCTAGGCCAAGATGACCTGCCCCTTTCGGTCGCACGGGAGATCGTCGGACCCGATGTGTTGATCGGCCGTTCCACACACGATGCCGCACAGGCGCGTGAGGCGGCCGATGCTGCCGACGTCGCCTACTTCTGCTGCGGACCCTGCTGGCCGACACCCACCAAGCCGGGCCGCACCGCGGCCGGCCTGAGCCTGGTGCAGGCCGCGGCGAGCCTTGGCACCGCCAAGCCCTGGTTCGCGATCGGCGGCATCGACCAGGCGCGAGTGCCCGAGGTGGTGGCCGCCGGAGCCTCACGGATCGTGGTGGTGCGGGCGATCACGGCCGCGGTCGATCCTCGTCAAGCCGCGGCATCCCTTCGCGACCCGGTTCACCGAGCGCATACCGCACGCAGGTAAGTCACCGGAATCACCTGCACCCGGTATGCACTCGGCGTGGGTGCCCGAGCGTCAGGGCCAGATCTGAGCCGGGGCCTCCGGATACTTCGCCTTCCAGCCGGCCCACTGCTCGACGGTGGGCCCGATCGCGCTCTCCAGGACGTTCCACTTGGGTCCGGTCTTCTTGAGCAGACCCTCATAGCGCGGGGAGTTGGGATCGCCGGTGTCCCGCAGCTGGCCGTCGATGAGCGCCCAGTCGCTGGCGCTCTTGAACGTCTTCACATCCAATTTGACGGGTTTACCCAGCTCGGCCTCGATACGAGCGAGTGCCGTCGCTACCACCTCGTTGCGGTTGTCCGGCCCGCTCTCGGTCTTCTCCGAGCTGCAAGCGCCCATCGACAGGCCGATCGTCATCGCCAACAGGACAAGCAAGCCAGTGCGCATAGCCAAACGCTACGGGAGTTGCCAGGCGAAACGCCCGGGCTCGAGCTCGATAGTGCCCGGCCCGGCCAAGCCGTTCGACGCGCCCGGCAACGTCTGGACAACCCGCAACAGCGGCCACGCCGACTTGAATCCGGGATGCAATCGCATGCCCTCGATCTTTTCCTCGGGCACCCACCGCAGCTCGGTGCTCTCGTGATTGGCGGCCGTCGGCAACAATTCGGCCGCGTCGGCGATCACCGTGGTGTAGGTCCAATGCGCCTGACCGTCAATGCGTTTGGTCACCACCGAGGAGCGGATGGTCATCGCACCGGGATCGATCCCGGCCTCCTCGGCCGCTTCTCGCACGGCGGCCTCCTCGACGGACTCATGGCTATCCCGCGCACCTCCCGGCAACGCCCAGGTACCACCCTGATGGCTCCACCAGGCGCGGTGTTGCAGCAGTACAGCGGGCCGGCCGGTCGCCAGCGGCGCACGCAGCAGCAACCCCGCCGCGCCGAAGCGCCCCCAGAATCGCGCACCCGTGTCAGCGACAACCCATCCGTCACCGTCGCCACGCACAGAGTCCACAGTAGAGCCACCAATCCCTAAATATGCTCTTAGACTTCCCATTAAGGCCGGGGAGAGGAAGGTAAGAGGTGACTGTCGGGACGCCGCGGCTAGCGCACCCGTCGACCGAGCCCGTCGGCGCGACGACAACCGTCGTGCCGGCTCATCCGTGGTGGTGGTTTCTCAAGTCCACACCCGGCAAGATTCTGCTGCTCGGCATTGCCCTCGCCACCGCCGGCGTGCTGTCCGCGGTGGCCACCTCGGCGAGCGTGCAGAACCGGCAACTCGCCCTGAGCACGGTGCTCAACCACACCGAACCATTGGCCTTCTCGGCCGGACAGCTGTACAGCACACTGTCGGTCGCCGACGCCGCCGCGACCACCGCCTTCATCGCGGGTACCGAGCCGCAGGGGGTGCGGGAACGGTACGAACAGGCGATCACCGATGCCTCGACCGCGCTCGTGGCCGCTTCCAGTGGGCTCACCGATAGACCGATGCAAGAGCTGCTGAGCCGGATCAATGCCGAGCTGTCGGTGTACACCGGATTGATCGAGACGGCACGCACCAACAATCGGGCGAGCAATCCGGTCGGCGCCTCCTATCTGAGCGAGGCGTCCTCGTTGATGCAGCGCACGATCCTCCCGGATGCGCAGCTCCTCTATGAGGAAACGTCCAACCGCGTCGACCAGGAGACCAGCTCATCGACGCGGGTACCTTTCCCGGTCATCCTCATCGTGCTGTGCACCATGATCGGCGGGGTCTTCGGCCATCGCTGGCTGTCCAAGCGGACGCGGCGCATGATCAACCCCGGCATGCTGGCCGGCGGATTGGCCCTACTGCTTATGGTGGTTTGGGTGGGTATCGCACTGGCCGTCTCCGCCTCGTTGGGCACCGAGGCGCGCAATGGCGGCGCTCATTCACTCAAAACCATCACCCAACTGGTCATCTCGGCCCAGCAGGCCCGTGCCGACGAGACACTTGCGCTCATCCGCCGTGGCGACGAGAGCGTGCGCAAGAAGTCCTACTACGACCGCATCGACGAGATGGAACGCAAGATCGGCGACTACCTGTCGAATCCGGACGCCATTGCCCGCGCCGACCTGGAACGCGCCCAACAGCTGCTCACCAAGTGGCGCCAGGCCGATGATCGGATCAACGCGTACATCGGGGTGGGCAACTACCAGGCCGCGACCCAGGTGGCCCTGGGCAGCAGCGAGTCGGACTCGACGCCGGCCTTCGACAGCCTCGACGCCTCGCTGCGCAACGGTGCGCAGGACAGTCGCCGCCAGCTCCGGTCGGGAGTGCTCAATGCCGAACGCGCGTTGACGTTGTCGTCCGCGGGTGCCTTGATTCTCTCGGTGGGTGGCGCGATATGTGTGGGAGTCGGCCTGTGGCCGCGGCTGAGCGAGTACCGATGATGCGGCACGCGAAGCGGCTCGGGGCACTGGCGATCACCGCCGCCGTATTGGCGGGCTGCTCGTCGCCCGAGAACTCCACGCCGCTGCCACAACTGACCGTGCCGCGGCCGACCCCGGCGGAAATGACCGAGCAGGAGCCCAATCGCGCGCTGGTGGACAAGGTGGACACCTCGTGCGACCCCACGGCGAGTCTGCGGCCCACCAACGACCGGGTCGCCAATGACGACGCGGTCGCGGCGATCCGCAAGCGCGGCCGCCTCGTCGTCGGGCTGGATATCGGCAGCAACCTGTTCAGCTTCCGCGACCCGATCACCGGTGAGCTGACCGGATTCGACGTCGACATCGCAGGCGAGGTGTCCCGCGACATCTTCGGTACCCCCGAGCGGGTGGAGTACCGGATCCTGTCCTCCGCGGACCGCATCGCCGCGCTGAAGAACTCGACCGTCGACATCGTGGTGAAGACCATGACCATCACCTGCGCGCGCCGCAAGGAGGTCAATTTCTCGACCGTCTACCTGATGAATTACCAACGGATTTTGACGGCCCGCGACTCGGGCATCACCAACGCGCAAGATCTGTCCGGCAGACGCGTGTGCGCCGCGCGTGGAACCACCTCACTGAATCGGCTCTCACAGATCACGCCGCCCCCGGTCATCATCTCGGTGGTGACGTGGGCCGATTGCCTTGTGGCACTGCAGCAGCGGCAGGTCGACGCAGTCAGCACAGATGACTCCATTCTTGCCGGACTGATGTCCCAGGATCCGTATCTGCACATCATCGGACCGAACATGAGCGATGAGCCCTACGGGATCGGCATCAAGCTGGACAACACCGATCTGGTCCGATACGTCAATCGCACCCTGGAACGCATCCGGCGCGATGGGACGTGGAATGCCTTGTACCGCAAGTGGTTGAGCGTGCTGGGCCCCGCCCCGGCACCTCCGAGCGCAAAGTACCGGGACTGATGAGCGACGAACCGGACAACGTGGACGATCTGGCCGATGATTCCTCCCCGGCCGAGGGTCCGGGCACTCAGCCCGCCTCCCTGGCCGACCTGGATGTCGACTCTGCCTCGACGATGCGGCCCATTTCGACCCAGGCGGTGTTCCGTGCGCCGGACTCCACTCAACCGACGACGCAGCCCACCACTCGGCCCGAGGTGCGTGCCACCACCACCCGGGTGAGACTGTCCCCCACCCGGCGCCTGGGCGGCGGGCTGGTCGAGATCCCCCGGGTTCCGGAAATCGACCCGCTGGCTGCCCTGATGACCAACCCCGTCGTCGAGGAGTCCAAACGGTTCTGCTGGAACTGCGGCAAGCCGGTCGGACGTTCCTCACCCGACGGACCCGCCCAGAGCGAGGGCACCTGCCCCGCCTGTGGTTCCAGCTTCTCCTTTCTGCCACAGCTGAATCCGGGCGACGTGATCGCCGGGCAGTACGCCATCAAGGGGTGCATCGCGCACGGCGGTCTGGGGTGGATCTACCTGGCGGTGGACCGCAATGTGAACGATCGACCGGTGGTGCTCAAGGGCCTGGTGCACTCCGGCGATGCCGAGGCGCAGAACATCGCGATGGCCGAGCGACGCTTCCTGGCCGAGGTGGCGCATCCCTCGATCGTGAAGATCTTCAACTTCGTCGAACACCCGGACCAGCACGGCAATCCGGTCGGGTACATCGTGATGGAGTACGTGGGCGGAACCTCACTCAAACAACCCAAGGGCAGCACCCTTCCGGTCGCACAGGCGATCGCCTATATGCTGGAAATCCTGCCCGCACTGGGCTTCCTGCATTCGGTGGGGCTCACCTACAACGACCTCAAGCCCGAGAACATCATGGTCACCGAGGAGCAGCTCAAGCTCATCGACCTGGGTGCGGTGGCCGCAGTGAATGCCTACGGAAACCTGTACGGTACACCCGGTTACCAGGCACCCGAGATCGCCAAGACCGGTCCCACGGTTGCCTCGGATATCTACACGGTGGGACGGACCCTGGCGGTGCTCACCCTGAGAATGCCGACCCGCAAGGGCCGATACAAGGACGGACTGCCGAACGAAGACCCGGTGCTCGCCCGATACGACTCGTATCACCGGTTCCTGCGACGTGCGATCGATCCCGATCCGTCGGCACGATTTGGCAGCGCCGAGGAGATGGCCACCCAGCTGGTGGGAGTGCTGCGTGAGGTGGTGGCGCTGGATTCGGGTACTCCCCGGCCCGGTATGTCCACGCTGTTCAGCCCGTCCCGGTCGACATTCGGGGTTGACCTGCTGGTCGCGCACACCGATGTGTACGTTGACGGGCTTGCCCATCCGCCGAGCCTGACGGCGCCGGATATCGTGACGGCCCTTCAGGTTCCACTGCTTGACCCCACCGATGTGGGTGCCGCGATCCTGCAGGCCACCGTGTTGAGCCAGCCGATTCAGACCCTCGAATCGCTGAAGGCGGCACGACTGGGCCGCATCGACGCCGACGGCGTGGACCTGACCGAGTCGGTGGAACTGCCGCTGATGGAGGCCCGCGCGCTCCTGGACCTCGGCGACGTCGCCAAGGCAAACAGCAAGCTCGACCAGCTCGAGGACCGAGTGGGCACCCCGTGGCGGCTGACCTGGTACCGCGGCATGGCCGCACTCCTGAACGGCGACTACGACCAGGCCACCAAGCATTTCACTGCCGTGCTGGACTTCTTGCCGGGTGAGATCGCCCCCAAGATGGCCCTGGCCGCGACCGCCGAACTCGCCGGGGACGAAAAGAATCTCGACCTCTACCGCACCGTCTGGTCGACCGACAACAGCGTCATCTCCGCCGGATACGGATTGGCCCGCACCCTGGCTGCGCGCGGAGAACGGGCAGAGGCGGTACGCATGCTCGACAACGTGCCTCCCACGTCGCGTCACTTCACCACTGCGCGCCTCACCAGCGCGGTGACTCTGCTGTCCGGTCGCACACTCTCGGAGGTCACCGAGGACGATATTCGCGAGGCCGCCCGCAGGGTGGAGGCGCTACCCGAGACCGAGCCGCGCGTGCTGCAGATCCGGGCGCTGGTGCTGGGCACGGCGCTGGACTGGATCAAGACCAACCATTCGACCGGGCACCACCTCCTGGGTGTTCCGTTCACCAAACGCGGTCTGCGCCAAGGAGTTGAGCGAAGCCTGCGGGCGCTAGCCCGCCGGGCCACCGAACGCGCCCACCGCTATGCGCTGGTCGATCTGGCTAATGCCACGCGCCCGACATCGCTGCTCTGAGCCAGGCGGTTCAGACGGCGCCCACGGCCGCCCTGGCGATGGCCAACTCCTCGTTGGTGGGCACCACCAACACGGTCACCCGTGAGGCGTCGGTGGAGATACGGCGAATCTCACTGGACCGTAACTGATTTCGCTCGGCGTCTATTTCGATGCCGAGCACTTCCAGCCCGGCCATGGCATCGGCCCGTAGCACCGTGTCGTTCTCCCCCACCCCGGCGGTGAACGAGATGACGTCGGCACCACCCAACGTGGCGATGTAGGCGCCGATGTACTTGCGCAGCCGGTGCACATACACGTTGTAGGCAAGCTGCGCCGCGCCGTCACCGGCCTCGATCAGGCGGTGCACCTCACGAAAATCGTTGGCACCGCACAGTCCGAGCATCCCGGAGCGCCGGTTGAACACGGTGTCGATCTCGTCGATGCTCATCCCGTGACGTGCCAGGTGGAACACGATGCCCGCGTCGATGTCTCCGGTACGGGTGCCCATCACCAGACCTTCCAACGGGGTGAGGCCCATCGAGGTCTCCACCGCTCGACCGCGCAGGATCGCCGACGCCGAAGCCCCGTTGCCCAGATGCAACACGATCTGGTTGATGTCGGCGTACCCGCGCTCCAGGAATGCGGCGGCCTGCTGCGACACATACTGGTGCGAGGTGCCGTGGAATCCGTAGCGCCGTATGCCATACCGCTCGGCGACATCGCGATCGAGCGCGTAGATGGCCGCCGCCGGCGGCAGACTGTAGAAGAACGCGGTGTCGAACACCGCCACCTGCGTCACGTCGGGCAGCAGGCGTCGCGCCACCTCGATGCCCTGGACGCCCGCCGGATTGTGCAGGGGCGCCAGTGAGGACAGCTCGGCGATCTGCGCCACCACCGCGTCGTCGAGCACCGTCGGCTCATGGAACTTCTGCCCACCGTGCACCACGCGATGTCCGACGACCACGACGTCGTCGGTGTCGATGGAGTCGAAGACCAGCCGCAGCGCCTCGTCGTGGTTGCGAACCGGCTCTTCACCGATGAGGCTCTCGGACGAAGAGGAAACCGCACCGATGCGTTCCACCAGGCCATGCGCGTCCACTCGTCCCGAATTCGGTTCGATGAGTTGATACTTCACCGACGAGGAGCCGCAGTTGAGGACCAGCACGGCGGTCATCGGGTCAGGTCCTGTGCCTGGATCGCGGTGATGGCCACGGTGTTGACGATGTCCTCCACCAGTGCCCCACGCGAAAGGTCGTTGATGGGCTTGCGCAACCCCTGCAGCACGGGCCCGATGGCGATGGCGCCGGCACTGCGCTGCACCGCCTTGTAGGTGTTGTTCCCGGTGTTGAGGTCGGGGAAGATCAGCACCGTCGCCCGGCCCGCGACGGGAGAATCGGGCATCTTGGTGGCGGCCACCGACGGTTCGACCGCGGCGTCGTACTGAATGGGGCCCTCCACCAGCAACTCCGGCTGCCGCGTGCGGACCAGTTCGGTGGCAATGCGCACCTTCTCGACCTCGGCACCGCTCCCCGAGTTACCCGTCGAGTAGGACAGCATCGCGACGCGCGGATCGATGCCGAACTGCGCGGCGGTCCGCGCCGAGGAGATGGCGATATCGGCCAACTGCTCGGAGGTGGGGTCGGGCACGATGGCACAGTCTCCGTATGCCAGCACGCGATCGGCGAGGCACATCAGGAAGATGCTGGACACCGTGGAAACACCGGACATCGTCCTTATGACTTCGAACGCCGGCCTAATCGTGTGCGCGGTGGTGTGTGCCGCACCCGAAACCATGCCGTCGACCATGTCGTTGTACACCAGCATGGTGCCGAAATATGAGACGTTGCGCATGATCTCGCGCGCCCGGTCGGCCGTCATCCCCTTGTGCTTGCGCAGCTCGAAATACTGGCCCGCGAACTGTTCGGCGAGCTCACTCGTCTTGGGACTGACAACGACCGCGTTCGAGATGTCGACACCGAGCTCGGCGGCACGGGAACGGATTTCGGTCTCTTCACCCAGGATGGTCAAGTCCGCGACCTGACGTTGGAGCAGCCGCCCGGCCGCCTTGAGAATCCTGTCGTCATCGCCTTCCGGCAGCACGATGCGCTTGCGATTGTCGCGCGCCCGATCCAACAGCTGGTACTCGAACATCTGCGGCGTGGTCACCGAGGGAATCGGAATGGCAAGCTGCGCAATGAGTTCTGCGCCATCGACATACTTGTCCATCAGGGCGAGCGCGGTGTCGATCTTACGCGCCGAGGCAACGGTGACCCGGCCCCGCGCATGCGCCGCCGCACTCGCGGTCTCGAAGGTGCCCGAGTCGGTCGCGATGATGGGCAGCCGCAGGCCGATGCCGTCCACCAGGTCGGCGATCCGCGGATGCAGCTTGAGCCCGCCGTTGAGGATGATGGCAGACAGCGACGGAAATCCCTCCGCCACATGTGCGCTCGCCACCGCCAGCAGCACATCGGAGCGGTCGGCCGGGAAGATGACTGCCTGGCCCTCCTGCAGCCGCTCCAGGCAGTGCTCGGCCGTCATGCCCGCCACCATGAAGCTGGTCGCCTCGCGCGACAGCAACGCCTCGTCGCCACTGACCAAAGAGCCCTTGACCGCCTTCATCAGTTCTTCCACCGATGGCGAGACCAACAACGGCACCTCGGGCAGCACCCAAGCGGGCTTGTCGAAACGAGACAACGCCTGGCGCACGTCGTCCAACTGCTCGGGATTGCACCGGTTGGCGACGATGGCGGCGGTGTGCGCACGCTGCGCCTTGAGTTCCCCGAGACAGACCTCGGCAAGGGCCGCCACCTCTTCGGGTGTCCGATCGAATCCCTTGATGGTCAACAGAACCGGAGCGCCGAGGTTTACCGCGATGCGGGCGTTGGTGCTCAACTCGCTGGGGCTGGCCACATCGGTGTAGTCACTGCCGACGATCACCACGGCGTCGCAGCGCTCGGCGACCGCGTGGTACCTGTCCACGATCTGCGCGATCGCCGCATCCGGGTCCTGGTGCACGTCGTGGTACGAGACACCGAGACAGTCCTCGTATGCGATGTCGGCGGTGCTTTGTTCCAGCAGCAGTTCCAGGATGTAGTCCACGCTCTCCCCGGACCGCGCGATGGGACGGAAGACACCCACGCGCGCCACCGACGCCGCCAGCCGATGCATCACACCCAGTGCGACGGTGGATTTTCCGGTATCACCTTCGGGCGAGGCAATGTAGATGCTGGATGCCTTCGATGCTCTAGCCTCGGTCATGCGCGCCTTTCTACGCCGGGGAATCGCAGCGTCAGGATCTTGAACGGACGTAGTGTCAGGTGAATCTCGTCGCCGTCGAAACTGACCGCGTCGGATGAAGCGATGGGACGCTCCAGCAGGTCGGTGACGATCGCCTGCTGGTGGTCGAAGTTCGTGATGAGTGCTGCGTCGGCCCGTCCACCGCGTGACTCGTAGAGCCGCACGATGACATCGCCGGAACCGTCCAGCGCCAGCTTGACCGATTCCACTACCACGGCCGGGTTATCCAGGCTGACAAGAGGTTCGATGCTTGTCACCGCACCATCGCGCACCCGAGCATCGAGGTTGCGTCGATACCCCTCCTCGACCGCGTCGCCGATCGCAGCACCGGGTCGCACGGAGAATCTCAGCCGATGATGCCCCTGATCACACTCGGGATCCGGGAAGAGCGGCGCCCGCAACAGGGACATCCGCACCACGGTGGTGGACCCGCACCGGCTGATGTCGTGCCCGTACGTCGAATCGTTGGCGACGGCCACCCCGTACCCGGATTCACCCACGTGGACCCAGCGGTGCGCGCAGATCTCGAACTTGGCCTCATCCCATGAGGTGTTGGCGTGCGTGGGCCGGTACACATGGCCGAACTGGATTTCCGAGGCCGAGCGGTCGGCCTGCACGTCGAAGGGAAACGCCAACTTGAGCAGCTTCTCGGACTCATGCCAGTCGACGTCGATCTCGACGTCCAGGGACGGCGATCGGTCCCGCAGCGTGATGCGTTGCACCAGGCGTGAATTGCCGAATGTCCGCTCGATGACCAGCGCATCGTCCACGACGGTCACCGAGTCCGCCGAGCTCAGATCGGTCACGGTGTTGCGATAGAAGCCGTCGATATCCCAGGCATCCCACTGGTTCGGCGTATCCCGGTGCAGTTGCAGCAGGTTGCCGGGAGCCGCCATCGCCTCGCGCCCGGTGGCGCCGTCGACGAGCGAGACCAGCAGCCCGTCGGAATCGAACGCGGCGGCAAGAACGCCGTTGTCCAGCAGGAATCCCGCGCCGGATTTGGCGGGAGTGACCGGCTGCGGCAGCTCGACCGCCGCGGCGCCCAGGGCCGGCACCCCGTCACGATCGTGCGGCGCGGCGTTGAAGACCAATCTCCGGTCGCCCTCACCCGCCAAGGCACCGATCGCCGAGTCGATCATGGCCTCGAGTCTCTTCGCGATCGCCGCGTAGTTGCGTTCGGCATCCCTATGCACCCAGGCGATGGAGCTGCCGGGCAGAATGTCGTGGAACTGTTGCAGTAGCACCAGTTTCCAGATCTCGTCCAACTCGGCATACGGGTACTCGAACCCGGTGCGCAACGCGGCCGTCGCGGCCCACAGCTCGGCCTCGCGCAGCAGATGCTCGCTGCGACGGTTGCCCTGCTTGGTGTTCGCCTGCGAGGTGTAGGTGCCCCGGTGCAGCTCGAGATAGAGCTCACCGGACCAACGCGGAGGATTGACGTACTCGGCCCGGGCGGCCGCGAAGAACTCCGCGGGGGTGCCGAGAGCGACCGTCGGCGAGCCTTCCAGGGAGCGTTTCCTTGTTGCGTAGGCCAGCATTTCGCGGGTGGGGCCACCGCCGCCGTCCCCGTAACCGAAGGGCACCAACGACATGGTGCCGGCACCGGAGTCGCGATAGTTGCGCTGGGCGTGCGCAAGGTCGCCGCCGCCCAGATCGGAGTTGTAGGTGTCGACGGGCGGGAAGTGCGTGAACACCCCGGTGCCGTCGATCCCCTCCCAGATAAAGGTGTGATGCGGCATCCGGTTGACAGAGTTCCACGAAATCTTCTGGGTCAGAAAATATTCCGATCCCGACGCGGCGACAATCTGTGGCATGGCCGCGGAGTAGCCGAACGAATCGGGCAACCACACCTCGGGGGTGTCGATTCCGAACTCGTCGAGAAAGAACCGCTTACCCGCCACGAACTGGCGTGCCATCGCTTCCGAGCCCGGCATGTTGGTGTCGGCCTCGACCCACATGCCGCCGACCGGAATGAACTGCCCCGCAGCGACCTTCTCCTTGATGCGGGCGAAGAGGGTGGGGTACTTGTCCTTGATCCAGGCGTACTGCTGCGCCGACGAGCAGGCGAACCGGAAGTCGGGATGGCGGTCCATCAGGTCGACCATGTTGGAGAAGGTCCGCGCGCACTTGCGAACCGTCTCGCGCACCGGCCACAACCAGGCCGAATCGATGTGGGCATGACCGACCGCGGTGATCCGATGCGCGCTGGCATATGCCGGACGCGCCAGGACGTCGGCGAGCTCGGCGCGCCCGGCTGCCGCGGTACCGGCCAGGTCGTCGGGATTCACCGTGTCCAGCATGCGTTCAAGCGCGCGCAAGATTTCGTGACGGCGCGGCAGATCCTCGGGAAGGGTGTGCATCAGCCCGTCCAGGGTGGCGATGTCCTGCTGCAACCCCCACAGGTTCAGGTCGCGGAGCCCGAGATCGACCCCGCCCAGCCGATACAGGGCCTCCTCGCCGCTGGTGGCCTTGTCCCCCAAGGGCATCGGCGACCAGAAATGCTTACCGATATCCGGATTGGCGGCGGCCTCGATGTAGAAGTCGACAGGTGCTTGCGGGTCGTCGATGGGCACGAAGGCGTTGCGCGGCGCGATGCCCTTCACCACGGTGCCGTCGGGCCGATACACCAGGCCCTCGGCGTTGAAGCCCGGTCCACCGGTGAAGCCGAGCTCCACCCGCATTTCGGGGGCACCGTCGGAGCGCGTGCGCCATTGCTGCGGAACGGTGCCCGTCACATGCAGCCACATCGTGGACCACGGCGGCCCCCATGGGGTCCCCGGAGTGATCTCGTCGAACTCCTGCGTCACCGCCTCCGCGAACGGTACCGGCTCACCGGGCACGGCCCAGGCGGTCACCGTCAGCGGCGCCGAATCCACGTAGACGGCACAGTTCAGCCGCTTGTCGACGAAGCGCCGGATGCGGTCCTCAACGATTCGCCGGTCGTCATGCATGACCTGACCCTATCGGCTCGCCAACTTCGCTCAGACACTCTCGCCAAGACGAACGGTGACCGTCACGCGGCCGCTGTCGTCCTTCGTGGCGATTCCGTATCCGGGCACGTCAACCCCGTTGAGCCGGAGCTGTAGCGGCCTGCCCTCCCCGAGAAAGTTGCGCCACCACTTCTTGGATTCGGGGATGCCGACCCAGATCACGATGTCGTCGCCCGAACGCCAGTAGTTGACCGGCGTGCTGAAGATCTGCCCCGATCGCCGGCCCGTGTAGGTGACGATCGTGAAGTAGCGGCCCGCCAGACTGCGCAGGCCCGGCACGTTCAGTGCGATCACCGGCACGGTGTTGACCGCGTCGACAATGCGTCGGAGCAGGCTCATGCCCCGCTCATCCCAGCTTGCGCAGGCGCGGCTCGAGGTCGCTCTTGAACAACTCCAGGAATCGCTTCTGGTCGTGGCCCGGCGCGTGGAACACCAGGTGGTTCAGGCCCCAGCCGACATAGTCGGCGACCTTCTCGACCGCCTCGTCCGGATCGGAGGCGACGATCCAGCGCTTGGCGACCTGCTCGATGGGCAGCTCGTCGGCGGCACGTTCCATCTCGATCGGATCGTGGATGCTGTGCTTCTGCTCGGGGGTCAGCGACAACGGCGCCCAGAAGCGGGTGTTCTCCAGCGCCTTTTCCGGATCCGGGTCGTAGGAGATCTTGATCTCGATCATCCGGTCGATATCGTCGAAGCTGCGCTCGGCCAGCGCGGCACCTTCGCGGACCGCCGGAATGAGCTTGCCGGAGTACAGCTCCTCGCCCTTGCCCGAGGTGCAGATGAATCCGTCGCCGGCCCGCCCGGCGTACTTGGCGACGACGGCGCCGCCCGCGGCGATGTAGACCGGGATGCCGCCCTCGGGCACGTCGTAGATGGCCGCGCCCTGGATGCGGTAGTACTCGCCCTCGAAGTCGACGCGCTCACCGGTCCACAGCTCGCGCATGAGCCGGACGGACTCACGCAGCCGCGCGAAGCGCTCCTTGAACTCCGGCCACTCGCCGATGAAGCCGGTGGCGATCTCGTTGAGCGCCTCGCCGGTGCCGACCCCCAGGAAGATGCGGCCCGGGTACAGACACCCCATGGTGGCGAAGGCCTGCGCGGTGACGGCCGGGTTGTAGCGGAAGGTCGGGGTCAGCACCGAGGTGCCGAGTTGCAGCCGCTGGGTGCGCTCACCGACGGCCGTCATCCAGGCCAGCGAGAACGGGGCGTGGCCGCCGTTGTACCGCCACGGCTGGAAGTGATCGCTCACCGTCGCGCTGTCGAAACCGTGCGACTCGGTGGCGACCGCCAACTCCACGAGCTCACGCGGCGCGAACTGCTCCGCCGATGCCTTGTATCCCAGCTTCAGTTCTCGTGCCATCCGCGCGCTCCTCGCCTCATAGTGAGTTCTTCAACCACCCTAACCAAGGACTCATTACTCTCTATTTCATGGTCGAGGTCACCCAGGTCAGCGACGCCGTGCACGTGGTCAACGGGGAAGCCGTCAACTGGGTGATCGCCTCGGATGACTCGGGCATAACGCTCTTCGACTCCGGCTATCCGGGCGATCGCGACGACGTTCTGAAATCCATTGCCGCGCTGGGGCACAAGCCCCAGGACGTGCGGGCCGTGGTGCTGACCCACGGACACATCGACCACATGGGGACCGCCATCTGGTGGGCCGCCGAGCACGGGGTACCGGTCTACGCCCACAACGCCGAATTGGGCAACGTGCGACGTGACTATGTGGACCAGGCCGAGCCCTTCAAGGTGGTGCTGAATCTGTGGCGACCCGGCTGGCTGCCGTGGGTCATCCACGCGATGCGCCTCGGCGCCGGGGTGCGTGACGGCATTCCCACGGCGGCCCCGATCGGGCCCGAACTTGCCGACCTGCCGGGCGCGCCCGTCCCCATCCCGACTCCCGGGCACAGCGGCGGCCACTGCTCGTACCTGGTGGCCGGGCATGTGCTGGTAGTGGGCGATGCCATCATCACCGGGCATCCCATCGCGAAGCGCTCCGGGCCGCAGCTGCTCCCCACCCCGTTCACCAAGGACATGGACCAGGCACGCCGCAGCGCCGAGGCCCTTGCCGATGTCGACGCCGACGTGCTGGCCCCCGGCCATGGCCCGGCCTGGATCGGGTCACTGCGCGACGCGGTCCACCTCGCCCTGAGCGAATGAGTCGATGGGGTCCAGCACCAGGTGTTCGCGCAGCGTCTCATGCTCGTACCGGCTGCGAAAGGCGCCGCGTTCCTGCAGTAGCGGCACCACGGTGTCCACGAAATCGTCGAGTCCGCCCGGCGTCAGATGCGGCACCAGGATGAACCCGTCGCAGGCATCGGCCTGGATGTAGCGGTCCACCTCGGCGGCCACCTGCGAGGGCGTGCCGATGAACTGCTGCCGCGAGGTGACCTCCTTGATCAGCTCACGGATCGAGAGGTTCTTGGCCTCCGCGATCGCCCGGTACTTGGCCGCGATCTCACGCGGATCGCCGTGACGCGCCTTACCCCGGGTGATGGAGGCATCACCTGTCGGCTCGACGTCGGGCAACGGACCATCCGGGTCGTATTCGGAAAGATCACGACCCCATACCTGTTCGAGATAGGCGATGGCGGTCTGCGGGCCCACCTGTTGATCTCGGATGTGCGCCGCCTTCTCGATCGCCTCGTGCTCGGTGTCACCGAGGACGTAGGTGACGCCAGGAAAAACCTTGAGCTGGTCCGGGTTTCGACCATGTGCGACGGCACGGGCCTTGACGTCGGCGTAGTACTTCTGGCCCGCGGTAATCGAAGAATGGATGGTGAACAACGCGTCGGCATGCTTGGAGCCGAAATCGCGCCCGTCGGCCGAATCTCCCGCTTGAAGCAGCACGGGGTGACGTTGCGGAGAGGCGGGAGCCGTCGCGATGCCACGCACGGTGAACTGCGGGCCACGGTGGTTGACGAGGCGCGGCTCCTCGGCAGCGTCCCAGCTGTCCCAGAATTTGCGTGCCACGGTGAGGAATTCCTCGGCGCGGTGGTACCGGTCGGCGTGATCCAGGAATCCCCCGCGCCGGAAGTTCTCACCGGTGAAAGCATCGGATGAGGTGACCATGTTCCAGCCGGCCCGCCCGTCCGACAGATGATCCAGCGAGGCGAATTGCCTTGCGACATTGAAAGGTTCGTTGAAGGTAGTGTTGATGGTGCCCACCAGCCCGAGCCGCTCGGTGACGGCGCCCAGCGCCGCCAGCACCGTGAAGGTGTCCGGCCGCCCGACGACGTCCAAGTCGTAGATCCGGTCGCGGTGCTCGCGAAGACGCAGCCCCTCGGCGAGGAAGAAGAAGTCGAACAGGCCGCGTTCGGCGGTGCGCGCCAGGTGTACGAAGGAGGCGAAGTCGATCTGGCTGCCCGAGGCCGGATCGGACCACACGGTGGTGCTGTTGACCCCGGGAAAATGGGCAGCAAGGTGAATGGGTTTGCGGTCCTTACCCTCTCGGACCTGAACTGTCTCCGTTGGAGCGGTCATCAGATCAGCCCCCATTCCTTGGCGATCAGCTCATAGGACCTCAGCCGGTCTTCGTGCCGGTGCGTGATGGAGGTGATGACGAGCTCATCGGCACCGGTGACCCTGGCCAAGGTGTCCAGCCGCTCGGCCACCTGACCGGCATCGCCGACCAACTGGGTGTCGATCCTGTCCGCCGATTGCCGACGCTCCTCATCGGTAAGTGGTTGAGCACCATCGGGATTCGGGTAAGGAATGGCACCGTGCCCCGAACGAATCGAGTGCACCCAACGACCGAACGTACTGGTGAGGTGGCGAGCATTGGCCTCGTCATCGGCGGCCACCGCGTCCGCGGACACGACGACGTACGGCTCGGCCAGCGCCCGGGACGGCCGGAAAGCCGCTCGGTAGGCCTCGACGGCCTCCAGAGTGGACCAGGGGGTCACGTGATAATTCGCCACGAAGGGTAGGCCGCGCCGCGCGGCGATCTGCGCGGACTCACCCTTGCTGGAACCAAAGAGCCAAAGCGGTAGGTTGGCACCTTCACCCGGACGGATATGCAGCGCAACACCTTCCGGACTGACATAGCTGCCGTCGAGGAATGCCTGAATATCGGATACCTGCTGGTCGAAGTCGGCGATCTGTGCACCGGGCTGTTGCAGGGCGCTGACGGTGGCTCGCAGCTTCGGGTTGTCCTTGATCCCGAATTCGGTGGGCGCCTGTGGGATGAACAGACCGTCGACGTCATGCGCGGCTGCCGGTTCGGGCTTCTGTTCGTTTCCGGCAAGCCGGTCCCTGATGCGGTGCCCGGTGCGCCCGAGCCCGAGATCGATACGGCCGGGGTACAGCGCATCGAGGATGCCGAAGCTCTCCACGACCGCGGCGGCGGTGGTCGACGCGACCTGAACGGCGCCCGCGCCCACCCGGATCCGCTGAGTGGCCGCCGCGACATGGGCGATGACCAGGGCGGGAACGGTGCTCGCCACCGCGACGAAGTGATGCTCGGCCAACCAGTAGCGGCGATATCCCCATTGCTCCGCGTGCTGCGCCAGATCGATCGAGTGACGCAACGCCGTCGCGGCATCCGCCCCTTCGCTGACCGGGGACAGATCGAGCACAGAGAGTGGGACGTTCATGCCGACTTCCTTGCGTAGCGGTTGGTGGCGACGGGCAGGCCCAGCCGTTCGCGCAGGGTGCCGTTTTCATACTCGGCGCGGAACCCGTGATGGGCCTGAAGAAGGGGCACGAGTTCGTCAACTACGACCGGGACATCCAGCGCGTTGACGGCGGGCCTCAGACGCACACCGTCGATTCCCCATTCGTGCCATTGGGCGATGAGGTCGGCCAGTTCGGGTGCTTGTCCGGTGAATATGGCTGCATCCGAAGGGAACTCATCCTCACGACCGAATGAGACGACAAGATCCGCCAGCACCTTGATGACGCGATGACCAGCGGTGTTGTGCAGTCGGACGGGGATCTCGGCGGCCGAGGCGCCGTCGTGCGGGGTGACGAAGATCAGGTCGGCGTTCTTGGCGGCGAAGGCCTGGCCGGAGCGGCTACGCGCGAGCGCGGCGACGACCGATTGCCCCTGCGGGGACCTGGGCGTGATGGACGGACCCTTCACCGAGAAGAACCTGCCCTCGAAGTCGATGTAGTGCAGTTTGTCCCTGTCGATGAAGCGCCCCGTCGCCAGGTCCCGGATCTCGGCGTCGTCCTCCCAGCTGTCCCACAACCGCCGGACCACTTCCACGGAGTCGGCGGCCTCGTCGAGCAGATCTTGTAGTGGGAGCACCTTGGTGCGCCCGAATGCGTCGGCCTCGTCCTCGGTGTCGGCGATGGTCACCTGCCAGCCTGCCCGGCCGCCGGAGACGATGTCCAAGGTCGCGATCGATTTGGAGAGGTGGAACGGCTCGTTATGGGTGGCCGGCGCGGTAGGGATGAGCCCGACGTGGTTGGTCACCGGGGCCACCCGGGCGGCGGTCAGTATCGCGTCGAGGCGGCCGCCCGCGGTGCGGCCGAAGGAATCTTCGAACGACACGAAATCCAGCAGTCCTTGCTCGGCAAGCTGGACCTGTTGGACCCAATATTTGCCGGTCAAGGGCTGGCCGACGTGTCGATCCGCGGCCGGATGCCATCCGTGTCCGTCCAGGGCCAAGCCGAGCAGTGTCGTCACGGACTGTTCAACGTCCGAGAGCGCCTCGATGACGGCGTTAATCTCACGCTGAGGGAAACCAGCCGTCGGCGTGGCTCGTTCCCTCATGCGTTTATCCGCCGAACTCCTCGTCGGCGCGCGGCCGATAGTAGCTCCATGGTTGAAACCGCTCCGGGCGTTGCGAAACCATCTCGGACAACAGATCCAGCTGATAGCACGCCTTGTCTGCGTTCCGATCGTCGCCGATAGCGTCCAGTGTCGCCTTGATATCTGCGATGGCCTTACGAATCTGCCTGGGCATGTTCATATCCGGATCCACTACGCCTCCCAGTGCCGCCGGTAGGTCCGGACCAGCCAGTCGTCGATGACCGCAGAATCCGGTTGCTCGGGCAAATCGGCCGTCTCCGTCAGATGCTCCAGACGTGCCGTCACCTCATCGAGCCATGCCAGCGCCTCGACCACGGTGTACTTACCGTGCCGGACATCCACCAACTGGTCCCGTTCCGGCCGGGGCATGGGCAGGGTAATCCTGCCCTCTTCCATCAGCTCGATTCCCTGGATGCCCAGACGTATTGCGTGATAAGCGAATTTGGTGTCAAACCCGTATCGCTCGATTAGCTCGGGACGATTGGTCCGGTGCGACAAGTCGCCCGTCAGCCGTCTGCGCTGCGAGTTGAGGTAGCCCAGGAACTTGCGGCCGGCCATCCGCGAGAGGAACCGCTGCGGATGCCGTTGGATGTCCCGGCCCGCCTCGGTGTTGACCGTGAGCTCCTGATCGGGAATGAACAGCAGCAGAAGCACGGTCGGGTTCCCGGCCGCCGCGAGCCTCGCCCACTTACGCAAGGAGTACACGACCAGGTCCAGGTCGCCAGGACCCGACCTGACCCCTTCGGCCTGCGTCCGGAAGATGTACTGGTCGAATCGACGCAACCCGATCACGCATTCCGCGGGCTCGATGCACACGCCCATCTCGTCGCGGTCGCCGTCTCCGGTATTGACCCCGTGCAGGCCGGAGCCCACCTGTCCGCGTAGGACGGTGTTCCCTTCGGCAATCAGCCTGTGTGCCTCACTGGAGTGGATCATGCAGGCATTTCATCAGGAAAGGCCTGCATGAGCAATCGAAATTCGCAGCGAGCGCGGCCTACAGATCCTTCTCGAACGGATGAATGCCGACCTCCTCGGCGGACAGCGTCTGGTCATAGAGCGGTCGGTACCCCGCAGACAGATACAGCGCTTTCGCCTCCGGCTGGCGCGGGCCGGTGGTGAGGTAGATGCGCCGGTAACCGCGGCTGCGAATCTCCAGTTCCAAGGCGGCCAGGGTGCGCCCCGCCAGTCCTTGACGGCGGTGCGCACTGGAGGTCCAGATGCGTTTGAGCTCAGCGGTATCCGCGTCGTACCGCTGGAACGCGCCCCCGGTCACCGCTGCGCCTCCTTGTAATCCGACCAGCAACCCACCGTCTGGCGCGGAGAAGTGAGCGGCCGGATAGTTGACCAGAAGATCGTGGTGCTCGGCGAGGGTCCCGCCGTATCGCGTGCTGTACTCGACCGCCAACTCGGCGAGCAACGGAGCGGCCAGCGGATCCTGCTGCTGCACCGTCACGAACTGCAGCAGATCCTCACACGCCGTCATGTCATCCTTGTCTCGGTAGGCCGCGGGGATTGACTTCGGACTGCCTCACCGCCTCGTTCTCCAATCCCCAGCGCTGCAACACCTTACGATACGTGCCGCTGGCAATGGCATGGTTGACCGCATCGGCGATCGGGGCCACCAGCCCGTTGTCCTTCTTGGTGAGCACTGCGATCTCCCCCTGCAGCGCCTCCCCCGCACCCGAGAAGGTGCCGATCAATTTGGTCTGCCCGGTCGCCCCCGAATGGAAGACCGCCGTCGGGTTGGGTCCCACATAGGCGTCGATGCGCCCGGAGGCCAGTGCCAGGTAGTAGCCGGTGGTCTGCTGAAAGTACTTGAGATCGGCAGGGGGAAGACCTGCCGCGACATTCTCTTCGTTCCACCGGACCAACAACGCCTCCTGGTTGGTACCCGACCCGACACCGATGGTCCTACCGGCGATATCCCGGGCACCCTTGACTGTCCAATCCAGCGACCGTCGCGCCTCGAAGGTGACATTGTCCAAACGGTATGTCGCGAAGTCGAACTTCTCCTTGCGCTCCTCGGTAACCGTCACATTCGAGATGAACGCATCGACCTCACCGGAATCCACCTTGACGAAATTCTGCGCCCAATCGGCCGAACGCAGATCGACCCGCAGACCCAGAATATCGGCCACCAGATAGGCGATGTCCGTCTCGATCCCGATCATGGTCTTGTCGTCATCGGCGTAGAAACGCAGTGGCGGTGCGGAATTGGCGTCCCCGGTGACAATCAGGGTGCCGCGTTTACGGATCGCTTCAGGCACCTCGGCGGCGATCGCGTCCACCGTCGCGGCGCGCACCCGGTCCTGCTGCGGGCTCAGATTGAAGGCAGCGGACGTACCCGGCTCCGTGCTCTCGGCACACCCGGTGAGCGTGATCATCGCCGCGCAGCACAGTGCGATAAAGCTTTTCACGAAAGCACTTTCGACAAGAACCCGACGGTTCGCGGATGCGACGGATTGTCCAGCACGTGAGCAGGCGGGCCCTGCTCGACGATCGCACCACGATCCATGAACACCACCGTGTCGGCGATCTCCCGGGCCAGACCGATCTCATGCGTCACGATCACCAGAGTGGCGCCGTCCCGCGCGAGCTGACGGATCACATCGAGCACCTCGGTGACCAGCTCGGGATCGAGGGCCGAGGTGGGCTCGTCGAACAGAATCACCTTGGGCCGCATCGCCAGGGCTCGCGCGATCGCCACCCGCTGTTGCTGGCCGCCGGAGAGCCTGCGCGGATACTCCCCGGCCTTGTCGGCGACCCCGACGCGCTCCAGTAGGCGCGTCGCCTCGGAGATGAGTTCGGCCCGCGGCGCCCGCCGTGCGGCCAACGGCGCCTCGACGACGTTCTCCAGCACCGTCAAATGCGGGAAGAGATTGAAGTTCTGAAACACGAAACCGACCTGGGAACGCTGACGCAGAATGGCGCGCTCCGAAAGTTCGTAGAGCACCGACCCCCGCTGCCGGTATCCGATGAGCTCGCCGTCGATGCGAATCGTCCCCGCATCCACCTTTTCCAGGTGGTTCAGCGTGCGCAGCAGAGTCGACTTACCCGAACCCGACGGGCCGATGATGACCGTTACTTCCCCCTGCCGCACCGTCAGATCCACGTCCCGCAGCGCCGCGACCTGCCCATAGGACTTGCGCACCCCGCGTACCTCGATGGTGCTCACCGATGCGCCCCGCGACCGTAATGCCGTTCGATGTAGTACTGCACCACGGTCAGCACCGAGGTGATGACGATGTACCAGACCGTGGCCACCATGAGCAGGGGCACCACACGTCCGTTGCGCCCGAAGATGACCTGCACCTGGTAGAAGAGGTCGGCAATGGCCATGGTGGACACGATGGATGTGCCCTTGACCAGACTGATCACCTCGTTGGCCGCGTTGGGCATGACCGACCGCATGGCCTGCGGCAGCACGATCCGGAAGAACTGGCGGCGGCGGGGAATACCCAGGGCCGCGGCCGCTTCCAGCTGCCCCTCGTCGACGGACAGGATGCCTCCCCGGATGATCTCGGCGAAGTAGGCGCCCTGATGCAGGGTCAAGCCGATCACCGCTGCGGTAAGCCCGCTGAGCAATTCGTTGGTATCGACGGTGATCAGGCTCGGACCGAAAGGGATTCCGAAGCTGATGGTGTCGTACAGGTAGGCGATGTTGAACCAGAACAGCAGCTGCACGATCAACGGTATGGACCGAAAAATCCACACGTAGGTCCATGAGATCGCCTGTAACACACGGTTCTTGGAAAGACGTGCGGCCGCCAGCGCCACGCCGAGCACAAAGCCTAGTACCGTGCCGTAGATGGTCAGCCGGATGGTGAGCCACAATGCGGCCAACACCGATTTGGCGGTGAAGTACCGCGCGAAGGTGGACCAATCCCATCCGGGGTTGCGCACCAGACCGTGCACGAACATGGCGACCAAGAGCAGCGCCACGGCCGACAGGATCCAATTACCCGGCCGCGGCCGCCGCCGCACCCGCAGCACCGGCTCGGCGGACTCCACAGACACCTGAGCACGTGGCGGCGCAGCAGGTGCCGATGTCATGTCGTCGAACCTAGGAACACCGACCAGTGCACAACAGTCTTTGGCTCCCGGCGAATCGAACGGCGACTATCCGTCAGGTTCGCACCCGGGAAGCATCCGTGCCCCTCCGGTGTTCAAATGGACCATGCCAGAAATCCCCGCAGGCTTCGAAGATCTCCTGGAACAACGGCTCTACGGCCATTTGGCCACGGTCGGTGGCGACGGCTCCGCGCAGTCCAGCCCCATGTGGTTCAGCTGGGACGGCGAGCGGGTGCGATTCACCCACACCAACAAGCGGGCCAAGTTCCGCAACGTCCAGGCCGAGCCGCGGGTCGCCTTCTCGATCCTGGACCCCACCAACCCCTACCGGTACCTGGAAGTGCGGGGCACCATCGACCAGATCGACGATGACCCGACGGGATCGTTCATCCAGGAACTGGCGCATCTGTACCAGGCACCATGGGCCGGGCAGAGCACCGGCGACGAGGCCGACCGAGTCATCCTGTACCTGCGGCCCACCAAGTTCGTGAGCCACGGCTAGGGCAGCGGCCCCAATACCTGCATACACATATCGGTTGCTCTGACACCAAGATCTGCTGCGCTACACCTATTTTCATCGCTGAGCCAATCTTCCATCATGAGGGTAACGCCGCCCACGCAGAACACAGCGGCATCGTGCTTGGCGACGTGCTCTCGCTCATCGGGGGTGATGGTCAGCAGTATCGCGTGCGCTATCCGATGCTGGATCTCACGCCGTTGGGCGACCAAACCCGCGAATCCGGCGAGATCGGACGTCAGTATCCGTAGCACCGCACCGTCTGCCACGGAGTGCTCCAGGTAGGCGGTGAGCCCGGCGGTGAGCTGGGCATGCGGGTTATCGGGAGCCTTCATTCCCGCCTCCGTCATGGCCCCGAACAACTCGGTGAAGACTTCCTCCACAATCTTGAGTACCAGGTCATGGACCGTGGCGAACTCTTCGTAGAAATATCGGTCCGTCAGCCGGGTCCGGGCACAGACGCCGCGTACCGTCACCGCGCCCAATCCGTTGTCACGCCACAACTCTCGACCGGCCAACACCAGTGCGGTGCGCCGCTCGTCGCGCCGCTGCTCCCGCGTCTTTCCTCCGTACTTGCGGTGCACCTGCCCATTCATCACACTCCGCCGTCTTTCGTATTGACATCCACAAGCTACTCGGCCAATACTGAGGACACCTGTCATCAGAAAGAGCAGACACCGCCGTCTAGGAGCACTCATGACACTCGCCCCCGAACATTCGACCGCGGAATCAGGCTTCGACGACCTGATTTCCCGGCCGTTCGAGTCGCAATTGCGTGAGTTCGACTACGAGGTCACCCATGTGGACGGCAAGCTCCCGGAGGGTCTGACCGGAACCCTGTTCCGGATCGGACCAGGGAAGTTCGAGGTCGGCACAACGGTATTGCGGACGATGTTCGACACCGACGGCATGGTCTCCCGTTTCGTCCTCGACGGTTCCTCGGTGCGCTTCACCAACCGGTATGTACGCACCGCGCAGTTTCGCGACGGACTGCAGAACGCACCGATGCGACGACGCGGCATCACCACCAACGTGCCCGGGAAGCTCTTCGCCAATCTGAGGCCACCCGCCAACACCGCCAACACGAACATCGTGCCCCTCGCCGGAGAAATGCTGGCCCTGTGGGAGGGCGGTCCACCGCATCGCCTCGACCCGGACACCCTGGAAACACTGGGCACTCACGATTTTGACGGCAGATTGGGCTACGTCGGCGCCTTCTCCGCCCACCCGAAATGGGACCCGGTCACCGGCGAGATGTTCAACTTCGGCGTGGACGTGTTTCCCACCCCGCGTCTGCGCTGCTATCGCGTGGGCACCGATGGGAAACTTTCCCAGATCAATTCGGTGACGTTGTGGGACATGGGCTGGAATCACGACTTCGCGCTGACCGAGAAGTACCTGGTCTTCGTCCTGGACCCGATCCGGCCCAACATCGGACAGCTTCTGCGCGGCAAGCGATTCGACGAAAGCCTCGAGTACCAGCTCACCAACGGGAGCACCAAGTTCATCCTGGTACCCCGCGATGGCTCCAAACCCCTGGTATTCGAACATGACCCGCAGCTGCACATCCACGTCACCAACGCGTTCCAGGACGGGCCCGATGCGGTGGTGGAGTTCGTGCGGTACGAGAGTCTGAATTTCCTGCGGCGGTCGCTGACGGCCGCATTGAAACCCGCGCCCCACTCAAACCCTCACCATCACCTGGTGATCAGGCAGTGGCCCGACAGTCACCTGGTGCGTTTCCGCATCTCACCGGCAGGCAGGATCACCGAAGAAGTGGTCTCGCAATCAGCGAAGATCGAATTCCCGCAATATGATTGGCGACAGTCCACCCGCAATCACCAGATCACTTACTGCGCTGGAACGTTGGCACACGACGGCCACTACAACGGCATCTTCAAGTTCGATCACCGCGCCGGCGCCATGACGCATTGCGGCTTCGGAACGGCATCGGTATGCGAGCCCATCTTCGTGCCGCGCGACAAGGGCACCGCACAAGATGACGGCTGGCTGCTGGCCGTCAATCACGACCTGGTCGAAAACCGTTCACAACTGGTCATACTGGATGCCCGGGACCTCGAGAGAGGCCCGCTGGCGGTAGCCCATCTGACCCATCATCTGCCGATCGGCTTCCACGGGACCTTCACTCGGCGGGTCGCGGACCCGTCTGCGCCACTACCTCATCCGGCCCTGTTGCCTTAGGCCTTGGACGGCCACCAACTGAGCTTGCCGAAGGCCTGCGCCAGCGTCGGCACCATCAGGGTCCTGACGACGAAGGTGTCCAACAGGATGCCCACGCCGATGATGAATCCCATCTGCACCATCTGATTGACCGACCCGACCATCATGCCCAACAGGCTGGCGGCGAACACCAGCCCCGCCGAGGTGATCACCGACCCGGTCTGCCGCACGGTCCGGATGATGCCCACTCTCATGTTGCGGGCGCTCTCCTCGCGCAGGCGAGAGATGAATAGCATGTTGTAGTCGGCCCCGACCGCCACGATGAGTACGAAGGTCATCGCCGGAACCGCCCAATCCAGTTGTTGGCCAAGAAGTACCTGGAATACCAACACGCCGATGCCCAGTGAGGCGATATAGGTCAGGAGCACGGTGCCCAGTAGGTACAGCGGCGCCACCACGGCCCGCAGCAGCAGGCACATCACCAGGAAGATGATGAGCAACGTGACGACGATGATCTCCCGCAGATCGCTGTCATAGGCCTTCTTCAGGTCCGCGTTGATGGCAGGAAACCCACCCACCGACACCTTGGCACCGGCCAGCGCGGTGTTGGGTGTGGCCTCGTTGCCGACGCGCTCCATATCGCGGCTCAGCTGCATCGCTTCTGGCCCATAGGGGTTGAGCGGTGATTGGACGAGGTACATGGCGGTATGCCCACCGTCCTGCAGGAATGCCGAACTCAGCTCCTTGAACCCCGGATTCTGCAACATCGCCTCCGGCACGGAAAAGCCTGATGCCGCAGCTGAATTGGAGTCCCTCCCGATGGCCTGCAGGGTCACGGCGGCCTCACCCATCGACCGTACGGTGTCTTCGAGCTGGGTGTTCAGGTCCCGGATGCGCACGCCCATCGTCTTGACGGAGTTCATGTCCATGCCCAGACCCTGCAGCTGCTGGAAGTATCCGGATATGCGCTCGAACTTGCGTTCCATCTCGGGCAACTTCGCCAATAGTCCGCGAATCTGCTTGAACTGACTGTTCATATCGCCGAGCAGCTGGGTGATCGTCTTGCCCCCGGTGACCGCACGGACCGATTCACGCAGACTTTCCACCGAGGAAAGCGGCCCGGTGTCGCGCAGCGTGACCAGCTGATCGCGTAGCTTCACACAATCAGGTTGTACCGGGCAGAAGGGGGATTCGGCCAGCGTCTGGGTCAGCGATGCCCCGGCGTCGAGCGCGGTGAAGGTGGCCTCCACCGAGGGACCCATCTTGGCCAACTGATCCACCATGCCTGCCACCGTGCCCATCTGCGATATCAGCGACTGATACCGATCAAGCTGTCCTTCAAGCTCTTTGGCCATCGACAACATCTGCGGCATCATCTGCTGCATCCGGACCAGGTCTCCGTCGCCCAGTTCGTTGGTCATGGCCGACATGACGTCGGCGAGCTTGGACATCCGCTCCAACTGCGGCCGCAGGTCCGCATTGACCTGACCGCTCGTCTTGTCGATCTGGGTTCCCATATACCCGATCTGCCACGCCAAGGTGGCCTGGGTGAGCTTGTTCCCGTCGGGTCGGGTGATGCCCACGACCTTCCCGACTCCCTTGAGCTGGGAGATACGTTCGGCCATCTGGTCCAGATCGGCCAGCGCACGCGGATTGCGCAGATCGGAAGAGGCCTGGACCAAAAGATATTGGGGCATTATCGAATTGGCGGGGAAATGCGCGTTGAGCGTGCGCATGCCCTGATTCGACTGGGCCGATTCCGGTAGCACCTTCGACATGTCGAAACTCGGTCTCATGAACGGCACGAAGGACGCGGCCGCCAACAGGATGACGGTCGCCACCCCGAAAAAGGGCCAGGGGTGCCGCACGATGTTCACACCCATGCGGTGCCAGTACACGTCGGCCCGATCAGATCCGGGCAGTCCCAATCCCCGCTTGGCGGCCAGACTCAGGGTCGCCGGCAGCATCGTGGTGACCACGAAGAACGCGACGATGACACCCATGGACACCGCAGGACCTGCCGCCGCGAGAAACGCTAGCTTGGCGGTCAACTGCGCGATGTTCGCGATCGCCACTGTGGCTGCCGTCGCCAGGATGACGCGGGTCATCGAGCCGCAGGCATGCGCCAGGGCATCAGACGGCGCCTCCCCCGCGCGTACCCGTTCGTGGTACCGGCTGACCAGGAAAACCGTGTAGTTGACGCTGGCCCCCATCAGCACGGCCATCATCAGTCCGGCGGATACCGAGGACACCGGAACCAGCCCGCGCTCGGCGAGCCCGGCGATGACCCCGCGGGCGATGAGCAGACTCACTCCCATCACCAGCAGGGGCAGCATCGCGGTGAACCACGACCGGAACACCAACAACAGAATCAGGCCGATGACCACCACGGTCACCGCACCGATCTTGGGAAGGTCGCCCAGGGCGGCGTTGCCCATATCGGTCACGGTCCCGGCCGCACCGGTGATGTTCGCCGTGGTGGCCGAGCCGGCGAAGGTCTGTTTCACCAAATCGTCGACCGAGCGATATGCCCGCTGCGCCAACGGGGTACCGAGATCTCCGGCCAGCCCCGCCATCGCGTACCAGGTGGTGCCGTCCTCGCTGAGGACCTGTTTGCGCGCCACCGGATTGTTGCGCATCCTCGGATCGCCCAGCTGGTCCTGGACGAAGGTGACGTACTCCTTGTTCGCCCCCAGCCGTTGGATCAGCGCGGAATACCGGGCCTGTGCATCGGCGTCAAACCCCTTGTCACTGTGCATCACGATGATGACGGCATTGTCGATTCCGGGACGGCCGAAGGCCTTTCCCATCTCCTTCATCGACGCGAGCGCCGGACTCACCTCGCCCGTCGGCAGCGGACTGACCGAGTGCTCGTTGGCCACCCTCTCCAACTGGGGCCAGGCCGTGTTGACCAGAACCCCGACCGCCAGCCAGGCCAATATCACCAGCTTCGCGTGCTTGGCCACAAACCGCCCCGCCCGTTCGAAGGCCGGACTGTATTGGTGCGACATCGTCAGCTCCTTAGATCAACGGCGGGAAAGTGACACTCGGCATGGACGGCATGCCGGCCATCGACATGACCGTGTACCGCAGCGTGAACGTGCCGCCCAGGTCGTCGCCGACCACCAGCACGGTGTACTTGCTGTTGAGGTACGCGTCCTGCCCCATCACGGTTTGATGCTCGAATCCGGCGTCGGTGAGCAGCTTGCCCGCGGCGGCTACCGCCGAAGCGTCGACGCCGCCAACGGCCAAGATCCGGGAATCGCCTTCGGCGTCTTGGCGATATGTGCCCTTGACGACGGGAATGTCGCGGGGAAAGTCCGTGGGCAGCGTGCTGGCGCCGGGCGGTGGGGGCGGTAGCGGGGTGATGGGCGGATATGTGGTGCGCTCCACCGCGCCACCTACGAAATCCGACATCGAGCACGCCGCCAGGGCCTGCGACATCACCACGGCGGCAAACACCAGTACCGCGAAATGAACGCTTCGTTGCGTCATGACGGGATACTACAAAGGAAGTTAACGCAGTGCTAGCCCCTGCTAACTAAAGCTAGCCCCGAATTAGCTCAGCGCCCGCTCCAGGTCCGCGATGAGGTCGTCGGTGGACTCCAGTCCGACCGACAAACGCACCACGCCGTCCGACAGCCCGATCGCGGCCCGGCCCTCAGGCCCCATGGCACGGTGGGTCGTTGTGGCGGGATGGGTGATGAGCGACTTGGAATCGCCCAGGTTGTTCGAGATGTCGATGAGCGAGGTCCCGTCGAGCACCTCGAAGGCGCGCTGCTTGCCCGCATCGCCGTCGGCGTCGAGCTCGAAGGTCACCACGGTGCCACCGCCGCGCATCTGCCGCTTGGCCAATTCGTACTGCGGATGCGTCTGCAGGAACGGATAGCGCACCCAGCGCACCGCGGGATGCTGTTCCAGGAACTGCGCAATCTTGAAGGCCGATTCATTGGCATGCCGAACCCGGAGATCCAGGGTCTCAAGGCCTTTCACCAATGTCCAGGCGTTGAACGGGCTCAGCGCGGGTCCGGTGTGCCGCATCAGCGTCTTGACGGGGCCCTCGATGTATTCGGCCTCGCCCAGAATCGCGCCGCCGAGCACCCGCCCTTGGCCGTCGATGTGCTTGGTGCCGGAGTAGACCACCACGTCGGCACCTAGCGGGATGCCTTGCTGTAGCAGTGGCGTGGCAAAGACGTTGTCCAGCACCACCTTTGCACCCGCGGCATGCGCCAGCTTGCACACAGCCTCGATGTCGACAAGCGATTGCATTGGGTTGGAAGGAGTTTCGAAGAATACCGCCTGCGTGGGAACCGAAAGCGCCTCCTCCCACTGGGAGAGGTCCTCGCCGTCCACGAACACGGTCTCGACGCCCCAACGGGGCAGGATCTCGTTACACACCACGAAACAGGAACCGAAAAGACTGCGTGCGGCCACGAGCCGGTTGCCGGCGCCCAAGAGCGCACCCAACGCGGTGAAGACGGCCGACATGCCCGTTGCCGTCGCAAACGCGGCCTCGGCCCCCTCGATCAGTCGCAACCGTTCCTCGAACATGGAAATCGTCGGGTTGCCGTAGCGCGAGTACACATACCGGTCGACCTCTCCGGTGAAGGCCCGCTCGGCAGCCGCCGCGCTTTCGTACACATACCCCGAGGTCAGGTACATCGCCTCGGCGGTTTCCTCGAACTCGGAGCGCAGCAGCCCGCCGCGCACGCCGATGGTCGCCTGGCTCACGCCGTCGGGCAGTGCCTTGGCTATCCGCACCGATGAGCCGCCTGGGCGAAGAGAATCTGACACAGCGGGAATGTCCTTCTGGTCTTTCGTCATGACTGCCGCCAGGGCAGGCCGATGGCGCGCCAGCCGACGCCGCCGCGGTGCCCGTTCTCGTCGAGATTGCCCTCGAACCCGTCAAGCACGTTGTAGGACGGGGCGATTCCTGCCTCGGTGGCCAGCTCCGCCGAGCCGATCGACCGGTTTCCGGACCGGCACAGGAACACCACCGGCCGATCACCGGGGGTCACGCCCGCGGCCTCGAGCTCGGCGAGAAACTCGCTATTGCGTTCGCCGTTGGACCGCACCCACTCGACGTACACGACGTCGCGACCGAGCTCGGTGAGATCGGGAACACCGACCCACTTCCACTCCGCCGACGTGCGCACATCGACCAGCACGGCGTCCGGGTTGTCCTTCAGCAGCGCCCACGCCGCCTCGGGGGTGATATCTCCTGCGTAGCCCACGAAGAGCCAGTCTATTGGTACTGCGAGCAGACCCTCCACGAGCCGTCTTCCTTGACGAAGGAGACGTTCGCGGTGAGCTTGTTGTCCTCTGATTTCATGTAGTGATAGGTCACCGCAGCGGTCGCGGTGTCGCCACTGATCTTGACGTCCTTGACGTCGTCGACGTAGCGATTCCCGTGCGATGTCTCGGATTTGTCCTGAGCGGCAATCACATTGCGCTCCGGTGCGACGATGGCGCGGCAACTGTAGGCCACGTAGTCGGCATACGCGCGTCGCTGCAGCGCGTCGTTCTGCGCGACGACGGCCTTGCCGACTCGTCCCTCTTCGGTGAGGCCGTCACCCGACCGGAAGATCGCCGACACCGCGATACCGATCACCACGATTCCAAAGATCACCGCTCCGGCGATGAACGGGCCGATGCTCCCGCGATCTTCGGAATCTGCCTGGTCCTCGGGCGTCACCGCAGGTGCCTGGCGACCTGCTGTGCCCGACTCAACGCCAGTGCGGTGTTGGGGGCCGTCGCCAGTGCCACCGCGACGCGGCGACGGCGATGGGATTCCGCGTTCCCGAACACCCGCAGATCACTCTCCGGTATCTGCAACGCCTCATCGAGTTGGCGGGGCGACGGACCGGGCCCGTCGCCGTAGACCACCTCGGCGGCGGCCGGCGACACCAAAATGGTGTCGATCGGCGCTCCCAGCACCGCGCGCGCGTGCATGTCGTACTCCGACAGTCGCTGCGAGCGCACGGTCACCAGCCCCGAGTCGTACGGCCGCGCGCTCACATCGCAGAAGTACACCTCGTCGCCGCGGACAAATAGCTCGACACCGTAAACACCGTGCCCGCCAAGGGCATTGACCGCACGAGCGGCGATCGAGCGGGCCAGCTCCAGAGCCGCCTGGCTCAGCGGCTGCGGCTGCCACATCTGCATCGCGTCGGTGCCGCTCTGCCGATGTGCGATGGGCTCGCAGAAGTACAGCCGGGTGGCGCCGCCCACACCGGCCGTGCGCACCGTGAGCAGCGTGATCTCGTAGTCGATCTCCACCACGGTCTCCACCAGCACCCGCTGGTTGCCGCCGATGTTCGCGGCGATGGCCTGCTCCCATGCCGGTTCGGCATCGCCGTCACGCAACACCACCGACTGCCCTTGGCCGTATGCCGCCGACACCGGGCGCACCACCGCCGGGAAGCCCGACGTTTCGAGCACCTTGTGCAGCTCGTCGACCGAGTCGGCGAACCAGTACGCGGGCGTGGGCAGGCCAAGCTCCTCGGCGGCCATCCGCCGCATCCCCTCGCGATCACCGGCCAGCCGGACAGCCTTGGCGGTCGGGATCACCTGGGCGATCTTGCCGTCGGCCAGCTTGTCCAGCGCCTCCCCCGACGCCGTCTCCACCAGCGGCACCACGAATCGGGGCCGTTCCTTCTCGACGAGCTCGAACAGATGCTCCGACTCACCGATCGGCGCCAGCACGGAACGGTCCGCCACGCCGTGGGCGGGCCCGCTGCTTGCGCTGTCCACCACGAGGACCTCGGCGCCCAGACGTTGGAAGGAGATGGCCAGTTCCTTGGCCAGCTCGCCCGAACCGAGCAGCATCACGGTGGTGCGGTTGGCGGCGGACTCCGGCTGATCGACGGGTGCCGCCACGGAAGTGGCCGCCGGGGCGTCCGCTGCCGTGTCCTCGGTGCCGTCCCGGGTCGGAGCCTCGTCTGCGGGTGCCTTCGCCTCGGGTTTCACGGTCTTGACGGCCTTGCCGACCTTCGCGCCGTTGGTGGCGCGCACGGCGTCTTCGGTCACCGGTGCCGCCGCTGCGGGCGCGGGCCTCACGGTGTCGGTTGACCCCGTCATCCCTTGCTCGCTGGGGGGCGAACCCTCCTGCGTCACCACGATGCCCCTCACGCCTTCCGGTCGATCTGTCGCCCTATTGGACCGTGCCTAGCGTGCCAGATTGCCACACATCCTCAACCGAGAGTGCTGTGGACGTAGCACCAGCGCCAGCTCTCGCCCGGCTCGTGAGAACGCATCACCGGGTGTCCGGTGGCGTGGAAATGCGCGGTGGCGTGCTGGTGGGGGCTGGAATCGCAACAGCTGACCCGGCCGCATTCCAGGCACATCCGCAGATGTGCCCACACCTGCTCGCCCAGCGCCGCGCAGTCCTCGCACTGACCGGGGGTGCGGGGTTGTGGGTCGTGCCCGGTGGCGGCCGCCAGCTCCGGACAGGGATCCGGTCCCGGTGTCGACGCGGGCGCGGGCGATCCACGCCGAAACAGCCGCTTCATCTCTGCCCTCTCAACGTGCCCACTTAGGCGCCGGAACCGCTCTCCGCACAGAATACGAAGGTGAACGTTTCCCTGCTGGCGGTACTCACGGTTGCCCTGGTTCTGGCCGCGATTTCTCGGCGATTCGGGCTTCCCACGCCGTTGGTGCTGGTCGTGGCCGGTCTGGCGGCCACCGCCATCCCTGGCTTGCCGTCCATCGAAATGGATCCGGACCTCGTGTTGTTCGTGATCCTGCCGCCGCTGCTCTACACGACGGCGCTGGAGAGCTCGTACGTCAATCTGCGCAAGAACATCAGGGCAGTCGGCAGCCTGGCCGTGCTGCTTCCCCTGGTCACCACCGTCGCGGTGGGCTTCGTGGCGTTCTACGCCGTCCCCGAACTGCCGTTGGCCGGCGCGATGGTGCTCGGTGCCATCGTGGCCCCGCCCGACGCGGTATCGGCCACCGCCATCGGCCGTCGCCTGGGTCTGCCGCGCAACATCATGACGCTGCTGGGCGGTGAGAGTCTGCTCAACGACGCCACCGCGCTCACCGCCTATCGGGTCGCGATCGCCGCGGCGATCGGGCTCGGTGCCACCGTGGCCGACGGGTTCAAGATCTTCGCGCTCGCGGCCATCGGCGGGGTATTCGTCGGATTCGTCATCGGCAAATTGGTCAACGTCATCCGGTGCAAGCTGGACGATCCGCTCTCCGAGAGTGCGATCGGCCTGGTGGTGCCCTTCTTCGCCTACCTGCTCGCCGAGGAGGTGCACGGCTCCGGTGTGATCGCCGTGGTGGTCGCGGGGCTCATGCTCGGTCACCGCTCGGTGCGGGCCGGATACGCCACCCGACTGCAGGACGACGCGGTGTGGAAGGCCGTGCAACTGCTGCTGGAATCCTTTGCGTTCCTGCTCATCGGATTGCAGCTGCCCAAGGTCATCGAGGGGCTGCGAGGCCTGTCCTTCAACACCATCCTGCTCTCCTCGATTGCGGTGCTGACCACGGTGATAGCGGTGCGCATCGTGTTCGTATTCGCGTTCGCCTACATGCGCCCACCCGGCCAACGACCTTCGGCCCGAGGGGTTTTCGTGGTGGCATGGGCCGGGATGCGTGGCGTGGTGTCACTGGCGATGGCCTTCGCGGTGCCGCTGACCACCATTACCGGCGAGCCACTGCCCGGGCATCCGCACATCGTGTTCCTCACCTTTGTGGTCGTGGTGGGAACCCTTCTCCTGCATGGACTTACGCTGCCGTGGGTAATCAGGGTGCTCGGCGTGCAGAGCGACGACGAGCGCAAGGACGCACTCGCCGAGGCCGCCGCTCAGGACAAGGCCGCCCGCGCGGCCGCCGACCGTCTCGAGGAACTGCTCGACGACAACGACGGCATCGAGGACACCAACGTACGCAGCCGGGCCGCAGAGATATTGCGGCACTGGAACACCCGGCGTCGCAACGCGGCATGGGAGCGTCTCGGGCGCAGCGACGAGGACGCCGGCGAGAGTCCGATGGCCGCCTTCCGGAACCTGCGTCTGGAGATGCTCGAGACGGAGCGGGAGGTGTTCATCGCCGAACGCGATGCGGGCAATATCGACGACGAGGTGCTGCGCACCGTCTTACGCGGCCTCGACCTCGAAGAGGCCACCATGAACCAGGCCGACCGCTAGCGGGCTAGGGCTGACCGGGCAGCAGCTGCACCATCAGCCCGTTGGCATCGGCCAGCACGGTGCCGTGCGCGTCGTACAGTTCGGCCGAGACGAAGGCCTTGCGGCGGTCCACCTCGTCGATGCGGCTGCTGGCCGTCAAGGGCACCCCCACCGGCACCACCTCGCGGTAGTTGACGTGCAGGAAGGCGGTGCGGCTGATCGTGCGACCCGCCATGATCACCGTCATCCCGAAGAGATGGTCGAACAACAGCGGCAGAATGCCGCCGTGCACGGCACCGTTGCCCCCCAGGTAGAACCGTGGGAAGTCGCCGTGCGCCTCGATACCGTCCGGGCCGGCCTTGTCGATGAACCACGGCGGCAGCAGCAGATGCCCGTTGGCGGGCTCGTCGGCCACCCGGTTGGCGGGACCGACCCCCTCGGGTGACTCGTACGGGTCCATCAGCTCGACGAGCTTCTCGGTGAGGTCGGCCGCCTCATCCCAGCGCGGGTCCTCCATATCGGCCGACACCGCGAGGTCCTGCAACCGCCGCATGGCGGTCAGGAAGCGCCCGAACCCCGGGCCTACCGAGGACGGCGAGTACTGCGGGAACCCGCCACTGTGCTCGCCTTCGATCTCACGGATCGCCCGATTCATCTCTTCGTGGAGCGCGGCGAGCCTGTCCCCGTCAGCAGTCATGACCCCGAGAGTATGTCCCGCCGCACAATCGTCTGATCGCGGCCCGGCCCGACACCGATGCACGACATCGGTGCACCCGCCAGCTCCTCCAGCCTCAGCACGTAATCCTGCGCCTTGGCGGGTAGTTCGGCGAATTCCCGGGCACCCGAGATGTCCTCCCACCAGCCCGGAAGCTCCTCGTAAACCGGTGTGGCGCGGTAGATCTCGCTTTGGGTCATCGGCATCTCGTTGGTGCGCTTGCCGTCCACCTCGTAGCCGACGCAGATCGGTACCGTCTGCAGGCTGGACAGCACGTCCAGTTTTGTCAGGAAGTAGTCGGTGATGCCGTTGACCCGCGTGGCGTACCGGGCGATGACGGCGTCGAACCAGCCGCAACGCCGGGCGCGGCCGGTGGTCACGCCCACCTCGCCGCCCGTCTTGGCCAGGTAGGCGCCGTGCTCGTCGAACAGCTCGGTGGGGAACGGACCCGAGCCCACGCGGGTGGTGTACGCCTTGAGGATCCCGAGCACGGTGGTGATCCGGGTGGGCCCGATACCGGATCCCACCGACGCACCGCCCGCAGTCGGGTTCGAGGACGTCACAAAGGGATACGTACCGTGATCGACGTCGAGCAGCGTGCCCTGCGATCCCTCCAGCAGCACCGTCTCACCGCGCTCCAGCGCCTGGTTGAGCTGCAGACGGGCATCGGCGATGCGGTGCTTGAATCCTTCAGCCTGCTCCAGCACCCCGTCGACCACCTGATCCGGGTCCAGGGCCTTGCGGTTGTAGATCTTGACCAGTACCTGGTTCTTGAATTCCAGTGCGGCATGGACCTTCTGGCGCAGAGACTCCTCGTCGAGGACATCGGCGACCCGGATTCCGATACGCGCCACCTTGTCCTGGTAGCAGGGACCGATACCGCGGCCGGTGGTGCCAATCTTCTTGGACCCCAGGTACCTTTCGGTCACCTTGTCGATCGCGACGTGGTACGGCATCAACAGATGCGCATCCGCGGACAGGATGAGACCCGAGGTGTCGATCCCCCGCTCCTCCAGGCCCGCGAGCTCGGTCAGCAGCACGCCGGGGTCGACCACGACACCGTTGCCGATGACGTTCGTCACCCCCGGGGTGAGGATGCCCGACGGGATGAGATGCAGGGCGAAATTCTCCCCGTTGGGCAACACGACTGTGTGTCCGGCGTTGTTACCGCCTTGGTAGCGGACTACCCATTGAACCGAGCCACCGAGCAGGTCGGTCGCCTTGCCTTTCCCCTCGTCGCCCCATTGAGCGCCGATCAGGACTATTGCCGGCATGTGCGTTCTCTGCGCTTCCCTGTTGGCAGCCCCCACCGCGGGCCATCGCGGCGCAGCGCTGCGCGTGCAAAATGTTGTTCAGCCGGTGAGCCACTGTATCGCAGGCCACACGCTTTGTGCGCATTCAGACAGCTGAAGGAGGTCCTTGGTGAGTACCCCGGGTGTCGCCGAGAAGGCATCGGCACGGGTTTTGCTGTTCGGTGCGCGCCGGCTGCCCCGCGTTTTGCGGGATCTCCCGGTGGAACGGGTGGAGGAATCCGATGCGGTGCGCGCGCTTGTCGGCGCGCTCCCGGACGGTGCCACCCGGCTGGTCGTGGTCGGCTCCGATGCAGACCTGGCACAGGTGCTCACCTACCTGATGCGTGCCGAAAGGCTGGACGTGGAGCTGGGTTTCGTGCCGGATCGGCGTTCGCATGTGCGGCGGATCTATCGGATCGGCTTCGGCGCGGCACGCCGGGCACGCGAGGGACACGCGGACCGGGTGCCGCTCATCCGCGACGACACCGGGACGGCCCTGGCCGGCCGCGCCTCGTGGCAGAGCGGCGACGGCAACGGGGTGACCGGCGAGGCGACCGTGGATGACACCCTGCTTTTCGACGGTGCCGCACTGGTCGACGTCGAGCCCACCGAGTCCGTGCCGGGCCTGCGCGCGTCCGTACGAAGCCGCATCCGTCTCCTTCCCCGCCGCTGGGCGACCGGGCGGGCCGCACAGTTGGGCACCGAGGGTGCCGTCGTCGTCCGTGACGGCGTCGCGGGCCCTCGCCCGGTCACCCGCTCCACGTTCTATCGGCACCAACAGGGCTGGTTGCTTGTCCGGTAGCTTTTGGCCGTGAACGTCAAGCAGTCGGTACGCCCCAGCCCCGTCTTTCTGGCGCTGGTCGCGCTCACCATCGCCGGGGCGGTGCTGGCATGGCTGGGCGGCAACTCCACCGAGCCGTTGGCACGCGGCGGGGTGTTCGTCTTCGTGTTCACCGGGTGGGTGGTCTCGCTGTGCCTGCACGAGTTCGGGCATGCCTACACCGCGTGGCGTTTCGGTGACACCCGGGCGCGGGGGTATCTGACGTTGAACCCGCTGCAGTACACCGATCCGGTGCTGTCCATCGTGCTGCCGCTGGTGTTCATCGCGCTCGGCGGCATCGGACTCCCGGGCGGGGCCGTGTACGTCCACACCGCCGGCATGAGCAACCGGCAGCGGACCATGGTGAGTCTGGCCGGACCGAGCGCGAATGCAGCGCTGGCCGTGTTAATTCTCGGGACGACAGCACTTTTCGCCGATCGCGACCACATCGTCTTCTGGGCGGCCATGGCCTACCTCGGATTTCTCCAGGTGACGGCGGTGGTGCTCAACCTGCTACCGGTGCCGGGCCTGGACGGCTACGGCGCGCTCGAACCGCACCTGAGCCCCAACACGCAGCGCACACTCGGCAACGCCAAGACGTTCGGGTTCCTCATCTTGTTCCTGCTGCTGATGTCGCCGCCGATCAACAGGGCGTTCTTCGGCGCCGTGTACTGGGTCGTCGCGTCGTTCGGCGTCGACCCCGGGCTCGCCCAGATCGGTGGCTGGCTGTTCCGCTTCTGGAGCAAGCTGCTCTAGCCGGGGCTACCAGTTGGCGTGTTCTTCGCAGTGCTCTTGCGCCTCAGGCGGTTCCACCTGAATGGTGGCGTGCGACAGGCCACGGTCAGCGAGCACGGAGCGTGCCGCCGCCAGCACCAGCGCGGCGTCGGCGGTGCTGGTCAGGTGTGCGGTGGCCATGTCCTTGCCCGGCACCAGGGTCCACACGTGCAGATCGTGCACGCTGCTCACACCGTCCACCGCCAGCAGTGCGGAACGCAGCTCCTCGACGTCGATGTGCTTGGGCGAGGTCTCGGTCAGGATGCGCAGCGCGGCCCGCGCCAGCGAGAACGCCCGCGGCAATATCCACAGCGAAATAAGAACGCCGACAACGATATCGGCGTACTTCCAGCCGGTGGTGAGAGTGATGATCGCCGCCACCAGCACGCCGACGCTACCGACCGCGTCGGCCAGCACCTCCATGTATGCGCCGCGGACCGCGAGACTGCCCTCGGCATGCGAACGCAGCAACCAGATCACCACCACGTTGGCGGCCAGCCCGGCCAACGCGACGATCATCATCGGCATCCCCGGAACCTCCGGGGGTGCGCCACCGGTCAGGCGTTCCACCGCCTCGTACATCACGAAGGCGGAGATGCCGGTGAGTAGCGCCGCGTTGACGATCGCGGTGAGCACCTCGGCACGGTGCCAGCCGTAGGTCCTTGCCGCCGAGGTACTTCCGCGACGAGCCAGCAGGATGGCGCTGAGCCCCATGATGAGTCCGACGAGATCGGTGAGCATGTGACCGGCGTCGGCCAACAGGGCCAGCGAATTGATCAGCAGCGCGACGACGAGTTCGAGGACGAAGAACGAGCCGACGATGCCCAGGGAGACGCACATGCGTCCCACCCGCACGTCGGCCGGATTGGCCGCGGCGGCCCCATGCCCGTGATCGTGTCCGACTCCCACTGCGACTCCTCTCGACCCCTCGAACTTATATGCAAAAGTTCGCATAGGGCAATGAGTCCTCCCTGCGCCCTCACCGCGCCGACACGCCGTGCCGCGGCGGGTTCGTGTCGCTTATCCCCGCCACGAGACGGCGTGTCGACGGGAGTGGGTTACAGACCCAACGCGGGACGGGCGGCCGGATCGCAGTCGTCGAGCAGATCGCAGCACCGCGCGAATTCGTGATCCTCACCGATCAGCTTGGCGGCACGGGCCAGGGCGGCCACCGCACGCAGGAAGCCGCGATTGGGCTCGTGCGAGTACGGCACCGGACCAAAGCCCTTCCACCCGTTTCGTCGCAACTGGTCCAGGCCACGGTGATACCCCGTGCGCGCGAAGGCGTACGCGGTGACGATGCTGGCCGTGCGGTTGTCGGACCCGTCGTCATCCAGCGCATTCTCGGCGAGTTCGGCCCAGGCGATCGACGCGGCGGGATACGCCGCCGCCACCGCGGCCGGATCCTGACCGTTGAGCAGGGCCGATTCGGCGTCGTCATCTCCGGGCAGCAGCACCGGCTCGGGACCCAGCAGATCATGCGTTGGACTCATAGCAGCCATTCTGACGCCAACCGTCCCCGGTGATCGCGATAGGGTGGGCGCGGTCGATCGCGCCTGCGCGAAAGAGCGCTAAGCACGGATAAGGAACGAAACGCATGGCGAACCCCACCGGTGGAAATTCCGAGGCCAAGCCCGACCCACAGGGCGAAGAGCCCGTGGACTCCGCCGAGCAGCCGGAAGGCGCCGCGAACACCCCGGAGATCTCCGACGCCGAGGACAACACAGACACCGGTCCGGTTCCGCCGCTCGACGACGCTCAGACCGTCGTGATGGCGCCGGCCAAGCCCGACGTTCCGCGCTACACGGCTCCCGGATTCGACGCCAACAAGACCGAGATGATCGTGCCCGTCGGCGACGATCCGAAAACCGAGTTCATCCAGCCGCTGGCGACCAAGGCGCGCCCCAAGGCGGCAACCCCCGAGACCATCGCTCCGCGCAAGGAAGAGAAGCGGAGCTGGGGCTGGGTAATCGCACTGGCCCTCGTCGTCGCCGCGCTGGCTGCGGTCATCGTCCTGGCCGCAGTCATCATCTCTCGCACCAGCGCACCGAAGGCATCCCAAGAAGAGTTGGTGCGCACCAGCATTCAGAACTACGACAACGCCATCCAGACCGGCAACCTGGCCGCCCTACGCACGATCACCTGCGGCGAGACCCGCGACGGCTACGTGCGCTACCCCGACGCCGAATGGTCCCAGACGTATCAGAAGGTGGCCGCCGCCAAGCAGTACCCGGTGGTCGCCAGCATCGACGAGGTCGTCGTCAACGGCGAGCATGCCGAGGCCAACGTCACCTCCTTCATGGCGTTCGCGCCGCAGACCCGGTCATCGCGAAGCTTCGATCTGCAGCTGCGCGACAACCAGTGGAAGATCTGCCAGTCCGACTAGCTGCCGGAGCTCGACGAGGAACCGCCGCCCGACGACGAGCTGGAACCACCGGACGACGAACCACCGGACGAGGTGCCCGACGACTTCGAGCTCTGCGAGCTGCTGGACGAGCCGCCACCGGTCTGACCTGCGCTGCCGGGCGTGCCCTGCGTTCCACCGCGCCCACCGGGGCCCCCTGCACCCGCACCGCGTGAACCCTTGACCGACGACGAGTTGCCACCATTGCCGCCATTGCCGCCCCGATGGATCGGGCCGCCAGTGCCACCGGCGCCACCGGCTCCGCCCTTGCTGTCGCCGTCGGTGGCCTGGGAGTGACCACCACGGCCGCCAGCGCCGCCATTGCCGAGGCCCTTGGAGTCTCCGCCGGTACCGCCCTTGCCGCCGGTGTTGGTCTTGCCGGTGTCCCCGTTTCCGCTGGCGTCACCGCCCGCACCACCGCCGCCGCCGTTCCCGACCGTGCCCGACGTGCCGCCCTTGCCGCCGTTTCCACCCGTGGCGGGTCCCGTCTTCACGAGTCCGTTTGTGGTCTCGGCCTTGCCTCCGGCGCCGCCGCTGCCACCATTGCCGACGACGGCATGCGAATCGGCGCCGTTACCACCGGTGCCTCCGGTCGCGGTGCCTCCCAAGCTGGACGAGGCGCCGCCCGCGCCACCAGAACCGCCGTCACCGGCCAAGCCGCCCGAGGCACCGCCGGTGCCTCCGGTGCCACCCTTGGTTTCTCCGTAGGTCGTCTTGGCCTCGCCACCGGCGCCGCCCGCACCACCGGTTCCGGCCACCAGACCACCGCTACCACCGGTTCCGCCGTTGCCACCGGTGCCCGGTTCGGCCGTCCGGGTGTCGAACGAGTTGGAGGTGCCTCCCTGGCCACCGGCACCGCCGTTGCCGAGCATGCCGGCACTGCCGCCGTCACCACCGGCTCCACCAGTCGAGGTACCGGTGAAGAAATTGCTGCCCTCTCCGCCCTTACCGCCGGCACCACCGTCTCCAGCCAGCGCGCCACCCTTGCCACCATTACCGCCCGCACCACCGACGCCGGTCTTGCCGTCCGCGGTCGCCGAGGCGTCGCCGCCCTTACCGCCGGCACCGCCGTTGCCGAACAATCCGGCGTTACCGCCGTCTCCACCCTTCTGACCGGGCAGACCGTCACCACCGGCACCGCCGTTGCCGAACAGCAGGCCGGCATTGCCGCCCTTCTGACCGGGTAACCCCTTGCCGCCGTTACCGATCAGGAAGCCGCCGTCCTGGCCGAGACCGCCATCGCCGATGATCAGTCCGCCAGGACCGAACAACGGCCGCTGGGTGTAGACACCGGCGGCGTTGGGTGAGCCGTCGCCGATGATCAACCCGCCCGGACCGAACAGCGGGCGTCCACCGAAGAGGTTCCAGGCCGATCCGCCGTTTCCGACGTTGGTGGATCCGCACTTGCCCGCCATCCCTGAAACGCACTCGGCATAGGCGCGTTCGGCGATCGCCTTCTCCTCGGCCGACTTCGCCGATGCCAACCGGTCGCGCGCGGCGGCAGCCGCATAGTCCGCGGCGGCCTTGTCGGCTGCGGCCTTGGCCGCTGCGTAACCGTCCGCCTTCTGTTGAGCCGCCGCCAGCTCGTCGGCTGCCTTCTGCGCATCTGTCCGGGCGGCGGCCGCTTGATCGGCGGCGGCCTTGGCTGCGGCTTCCGCTGCTATCCGGTCACTGGCGGCCGTCTGTGCGGCGGCCGTGGCCTGGGCGGCCAACGCCTCGGCGGCCTGGGCCGCCCGCTCAGCCTCATCGGCCTGCTCGGCGGCGATCCGGGCGGCGTTCTGCGCCTCGGTCACCTCGGGCGCCGGAGCCCCCGCACTGATCGCGGTATCCAGCGCTGTCTGCGCTACGGCGGCCTGGCTCGCGGTTTGAACGGCCTTCGCACGGGCGGCAGACGCATCGGAGACCGCTGCGCTCGCTGTGGTACCCGCGCTCTCGGCGACACCTGTCTTGTCCGCGACCGCACGTTCGGCGGATGACTGCTGGGTATCCCGGACCTGCGCCAGCTGGGCGGCTGCACCAACTCGAATCTCATTGGATTGGACGCTCTGATCCGCCTGCGCCTTTGGATCGGTCTGAGCCGCCGCGGCGGCGTCGGCGAAGATCGGAAGGCAGTCGGCGGCAATGACATTGAGACGTTGCTTGGCTTCCTCGGCGGACTTGTCCATGGCGGCGCGGTCGGCTGCCGCCTTCTCGGCCGCCAGCTTCTGGAACGCCGCCTGCCCCTCGGCGGCTTGGACGGCCGCCGCGCTGGAGGCGCTTGCCGCCTCGATTTGTGCGGCGGCGGCACGATCCTCGGCGGCCTTCGCGGAGTCGGCAGCGGCCGCCTGAGTCGCGGCGTCCTTGTCCTTCAGCGCCTGCTCAGCGGCCGCTCGGTCACGGTCGGCGGCGGCCTGAGCCTCGGCGAACACCTTGGCAGCGTTGGCAGCACGTTCGGCAGACGCGGCAGCGGCCGCGGCGGATCGGAGTGCGTCTGCCGCGGCCGCGTCGACGGCGGCCTTGTCGACTCCTGCCTGAGCTGCCGCGTCGATGACGGCCTGCTGATCGCCGAGCGCCTGCTCTGCCGCCGCCTGCGCAGCGGCCGCGGCATCGGTCGCCGTCTTCACGGCGTCCGCGGTTTGAGCGGCCGTGGCCGTCGCCGCGTCCTTGGCGGCCTGAGCATCCTGGGCCGCCTTCGCCGCATCGGCCAGCGCCTTGTCGGCCGCGGCCTTGGCCGCCTGCGCGTCGGCGGCAGCCTTGGCATCTTGAGCCGCCTTGTCGCCGGCGGCAGTAGCCGTATCCACAGCGGTCTTCGCCGCCGCAGCGGCATCGGCCAAAGCCTTGTCGGCCGCGGCCTTCGCAGCCGCCGCGGCGTCTGCCGAGGTGGCTGCGTCGGAAAGCCTTTGGTCCGCAGTATCTTTGGCCGCGGCAGCATCCTTGGCCGCCTTGTCGGCATCCGCCAGCGCACCGTCGGTGACTGCCTTGGCCGCTGCGGCCGCATCTGCTGCGGCCTTGGCATCGGCAACGGCCTGGTCGGCGGCGTCCTTGATACCGGCAGCGTCCGTCGCGGCCTTGGCTGCGTCAGCCGCCTTTTGATCCGCGGCGGTCTTGGCCGCAGCGGCATCCGAGGCCGCCTGATTCGCATTCGCGGACGCCTGATTGGCCGCATCAGCGATGGCGAGGGCATCCTTGGCCGCTTGATCGGCTTCGGCCAGCGCTTGGTCCGCGGCTGTCTTCGCGGCCTGAGCGTCGGAAGCAGCCTTCGCGGCCGCAGCCGCCTGCGCGGCCGCGGCGTCTGAGGCCGAAACCGCCCCGGCAACGGCACTATCCGCGGCAGCCAATGACTGGTCCGCCGTGACCTTCGTCGCAGCAGCGGCGTCGGAAGCAGCCTTGGCCTCGGCGGCCTTCTGGTCCGCAGCAGCCTTGGCCGCCAACGCATCCGAGGCGTTCTTTGCCGCATCGGCGGCCAACTGATCGGCCGTCTCCTTGGCAGATGTCGCATCAACAGCGGCCTGGATGGCCAGTGCTGCCTTATCGGCGGCGTCCTTGGCCGCGGTGTCGGCGTCGGTCGCGCCCTTGTTCGCCTCCGTCAGTGCCTGATCCGCACTGGCCTTCACCGCCGCGGCGGCATCCACCGCGGTCTGCGCAGCAGTCGCATTCTGATCCGCGACGGCCTTGGCCGCCACCGCATCCGACGCAGCTTTGCCCGCATCCACCAGCGTCTTGTCGGCGGCAGCCTTGGCCACCCCTGCCGCGTCATCGGCAGCCTGTGCGGCTGCGGACTTATCGGCGGCATCGGTTGCCGCAGCGGCGGCGTCCGATGCGGCCTTCGACGTATCGGCGAATACCTTGTCGGCAGCCACCTTGGCCGCAGCGGCGGCGTCGGCGGCGCTACCCGCCTCGGCGGCCTTCTGATCCGCGACGTTCTTGGCGTCACCGGCAGCTGCGGCGGCCCTATCCGCATCCGTCAACGCCGCGTCGGCAGCGGACTTCACCGCGGCAGCGGCGTCGGCGGCCGTCTTGGCGGCGGTCGCCTTGTCCGCGGCGTCGTTGGCGCTCGTCGTCGCGTCCGCGGCCGTCTTACCCGCGTCCGAGAATGCCTGGTCCGCAGCGGACTTGACCGCAGCCGCCGCGTCATCGGCAGCCTGTGCCGCCGCGGACTTGTCGGCGGCCTCCCTCGCGGCGTTGACGGCATCCACCGCAGCCTTGTCGGCATCCGTCAACGCCGTATCCGCGGCGGCCTTTGCCGCTGCTGCCGCATCAGAGGCCGTCTTGGCGTCGGCCGCCTTCTGATCGGCAATCGCCTTGGCCGCAGCAGCATCCGACGCAGCCCTATCCGCATCCGCCAGCACCTGATCGGCAGCAGCCTTGTCGGTAATGGCCGCATCGGCAGCAGCCCTGGCGTCGGCCGCCTTCTGATCGGCAATCGCCTTGGCCGCAGCAGCATCGGCCGCAGCCCTATCCGCGTCTGCCAACGCAAGGTCCGCGCTGGCCTTGACCGCAGCCGCCGCGTCGGCGGCCACCTTCGCCGCAGCAGCACTATCGGCCGTGCCCGCGGCAACAGCAGCCGCGTCGCCGGCTGCCTTGTTCGCATCCGTCAACGCCTTGTCCGCAGCCAGCTTGGCCGCCGCCGCATCAGCGGCGGCACTGCCCGCAGCGGTAGCCGCCTGGTCCGCGGCAGTCCTCACATCTGCAGCGTCCGCGGCCGCCTTGTTGGCATCCGTGAGCGCCTTGTCCGCGCTGGCCTTCACCGCCGCAGCGGCATCCACCGCCGTCGCCGCAGCAGTCGCATTCTGGTCCGCGACCGTCTTGGCCGCAGCCGCATCACCAGCCGCCTTGTTCGCATCAGCCAACGCGGCATCCGTGCTCGCCTTCACCGCCGCAGCGGCATCCACCGCCGTCGCCGCAGCAGTCGCATTCTGATCCGCGACCGTCTTGGCCGCAGCCGCATCACCAGCCGCCTTGTTCGCATCAGCCAACGCGGCATCCGAAGCAGCCTTGGCAGCGTCTTTGGCCGTCTTGTCCGCGTCGGCCGCCGTCTTGGCAGCGGTGGCGTCGGTCAGCGCGGAAGCCGCGGCGGCCGCCTTGGTCTGGGCGTCTCCCAGAGCCGCATCCGCCGCCGATTTAGCGGTGGCAGCGGCTTCCGCGACAGCCTTCGCGTCGGCAGCGTTCTGAGCGGCGGTTGTGGCAGCGCCCGCCGCCGCCGTCGCCGCAGCCGCCGCATTGGCCGACGCCTGGTCGGCAGCGGCCTTGGCTGCGTCCGCGTTGGTGACGGCAGTTGCCGCGTCCGCGGCGGCCTGATCCGCGACCGTCTTGGCCGCAGCCGCATCGCTGGCCGCCTTGTTCGCGTCGGCCAATGCCTTATCGGTATTGACCTTCACCGCCGCGGCCGCATCAGCAGCCGTCCGCGCCGCCGCCGCATTCTGATCCGCAGCCGTCTTCGCCACCGCCGCATCCGAAGCAGCCTGCGTCGCGGTTGCCAATGCGCTGTCCGCGTTGACCTTCACCGCCGCGGCCGCATCAGCAGTCGTCCGCGCCGCCGCCGCATTCTGATCGGCAGCCGTCTTCGCTACCGCCGCATCCGTAGCGGCCTGCGTCGCGGCCGCCAGGGCCTGATCCGTCACCGTCTTGGCTGCCGTAGCGTCCGTGACGGCCTGCTGCGCATCGACAACCCGCTGATCGGCGAGGGCCTTGGCCGCGGCAGCATCGCTGGCGGCCTTGTTCGCATCGGCCAACGCCTTGTCGGCATTGACCTTCACCGCCGCCGCCGCATCAGCAGCGGTCTGCGCCGCCGCCGCATTCTGATCCGCCAAGGTCTTGGCCGCTGCCGCAGCCGCAGCGGCGTTCGTGGCGTCGGTCAATGCCTGATCCGCCACCGCCTTGGCCGCGGTGGTGGTGGCCACGGCCTGCTGCGCGTTGCTGACCTGCTGCGCGGCGGCCGTGACGTTGTTGTTCGCGGTAGTCGCATTGGTCTGTGCCGCATCACGTGCCGCGATAGCCGCCGGTTCCTGGCTGATGGCCGTCGCAGCGGTCGCATCGGCGGCCGTCTTGGCGGCGGCGGCGTTGTCGGCGGCCGTCTTCGCGACAGCCTCGTCTGCCTGCGCCTGAGTAAGGGTGGCATTGGCTTGAGTCAGTCGCTGCTGGGCACTAGCAAGAAGAGTGCCCAGCGAGGCCAGGTTCGCGGCAATGCCGATCAGGTTGGTCGTGTAGTACGTGACGTCTGCCTGCGCCTGGTCGCGCTGCTGCTGCGCCGTGACCGTGGCGGCGTGCGCCTGCTGGTAAGCGGTTTGTGTGCGCTGGGCTTCGGCGGCCGCGGCGGCCGCGTCATCTTTGGCCTTCTGAATGGCATCGACGACCTTCTGTGCATCGCTCAGTGTCTTGTCTGCAGTGACCTTCGCGGCATCCGCGTTCTGCTTGGCGGTGTTGGCGGCGGTGAGCGCGGCCTGTGCATTCGCCAATGCCTGATTGCTCGCCGCAGCATTGGACTGCGCACCGGCAAGCGCGGTATCGGCAGCGGTCTTGGCCGCCGCCGCATTCGCCGCAGCCTGATCAGCAGCCGTCTTGGCCGCATCCTTAGCAGCCTTATCCGCATTGGCCGCATCCGAAGCCGACTTCGCTTGTGCTGCTGCTTGATCGGCTGCGGTCTTGGCAGCGTCTTTGGCCGTCTTGTCGGCATCGGCGGCTGTCTTGGCGGCCTGCGCATCGGCCAGCGCTTGATTGCTCGCCGCAGCATTGGACTGCGCACCGGCAAGCGCGGTATCGGCAGCGGTCTTGGCCGCCGCCGCATTCGCCGCAGCCTGATCAGCGGCCGCCTTGGCCGCATCCTTAGCAGCCTTATCCGCATTCGCCGCATCCGAAACCGACTTCGCCTGCGCAGCAGCCTGATCAGCAGCAGCCTTCACCGCCAACGCATCCGCAGCAGCCGCATCAGCAGCCACCTTCGCCGCATCCTTAGCAGCCTTATCCGCATTCGCCGCATCCGAAACCGACTTCGCCTGCGCAGCAGCCTGATCAGCAGCAGCCTTCACCGCCAACGCATCCGCAGCAGCCGCATCAGCAGCCACCTTCGCCGCATCCTTAGCAGCCTTATCCGCATTCGCCGCATCCGAAACCGACTTCGCCTGCGCAGCAGCCTGATCAGCAGCAGCCTTCACCGCCAACGCATCCGCAGCAGCCTGGGCTGCCTCGGCGCCCTTCTGGTCCGCGATGGTCTTGGCCGCGGCCGCATCTGAAGCCGCGGTGCCGGCATTGGCGAGCACACCGTCGGCGGCCGACTTGGCGGCGGCGGCCTCACTGGCGGCCGTGCCCGCATCTACGGCCCGTTGGCCCGCCAGGGTCGCGGCATCCGCAGCCGCTCTTGCTGCCGTGTCCGCTTGTGCTGCTGCTTGATCGGCTGCGGTCTTGGCAGCGTCTTTGGCCGTCTTGTCGGCATCGGCGGCTGTCTTGGCGGCCTGCGCATCGGCCAGCGCTTGATTGCTCGCCGCAGCATTGGACTGCGCACCGGCAAGCGCGGTATCGGCAGCGGTCTTGGCCGCCGCCGCATTCGCCGCAGCCTGATCAGCGGCCGCCTTGGCCGCATCCTTAGCAGCCTTATCCGCATTCGCCGCATCCGAAACCGACTTCGCCTGCGCAGCAGCCTGATCAGCAGCAGCCTTCACCGCCAACGCATCCGCAGCAGCCGCATCAGCAGCCACCTTCGCCGCATCCTTAGCAGCCTTATCCGCATTCGCCGCATCCGAAACCGACTTCGCCTGCGCAGCAGCCTGATCAGCAGCAGCCTTCACCGCCAACGCATCCGCAGCAGCCGCATCAGCAGCCACCTTCGCCGCATCCTTAGCAGCCTTATCCGCATTCGCCGCATCCGAAACCGACTTCGCCTGCGCAGCAGCCTGATCAGCAGCAGCCTTCACCGCCAACGCATCCGCAGCAGCCGCATCAGCAGCCACCTTCGCCGCGGTGGCGGCCGACAGCGCGCTACTGCTGGCGGCGGCCTTGGTTTGCGCATCCGTCAAAGCGGCGTCGGCGGTGGCCTTGGCGGCATCCTTGGCCGCCTTATCGGCATTGGCGGCATCCAACGCAGCCTTGGCATCCTGATACGCCTTGTCCCCCACCGCAGCATGACTCTGCGCATCGGCAAAAGCCTGCTCGGCAGCCGTCTTGGCCGCCGCAGCATCGGCGGCAGCCCGGGCCGCATCAGCAGCACGCTGCGCCGCAGCATCCTTAGCCGCAGCAGCATCCTGGGCAGCCCGCGACGCATCCGCCAACGCCGCATCCGCGGCCGTCTTCGCAGCATCCTTGGTCGCCTTATCGGCATCCGCAGCGGCCTGGGCGGCGTCCTTGGCCGCCTTCTCGGCGGCGGCCGCATCCGCGGCCGACTTCGCCTGCGTGGCCACCTGGTCGGCCGTCGTCTTTGCTGCCAACGCATCTGCTGCTGCACTGTCGGCAGCGTCTTTGGACGCCGCCGCGGTTGCCGAAGCTGAGGTAGCGGCCGCCGCCTTGCTCTGGGCGTCCGTCAATGCCGCATCGGCAGCGGTCTTGGCCGCCAACGCATCCGCAGACGCCTTGGTCGCATCAGCAGCACGCTGCGCCGCAGCATCCTTAGCCGCGGCCGCATCCTGGGCAGCCCGCGACGCATCCGCCAACGCCGCATCCGCGGCCGTCTTCGCAGCATCCTTGGCCGCCTTATCCGCATCCGCGGCGCCCTTGGCCGCGGCAGCCTCCGCCAATGCCCTATCGCTTGCGGCAGCCTTGGCTTGTGCGTCTGTCAACGCCGCATCGGCAGCGGTCTTGGCCGCCAACGCATCCGCAGACGCCTTGGTCGCATCAGCAGCACGCTGCGCCGCAGCATCCTTAGCCGCGGCCGCGCCCTGGGCAGCCCGCGACGCATCGGCCAACGCCGCATCGGCGGCGGCTTTTTGTGTCGCGGCATCGGTGGCGGCCTGCTGCGCGGCGGTCGCTTTGGTGGCCGCATCGGTCGCGGCAGCGGCTGCCGCCTGGGCGATCCTGTCGGCCTCGGCACGCGCGGCGTCGGCGGTGGCCTTGGCGGCATCCTTGGCCGCCTTATCGGCATTGGCGGCATCCAACGCAGCCTTGGCATCCTGATACGCCTTGTCCCCCACCGCAGCATGACTCTGCGCATCGGCAAAAGCCTGCTCGGCAGCCGTCTTGGCCGCCGCAGCATCGGCGGCAGCCCGGGCCGCATCAGCAGCACGCTGCGCCGCGGCATCCTTAGCCGCAGCAGCATCCTGGGCGAGCTGGTCCGCATTGGCACGCGCAGTATCGGCAGTGGTCTTGGCCGCCAACGCATCCGCGGCAGTGTTATCGGCCGCGGTCTTGGCGGCGGCCGCGGCCGATAATGCCGAGGCCGCCGCGGTGGCCTTGCTCTGCGCATCGGCCAAGGCAGCATCCGCGGCGGCTCTGGCCGCTTCAGCATTCCGCTGTTGCGCCGTGGCCGCATCGAGAGCTGCCTTGGCGTCCTGATACGCCTTGTCCCCCACCGCAGCATGACTCTGCGCATCGACGAAGGCCTGTTCGGCGGCGGCCTTTGCGGCATCGGCGGCCTGCTGTTGGGCGGCCGCAGCATCGGCGGCGGCCTTGGCGTCCTGGTAGGCCTTTTCATTGGCAGCCGCGGTCGCGGCTGCAACACTCTGATTGGCGGCCGCGGCTTCGAGGGCCGCCTGTGCATCCAATGCCGCCTGTGCCGCACTGTCGGCCTCATGCCGCGCCTGCTCGGCCGCTGCTGCCGCCGCCGCGGCCTCTGCTTGTTTCTCCGCGACTGCCGGATTCGCCGCGGCCTCCGCAGCCGCTTTGTCCGCCTCCGCCTTGCGTAATGCTGCGCGTGCCGCGGCATCGGCGGCGGCCTTGGCCATCAGGTCTGCCACCGCTGCTGCACCGGCGGCGGTGTCCGCATAGCCCTGCGCCTCGGAGGTCGGCGTCGCCACGGGCGTCACAGCGAGCGTCGGCAAGGATCCCGAATACGCCGTCAGGCTGGTGTCACCGCTGTAGAGCAATCGTTGCTTCTCGATGACCGACTTGGAGACCGAACTGCTGCCACCCGCGAGAAGGACTGCCGTCGCAAATACTGCGGTAAGTCTTTGGGATCGCGAAGACCGCATAACTGCCTCACTTGCCTAACCTCCGGTCCACGCCGATGTGGACCGGTAACGGGAGATTAGACGTAGTGACGCAATTATGCGCTGAAAAGCATAAAAGTCGCCTGAGAAAATCTTAAATGCCCATTTGAGAACGTATAAATACTCAATTTAGTGAAAACTAAAGGAGTTTGCTAATTAGTTGACTATCGAGTCAGGTAATGGACAATTGACAACCGTGTCTACTAAGGATGTAGTGCCGTTGCCAGCAAGCATTCACCTGAGATCTGAAGTCCCAGGAATTTCCGGAAAACTGATCGGCACAGCGAAATATGAACGGGGCGAACAACAAGATCGCTGCACACATGTCAGATAGGGCTACTTGCAGAGTTCGACGATGTGCTTGCTCAGCTCATCTGCCCTGCCGAGCCGCTGCGCCTGCCTCGGGTCCGAGTTCGGTGTCTCAGCAATGGCAGCGGCACCGACGTCCATAAGCGCGTTGCCGAACTCCTGAATGCTCTGCGCCAACTCCGGCGGCGTCGCGGGATCAAGCCGGGCCAACAGGTACTGGCCACCGTTGAAAAGAGCGACCCGTGCGTTGGCGGCCGTCGCGAGCGTCCCTACGGTGCCGGCGTTCTCCGGCAGCGCCCGATTGGTGTTCTGCATGACGGCATTGCGAACCATGGTCGCGTTGGCACATGCCTTCGCCTTCGCCTCGGTCCGTTGTGCCGGGGTGTACTCGTGCGCCGGCTCGTGGCCGCGCCACAGGGCGAGCACCAATGCTGCCACCGCGACCGCCAGCGCCAGCAGGGCCAGCACACCGGCCGCCCGCTGACAGGCCGCCACGAGTTTCCGCCAGAGCTCCGCCACGATTCCCTCTTCTCCCGCGAACAAGATCAGCCGCGGCCAGAAGTCTCCCACCAGTGACAGGCCACCGGCGGGAGAACGCGAGTGACTAGGACAATCCGGCGGAGACCGACCGGCCCGCCGACTTGAGGTCGTTGCAGGCCTCGATGACGCGCTCGGTCATGCTGGCCTCGGCCTTCTTCAAGTAACTGCGCGGGTCGTAGGTCTTCTTGTTGCCCACCTCGCCGTCGATCTTGAGCACACCGTCGTAGTTGGCGAACATGTGCCCCGCGACCGGGCGAGTGAATGCGTACTGGGTATCGGTGTCGACGTTCATCTTCACCACGCCGTAGCGCAGCGAGTCCTCGATCTCCGACTTCAATGAACCCGAGCCGCCGTGGAACACGAAGTCGAACGGCTTGGACCCTTCCGCCAGTCCGAGCTTGGCCGCGGCGACGCGCTGGCCCTCGGCCAACACCTCCGGCTTGAGCTTGACGTTGCCGGGCTTGTAGACACCGTGCACGTTCCCGAAGGTGGCGGCCAGCAGGTAGCGGCCGTTCTCGCCGACACCGAGTGCGTCGACCGTCTTCTCGAAGTCCTCGGACGAGGTGTAGAGCTTCTCGTTGATCTCGGCCTCGACACCGTCTTCTTCACCGCCGACGACACCGATCTCCACCTCGAGGATGATGTGCGCCTTGGCCGTCGCGGCCAGCAGTTCCTGGGCGATCTGCAGGTTCTCGTCGATCGGCACCGCGGAGCCGTCCCACATGTGCGACTGGAACAACGGGTTCTGGCCGGCGGCGACTCGCTCCTGGGAGATTGCGATCAGCGGGCGGACGAACCCATCCAGCTTGTCCTTGGGGCAGTGGTCGGTGTGCAGGGCAACCGTGATGCCGTATTTGGCGGCCACCACATGCGCGAACTCGGCGAGTGCGACCGACCCGGTGACCATGTCCTTGACACCCAGACCGGAGCCGAATTCTGCACCACCGGTGGAGAATTGGATGATGCCGTCGCTACCCGCGTCGGCGAAGCCCTTGATCGCGGCGTTGATGGTTTCTGACGAGGTGCAGTTGATGGCCGGGAAGGCGAAGGAATGCTCCTTGGCCCGGTTCAGCATTTCCGCGTAGACCTCGGGTGTCGCGATGGGCACGGGTGACCTCCATGTCAGTGCTTGAGTTCTCGTGAGGAATCGCCCCTCACCATAAGCCAGGCAGGTTGCGGCCAGTTAGCGCCGGTACTGTTGGCCGCGTGAACTTGCTGGCAGCACCCGAATCCGTTACCACCCTGGCACTCATGCCGGATTTCCTGGATCCGGTCAAACTGCTCAGCCACTTCGGAACCTTGGCGCTGCTCGGGTTGCTGGTGGTGATCTTCGTGGAGTCGGGCGTGCTGTTCCCGGTGCTCCCCGGTGACTCCTTGTTGTTCGTGGCCGGCATGCTGGCCGCCGGAACGGCCGCGGCTGCCGCCGACGGTGCGCCCCAGGCCAACTTCCAGCTCTGGCAGCTGCTGGTCTTCATCCCGATCGCGGCCATCTTGGGCGGACAGGTCGGCTACTGGATCGGCCGGGGCATCGGCACCTCGATGTTCAAACCCGACGCGCGCTTCCTCAAGCAGCGCTACCTGGACGAGGCCCATGCCTTCTTCGCGAAGCGCGGTCCGTTCGCCATCGTGATCGCCCGATTCGTGCCCATCGTGCGAACCCTGGCTCCGATCACCGCCGGCGCGGCCAAGATGAGCTACCCCATCTTCGCGCTCTACAACATCCTGGGCGCCGTGGTGTGGGGCGTTGGTCTGACACTGCTCGGCTACTGGCTGGGCCAGTTCGAGATCATCCAGAAGCTGCTGGAGCCGATCTTCATCCTGATCGTGCTGGCCTCGGTGGCCCCGATGTTCTTCGAATGGATACGGCGCCGCAAGGCCGCCAAGCAGCCCGAGGCACCGACCGAGGCTTAACCCTCGGCGAGATCACTCGCCAGCAAGATCCACGGTTATCCACCAGATACCGGGAAATGTGCAAAGCTGCGCGCCATAGCAAACTACGCTAATGTCGCGCTGTGGGGAAGATCAATAGTTGTCTGGCAGCGTTGACGGCAATCACGCTGACGAGTTGGAGCTTTACGACGCCCGCCGGCGCGGAGCCTGCGCCGACAGATATCGCGGGTGCGTCGGAGGCCGTGCAGACGTACATAAACGCAGCGAACAACGTCGACGTGCGCCTGATGCGCGCCACGGTGTGCGGCCGCCTCGCCGCCACCACCTCTGCCGGTACCGACGAACAGGTCCGTCAGGTCATGCAGTCTCAACGCGACCTCATCGGGTTGGCACACATAGAGGTCTTGCATCCGGTGGAGCTGGGATCACCGCCCGGCCAGGTCGATCTGCTGGCTCGGTTGACTTCCGAGCATCACCCGCAGGATCCGGGCGGCAGCGGGATCAACCTCGTCTATCACACCGAGCAGGTCAACGGCTCCTGGAAGGTATGCCATGCCCGTAACGAGGGACGTCTGGACGAGCCCTGACCGGTCCGAGACACCGACCGAGGCTTAGCCCCCGTCGACCGGCGTCTTCTCGAATCCGCTTACCCGGTCCCGGAATACGTCCGGGAACGGGGCCGACTTACCGTCGAGCGCGTGCACGTACACGGTCTCACCGGTGATGACATGTTCACCGCCACGGTGGATTTCGAAGTGGCAGGTCATGCTCGCCGTCCCCATCCGGGAAATGCGCACCCCGACGTCGAGTAGATCGTCGAAGCGGGCCGGCGCGTAATAGTCGATGACCGACTTCACCACATAGATGTGCTCGAAGACTCCGTCACCTCCGGCGTTGCGCGCGCCGGTCAGTGCGGCCCAGTACTCGGTGAGCGCGACGTCGAAGAACGCCAGGTAGTGGGCATTGAAGACCACACCTTGCATGTCGACCTCGGCCCACCGCACCCGCAGTGGATGGAAGAAGCTGAAATCCTCACGCGCCATGTCAGGCGACCACGTGCGCGGCTTCGAGCAGCATCCAGCCGGACAGCTGCACCGACAGATCGCGCTCGGGCACCGTCGACGGATTGACCGCGCCGGCGACGAACTGCGATGCCTGCGATTGCACGGTCGGCAGATCAGCGGTGCGTGTCCAATCCGCGCCGAACAACGGAAGGTCTTCCACCGTCAGCCGATTGGCCCAGGCGGACTCGGCCGAGGACAGCAGAATCTCGCGAGCGGTGGCACGCGCGTCGGTGTCCTGCGGAGAGTTTTGCGGCAGCGTCGTGACCACCAATGCCAGGTAGCGCGCCAGGATGCCGTTGAACAGCCCACCGTCTCCACCACCACTGCCACGAATGACGCCGTCCGAGGTCATGTGATCCTTGACGGCGTGGACCAGCCGATGCACCCGCTCGGCGTGCCGCGATTCCGCGGTCCGCACCGCGAGTTCGGTCTCCAGCCCCAAAACCACGCCCTGACAGTAGGTATAGGTGGCTCGCTCGAGAGTGCCGTCCTCTTGTATGCCGTCGATCACCAGATGCGAGTCAGGGTCGACGAGGGTCCTGTCGATCCAGTCGGACATCACCTCCGCCCGCCACACTCTTCCGGTGCGCGCCAACACGATTGCCGCCGGTCCGTTGGCAGGCGTGTTGAAGAACCTGTCCTGCTTGCGCCACGGGATGCCACCGCCGTACTGCGGCATCCACGCATCGAGGAATTGCTGGCGCAAGCGATTCAGTGCGCGGGGGCGCTCCAGACCCAGGAGTTCGGAGGCTCGCTGCATGGCGAGGGCCAACCACGCCATGTCGTCGTAGTACTGGTTGGTCCACATGAAGACATTGCGAAAGCGATGCGCGCGTTGCATATCCGCGATGTACTTGAGCCGGTCCGGCCGCGGGTCACGCAATTGCGCATCGATCAAGCAATCCTGCAGGTGCGCCTGCCACCAGTAATGCCAGTTCTTGAACCAGGTGGCACCCGGCGCCGGCGGCCATGTGACGATGCCCAAGCGCATCCGTGGTAGATGCCACAGCGGCGAGAAATGTCTGGCAGTGATTGCGGCTTCGGCGCTACTGGCGCGGTTTGCCCACAGCACATCCATATCCCAAGTCTATGTGTGCCGAGATGACATTGACGCGGGTACTCCTCGAATAAACGCCGGCACCAATGTCATCTCGGCGGAAGAAGTGGAAAGAGTCGCGCTACCACGCCTTGGTCAGGTCAGCGTGCTGACGGATCCAGGCATGCATGGCAATACCCGCGGCCACCCCAGCGTTGATGCTGCGCGTCGACCCGAATTGAGCGATCGAAACCGTCATCACGGCACCGCCTTTGGACGCATCGGTGACGCCGGGACCCTCCTGCCCGAAGACCATCAAGCAGTTCTCGGGCAGTTGCGCGGTCTCCAGGGGCACCGATCCGGGCACGTTGTCGACGGCCACCACGGTAAGACCGGTCTGCCCTGCGTACTCCAGCAGTTCTTCGGTGCTGTCGTGGTGCATCAGATGCTGGTAACGGTCGGTGACCATGGCGCCGCGCCGGTTCCACCGGCGCCGCCCGACGATATGCACGGTGTGCACCGCGAACGCGTTGGCGGTGCGCACCACCGTCCCGATGTTGGCATCGTTCTCGAAATTCTCGATCGCGATATGCAGCCGGTGGCGCCGTGCGTCGATATCCGCGACAATCGCGTCGCGTCGCCAATAGCGGTAGACGTCAACGACATTGCGAGCATCCCCGTCGCGCAACAGCTCCGGGTCATAACGTGGGTCCTGCGGCAGTGGCAGACCGCGTTCAAGCTCCCACGGCCCCACCCCATTGCCGGTGGCTCCCCATAGAGATGGCTCCGTGGGCCGGTCGGCGGGATCTTCCGACTCGTCACTCACGGTTGGTCCACACGGCGGCGTGGGTGCCGATCACCGAGAGCGTCCCGGCAAGCACGGCCGCATTGATCTCTCCCTGCAAGCACAGCGACGGCTGCAGCTGCACCGCATCCAGGGCGGCGTCCGGAAGGACCAGTACCGACGCACCGTAGAGCGCACAACTGCGCGGTAGACCTTCGCCGGGCAGTGTCGGCGTCACCGTCACCATCAGCGGCCCCCCGCGCGCGGCCGATTCGTCACGATAACGAGCCGCGACTCCCGAGATGCTCAGGCCCAGCAGCGAAAATCCGTTGCCGGTAAAGGCATTCGGATCGCCCAGATCCACCTGGCTGATCTGCTGCCCGCTCGCCCGCCAGGCCTCCATGCTCTTGGTGACGATGACCAGCCCGGAGTCGTTCTGCGGAGTGGGCAGCAGCCCCAACGGATAGGCCACCGGGTAGGCCACGGTGGTTCCGGCAATGCGATCCTTCGCCGAGTACGCGTAGACGCCGCGCACCGCACTCTGGTTCTGCATGGGCCCCAGGCACACCGTGCCGGCGAGCTGATCGGACGGCGCCGCGGTCAGCGGATGCAGAGAGAGATCGGCCAGGCCCCGGCAGCTGTTCAATGCCGGTACCTCCAGCGGATGCGCCAGCGATCCGTACAACCCAAATCGCAGATCCTGTGCTGCGGCGGGCTTCTCGCCCGGTTTGGCTGCCGCACCGGTGACGTCGACCAGCACGTACCCGTTCTGGAACCGCAGGTTGGCGACGCTGAGATTCCAGCCCAGCAGACTTTGCGTCTCACCGACCTTGGCGGTCTGTGCGCCGTAAACCAGTTGCTTCTCGGAGTCTTTCGAACAGCCCGTCACGATCAGGACCCCGGCGAGCAGAGCGGCCAGAGACCTACGGAACGTCACGATCCGGCCAGGCCGAGATCCGCCAGTCCCAGCACATACCGATAGGGAACACCTTCGGCGCGGATGGCCTCGGCAGCACCGGTGTCACGGTCGACGACGGTGGCCACCCCGATCACCTCGCCACCCGCCTCGCGGACCGCGTGCACGGCCGTGAGCGCGGACCCTCCGGTGGTGCTGGTGTCCTCGACCACCAGCACCTGTTGCCCTGCTACATCGAATCCCTCGATAAGACGTTGCATACCATGGGCTTTGACCGATTTGCGCACAACGAACGCGTCGATCGGCCGTCCGGGGGCGTGCATGACGGCCGTCGCGACCGGATCGGCCCCGAGGGTCAGTCCGCCGACACCGGCGTATTGCCAGTCACCGGTCAGCTCGCGGACCAGCCGTCCGATCAAGGCACCGGCACGGTGATGCAGCGTGGCGCGCCTCAGGTCGACGTAGTAGTCGGCCTCCTTGCCCGAAGACAGTGTCACCTTGCCGTGCACCACGGCGATATCGCGGACCAAGGCCGCCAACTCGTCGCGCTCGGCGGCGTTGAGATCCGGTCCTAAATCAAGTTCTGCCACGACCCCGTCCTACCACGCTGTTGAATTTCCGAACCAAACCTCTTGGTATCACCCGCGTTACCGATGTGATGGCCTTGTACTGGACACCCGGAACGCTGAGCACCTTACCCGCGGCGACATCCTGCAGGCACGTGTTGACCACGTCGTCTACCTGGAGCCACATGAACTCCGGGATGGTTCCCATCTCGATTCCGGCCCGCTGGTGAAACTCGGTGCGGATGAACCCGGGGCACAACACATGCATACCAACACCGGTGCCCAGCAACCCATTTGCCAACCCTTCGGTGAAGGACACCACCCAGGCCTTGGATGCCGAGTATGTCGATCCGCGCCCGGACACCAATCCGGCCACACTCGCCACGTTGATGACGGTGCCGGCGCCGGCCTCGACCATCGACGGCAGGGCCGCGCGGGTCAGTTCCATCACGGCGGTGACATTCACATCGAGCTGCGCATGCAATAACTCGGGAGCCGCCGTCCAGAACTCGCCGGCGGTCGCGAATCCCGCATTGTTGATCAACACCGTCACCCCGGAGGCGAGGCGCTCGGCGACCTTGGCGCGATCGGCGGCATCGGCCAGGTCAGCGGGCAGCACCTCGACACGTATCCCGAACCGGCAGGTGAGCTCGTCGGCCAGCGCTCCCAGCCGCTGCTCGTCACGGGCCACGAGTACGAGGTCATACCCGAGCGATGCGTACTTACGGGCGAAGCCACCACCCAGGCCCGAGGTGGGGCCGGTAACCAGCGCCACGGGGCGCACCGAGTTCGTGGCAGCCATGGTTGGTCAGCGTACCCGGCTGACCGGCCGCCCCATCCGCCGAATAACCGGTACTAAAAGTTACTGATATGAATTGTCCGGAAACTGCCGCTTGCGTGAGCAAGCGTTGCTAGCATCGCGAAATGTTCGACCGGCTGGTGGGGTGGCTCATCGAGCGTCAGCGCTGGATCTACCCGGTGCTCGTCGTCTTGTGGATCGCCGCGGGCACCTACATAACCACTGCACCAAAGGTTGCGCTGCCGACCCCCGAGGTCGTCCCGACCGCGCAACCGGTCAGCGCCATGTCGTTGAGCCAACCGAAGACCGTGACCTACGAGGTGTCCAGCGGGGGCCAACCCGTCACGGTGTCCTACCTCGACGAAAAGGGCCAGTCTCGCCTCTTCAACGGCGCCACACCCTGGCATACCAGCCTGACCACCAGTGACTTCGGGTTCACGGCGGGTGTCACGGCGATATCCGCCGGGACTATCACCTGTCGCATCACCGTCGACGGCAAGGTCGCCGACGAGAAGACCGACACCGGCCGCAGCCCCTCGGTGAGCTGCAACCTCGTCGCATTTCAGAAACTCGACCCGCAAGGTGGCCGCTGATGCACGACAGCCCCATATTCGGACGCTTCGCCGGCATCATCAGCAGGCATGCCTTCGTGGTCATCGGCCTACTGATGATGGTGGCCGGCGGCCTCATGGCCTCGGCACCCAATCTCGAAGAGCTGGCCCTGACCCACGGCAGCCCGATGATGCCGACCAACACGCAATCCGCGGCAGCCCTGAAACACATGGCCAAGGCGTTCGGGGAATCCGAGTCCAACAACACCGCCGCCGTGGTCGTCGTCAAGGACCAGCCGTTCACCGAGCAGGACCGTCAGTTCCGTGCCGAACTGATGAAGAAGCTGCGGGCCGATACCGCACATGTGGAGCCGGGCATGGACATGTGGTCCGACCCGCAGTTCGCGACCGCATCCGAAAGCCCGGACAAGATGGTCGCCCTGGCGCAGGTGCAGCTGTCCGGCGAGATCGGCGGACCCAAGGCCATGGAATCGGCAAAAGCCGTACAGCGCATCATCGATGAGGTCGCCAAGCCCCCGGGCACCACGATCTACGCCACCGGGACGAGCCAGGCGGCCGCCGACCAGATCAACACGATGATGCGGGATGTGGTGATCATCGGTGCGCTGTCGATCGTTCTGGTAGGCGGCCTGCTGCTCCTGGTTTACCGATCACTGGTGGTCGCATTCCTGCCGCTGATCACGGTGGGTGTCGCGGTGGGGATCGCGACACCGATCGCCAGCTTCCTCACCCTGGCAGGGCTGATTCCCACCTCGATGATGACCAACGCCCTGATGGGTGCGCTGGCGTTGGGCGCGGGCACCGACTACTCCATCTTTTTCATCGGCCGCTATCAGGAGGGCCGACGTGCCGGCCTGAGCGTCGACGAGGCCTTCCGCGCCGGTTACCGGGGCGTGGCGCCCGTCGTGATCGCGTCCGGGCTGACGGTCGCAGGAGCGTTGTCCTGCATGACATTCGCACAACTGGACATGATGAAATCGATGGGTATACCGGGCGCCATCACGATGATCTTCACGGTGCTCTCGGCGGTGACGGTGACGCCCGGTGCACTGCTCATCGGCGCACGCAGATTCGGCTGGTTCGAACCCAAATCGACCACCCGGTCGACACGACTGTGGCGCCGCGTCGGCATTCGGGTGGCGCGCTGGCCCAAACCCATCTTCGTGACCACCTTCGCCTCGCTGATCCTGCTCATGATGGTGATCCCCAGCGCCTCGTTCAATTACGACGAACTGCAGTTCATCCCCAAGGACATGCCCAGCGCGGCAGGCATGAACGCGATTCAAGAGCACTTTCCCACAGGGCAGATGAATCCCGACATGATCCTGATCCGAGCCCCGGAAGACCTGCGCACCTCGGCCAACATCGGCCTCCTGGAGAAGGCTGCGCAACAGATCACCAAATTGGACAGCGTCGCATCGGTGCAGTGGATCACCCGGCCGACGGGCATGCCGATGGATCAGACCTCGCTCATGTACAGCGTGGGCATGGCCGGAACCATGGTGTCGCAGAACAAGATCGTCATGGAGCAACGGCAGCAGCGGATGCGCACCATGACCGACAACATGAACTCGATGATGGGTACTCTGCAAGGCCTGCAAGGCACACTGCGTACCGCACAGCAGGGCGCCAAACAATTCAGCGCGGCGGCCGGGCCCATTCAGGCCAGCCTCAATCAGCTCAAATCACAGCTCAATTCGGTGATGGGACCTACTCGCGAGGCAGTGCGTTCGCAACCGAACTGCGCCGCCGACCCGATGTGTGTGGGTGCGCAATCCACCTTGTCGAACTTCGAGAACATGTCGAATGTCACCGACCAAATGCGAAGCCTCGTCAGCACATCGGGGTCCATGACGGGGGGTCTGGCCCAGGCCGCGCGGACCATGCCGCGCATGCTCGAATCCATGTCCTCGATGCAGGATCTGATGTCCGAGACCAACGAGCAGATGAGTCAGATGATGTCGCAAATCGACACCATGACCTCGCTCATGCAGGACCTCGGCCGAAGCAGCGCCGGTACCGGCGACTACTTCTACTTCCCCGCGCAGATGCTCTCGGATCCGCGCTTCAAGCCGTATCTGAAGATGATGTTCTCCGAGGACGGCACCACCACCCGGATGATCGTCATCGGCAGCGGCAGCAGCTACGGGGACGAAGGCATCCAACGTGTGCGGGATCTGACGCGTGAGATGAAGTACGCACTCAAGGGCACTCGTCTGGAGGGCAGCGTGATCGAGATCGCCGGCCCCGCGGCGCTGATCGGCGATATGCGCGTCATGCTCGACCGCGACGAGAAGCTGATCATGATCGGCTGCCTGACCGTGATCTTCACCGTGGTCCTGCTCCTGTTGCGTGGTTTGGTGGCATCGCTGATCGTCATCGGCTCGGTGCTGGTGTCCTTTGCCTCGACCCTCGGACTGGCGCTGGTGATCTGGCAGCACGTGCTCGGTATTCAGCTGCACTGGTCGGTACCGGTGGCGGTGTTCGCGATCCTGATCTCGGTGGGCGCCGACTACAACCTGCTGGTGGCGTCGCGCTTCAAGGAGGAGATGAGCGCAGGCATCCGCACGGGCGTCATCCGGTCCATCGCCGGCACCGGCGGCGTGGTGACCACGGCGGGGCTGGTGTTCGCGATGACGCAGTTCGCGATGATGGGGTCGAGTCTGGTCAACGTCGCGCAGATGGGCTCGACGATCGGGCTGGGCCTGATCATCGACACCTTCGTCGTGCGCACCTTCACGGTGCCCACGCTCGCGGTGATTCTCGACAAGAAGTTCTGGTGGCCGCTATCGATGAGTCAGCTCTGGCGGCGTACCTAGCGGCCTTGCGGCTGGCCCTGGCCCACGGGGGCGGGCTGACGGTCGCCGGCAGGCGCGGCGCTGGTGCCGACGGGCCGGCTGGGGCGCGCGGCTGCCTGGATCGGCGAGGGGGCCGATTCACCGGACGGGGGCAGCACCCGCAGCAGATCGTTGAACTGGCGGACAGCCTTGAGGCCCTCGTCCCACTGCTCACGGTTGCTGTTGATGGGTAGCGCGGCCAGCGTCCAGTGCTGCTCGTTCCAGAGCACCTCCGCCGTCTCCGGCGCGGTGTGGGCGAAGGTGACCATGCGCCGATCGCAGGCGCGGCGGGCGGCGTCCAGGTTGGTGGAGTAGACCATGCGCGGCCCGATGGCGCCCAGCAGCCAGATATCGGACTCGCGGGGCTCCTGCATGACCTTGAGCCGCAGGTCCACCATGACGTTGGTGCCCACCTTGCGGTGCAGCGCGATGATGGTCGCGACGTCCTCCAGGTCGAAGACGTAGACGGCCTCGCCACGGATCTGTCCGAGCACCACGTTGGCAGCCGCGGCCGATCCCGCGCTCGACATCACGCCGCGGTTCCAGCGCTTGACGATCTCTTTGTCCTGCGACATGTAGTCGAAGCCGTGGGATCGGGCCCAGGACTTACGGCGGTGTCCGCGGCTACGTCGGCGGCCGATATCGACATACAGCAGCACGCCCGCACAGACGAAGCAGAGTGCGGACAGCGTGAACCAAAGTAGAGCCATCCGCGACAGCCTAACCGGTGCCGGCCCAACTGCCGCGCGGAGCGCTCGGATCGTGACCGAGAGTTACCGGTCCGTGATGGGTGCGGCAGCGCCGCGAGTGCCGACTTACCGCACGAAAGTCCGCATGGACACCGCGATAAGTCGACACTCGACAGCTACTTATCCCAGAATGAGCGATTCGCCGTCGGCGCTGACGTTCACCGGAATGACGTCACCGTCGTGCACATCACCGGCCAGCAGCTGCTTGGCCAGCTGATCGCCGATCGCCTGTTGCACCAGGCGCCGCAGCGGGCGCGCCCCGTAGATCGGGTCGAAACCGCGCTGTGCCAGCCACTTCTTGGCGGGCACGGACACCTCCAGTGTCAGTCGCCGCTGCGCCAGCCGCTTCTGCAACTGCCCCAGCTGGATGTCGACGATCTGCACCAGCTCCTCGGGGTTGAGCGGCTCGAAGATGAGCACGTCGTCGAGCCGGTTGATGAACTCCGGCTTGAATTTGGCTCGCACCGCGGCCATGACCTGCTCCTCGGTGCCTCCCGACCCCAGGTTCGAGGTCAGGATCAAGATGGTGTTGCGGAAATCCACCGTGCGGCCCTGACCGTCGGTCAGACGTCCCTCGTCGAGCACCTGCAGCAGCACGTCGAACACATCCGGGTGCGCCTTCTCGACCTCGTCGAACAGCACCACCGTGTACGGACGTCGCCGCACCGCCTCGGTCAGCTGACCACCGGCGTCATATCCCACGTACCCGGGTGGAGCACCGACAAGCCTTGCCACAGAGTGCTTTTCGCCGTATTCGGACATGTCGATACGCACCATGGCGTGCTCGTCGTCGAACAGGAAGTCCGCGAGAGCCTTGGCCAGCTCGGTCTTGCCGACGCCGGTGGGTCCGAGGAACAGGAACGATCCGGTGGGCCGATTGGGGTCGGCGACACCGGCCCGGGCACGGCGCACCGCATCGGAAACCGCAGTGACGGCCTTCTTCTGCCCGACGACCCGCGCCTCCAGCACGTCTTCCATGCGCAGCAGCTTGGCGGTCTCGCCTTCCATGAGCCGTCCGGCCGGGATACCGGTCCACGCCGACACCACGTCGGCGACATCGTCGGGCCCGACCTCCTCCTTGAGCATGACACTCTCGCGCGCCTGCACGCCGGGAAGAGCGGCCTCCAGCTCCTTCTCCAGCTCGGGGATGCGCCCGTAGCGCAGCTCGGCGGCCTTACCCAGATCACCGTCACGTTCGGCGCGATCGGATTCACCCTTGAGGGTTTCCAATTGCTCCTTGAGGTCACGCACCACGTCGATGGCGTTCTTCTCGTTCTGCCAGCGCGCGGTCAGCTCGGCGAGCCGCTCCTTCTTGTCGGCCAGTTCCTCGCGCAGCTTGTCCAAACGCTGCTTGGAGGCCTCGTCGTCTTCCTTGGACAACGCCATCTCTTCGATTTCGAGCCGGCGCACGACGCGCTCGACCTCGTCGATTTCCACTGGGCGCGAATCGATTTCCATGCGCAGACGAGACGCCGCCTCGTCCACCAGGTCAATGGCTTTGTCCGGCAGGAAGCGCGAGGTGATGTACCTGTCGGACAGCGTCGCCGCAGCCACCAACGCGGAGTCGGTGATCCGCACGCCGTGATGGATCTCGTACCGCTCCTTGAGGCCACGCAGGATGCCGACGGTGTCTTCCACCGACGGCTCGCCGACCAGCACCTGCTGGAACCGGCGCTCCAGCGCGGCGTCCTTCTCGATGTACTTGCGGTACTCGTCGAGCGTGGTGGCACCGACCAGCCGCAATTCGCCGCGCGCCAGCATGGGCTTGATCATGTTGCCGGCATCCATCGCCGACTCACCGGTGGCGCCGGCACCCACGATGGTATGCAGCTCGTCGATGAACGTAATCAGTTGCCCGGCAGAGTTTTTGATCTCGTCCAGGACGGCCTTGAGCCGCTCTTCGAACTCGCCACGGTACTTCGCGCCGGCGACCATCGATCCCAGGTCCAGCGAGATGACGGTCTTGCCGCGCAGGCTCTCGGGCACGTCGCCGGCGACGATGCGCTGCGCCAGGCCCTCCACGATGGCGGTCTTGCCCACACCTGGCTCCCCGATCAGCACCGGGTTGTTCTTGGTACGGCGGCTCAATACCTGTACGACGCGACGGATCTCGGTATCGCGACCTATCACCGGGTCGAGCTTGCCCTCACGGGCGCGGGCGGTCAGGTCCGTGGAGTACTTCTCCAACGCCTGGAAGGTCGCCTCGGGCTCCGCGCTGGTCACGCGACCGCTGCCGCGCACCTGAACAAAGGCATCGCGCAGCGCTTGCGGGGTGGCCCCGTTGTTGGCCAGCAGCTTGGCGATATCGGAATCGCCCGTGGCCAGGCCGACGAGCAAGTGCTCGGTGGATACGTAGTCGTCGTTGAGCTCGGTGGCGAGCTGCTGCGCCGTGGTGATGGCGGCGATGGAGTCGCGCGAGAGCTGCGGGTTGGCGCTGGCGTTACTGACCTGGGGAAGCCGGTCGGCGATCGCCTGGGCCTCGTTGCGCACGGTCGCGGGGTCGACACCCACCGCTTGCAGCAGCGGCGCGGCAATGCCATCGGTCTGGCTCAGCAGCGCCACCAACAGATGAGCGGGGCGTATTTCGGGGTTGCCTGCTGCTGCCGCCGCCTGGAGGGCAGCGGTCAGTGCGGCCTGGGTTTTCGTGGTCGGATTGAACGAGTCCACAACACCTCCATGGGTTGAGAGAAAAGTTGGCCACTAGTTCTAACGTCAAAAATCTTGAGTCTGTTCCGCTCAACTTTGAAATTTTTCCTGGAGCTCCCTCTAGCTCATCACACCCCGCGGCGCTTGGAACCCAATCGGGGCTCACACACGGTGACCGCGGCCCTCGAGTAGCTCGCCCACTCGCGACAACACCGGAATCGCTCCCCCACGCAAAACCGACCGGACCTGGCGATTCAGCGGGGACTGCGGGTCGAATCCGCTCAATGTGAACCACAGCTGGGTTCCACCGTCCACCGGCCGCAAGCGCCAGGTCAGGGTGAGCGCGGTGATCCCGCCCATGATGGGGATCTCGAATGTGCACACGATGAGCTCGGGCTCGCGGACCTCCAGGAACTGCATCTCCACTCGGCCGCCGAACCCGACAAGCGGGATCGGATAGGTGGTCACGGTCAACCGGCCACCCTCCTGAACCGCTCCCAAGTCGTGTTCGTTCACCACATCGCCCACAAACTCCTTGGACGTGACGACGTTCCAGACCGTGCGCGGCGGGTAGTTGTAGAACTCGCCCAGGCTGAAGGACGTCGCGTCATCGGGCGGCGGTTCGGCGCCCGTCCCCGGCACGGCCAACAGCTCTCCCATGCGCGACATGGCCACGGTCCAGATTTCCCGCACCAGGGCCCGAAGCCGCACGTGGGCAGGATCGGCGACGTCGAATCCGTCGTGTACCACCAACAGACGCGTACCACCCGGCTCGGCATGGAGCGTCCAGGTGACCTGCAGATTCAACGAGTTCTCGGGCGTGGTGAACCGATAGGCCAAACGTTCGCGAGGCACGACATCGGTGAACTCGCAGTCCCCCCGCCCGCCAAAATTCACCTCCGGCATCGGGAAGGTGGTGAATGAGAAGGACTTGCCCGTCGCCACGGAGTTCTGGTCGAGATCGGTCGTCCAGTCCGAGAGCGACGCGGGCGACGTCATCGCGCGCCACACCTGCACGGCGGGATACGGGAAGAACTGCCCAACCGTCACCGATGTCAGGTCATCGCGCGCCGCGGTCATACCCCTGGGATACAGCAGTCACGTGACGCGCGGGGGCGATCAGGCGGATACATCGGTGACCAGACAACGCGGTGGCCAGTCATCGCCGGCCGGCGCGTCATCGATGCATCGACCGAGCCTGCCCAGCGTGCCGGGCCAGCCGCGTTCGGAGATCGTCCGGTAGACGCGTGACGCGGCATCATCGAGATCGAACCCGTCGTGACGCAGGGTGACCATGGTGCCGCCCGGAACCTCCTGCAGTGTCCAGGTCACGGTCCACACCGTCTGCCTCGACGACTTCATGTCCCACCACCGGATCGACAGCACCCTGTTGGGGGTAGCCGCCAACACCTCGCAGGACAGCGCGCCCGAGAAATCCGCCATCGGTATGGGAAAGGCGCTGAAGCGGAAGCGCGTTCCAACCTCCGGCCGGAATCCAATCGGGTCCATCAGCCATTCCTCCATGGCGTCCGGACACACCAGCACCGCCCATACTCGCTCGGGCGGATGTCGATAGAACTGGTCCAGAAGGATGGTGGCGATGTCGTTCGCGTCGTCGGGCACGGCACTCTCCAGATTGATGGGGTTACCTTTCATACCCCATCAATCTGGGTTACCGCCGTGTTCTCATCTGTTAGCCAAGCAAACTCAGCCGCACGAGCGTTCGGTGTCTCCCTCGTCTATCGAGGCAGTCGCTGCGCGCTCGATCAAGCGTCCCAGCTTGGTCATCGCGGTCGGCCAGAATCGGTCTGAGAGCGCGGCCATCCTTCGCACAGCAGGGTCGTCACTGTCGAATGCGGGCCGACTCAAGGTCACCATGGTTCCGCCCGGGACCGCACACAGAATCCATCTGGTTCGCCAGGCGACTGGCGCATCCAGCTTCGTATCCCACCAGGAAATCGCCAGTTCCTTGTTCCGCGTAGCCACCAGAACCTCGCATGCGATGTTCCCCGAATAATTGGCAATCGGCACCGGAAGATCCATGAGGCGATACCGCGTGCCCACCTCGGGGCGAAACCCGATCTGTTCGACGAACCACTCACCCATCACCTCGGGGTCTACCAGCACATTCCATACGCGCCCCGGAGGGTGCGGATAGAAGAAATCGCCGACGACATCCGCCGGATCTTTCGAATCACCCACAGCCCGCACTCTATCGTTGGTGGTGACACCTTTGTACTCTGCGAAACTGGTGAGCGGGGTGACGGGATTCGTTAGCCAGGCAAACCTAGTACCGATCAACGGTCGGGGCCAGGACGGCGACCATCTGCTCTCGAGTGAGGGCGACCAACGGCAGCGCGCGGCGGAGCGGGTGGTGCCGATGCCGCAATAGCAGTTGGCAAATTTTGATGAGCATCCGTCACTGATCTTGTAGTGATGCGACGCGCCTTCGGCGATGCTGCCAGCACACGAAAAGCTCATTGCACAGGCCACCGGTGGCCCATCTGGCCACACACACTCTCAGACGAGTCTTGGACTCGCCTCCTAGACTGGCTTCCCGGTAGCGAAGAACCCTGGAAAGGTTAGGCAGCGGAAGCTCGTGGGGCTTGAGGACGTCGAAGCACTGCACGACTTGGTCGGCGGGGTCGAGCTGTCGGGAGACAAACTTGTCCGAAGCTTCTACAGCCGCTGGTTCGCCATCGACCCCACCGTCGGCGATCTCTTTCCCGCCGACATGTCGACGCAGCGCGAGCACTTCCGGCAGGCACTCCAGTTCGTGCTCTGGGAGATGGCGGCCTATCGCACGGAGGGACTGGTCAACTTCCTGGCGCAACTGGGGCGCGATCATCGGAAATTCGGCGCCACCGACAGCCAGTACGGCACCATGCGTCAGGCCCTCCTAGACACCACACGCGAAGTACTGCAACCGATTTGGGATCAGCGCATGGAGGCCACGGCTACCGAGGTCTACACGGTGATGATCGAGGTGATGCGTAGCGCCGCCGCCTCGGACAGTGGCCAGCCCTGGTGGGACGGCAAGGTCATCGAATACCACCGCACCTCACGGGATCTCGCATTGATCCGGCTGAAGCTCAACGCGCCCATGAACTATCACTGCGGGCAGTACGTTCACGTCCAGGTACCGCAGAGCCCCCGGAACTGGCGCTATCTGAGCCTGGCGATTCCACCGGATCCCGAGGGATACCTCGAATTTCACGTCAAGGCGGTACCCGGCGGACTCGTGAGCGGCGACATGGTCAACAAGACCAAGGTGGGCGACACCTGGCGCATCTCGCCGCCGCTCGGTGCGCTCTCGGTGGACCGCGAGGGCGGAGACGTCCTCATGGTCGCGGGCAGTACGGGCATCGCCCCGCTGCGATGCCTCATCATGGAGCTATCTCAATGGGCCGAAAACCCCAGGGTTCACCTGTTTTACGGGGCGCGCTATCCGCAGGAGCTCTATGACCTGTGGACGCTGTGGCATATCGCTTCGACAAATCCGTGGCTGTCGGTCACACCGGTCACCGAATACCCGCGCAACCCCGATTGGGCCGCCGAATACCACGATCCGACGCCGCCCCGCGGTCTGCATGTACGGCAGACCGGGCTGCTCTCGGAAGTGGTGACCACCTATGGCGGCTGGGGTGATCGCCAGATTCTGCTCGGCGGATCGGCCGCGATGATCAGCGCCACCAAGGAAGCACTGGTGGCCAAGGGGGCCGACGCCTCCAGAATCCAGCACGACCCGCTCTAGCGCTGCTGGCGCGGCTGCCAGACGACGACTGCGGTGCTCTTGGGGATGACCGCGACCTCGCGTCCCGCGGTCGCGGCACGCAGTTGGGTCACCTCGGCCGTCAGCTCGGCGACCTTGGCTTGCAAGGCCTCAACCTGATTGGCCAGCTCGATGACCCGTTTGATGCCCGCGAGATTGACGCCCTCGTCCTGTGAGAGCCGCTGCACCTCGCGCAGCAGATCAACATCACGCTGCGAGTAGCGCCGCCCGCCGCCCGCGGTGCGTTCGGGGCTCACCAGTCCCAGCCGGTCGTACGTGCGCAGGGTCTGCGCGTGCATGCCGGCGAGCTCGGCGGCCACAGAGATCAGGAAAGTGCGGGCTCCGCGCTCGGGCTGACGGCGGGGCGTCATCGTGCACCCGCCCAGCCTGCGCGCGGATCGAATCCGCTGGCCTTCTCGGCCACCTGATAACGCTGCAAGGCCTCCAGCGCACTGTCTTCCAACTTCGACGGCACGGCGACCTTGACGGTGACCAACAGGTCGCCGTTGCCGCCCGCGCGCTTAGGGATGCCCCGTCCGCGCACCCGCAGAATGCGTCCGTCGGAGGTGCCCGCGGGCACCTTCACCCCGACGCGGCCTTCCAGAGTCGGCACGGAAACCGTGGCACCCAAAGCCAATTCGGTGAAGCTCACCGGAACGGTGAGAGTCAGGTCGTCGCCGTCTCGGCTGAACACCTTGTCGGGACGCACGTGAACGGTGACGTACAGGTCGCCCGAAGGAGCGCCGCGCAGACCGGCCTCACCCTGCCCGGCCAGCCGAATACGTTGGCCGTCGTCGACTCCCGGCGGGATCCGCACGGTGATGGTGCGGGTCCGGGTGGTGACCCCGGTGCCGTCGCAGTCCGTGCAGGGGTTCTCGATGATCGAGCCCGTGCCACGGCAATCGGAGCAGGGCTCGGAGAATCCGAACGCACCCTGGTTCCGGTTGATGACACCGCTGCCGTTGCAGGAGCCGCAGACCTTCGGGCTGGTGCCCGGGCGGGCGCCGCTGCCGTGGCAGGTGGTGCATGGCGCCGGGCTGGTGAGCCGCAACGGAACCGATACGCCCTTGCACGCCTCGACGAAGTCGAGCTGGGTTTCGGTTTCCAGGTCGTTGCCCCGGCGCGGCCGGCTGGCGCGTGGTTGCGCACGCTGCCCGAACAGACCGCCGAACAGGTCACCGATCCCGCCTCCGCCGGAGGTATCGGCGTTGCCGAACAAGTCGTTGAGGTTGAACTCGGCGCTGTTACCGCCACCGCTGAATCCACCACCGCCGCCGAATCCGTTGTCACCGAAACGACGTCCGAATCCGCCACCGGCGAAGAGTCGACGGGTCTCGTCATACTCCTTGCGTTTGGCCGGGTCAGACAGCACATCCTTGGCTTCACTGACCGCCTTGTAACGATCCTCGGCGGCCTGGTTTCCGGGGTTGCGGTCCGGGTGGTTCTCGGCCAGCAGCTTGCGCGCGGCCTTCTTGATCTCATCCTGGGTCGCGGTGGAGGAGATGCCGAGCTCCTTGTAGAAGTCCTTCTCGACCCATTCACGTTGCGTCACCCGACATCACCTCCTTCGCGTCCATCGGGTCTTGCTGTGCAGTTCTTACTCTGATTCTGTCTTGGATTGTGTTTCGGCACCCGCTGCTTCGGGTTCCTGCTGAGCCGTGTCGCCGGCTTCGGGTTTGGCCGCATCGCTGGGATTACCGTCCGTGACGACGACCATCGCGGTGCGAAGCACCCGATCGCCCATCTTGTAGCCCTTGCGCAGCACCGCGGCCAGTACCGGATGGCCATCTTGGCCGTCGTGCTGAACCGCCTCGTGCAGAGAGGGATCGAAGTCATCGCCCTCGGCCCCGAACGTCGCCAGCCCCAGCCCTTCGAGGGCCGCGGTCAGCTTGTCCGAAACACTGCGCAGCGGACCCGATTCCAGGTCGCCGTGCTCTCGCGCGCGCTCGAGATCGTCGAGCACACCCAGCAGCTGAGCCACCACAGAGGCCTTGGCCGAATCGATGACGGCCTGCCGGTCCCGTTCCACCCGCTTGCGGTAGTTGGCGAAATCGGCATGCGCACGCTGCAGATCGGCCGTCAGTTCGGCCACCTTGGCATCCGCATCCGAGCCGCCCTCCGAGGCCGCGGCCGCAGGGCCGGATGTCGCCGACCCTGCGGCTCCGGGTGCCGAAGCCCCCGGTTCCGCTGCGGCAGCCTTGTTTTCAGCCGCCTTTGCCTCTTCGCGGACCGCGCCGGTGTTGGGATCGATCCGGCGCTTGTCGGTGACGGTCACCGGTTCGCGATCTTCTTCCCGATCTTGCCCACCTGACGGGGTCACTTGCCGTCCTTCTCCTCGTCAACGACCTCGGCGTCAACGACATCGTTATCGGCAGAGCCTGCGCCACCTTCAGTCCCCGCGCCCTCGGACTGAGCCTTGGCGGCCGCGGCCTCGTAGATGGCCTGGCCCAGCGCCTGCGACTGCTCGCCGAGCTTCTCCATGGCCGCCTTGATGGCGCCGATGTCGGTGCCTTCCAGCGCCTTCTTGGCCTCGGCGATCGCGTCGTCGACCTTGGACAGGGTCTCGTCGTCGACGACCTTCTCGGTGCCCTCCGCAGGCTCGCGCTGCTCCTTGACGAACTTCTCCGTCTGGTAGACCAGCGACTCGGCCTGGTTGCGGACATCAGCCTCTTCGCGACGCTTCTTGTCCTCGTCGGCGTGCGCCTCGGCGTCCTTGATCATCCGGTCGATCTCTTCCTTGGAGAGGCCGGAGCCTTCCTGGATCTTGATCGTGTTCTCCTTGCCGGTGCCCTTGTCCTTCGCGGTCACGTGCACGATGCCGTTGGCATCGATGTCGAAGGTGACCTCGATCTGCGGCACGCCGCGCGGGGCCGGCGGAATACCGGTCAGCTCGAAGGAGCCCAGGAGCTTGTTGTGCGAAGCGATTTCGCGCTCACCCTGGTACACCTGGATCTGCACCGACGGCTGGTTGTCGTCTGCCGTGGTGAAGGTCTCGGACCGCTTGGTGGGGATGGTGGTGTTGCGCTCGATGAGCTTGGTCATCACGCCACCCTTGGTCTCGATGCCGAGGGAAAGCGGGGTGACGTCAAGCAGCAGAACGTCTTTGACCTCGCCCTTCAGCACACCGGCCTGCAGCGCGGCGCCCACGGCGACAACCTCGTCCGGGTTGACGCCCTTGTTGGGCTCCTTGCCACCGGTCAGTTCCTTGACCAGATCGGTCACGGCAGGCATACGGGTGGAACCACCCACCAGCACCACGTGGTCGATGTCGGCCACAGAAACGCCGGCGTCCTTGATCACCGACTGGAACGGCTTGCGGGTGCGGTCCAGCAGATCCTGGGTGATCTTCTGGAACTCGGCACGCGTCAGCTGCTCGTCGAGGAACAACGGGTTCTTGTCCGCGTCCACTGTGATGTACGGCAGGTTGATCGAGGTGCTCTGCGAGCTGGAGAGCTCGATCTTGGCCTTCTCGGCAGCCTCACGCAGACGCTGCATCGCCATCTTGTCCTTGGTCAGGTCGATACCGGCGCTGGCCTTGAACTTGTCGACGAGCCAGGTCACGATGCGTTCGTCCCAGTCGTCACCACCGAGGTGGTTGTCACCGGAGGTCGCACGCACCTCGACGACGCCGTCGCCGATCTCCAGCAGCGACACGTCGAAGGTGCCACCACCGAGGTCGAAGACCAGGATGGTCTGTTCCTTCTCGCCCTTGTCCAGGCCATAGGCCAGGGCGGCAGCGGTCGGCTCGTTGACGATGCGCAGCACGTTCAGACCGGCGATCTGGCCGGCTTCCTTGGTGGCTTGACGCTGAGCGTCGTTGAAGTACGCCGGCACGGTGATGACGGCGTCCTCGATGTCTTCACCCAGGTAGGCCTCGGCGTCGCGCTTCAGCTTCTGCAGCGTGCGGGCGCTGATCTCCTGGGGGGTGTAGTTCTTTCCGTCGATTTCCACGGACCAATCGGTGCCCATGTGACGCTTGACCGAACGGATGGTCCGGTCGACGTTGGTCACCGCCTGGTTCTTGGCGGGCTGCCCGACCAGCACCTCGCCATTGCGCGCGAACGCAACGACGGACGGGGTGGTCCGAGAGCCTTCCGAGTTCGCGACAACTACCGGGTCGCCGCCTTCGAGGACGGCGACAACGGAGTTGGTGGTCCCGAGGTCGATTCCGACCGCACGAGCCATAGTTCATTCCTCCTGTTGGTTACCTCAATGCCTTCAGTGAGATCCGCTCAAGTTTGCCTCGTCCGGATCTTTTCGTCAAGCCATAGTTGAGCCAATGTGACTCAAGTTCAACATACTGCTCAACGGTCCGCCGCCGATATTTGTTCCCGGTACCCACTCACCGGCGTCCACGACACATCGGTGCAGGTGGGTCCTCGTGAAATGTCTGTGCGGTGCCAGCCTCGACTCCGAAACAGGCGAGCGTGGCGATCCTCAGTTCGTTCCCAGAATTCCTCGCTAGCTTGATTCGGTGAGAGAACAAATGTTCCAGTGAAAGGCGGGCCATGGTTTCCCGACGGACTGTCGCGGCTTCTGTCATCTTGGCTGGTATCGCAGGGGGTGTGCTGACACCGATCGCGTGGGCTGATGACCCCGTGCCATCCCAGCCCGTGTGCGCAGCACTAGGGCAGATCGCCGAAAGCCTTAACGATGACATCGGTGCGGGCCTTCAGCCTCGCGGCCTCAGAAGGTACGACATCACGCAACTCACTCACGGCGTGAGCTACATGAACCAGGTGAACGCTAACGCCCGCATCAGTGCTCTTGACGTTCCGTTGCGCAATCTGACCAGCACGATCAACGACCTGCAGAATCAATACCAACTAGTCACCGTGTCCGATGAGGACGGGACCTGGCACCCCATGTCCGCCTCGCAGGAGCAGGATCTCGACCAGGCGTCCGCCCAGCAAGACACACTGACGAGCCTGGTCAGCCAATTGCAACAAAGCAACCACTGCCCACCTCCGCCGGCCAGCCGATAACTCAGCGCCGTCTGCGGACGGCATAGGAACTCGCCGCCGCGACGATCACGATGACCGCGATACCGCCGATCAGCGGCCATACGCCGGTGGCATCCACCACGCTCACCAGCCAGGTCTGCACTGCGCTCGCCGTATTGATCAACGGATCGTCGGCGCTGCCGTCCCCGAAATTCAGCCTGATCTCGTAGTAGCCGTAATAGGTGACGTACAGACCGGTGAGCAACACGATCACCCCGGCGATGCGGCCCACATAGGGCAGAACCTTGCGCATGGTCGCCTGCACGGAATTGCCCAACAGCGCAACGGCCAGCGCCGCGACTCCCACGGTTACCGCCATGCCCGCCCCATAGGCGATGAAGGCCACCACACCCGAGACGATGGATCCCTGCTTGAAGGTGGTACTGATGACCGCCAAGAACGGCCCGACCGTGCAGGACAGCGACGCCACCGCGTAGGTGAGCCCGTAGCCGTACATCGACAACAGCGACGAGGTTGGTGCACCACCGGAAACCCGGGGCAGCACCACCGCGAGGTCGCGACCCGACAGCAACCAGATCGACAGCGCGACAAGTGCTATGCCGATCACCACGGTCGCGAAGGGCATGTACCGGCCCGCCGAGGCGACCACCGGAGAGATCACCAGTCCGAACACCCCGAACACCGTCAGGAACCCGGCGGCCATGGCCACAGTGGCGGTGGCGGCCCTCGCGACCGCGGTCAGCCTGGACGCCGTGCCATCGCTTCCGGCGATCACCAGCCCGAGATAGCCGGGAAGAAAAGCGAATCCACAGGGATTAAGCGCGGCCACCAGCCCCGCCCCCAGCGCGAAAGTGAGTGCTGCGGAATCGATCACGTCAGTGCAATTGCCCGATCTTGTTGTCGAGCTCTTGCCCCGACAATGGGCTCTTGACCACCTCAGCCTTTCCCTCGGACCCCAGGAACGCGAACGCCGGCTGGTGGGTGACGTCATACAACGCCCATACCTTGGCGTCGGTGTCTGCCAGCTGGGTGAAGGTGAGGCCGTACTTGCTGACGAAGTCGCGCATCGCGGGCACCTGATCTTGTGCGGCCACCCCCACGAAGGTGACCTCCGGATGCTCGGTGGCCGCCTTTTGTAGATCCGGGGCTTCCTTCTGACAGGTCGGGCACCACGGCGCCCAGAACCACAGCACCGCCTTCCTCCCCGCAAGGCTGCTGCCCGCGAAGTCGGCTCCGTCGATGGTCTTGGCGGTGAAGTTCAACAGCCGGGACGACTGCGCGGACGCGGTCTCCTTGTCATCCGTGCCGGAGCAACCGGCCAGCCCCACGCCAAGAGTCAGGGCCAACACCGCCATGACCGAAACCGCAACGCGTGATTTCACTTTCCCTCGTTTCGCCGCATATCCGTCAACTCACGCATATCGTGTCCACTCACCGTAGCCATCCGCACAAGTCACCCGAGCCCGGGTGTGCGGCCTTACGTACGCTGGCGGTCATGGACTTCCGGGTATTCGTCGAACCACAACAGGGCGCCACCTACTCCGACCAGCTACGGGTGGCGCAAGCAGCCGAGGAACTGGGGTTCTCCGCATTCTTCCGGTCCGACCACTACCTGGCCATGGGCGGCGCTGACGGACTACCGGGACCCACCGATGCCTGGGTGACGCTCGGCGCCATCGCGCGAGAGACCACCGCGATCCGGCTCGGCACGCTGGTCACCTCGGCCACCTTCCGCCATCCGGGGCCCCTGGCGATCACCGTCGCCCAGGTCGACGAAATGAGCAGCGGCAGGGTTGATTTCGGGCTTGGCGCGGGATGGTTCAGCGAGGAGCACGAGGCGTACGCGATTCCCTTCCCGTCGTTGGGTGAACGGTTCGACCGTCTCGAAGAACAGCTCGACATCCTCACCGGCCTGTGGACCACACCCACCGGCGACACCTACTCCTATGCGGGCCAGCACTACACGGTGACCGACTCTCCCGGGCTACCCAAACCTGTGCAGGAGCCGCATCCGCCCATCCTCATCGGCGGGCTCGGACTCAAGCGCACCCCGGCTCTCGCTGCCCGGTTCGCCGCCGAGTTCAACCTGCCGTTCCAACCCGTCGACATCATCACCGACCGGTATGCGCGCGTGGCACAAGCCGTCGAAGCCGCAGGACGTCCGGCGGATTCGATGATCTATTCGGCTGCCTTCGCGGTGTGCGTCGGCGACACCGATGTCGATATCGCGCGCCGCGCGGCGAACGCACGTCGCGAGGTGGACGAGATCACCGAGAACAGCCCGCTGGCAGGCACTCCCGACGCTGTCGTGGAAAAGCTGAGTGCCTACGTCGACGCCGGTGTCCAACGCGTCTACGTCCAACTGCTCGATATGCGGGATCTGGATCACCTGGAGTTCTTCGCATCGACCGTAATCCCCCAGTTCGGCTGACATTCTTCGGTTAGGCTCCTGCCCTGATGAGCCAGACACCCAACGCGCCCGAGGATGAGAGCTACTTCTCGGAGATGATCGAGGAGAGCGAGAAACTCACGCCCTGGTACCGAACCGGGCCGGCAATCGTGGGCACCATCGCTGCCATCATCGCCATCGTCGCGGTGCTCATGACCATCGTGTTGTCCACGGACAAACGCGTCGTCAACGACAACACACCGCTGACGACACCACCGGTTTCGAGCACCACGTCCCCGACCGAACCGGCACCGTCGCCCTCGGAGTCGCCCACAACCGCCCCCACCACCGAGCCTTCGTCGGAATCGGTAGCACCCGCGCAGACATCCGAACCCACCTACTACGAGACGCCGACCTCGCCCACCTATCGGTACGAGATACCACCGATTCCCTCCCCGCCGGCCATTCCGCCGATACCGCCCATCCCCCCAATCCCGCCGATTCCACAGATCCCGCAAATCCCCGGGCTTTAAGGAAGTTGGGTTACGCTCCGCACCATGTCTTACCCGGAGCCGCCAGAAGACCCGACGATGTACAACGAGCAGTACCACGACCAGGGGACCGACCAGCCCAATCCTTGGTACAAGCAGCCAGCGGTGCTCATCGCGCTGGCGGGCGCGGGCGTGGCGGTCGTCGCCGTGATCGCCGCGCTGGTGATCACCAGCAGCGACAAACCGGCCCCGGCAGGCAGCACGTCATCCGTCTCCTCGACCACCAGCTCGACGCCCGCGGGTTCCGGCGGCGGCCACGAGGGCCATGGCGGTCACGGTGGCAACAACGGGGGCGACTCGACGGTGACGGAGACTCAAACGGTCTCCGAGTCGCCGACCAGTCAGGAAACCACGACGACCGAGCCGACCACCACCACGACAACTACGACGACTGAGCCGACCACCACCACGACTCAGCCGACGACCACGACAACCCAGCCGACCACCACGACCGGTCGGTCAGTAGTCGTCCCAATTCCCGGCGGCGGCAACATCCAGGTGCCTGTCGGGGGTCAGTGAGCCATCCGCATCCCCGGCGGACCAGAAATTCCGCCCGGCGGTCCGGACAGGCCGTGATGCGCCTGTCCGGAGCTGCTGGGGGAGTTTTCCTTCCACAGGTGGCCCGCCGCGCATAGCGCGATCACGAAGGACAGCACGCCGATCGGGATGGCCCACACGCGCCGGGTATCGAGCTTGGCGGCGCACTGGTCGTGGTAGTTGGTCGACTGGCTGCCCGCAGAACTGATCTTGTCCAACTCCGCGCTCCGGGACAGCCGCGGGCCGACGGGCATGCCGCATGTCACCGTCTCGGTCGTGCCGCCCGTTTCGACTTGAATCGACACCGGGGTCAACAAGACGGCCATCGCAATGATCGTGGCGATACCGCATACGCCTGAAAGGACTCCGCGTCCGTGCATGTCTCGGACGCTACGCCGTCAAGGGCACGCAATGGTGGTGATTCGGCATCTGCACCGGCACAAATCGCGCACCGAATTTCAGCAGGCGGTGCTCTTGGCGGTCCGGCAGATCGGCGCCGCCACGCTGCGCAGAACCTGCTGGTCGTCGACGTCCATCCACGGTGCGCCCGCAGCCCCGGTAACAGCGTTTGTCACGGTCAGTTCGGCCACCGTCCCGGTGCCGGGCGGCTCCACCACGAACAACCGGTACTGGGGCTGCTTGCCGCCTTGCGCCGGCAGCGTCACGGTGGCGGTATGCCCGTTGGCCAGGTCGGTCACGCTGACCTGCGCTCCGACGGCGTTGAAGCAGTGGTCCAACCGCGCACGTAGTGACCGATACACGGTCGAGGCATATTGATCGGTAACCCCGGTGTCACCGGGCCAGTGCGCGATCACCTCCACCGCAGTCCACCCGGACTCTTCGGAACTCACTGTCGAAGAAGCGGATTCGGGCGACTGCGGCAGACTCTCCCCCAGCGAGAAGCAAAGATTGGCCGACCAGAAGCCTGGACGATCCACCGGGATTGCATTGCGCGACAACGCAACCCAATGGGACACGTGGTCCATGGGAACGTCGCGTGGATTGATCCAGACGGTGTCGGGCAGCGATTTCGGTTCCGCGGCGGCCGATGCCGCACCGCCTAGGCAGGCGATCGCGATGATCACCGAACCCGCCCGCAGCCACCCCTGCATCATCACCGGGAATTCCTCGCTAGCAAGAGCCCTTGCACAGCGGCTGAGCCAACGCGCGCAGGACCGTCGCGTCGTCGACGGGCTTCCACGGCGAGGGCTCAGTACCCGTGCGGGGCACGGTGACCGCTAGTTCGGAAACGGTGCCCGATTCCGGCGGGACCACGTTGTAGATGTGCACTTCGCTGGTGGGGTTGTCGCGCTCCTTGCCCACCAGCAAGGTCGCCGCAAAGCCGTACCAGGATGGCGCGGGGCGCAGGTCGACGCTGATCACCTCGCCGACGCCCGGGCAGTAGTTGAGCTGAGAACGGATAGCGCTCTGGAATGCCGAGGCGCCACCGGCGGCCCCTTCTGGCCACTGCCCCGCCGCCTGTACGACAGAGGCCGCGGTACCCGGCGCGGTCTGCGTGGCGATGGCCGACGCCGGTGGCAACACGTCCGCCGGTGGGTTGCCACACAGCCGCATGCTGAGGAAGGCCGCCCGGCCGGACACCGTGGGGTTGGCCGCTGACCAGTGGTAATCACCGTTCATCGGAATCTCACCGGGATTGATCCACACACTGGCGGGAACGGGCTTGGGCGCGGGCCCCGCCGGATTGGGAGTGGGTTCGGCCGCGGCCGTCGCAGTACTGAATCCAGCCGCCAGGGCAAGGGTCGCGACGAACAGGCGCATCATCATCTGCTCAGTATGCCGGGCGGTCGTACAGAGACAATTGGGTGAGTATTCCTTCTGCGCTGCGGACCGCTGCCAAACACACCCGACTGGTGAACGGATCGTTGAGCGGATACTCGGCCCGCGCCCGCCAGCGTCCCACCGCATCGAGCGCGGCCCGGCGCGCATCTGGACGCGTCTCGTCCAAACCCAAACGTGCAGCGGCATCCGTGCCCCAGGCCCCCAACAACCTGCGGATCAGTACGGTCTCGTGTTCGGTGAGCGTGGTGGTTCGCGAGGACAGCTCGGCCAGCAGCCTCAGCTCATCGAAGGCGTGTGTGTCGGCGAGCAGTGGGTCGATCTCGTCGATGACCCGGCGCCCTCCCCGGACCGGGTAGCTGGTCAGCACCTTTCGAGCCGAAAGTAGTGCGGTGTGCGATTTGAGGATGCCGGCACGTTGACCGAACTGGTTGGCGATGATGTTGTGCAGTTCCACCAGTCCGCTGCGTTCCAGAAGTTCCTCGGCCAGCCCGGTGGCGTCGGTGACGCCCACCCGGATGACCGTCACCGCGATCCGGATACCGAACATCCCGAACCGGTGCAGCAGCGCGGCCCTGGTCTGCGCGTCGACCGGCAGCGAGTCGTCTTCTCGCACAAATCTGTCCACCGACAACAGGGCCTTGGCCAACACCTGCGGATCCAGTTCGGCGAGTTTCTGCAGCGCGACGAATTCTGCCTGCCGCAAGGTGCGTGCGGTGAGCGCCAGCAGTCCCGCGACGGGAACGACGGCCTGGCAGATCCCTGTGCGCTCCATCTCCCCCGCGAACCGAGCGGCCACCTCACGTGCGGACAACATCGCATCGAGCCTGCCGACGCCAATCTCGTCGGCACGCGACACCACGCCAACCACTCCGACAGCTCCGCCGCGCTCGCCGCCCACAAGCTTGCCGATCTGGGTGAGCAGCCCGATATCGGCGGCATTCAGGCTGCGCAAGAGAAATATCACCGCATCGACCCGGGGCACACCATCTTCCGGTACGAGCAGTGCCAGGCTGCGTTCAGAGACCTCGGTGGACAACGACGAGGTTCCGGGCGTGTCGATGAGCGTGATCTCATTCAATTCCGGCGCGGGCCAATGGACATCGAGATCAGCCACCGATGCCGGATCGAGACGGTCAAGCTCGAAGGAAAGTCCTCCGTCGCGCCGGATCGGAATATCCTGGCGCACACCGCTGAAGAGATTGGCCGTGACCTGCGGGGCTGCGCCATGGCGAAACCAGGCGACGATCCGCGTTGCCTCGGTGGCATCCGTGGGTGCTATGTCTTCGCCGACAAGCGCATTGACCAATGTGGATTTACCGGCGTTGAGGGTTCCGGCGATGGCCACCCGGATGGGCTCGTCGAGCCTGGCGGCGATGCGCCGCAATTCGTCGTGTGGCTCGGCGACGCGCAGGTACCGCGGATCGCTCTGGTAGGCACGCAGGGCGTCGCCGATGAGGGCACGGGTCTGATCGATGCTGCTCATGTGGTCGGCTGCAACCCCTCGACATGGGCGTTGACCTGGCGAAGGATATGCAACTGGCGCTCAACCGCATTGGTCCGCGAATCACGGTCCTCTGCCTCTAACCGCGCCGACGCGATAGCGGCCTGCAGCGACTCGTTGAGAGAGCGGGTGGTCTGGTTGGCGATCTCGCGGAAATGATCGCGCAGCTGCCGCTGCACCAGCCGCAGCCTGTCACGCGATTCCTTGAGGACGACGAAGGACACGTCGTCAAGGAACCGGCGCACGTTGGTCTTGGCCTCACCCCGGATGCGCAGCATCCGATTCTCCATGTCCTCGTTGTAGGTCTTCTTACCCAGCACCGCGCCGGCGCCCAGCGAGATCAGATTGAACATGCCGAGCCCGGCCACGGAGGTCAGCATGCCGAACATGATGACGCCGCCATAGGACCCGCGCAGCCCGGTGATTGCCTTGTGCCCCAATTTGATCGGCTTGGCCTCCAGTTTTGACAGCGATTTCAGGTCGCTCAGGTCGGCGCCCATCTCGCTGGCCCGCAGCCGGGGCATCTTGACCGAATCCAGGCCGTCGGTCGCGAAGGTTTCGGCCACCTGTGCGGCCAGGTGCATCGCCCGTTGATGCGCCCAGACGAAGTTGTTTCCCACCGAGTTGGCCACGGCCTGTTCAAGTTTTGCCCCGACCTCGGCCCAGTTCTTGGTGGGGTCAGTGCGGTCGATGACCTCTTCGGTGCGTTGCAAGATGCGCCGGAATCGCGATTGCAGGTCATGCTCGACATCGGTGGAGATGTCGGTGATGCCATCGCCAAGGACCTGCTGCCATAACGCGGTGTGAGCGAGCGCTTCCTCGGCTTCGCGCTTGCGCCGCTCCAGGTCCGAGGTGAGCTCGTCACGGCTCTGCGGGTCCTGTAGAGCACTCAGCTCGGCCTCCAGCGTGAGGGTGAGGTGCTCTGATGCCGAACCGATCTCAGCGATCGCCTGCTGCCGCGAGTTGGCCTGCTGATCGGCGATGGCATTGCTCAGAAACGTCACCAACGCAGGAAAATTGGATTCGGCGTTGAGCTCCTTGTCATTGAGCTGCAGCGCGTGCGAACGCAATGTCGAGGACACCGTGATAGCGGGGACGGTGACTCCGGCACGCTGCAGATGAGCGGAGTTGGCAGCCACCACAGCACGCCAGTGCGGGTACAGGTCGGTCTTGGTGTTGACGATCGCCGCAACGGGGCACAGATCCAGTGCCTGCTGGATGAAAACCAATTCGGGTTCGGTGAATTCGGAGCTCAGGTCGCTCACCATGAGCAGGACGTCGGCATCTGGAAGAAGACCGAGCGTGCTCGATAGATGCGGTTGCCCGAAACCACCAACCCCTGGGGTATCCACAAGACACAGGCCGCTTTTGAGCATCGGGCTGGCCACCGTGACCTCGACTCGGAGTACCTCGCGCCCCTGGGCCTGCGGAGCCCGTTTGAGGTCCTTGCCGATGTCGGCCACCGGGATCGGAATGATCTCAGGTTCTCCCGCGAGTCCTCCGCCGTCGTATTGCTCGACCGGGGCCACCACCAGTGCCGCCGACGGCTGCTCGCCATAACTGATTACGGTTGTCACCGAAGTGGTTTCGTCATCGCCCACCCTCGCCACCGGCATGTTGAGCAGCGAATTCACCAGCTGGCTCTTGCCCTGCTTGAGCTGACCTGCCACCACTACGCGAAGGGGACGGTCCACGAGAAGCCGGTCCACACGGTCCAGGCGGTCGATCAGGTCGCCCCGATCGTTTTCGCCCGCGATCTTGCGCACATGCCCAAGCAGCTCGCTGATGAGCGCAAGCTGTTGCTGGCTGTCTTGTGCGGTGTCAGACAAGGTCCGGTAACCCTTCTCGCTCGAAGTTCCTCATACTGTGCCATTTCTCTAGATCAGCACGGTCGGACAACCTTCCATGCGGATGCCCCGCACCGTTGTCTGGTGCGGGGCATCCGTCCGGGTGCTAGTGGTGCTCGGCGCCCGGCAGGGTGGTGTGGTCGGTCGCGGATGCGTGACTCTGGGCCTGTCCCTGAGCTTCGAATCCGGTACCAGCCGCACCATGCGACCCCAGCGAGGAGCCAAACGACTCGTTCATCGAGGAGCTGTGCGAGGCATTGAGCGAGCTGTTCATCGACTCGTTGATGGCGCTGGAATGGGTGCCGGCGCCGACCGCTGTGCTGCCGCCAACAGAACCCGAGCCACCCAACGACTCATTGATGGCACTGGAGTGGGTGCCGGCGCCGACCGCTGTGCTGCCGCCAACAGAACCCGAACCACCCAACGACTCATTGATGGCACCACCCACATGCGAACCACCACTGACGCCACCACCCACACCAACACCGGTGTGAGCACCGCCGCCAACCGCAGTGCCGCCGCCAACAGAACCCGAACCACCCAACGACTCATTGATGGCACCACCCACATGCGAACCACCACTGACGCCACCACCCACACCAACACCGGTGTGAGCACCGCCGCCAACCGCAGTGCCGCCGCCAACAGAACCCGAACCACCCAACGACTCATTGATGGCACCACCCACATGCGAACCACCACTCACGCCACCACCCACGTGAGAACCAGCGCCAATGGCACCACCGAGACCGGCACCGGCGTTCACACCACCACCGACCGCAGCATTACCCGCCACAGATCCCGAGCCGCCCAGTGACTCACTAATGGCACCACCCACATGGGAACCAGCACCAACGGCACCACCGAGACCGGCACCGGCGTTCACACCACCACCGACTGCAGCATTACCCGCCACAGATCCCGAGCCGCCCAGTGACTCACTAATGGCACCACCCACATGGGAACCAGCACCAACGGCACCACCGAGACCGGCACCGGCGTTCACACCACCACCGACCGCAGCATTACCCGCGACCGCTGCGTTGCTCACGACCGCGGCGTTACCTGCAACTGCGGCGTTACCTGCCAAACCAGCGTTGGCCGCCAAACCAGCATTGCCCGCCAAACCAGCGTTACCCGCCAAACCAGCGTTACCCGCCAAACCAGCATTGCCCGCCAAACCAGCGTTACCCGCCAAACCAGCATTGCCCGCCAAACCAGCGTTACCCGCCAAACCAGCATTACCACCCACAGCGGCCGAACCGGCTCCGCTCGTCGCGGTACCGATATTCGCCTGGTTGTGCGAAGCGATTTCGGTGTTGGTGGTGTTACCCGAGCCGATGTTCGTCGAGCGGTCGGTGTTGAACGAATCGTTGATATTGGTGGTGTTGCGCTGCGAGTGGTCATCGACGACGGTCACGCTCTTGTCGATGTCGGCAGAGCCGTGCCCACTGACGTTGGTGTAGTCGCCACCAACCCGAGTTTGGCTCTGGTCCACACCGACATTGCTGCCGTGGTCCGCATTGATGATGTTGCTATCGCGCACATCACCGTTGACAGCGGTGGAACCCTTACCGGAAGCAATGGGACCGGAGTTGCTGCCGCCCACGGCCACGGCGCCATCACCAATGGCCGTGGTGTCACGGTTACCGAACTGGATATCACCAAAGCTCAGGTCCAGCAGCGGACCGCGATTGAAGCTGTCGACGTTCCCGCTGGGGCTCATCAGCTGGTTGCCACTCGCGATCGGGTTGTGGCTTGCAAAGTCCGTGTCGTTGTGGCTCATGAAGTCGTTGTCCCGGGGGCTCAACAGCGAGGGCGACAGGATGCTCGGACCATCAGGCTGTGCACCGTAGTAGTTCTGCAGGTTGCCCGACAGATCGTGAATCGGATTGCCGGTATTGACCCACTGCGACTGGTAGCCGTAGTTGGAGGCGACCGACTCGGCAACGACCGGCATGACCGCGCCGACCTGGGCGGCGGTGACCGCCGAGAGCCCAGCGTTGGCCAGTGAGGCCTGCGGGTCAGCGACATAGTTTGCGGCCTGCACCGGGTCGCGGAACAAGTTCAGGATGAAGTCGATGATGGACATGGGGTCTCCTTGAGTAATCGGAGTCAACCGGTTCTGTCCGGTCGAACTGAATACAAACCTACGAACCTGCAAGAGCCCTGAAAACGGGAAAACTTCCCCCTCTCAGCCGATCCCCTACGGGGGTTCCCAACCATCCCCATTAGGGGATTAGGGGGGCACTAGGGGCGGGGCCGCAGACACCCGTCACCGCATGATCGCCTACTTTCCGCGGCCAAAAATAGGCGACTACAACGCCCTGAGCAGCGATAACGACATAAATACTATCCGTCTTAGTAATTTATCTACTATCTTTCCTAGTAGTTACTTACTAAGTTGGATAGTAATTTGAGAGAGAGAAACCGTGCTGCGAAGCGTGAACCGTCAACGTGATACCTGGATCGCCGCGATCTTGGGCGTGGTGATCATCGTGCTGGCCGCGTACCTGTTCTTCGATCACAGCAGCCGAAGCACCGCCTCGATCGACTCACCCGCGGCCACCACACACCCCAACAGCCTGGCCCGGCTGCGCATAGACGATCCAATGGCCCTGGGCCCCGTCGATGCGCCGGTCGTACTGGTCATCTATTCGGATTACCGCTGCCCCTTCTGCGCCAAATTCAGCCGGGACACCGAACCTCGACTCATCGAGCGGTATGTCGACACCGGGAAACTGCGGATCGAATGGCGTGATCTCCCGATCTTCGGCGGACAGTCGGTGCAAGCCGCCAAGGCGGGTCGAGCAGCGGCCGAACAAGGCCGGTTCTGGGAGTTCAACCGTGCTGTATACCGGCATGCACCGGATCGCGGTCATGCCGAGCTGACCGACGAAATCCTCCTTGAGCGGGCTCGTGAAGCCGGAGTCCCGGACCTGGCCCGCTTCCAGGCAGCAGTCGCGAGCGATCGGCTACTGCCTGCTGTACAACAAGACATTCAGGAGGCCGTCGCGATCGGTGCGGCCTCCACGCCCGTGTTCGTGATCAACGACAAGCCCGTGGTCGGTGCGCAGCCATTGGACGTCTTCGTGTCGGTCATCGAGCAGGCTCAACGGTGATCGACGTCGGAGTCCTCGGCGCCCTACTCGGTGGGGTTCTGACGTTGGTCAGCCCATGCTCGGCGATGCTCCTACCGTCGTTCTTCGCATACTCCTTCGACCGGACCGGACTACTCCTGCGCAGGACCGCGCTGTTCTACCTGGGCATGCTGACGGTGCTGGTGCCGCTGGGCGCGGGCGTAGGCGCGATCGGCGCGCTGCTTACCGAATACCGCTCCCAGGTGACGACGGCGGGAGGCCTGTTGATGATCGTGCTCGGTGTGGCGATCATCGCCGGATTCGGCTTCCGCGTCGGCCCCGCAGCGCGCGCGGCAGCTCGCCTCGATCTGTCCTCGGGCCTGTCTGTTCTGATGCTCGGCACCGTGTACGCGCTCGCGGGATTCTGCTCCGGGCCGATACTCGGGAGCGTGCTGACGGTGGCCGCCATCGGCTCCAGCCCGATCTATGGCGCCCTGCTCATGTCGCTGTATTCATTGGGAATGGCGGCACCCCTATTCGTCCTGGCGTACGCCTGGGGGCGATTGGGGCTGTCTGACCGACGCTGGATCCGGGGACGCGAGATCCGGATCGGACGCTTCCGAACCCATTCCACCAATCTCGTCTCCGGCGCGATGTTCATCGTGATCGGGGCATTTTTCGTCGCCACCGACGGGACAGCCACACTGGGCGGGATCACCGGCAGCGATACTCAGTTCGATATCCAGGCGCGGCTGCAAGATCTCACCTCCGGCCTGCCGAACGCGGCAGTGGCACTCGTGATCGCCTGTGCCGCATTCGCAGTAGTCCTGGTGCGTCTGCTGCGTCACCGCACCGACGCGACAAGCGGCACAAGTGACAGACCCAGAGAGGACACCGATGAGCGCGCCTAGACGGAAGGAGACGGCTCGTGCGTGACATGTTCGGCCTCGGCGAGCGGGAATCGACGATCATGGAGGTGCTGTGGTCCGTAGCGGAGCCGGTGACTGTCCGCGACGTCCTGGATCGGCTGGACCGCCCCTTGGCATACACGACGGTCATGACGGTCCTAGACAACCTGCACAACAAAGGTCACGTCACGCGCGAGAAGGTGGGGCGGGCGTTCCGCTATCGCGCCGCTGAGACACGCGAGGCCGCGGCGGCGCGCATGGTCCGGGAAGTGTTGGCCGCCAGTGGCGATGCCGAAGGGGTGCTCTTGCATTTCGCCGGCCCTGCCTCCCCGGAGGAATCCACGGTGCTGCGCAGAATCCTCCGACGAGGTGGACTGACATGACCGTCGCTTTGGTGTTGATGACAAGTGCAGCCCTCATCGCTGTCGCAGGACCGGCATGTCTGCGACCGGCCGTGCGCCCCTCGCTGCTACCCGCCGCCGCGCTGGCGGCCTGGCTCGGAGCCTTGATGGCCTTCCTCGTACTGACGGCGTTGTCCGCGACAATGCTGCTCTTTCCTCACGTACTGGACACCAGCGGTGTCAGGACGCTGGTGGGCGGGTGCCTGAGCGGAAGCATCCCGCACTCATCCTTTGGAACCCTTGTCCAGCTTGGGATCTCGCTGCTGCCGCTGACCATCCTGACTCGGATCGCGGTCGTTGCGATTCGGAGCCTGCGCTCCGCGCGCCGGCACCGCGCCCGCCACTTCTGGATGCTGGGTGCGGCGGCATGTCGCTCCGGGCACGTCCATTGGATCGACGATCCCCGGCCGATCGCCTACAGCCTCGGTGGCGCTCGAGGAGCGGTGGTGGCCACTCATGGCATCCGCCGCCTCGGCGAACAGCAGTGCGCAGCAGTGCTCGAGCACGAATTGGCGCACATCCGCGGCCGGCACCATGTGGCCGTGCTGTGTGCCGATATCGCAGCGAAAGCACTTCCGATGCTGCCGTTGATGCGCCGTGCACCAGAAATGGTGAGGCTGATGGTCGAGCTGGCGGCCGACGATGCGGCGGCACGGGCGCACGGGCCGCGCACCGTGCACGCCGCACTCCTGGCGATGAGCAAGTCGGGTGTGGCCGTGCGGGGCGCCCTGAACATGTCCGGCGAATCGGTGGCGGTGCGGCTCATCTGGCTACAGGCACAGGGAGCCAGCACCCACACACCGATATCGCGGGGCCGACTGATGCTCGGCTTCGCGTTGCTTCCCACAACTCTCGTAGGCGCCGCGCTGGTGGCGCTGTTCCGGGTGTACTGCACGTTCTGACACCCAGCGGCGCCACACCACATTCGTCGACCGCATATCAGGGAGAGCTCATGAACGTTCAGCGCGCCGGGCAGATAGCGCGATGGGTCATTCCCACGGGCGCCCGCCTCGTGTTCGGGGTCATCTTCTTGCTTGAGGGAACCCAGAAGATCTTTGGCTGGTGGAGCGGATCCCCCACCGGTTCCGGACACCCCGAGCCGTTCCTCACCTGGCCGTACTGGTGGGCCGGCGTGTTCGAGCTGGTATTGGGCGTCATGGTGACGGTGGGACTGTGGACCCGAGTGTCGGCGGTCCTGGCGGCCGGAATGATGGCCTACGCGTACTTCTTCGAACACCTGCCGGTGCATTGGGAGCCCATGCAAAACGGCGGGGCCTTCGCGGCGACCTTCTGCTGGGGGTTCCTGCTGCTGGCGCTGACCGCCGATGACGCGCGACTATCCGTGGACCGGCTGCTCGCTCGTCGCACTCAGCGGTGAACCGGCGACCTAGTCGTCGCTAGAACTGGTCGAGTCCGGGATCGTGGTCGATTCCCGGGTGATGCCCCAGATCGCCGTGATCGAAGAACGGATCCTGCAGGCCGGAATCGACAGATCCTGACGTGGCCGCATCTGCGATGAAGTGCCCGGGCTCGAACCCGGCATCGGGGGTCTGCAGCGGCGCCTGGAACTGATCGATCGCCGAAACCGCGCTATCCGCCGACGGACCGAACTGATCGGGGAGGGTGATCGCGTCCTGACGCGCCCCCAGATCCGAGACCGCGTTGGTCGCGGTGTGCAGGCCCGCGTCCAGGCTCGGGTCGTGCGTCGGCGCGGTGAACGGTGAGTCGAACGCCTCGAAGGCACGAGTCGCGGCGCCGGTGGCCCAAATGTTGTCGGCCGGAAGCGCCGTATGCAATGCCTGCGTCAGATCACCTGCGGCCGGGTTGGCGGCGAGCTGCGATGCCTGTGCGCCCAGGGCCGTCGGGATCGACTCGCTGACCACCGGGATCAGCGCGGAAACATCTGCCGGTTGAACCCCGTCCAGATGTGCGTCGGCAATGACTTGCTCGGGATTGGCCGCGTACTGCGCGGCCATATCCTGGTCACGGACCAGCGCCATGACGAAATCCAACAAGTTATTGCCCATGTCTGCGATGGTAGGAGCCGCCTGTTCCTCCTGCTACGGGGAGCGACCCGTTGCCCATCGGTACCCCATTGGGGGACGCACGTTAGGGGATGTCTCCTCATTAGGGGGTGTGACGACCGTCATCCCCTACTGTTGGGCTGCGGGGTGAAACGTCACGGCACCGCAGAACGAACGGATAGGTATGGCCAACGCACTGGGACTGTCGATCGGCGCCACTCAACTGGTGGCGACACCCGACGATCCACAGAGCCAACCCGTCGTGCGCAGCTCGATTCTGACCCTGCATGAGGACGGTCCGCCCGAGGTCGGGCTGCCCAGCCACCCCGGGTTGACGCTCACCGGGTTCGTCGGCCGAGTCGGGGACCCGGTGGGCATCGTGGCAGCGGACGGATCGGTGCACCGCGCTGAGTGGGCACTGACCGAGGCGATGCGCGTGCTGATCGCCGACGCCGCGTCCACCGCGAACTTCACCGCACCGCCCGTCCTGTCCGCCTCGGTCCCCGCGCACTGGAGCCCGCAGACCATCAGCACCCTGCGGGACGCCATAGACCGTGTACCCGCCCTTGCTCCGGGCGGCAGACAGTTGAAGCTGATCCCCGATACGCGCGCCGCCCTGGAGTCGTTGGCCGCGGGACCGGGGACCCCCGATCGCGGCGTCGTGGTGGTGTGCGATCTCGGCGGCTCGGGCAGCAGCATCACACTGGCCGATGCCGCCCGCGGGTTCCAGCAGATCGGCCAGACTGTCCGATTCGTCGAGTTCTCCGGCCAACAGATCGACCAGATGCTGCTGACGCAGGTGCTCACCGATCTGAACCAGGACCCGGAGGGCACCACCTCGGTAGGCGCGCTGACCAGGCTGCGCGATCAGTGCCGTCTGGCCAAGGAACGGCTCTCCGGAGAAACCACGACCTCGGTACCGGTGCAGCTACCCGGCATAGCCTCGGACGTCCGGCTCACCCGCACCGAGCTCGAAGACCACCTGCGTGCACCGTTGTCCAAGCTGATCAACGCCATTCAGGACACCGTGGAGCGCAACGGAATTCATCCGGCGCACATCGCCGCGGTCGCCTCCGTGGGCGGCGGGGCAAGCATTCCGCTTGTCACCCAACAGCTTTCCGAGCGGATGCGGGTTCCTGTCATCACCGGGCCGCAGCCGCAACTGGCGGCAGCCCGTGGCGTGGCGCTGCTCGCCACCCGGCCAGACCTACCACCACAGGACGCCACTGCGATGCGACCGGTCGAGCAACCGCGGGGCGATGCCACCATGATGCGCCCGGCGCCGACGGGCACCGGGACCTTTGCCGCTCCGGTGGCCGCTGCCGCCAATGACGAGCCGGAATTGGCTTGGTCTCAAGATGATTCAGCCCCGGACCTGGCTCCTCTGCAGGAAACGGGATACCAGAGCGGATACACCGTCGACCTGGACGACGAGTATCAAGGCCCCACCGAAGCCACCACCGCCCGCCCCGACCTCCAGTTCAGTCACGATCCGTACGCGGCCGAAGACGACTACGACGACTACCCACCGCTGCCCTGGTATCGGCGACCCCTGGTGTGGTTCATCGCCGCGGCAGCCGTCGCCGGTATCGCCTTCACCGGCATGATGGTCTCGCTGACCAGCAGTGAATCACCGGCCCCGGCCACTACGACGCCGAGTGTCAACGTGGTGCCGAGCACGGGCGACGCGCCGACCGAGCCACCGCCGTCGCCCGAACCCCCACCGCCGCCGCAGACCCACACAGTGACGCAGTCGGTGCAGCCGCCACCGCCGTCCCCGGAGCCGCCACCCCCTCCGCCGCCGACCACGACCACAACAACGACGACAACACCGCCGACGACAACAACAACCACCACGACCACAACAACGACTACGACCACCACGACACCGCCGACGACGACCACCACCCAGCCGACGACCACGACGACCCAGCCCGCCTCGACGTCCACCTCGCGCCCGGCGATCACGATCCCGGGATTGCCCCCGATCCCGATCGGTCCGCGCAACTGAACGCCGCTCGCGACAACGGACTCTCCGGGACGTTCGACGGAATCGCCTCGGCGATAACGACTATCAGCCAGAGGTTGGCCGCGGGCGGCGCCGTCAAGGTACTCGTCAGCGGCACGGCGGGCAGCGGCAAGACATCGGTATTGACCGGCGTTCGCGAAACGTTGAGCAATGCCGGCTCGCTGCCCGTCAACCACGTTCCCGAGCAGCTGTCCGCCGGGCGCTCCGGCCCGTTCGTCATCGACGATGCCGAATCGCTGACCGCCCGCCAGCTCGACATGGTGCGCATGGTGGTGGAGAGCGATCCGGCGGCCGTCGTCGTGGTGGCCGCGACGCCCCGACGCAATCCGGCTCTGCGCGCCCTTTTTCAGGCATTGGAACGCGAATCACCCTCGATCACACTGCATCCCGTCAACGCTGGCGATATCGCCCGGCTGTCCCCGTACGCAGCCGGCCACGCCGACGAGATCGCCGCCGCCACCGGCGGAAACCTTGCACTGGTCGCTACGGCCGTCGATCATCTGGGCGAGACCGATCCACTCGAATCCGCCTTGCGCGCCATCGATTCCCGCATCGATGACCGGCTGCGCCGGTTGTCCCCACCGACACTGTCGACCGCCCTGTTGATGTCACTGGATGCGGGCATCGGCGCATCGGATATCGCTACGGCACTGTCTCTTTCCGATGCAGAAGAGCTGGTCGACGAGGCATTGGCGAGCGGACTTGTTCCCGGCCCAGGCCAGACCGCATTCGCGGCAAGGGTGCATGGTTGCGCCGCCCGCCTGCTGGGAGCGGCCCGGCATCTCGATCTTGAGCGCTCCCTGCTGCGCACGCAACTTCAGGCCGGCTCGGTGTCTGCCGATTTGGCCTTGGCCCTGGTGGCACATGGATTACGAGATCAAGAGATCGCCGGGCTGCTATCAGATTGGGCGGCAACCGAATCCGATCCGCTTGGGGCGGTCGACCTGTACCGGGCCGCGCTGGCCGCGGGCGCCGAGCCTGGCCCGCTTCGGGTGCCGCTGGCCGAATCCCTAGCTCGCACGGGCGACCTGGCCGCTGCCGCCGCACAGGCCGATGAGGTGCTGACCTCTGCCGACCCGGCCCATCGGGCCGCTGCCGTACGCATCGCGGCGGCTATCGCCTGTCACAACGGTGACTCCGGCCAGGCCGCCGCGTTGTACGGCTGGTTGGGTTCGGATATGGACGGCTCGACCGCTCTGGCCGCGGCGCCTGTATTCGTCGGTACCGGCCAGCTGGCAAATGCACGAAAGTCCTTGGAAGACAGTGCAGGAGCCCCGCCTACCACGGCGGCTACCGCCCTGCGCAATGCCGCCATGGGTGTCATCGCGTCCGTTGAGGGCCGCAGCCAAGAGGCGTTGTCACTCCTGGGACAGGCAGTCACCCAGCAGCCCTCCGCGTCGGCGTTCGCCCCCGATAGCACCGTCGCCCTGGCGGCGTTGGCCATGCTGCACAACGGTGACACCGCGCGCGCCCGCAGCATTCTCACCGATGCGATCCGCGCCGATCGACCGCACGACGTGTTCGGCGTACGACACCGGCTGCTGGTGGCCTGGATCGCCATGTTGTCCGGCGACCTGACCGGAGCCGAGCAGTGGCTGCCGGTGGCCGATGCCGACCTGTCCCGGCGCGACCGCCTGTTCGCCGAGTCGCTGCGCACCGGCATCGCACGGCGCCATGGAGACACCGGTCCCCTGCGCCAGCATTGGCAGGCCGCCATGGACGCGCTGTCGGCGTACTCGATCGATCTCTACACGCTGCTCCCGGTCGGCGAGCTGTGGGTGGCTGCCGCACGGCTGCGCACCCTGGATGCCATGACGCACCACCTGGACCGCGCCTTCGCGGTGCTGGCGCAGCTCGGCGATCCGATCTCCTGGGCGGCACCGCTGCGGTGGGCGGGCGTCCATGCCGCGATCCTGACCAATGCGCCGGAGAACCTCGCCCCGCACGGGCAGGCGCTCGCCGCGGCCGCGGGACCCAGCCCCTACGCCCGCACCCTGGCGACCGCCGGGCGCACCTGGCTGCGGGTGCTCGCCAATCAGGTGGACGGGGCGGAGGTGGACGGCGCCGCACGGATGCTGGCCGACACCGGCCTGGGCTGGGATGCCACCCGCTTGGCCAGCCAGGCCGCCCTGCACGCAAACGACCCGAAGGTGGCCGCCGCAATGCTCGCACTGGCCCGCGATCTGCGGGCCCCGTCCACCACAACGGAGGACGACGGCGGCAAGACCCAGTCGCCCGCGGCGGCACATGCACCGGCATCCACGCGTCTGTCCGATCGCGAACGCGAGGTCGCCGAGCTGCTGTTACGTGGGCTTCCCTATCGCGATATCGGTGCGCAGCTGTTCATTTCGGCCAAGACCGTGGAGCATCACGTCGCGCGTATTCGTCGTCGCCTCGGCGCCGAATCGCGGTCCGACATGTTCTCGATGTTGCGGGCGATCTTGGCCTCATAAGTGCGAGAAAGCTCACCCGATTGGCGGGTTAGGTAAGCCTGACTAGGACTTTCGACCCTGGCAATGCGACGATGACCTCGCATCTGGCACAAGTTACCCGCGAGTAACATTACTCTTGTTACTGACGAGTAACTTCTCGGGACCGGGAGGTCAGCACCACCGTGAGTACCGCGACGATCATTCTCGGAATCATCGGCGTCACCTACAGCCTGATTGCCTGGGGCTCATTCGGTAGCGGCGTCGTGAAAATGCTCCGCGTCATCCTGTCCGGTCAGCCAGACGGCACCCGCTGGCGCCCGATCGTCCCACGCGTCAAGACCGTCATCGTCGAGGTCGTCGCGCACACCCGGATGAACAAGTTTCGCACCGTGGGCTGGGCCCACTGGCTGGTGATGGTCGGCTTCCTCGGCGGCTTCCTGCACTACTTCGAGTCCTACGGCCAGACCTTCAACCCGGAATTTCACTGGCCATTTTTCGGCGCATCCTTCGCCTGGGAACTCTGGATCGAATTTCTCGGCGTCGGCACCATTGTCGGCATCGTCACTTTGATAGTCATTCGCCAGCTGAACCACCCCCGCAAGCCCCAACGCCTGTCTCGTTTCGGCGGTTCCAACTTCATCGCCGCTTACACAATCGAAATGGTCGTGCTCAGCGAAGGCCTGGGCATGCTGCTGGTGAAGTCCGCCAAGATCGCGACTTACCACCACACCAACCCGTACTCCGACCCAGTAAGCAGCCAAGTAGCCAAGCTGCTGCCGGCGAGCCCGCTTATGGTCTCGGCGTTTTCTTTGTCCGTGATGTTTTTCGGCGGCCTGTTCCTGCTGCTGGTCGGGCGCAAGCTGGTCTGGGGTGTGGCCTGGCACCGTTTCGCGGCCTTCTTCAACATCTACTTCAAGCGCAACGCCGACGGCTCCGTCGCGCTGGGTGCGGCCAAGCCGATGATGTCCGGCGGCAAGGTGCTGGAGATGGAGAGCGCCGACCCCGATGTCGACGCGTTCGGTGCCGGCAAGGTCGAAGACTTCAGCTGGAAAGACCTGCTGGACATCACCACCTGTACCGAGTGCGGCCGCTGCCAGAGCCAGTGCCCCGCCTGGAACACCGGTAAGCCGCTGTCACCCAAGCTGCTCATCACCTCGCTGCGTGACCACACCTACGCCAAGGCCCCCTATCTCCTGGCCGGCGAGGACAAGTCCAAGCTGAGCGAGGCGCAGGCCGCCGAGGGCGAACGCCAACTCGTCGGCGGCGAGGGTGCCGTGATCGATCACGAGGTGCTGTGGAGCTGCACCACTTGCGGCGCCTGCGTCGAGCAGTGCCCCGTCGACATCGAGCACGTCGACCACATCATCGACATGCGCCGATACCAGGTGCTCATCGAGTCGGAGTTCCCCGGCGAGCTTGCGGGCCTGTTCAAGAACCTGGAGAACAAGGGCAACCCGTGGGGCCAGAACGCCAAGGACCGCCTCAACTGGATCGAAGAAGTCGACTTCGACGTCCCGGTGTTCGGCCAAGACGTGGACAGCTTCGCCGACTTCGAGTACCTGTTCTGGGTTGGCTGCGCGGGTGCCTACGAGGACCGTGCCAAGAAGACCACCAAGGCCGTGGCGGAGCTGCTGGCCCTGGCCGGAACGAAGTTCCTGGTGCTTGGCGCCGACGAGACCTGCACGGGTGACTCTGCCCGCCGCGCCGGCAACGAATTCTTGTTCCAGCAGCTGGCCATGCAGAACATCGAGCTGCTCAATTCGGTGTTCGAGGGCGTCGAGCAGAAGCAGCGCAAGATCGTGGTGACCTGTGCCCACTGCTTCAATGCACTCGGCAACGAGTACCCGCAGGTCGGCGGCGACTACCAGGTGGTGCACCACACCCAGCTGCTCAACCGCCTGGTGCGCGACAAGAAGCTGGTCCCGGTCGCCCCGGTCTCGCAGGACGTCACCTATCACGATCCGTGCTACCTGGGCCGCCACAACAAGGTGTACACCGCGCCGCGTGAGCTGATCGGGGCCTCGGGTGCGGCGATCACCGAAATGCCCAGGCACGGTGAGCGTTCCATGTGCTGTGGCGCCGGTGGCGCTCGCATGTGGATGGAAGAGCAGCTGGGCAAGCGCATCAACATCGACCGTGTCGACGAAGCCCTGGCCACCCCGGCCTCCAAGATCGCCACGGGCTGCCCGTTCTGCCGCGTGATGCTGACCGACGGTGTGACCGCGCGCGACGACTCCGCCGCCGTGGAGGTCGTCGACGTCGCGCAGCTTCTCCTTGAATCCGTGGGCCGTACCGACGACGTCCGGAAGGCGTTGCCCGCCAAGGGCACCGCTGCTGCGGCCGCTGCGGAAAAGGCGGCGACAAAGGCAGCGGAACCCGAACCCGTCGTCGCCGAAGAAGAAGAGCCGATCACCGAAACGGCCGCAGCCCCCGAGACCGCCACTGCGGAAGTGAAGCCGGTGTCGGGCCTGGGCATGGCCACCGGCGCCAAGCGACCGGGAGCCAAGAAAGCAGCGGCCCCTGCGGCCAGCTCGGCGGAAGCCGCCGCTGCCCCGGCCGCACCCGTCAAGGGCTTGGGCATGGCCACTGGCGCTAAGCGACCCGGCGCCAAGAAGTCGGACGCCCCCGCAGCCGCCCCCAGCACGGCGGAGGCAGCACCCTCCGCACCGGCGGCACCGGTCAAGGGCTTGGGCATGGCCACCGGGGCCAAACGACCCGGCGCCAAGAAGGCCGCCCCTGCTGCCGCGGCACCGGCGACCGAGACGGCATCCGAGGCACCAGCGGCTCCTGCTGCCCCCGTGCCGCCCGTCAAGGGCCTGGGTATGGCGTCCGGCGCCAAACGACCCGGCACCAAGAAGGCCGCCCCGGCAGCATCGGCTCCCGTCCCTGCGGCAGCAGAGCCTGAGACTGCTGCACCGGCCGCTCCGGAGACGCCGTCGGCTCCTGCTGCCGCCACACCAGAGCCCCCGGTCAAGGGTCTCGGCATTGCCACCGGCGCGCGCCGCCCCGGCGCCAAGAAGGCAGCTCCCCCGGCTGCCGCCGCTCCTGCCCCGGAAGCAGCTCCGGAACCCGAGCAGCCCGCCGCGGCACCGGAACCGGCTGCACCCGCACCCGCAGCGAAGGAAGAGGCGCCTGCGGCGCCGGAGCCCCCGGTCAAGGGCCTGGGCATGGCCCCGGGAGCACGCCGTCCCGGCCGCCGAAATTAGATATTGGCTGGACAGCAATGCCACCATTGAGACCGTGAGTACCGATAACTTGCCGACTGACGTGCCCCCGCGCGTGCCCGGCGTCTCATCGCGGCAGCATCAGCGGGTCTTTGCGCAGTCCACCAAGCTGCAAGACGTCCTGTACGAGATCAGGGGTCCGGTACACGCCCACGCCGCCCGGCTGGAAGCCGAGGGGCACCGCATCCTCAAACTCAACATCGGCAACCCGGCGCCGTTCGGTTTCGAGGCGCCCGATGTCATCATGCGCGACATCATCCAGGCGCTCCCCTATGCGCAGGGCTATTCCGATTCCAAGGGCATCCTGCCCGCGCGACGCGCGGTGGTCACCCGCTACGAGCTGGTCGACGGCTTCCCGTACCTGGACGTGGACGACGTCTTCCTGGGCAACGGGGTATCCGAGCTCATCACCATGACCACCCAGGCACTGCTCGACAACGGCGACCAGGTGCTCATCCCGGCACCTGACTATCCGCTGTGGACCGCCGCCACCTCGTTGGCCGGTGGCACCGCGGTGCATTACATGTGCGATGAGACCAACGGCTGGATGCCGGATATCGAGGATCTGGAATCCAAGATCACCGAGCGCACCAAGGCCCTCGTCATCATCAACCCGAACAACCCCACCGGCGCGGTCTACACCCGCGAAATCCTCACGAAGATGGTGGAACTGGCCCGCAAGCATCAGCTGCTGCTGTTGGCCGACGAGATCTACGACAAGATCCTCTACGACGACGCCGAGCACATCAGCGTGGCATCGCTGGCCCCGGATCTGTTGTGTTTCACTTTCAACGGACTATCCAAGGCGTACCGGGTGGCCGGATACCGGTCGGCGTGGCTGGCCATCACCGGGCCCAAGGATCACGCGGCCAGCCTGCTGGAGGGCGTCAACCTTCTGGCCAACATGCGACTGTGCCCGAATGTGCCTGCCCAGCATGCGATTCAGGTCGCCCTCGGCGGACATCAGAGCATCGATGATCTGGTGCTCCCGGGTGGCCGACTGCTGGAACAGCGCGATGTGGCCTGGACCAAGCTCAACGAGATTCCCGGCGTCTCCTGCGTCAAGCCGCAGGGCGCGCTCTACGCATTCCCGCGCCTGGACCCCGAGGTGCACCACATCCACGATGACGACCAGCTGGTCCTGGATCTATTGCTCAACGAAAAGATCCTGCTGACGCAGGGCACCGGCTTCAATTGGCCCGAGCCCGACCATCTTCGGATCGTGACGTTGCCGTGGGCCCGCGACCTTGCGGTCGCCATCGAACGCCTGGGCAACTTCCTGGCGAGCTACCGCCAGTAGGCCCACCACCCGCCGACACGCCCGTTCGTGGCGACCATATGCGAGACAGAACCGCCACTACACGGCGTGTCGGCGCCCCAGAGGGTCAGGCGTGAGTCAGCTCTTCCACGCGCTTGCCCAGGCAGAACACACGCCATCCAGCGTTGACCCACTTGGCGGCGTCGAGGCAATTGCGACCGTCCACAATGACTTTGGTGCGCACTACCTTGGCCAGCTCGTCGGGATCGAAGTCGACGAACTCCTGCCATTCGGTGAGCAGCAGCACGGCATCGGCACGATCGGCGGCCTCCAGCACCGAGGTGGCGTAGTTCAGTGTCGGGAACAGCCGGCGTGAATTCTCCAGGGCCTTGGGGTCGTAGACGTTGACGGCCGCGCCGTTGAGCTGCAGCAGGCCGGCGACGTTGAGCGCCGGTGAGTCTCGGACGTCATCGGACTCCGGCTTGAACGCGGCGCCCAGCACCGCCACGTTGGCGCCGAGCAGCGATCCGCCGCATGCCTTGGTGGCAAGCTCGACCATCCGGGTGCGCCGCCGCATGTTGATGCTGTCCACCTCGCGCAGGAAGGTCAGGGCATGGCTGGCTCCCAGCTCGCCCGCGCGCGCCATGAACGCCCGGATGTCCTTGGGCAGGCATCCCCCACCGAATCCCAAGCCCGCGTTGAGGAACCGCCGCCCGATGCGCGGGTCGTAGCCCAGTGCATCGGCCAGCGTGGTCACGTCGGCACCCACCGCCTCGCACACCTCGGAGATGGCGTTGATGAAGGAGATCTTGGTCGCCAGGAAGGCGTTGGCCGAAACCTTGACCAGCTCAGCGGTTTCCAGGTCGGTGACCAGAAAGGGAACCTCTTCGTCGAGGATCGGCCCGTACAGTTCGCGCACCAGCTTCTCGGCACGGTCGGAATCCTGCTGCACACCGAGCACGATGCGGTCCGGGTGCAGGGTGTCCTTGACTGCATAGCCTTCACGCAGGAACTCGGGGTTCCAGGCCACCTCGACGTCGACGCCCTCGCCCGCGAATCCCGCTGCCCGCTGGCCCAGTTCACGTGCGGTACCTACCGGAACGGTGGACTTGCCGATGATCACCGCGGACCGTGAGAGCAGCGGGACCAGGGTGTCGATCACCGAGTGGACATGGCGCAGATCCGCCCCGTATTCGCCCTTCTTCTGCGGCGTTCCGACGCCCAGGAAGTGCACGTCGGCGAATTCGGCGGCCTCGGCATAGCTGGTGGTGAAGCGCAGGCGCCCGGATGCGATGTTGCTCTGCAATATCTTTCGCAGCCCGGGCTCGTAGAACGGAATGTCACCCGACGAGAGCTTGGCGACCTTGCCTGGGTCGATGTCGACTCCGAGCACCTCGTGGCCCAGCTCGGCCATGCATGCAGCATGGGTGGCTCCGAGGTACCCGGTTCCGAATACGGTGCATCTCATACTGCCTATATAGGCCGCCAGGGTTAGCAACCCGGATACGCCGCACCATCGGTGTCCTAACGCCGGGTGTACGGCGAGAGCTCAGCGTGAATCCTCTTCGCGCAGGCGCTCATCGGCGTTGTGAATCCTTGATTAACGCCCGCCAAACGGCCAGGGGAATCCCGAGTTGGAACCACCGCCGGATCCGCCGCCGTGCGAGCCACCGTTGCCGCCCCAACTACCGCGCGAGCCGCCACTGTCGGAACCACCGCGCGAGCTGCCGCTGTCACCCCAACCACCGCGCGAGGACCCGCTGTCGGAGCCACCGCGCGAGCCGCCATCGGAACCTCGACGGGAACTGTCGTCGTCACCCCAACCACCACGAGAGCCGCCATCGGAGCCACCGCGCGACCCGCCCCGCGAGCCGCCGTCGGAGTCACCGCCCCCGATGGGCGGCAAGCCGGGAATCGAGATGATCGGTGGCTGCTGCGTTGGCGGCGACCACGTCTGGGCCGGCGGTGTGTAGGTCGGGGTGTACTCGGGCGGCGCATAGGTCGGGCGGTTACGCGGAGGCGCCCACCACGGGTTTTCCTGGCGCCGTGGCTGTTCCCACACCGGGGGGAACAACGGGATCGGCACCGGTACGACGGCTGGCGGGGGCGCTACCGGCGCAGGCTCTGCGGGCGCGGGCGCGGGAGCGGCCGGCGGCGGGGGCGCCTCCGGTCCGGGCGCCGGGGCCTGCGGAGCGGGCTGAACGGGCACGGGCGCGGCGGGCCTGGGTGCCGCCGGCACCGGGTTGTGCTGAGGCGCCGGAGCCACCACCTGCTGCACGGGTGCGGGAGCAGGCGCGGCGGGCGCCGGGGCCTCGGCCAGGGGAGCCGGCGCTGGTTGTTGGGGCGCCTCGGGCGGCAGCGGGTTCTGCACCGGGTTCTGTACGACGGCGCGGTCCGGCGACGACGGCCCCTGATCCACCGTGGAGCGCACCGTCACCGTCAGTGAGACGGCCAGCGCTATCGAGCAGATGCCGAAGACCAGCAGCAAGGGCGCACCCACCAGCAGGAACGGCTTGCGTTCGACCGGATGGTCCTCGACATCATCGAATTCACGCAACTCGGTCTCGGCGTCCCCGAACTCGCCGGCGCCTTCCGTGACAGCGTCGGGGTGCACAAAGCCCGAACCCGTGGGCCCCTCCAGCGAGTAGGCCTGTCCCAGCAGCGCGGTGCTGGCCTCGAAATCCGGCTCCTGTGCCGATGCCAGCGCGGCACCACGGGCCAACGCCAGCTCGGGCTGGTCCGGGGAATTCACCGGCAGCGCGATGGCCTCGCCCAGCGGGTCGGTCAGGTCCGAGACGTCGGTGCCCAGGCCCAGCAGGAACACCCCGTCGGGCGCGTTCTCCTGCCCCTTGAGCGGGTTGACCAGGTTGGCCAGTACCCCGGGAGTGACGCCGGTGACCAGTGGCTCGCTGGCCAGGCCGACGATCGATCCGTCGGCAGAGTCGACCACGGCGAGCGTCGCGGTCTCCGGTTCGATGACCAGTAGCGCCGACTTGTCGTATCCGGTGACGCTGCTCGCGGCCTTGGCCAGCGCACCTCCGGCGTGCAGCGCGGAGAAGAACTCGACACCGTCGATCCCGCGGCTGGCCAGGGAGTCGCGCAGCGCGGCGGCCTCGGCGTGATCGCTCCACACCACTCCGGTGGAGACCAGGTGATGGCCGCCGTCGAGCATGCCGTCACGGGTGCCCACAATCGCGGAAAGCACCTGGTCGGAGGCCGTGCCGTCGCCGTCGGAGACGATGATGGTGTCGGTGTCGACGATCCTGCCGTCGGCACCTGCGCCCTCGACCAGTACCAGGCGGGCAGTCGTCGGTGTCATCGAGACACCAAGTACGACGTCCACGTCAGATCCTCCGCTGCATATCGACACGGTCACACGAACAAACGCGCCAAGGCCGTCAAAAAGTTCGAGTCATTGCCGATTGTGTATCGGGCGGGCGCGCTTCCCCGTTACCCCAGCTAGGGGTTGATGAAGTTCTGGTAGGAGCGCGACGGGGTCGGACCGCGCTGCCCCTGGTACTTCGACCCTACCCCGGCGCTTCCATACGGGTGCTCGGCCGGAGACGTCAGGCGCAGTAGGCACAGCTGCCCGATCTTCATGCCCGGCCACAAGGTGATGGGCAGGTTGGCGACGTTCGAGAGCTCCAGCGTGATGTGCCCGGAGAACCCGGGATCGATGAAACCGGCGGTGGAGTGCGTCAGCAGTCCCAGGCGCCCGAGCGAGGACTTTCCTTCCAGCCGTCCGGCCAGATCGTCGGGCAGCGAGCAGACCTCCAACGTGGATCCGAGCACGAACTCGCCGGGATGCAACACGAACGGCTCGCCCTCGCCGGGCTCGACCAGACTGGTTAGCTCGTCTTGACGCTGCTTGGGGTCGATATGCGTGTAGCGGGTGTTGTTGAACACCCGGAACAGACTGTCCAGTCGCACATCGATGCTGGAGGGCTGGATGAGGGCGGCGTCGAAGGGCTCGATGCCGAGGCGCCCGGCGTCAAGCTCGGCGCGGATATCGCGATCGGACAGCAGCACGCGACGAGCCTACCGATGAACCGCCCGCACGAAGCGGCTCGGGCGGGCGCGCCTACGCCTTGATGGCGATGACGGACCTAGGCCTTGATGGCGATGACGGCTCCCGGCTGCAGCCAGCCGATCAGCCGAACGAGCGCGGCGTCGTCGAGCGTCACGCATCCGGCCGAGGGATTGCCGTCGGAAGCGTGCACGAAGAACGCCGAGCCACCGCCGGGTCTGTGCGTTGCGTTGACGCCCATGACGATCGCGCGGGGGTAGCCGTCGAGTTCCTCGCTCAGGGATGTGTCGAACGAGCAGGCGGACTCGGCGCAGCGCTGGTGGGTGTTGTAGCCGGGGCTGGCAGGATCGCCGTCCCACCAATCGTCGGCGTCCACCTGCAGATAATCCAGGCCGTGGGCCACCGACGGTTCGGTCCCGAAGGCGTAGTCCAGGCTGAATACCCCTGTCGGGGTGGCCGGATTGTCGTCGTTGGCGGTATCGGTGAATCCGGCCGAGCCGACATCGGACGATAGGCCCTGCTCGACGGGCTCCCAGGCATCACCGTTCCGTTGCCACCTGCCGATGACTGCCTTGGTGCCACCGGTGCCCTGAACCGAGACGACCTGACGCGCGGAACCGACAGAGTCTGCGAACCATGGCGGCGGCGGGGCCGGGAGCACCGCGGCCACGGGTTTCACCGGTGTCGACCCGCACGCCGCGGCAAGCAGCGCAAGACTCAGCGGCAGCACACGAATTCCGGACACCCATCCATGGTGCTGGCCCAACCTGGAAAGCGCCTGTTAGTAACTAACCCTTAATGGCGATGACGGCGCCCGGGCGCAGCCAGCCGATCAGCTGGACCAGGGTCGCGTCGTCGAGCGACACGCAGCCCGCGGTCGGGCCGCCGTCGGTGGTGTGGACAAAGAAGGCCGACCCGCCGCCGGGGACCCTCTCCTTGTTCACTCCCATGACGATGGCGTGCTTGTACTGCGGGATGGGGAGGTTCTCGCTCTGCGACGTGTTGAAGGGGCACGCGGCCTTGGCGCACTGCTGATGGGTGTTGTAGGTGGGACTGTTCACGTCGCCGTCCCACCAGTCGTTCGCGCCGATCTGGACGTAGCGCAGACCGCTCGTGGCGGGCGGCGGCGCCGTACCAAAGGCCCAGTCCAGGGAATAGACGCCGTTCGGGGTAGCCGAGGCCCCTTCGCGCGCCTTGTCGATGAATCCGGCGGAACCCACGTGGGCGGGGATGCCCGTGGACACGGCTTTCCATTCGTTGCCGTTGCGCTGGAACACGTCGATTTTGGCGTTGGAGCCACCCGCGCCGTTGACCGCGACCACCTGCGTCGCGTTCCCCACGGACTGCGCGAACCAGGGCACGAAGGGCTCAGCGGCGGCGGAGACAGAGCTCGCCAGGGCAAGTAGGGCCGCACAGAGCAGCGTCAGAAGACGGAACACAAATCCATCCTGGCCGATGTTGTTCTCGAATCCTTCAAGGTTGGGACACGGTTGTGCCACGGACCGATCGGTATATTTCGGCCATGGACGCTGAGCTCGAAGAATGGAAAGCCGCCGGGCACTACTTCGATTACCTGGGTTTTGACATCTTCTATCGCATCGAGGGCAGCGGACCTCCGCTGCTGCTGGTTCACGGATACCCGTTCAACTCATGGGATTGGGCCCTCATCTGGCCCAGGTTGGTGGAGCGCTTCACCGTCATCGCACCGGACATGATCGGAATGGGATTCTCCGACAAGCCCGTTCAGTATGGATACTCGGTGCTCGATCACGCCGACATGCACGAGGCACTGCTGTCGTATCTGGGCATCGAGCGATTCCATCTGCTCACCCATGATCTGGGGAACTCGGTGGGCCAGGAGTTGTTGGCGCGCTTCGAATTCGAGGAGCAATCACGCGGCCGGATGCCCATCGATTCGGTGACGTGGCTCAACGGCGGGCTGTTCATCGAGGCCTACCGGCCACGGATAGTCCAGACGTTGATGTCGCGAACACCGTTGGGCGACTTGGTAAGCCGATTCCAGGGCACGCCGGTATCGCGCCGGATCCTGGATGCCGCCGTGAGCGAGATGTTCGGACCGGACACCAAGCCGTCGGCACGGCTGCTGTCACTCTTTCAGCAGGTGCTGGAGTACAACGACGGCGCCCGCGTCACCCATCAGGTGGGCCGCTTCATCAATGACCGTTACGACAATCGGAGCCGATGGGTACGCGCCATGCGCGAAACCGCCATCCCGATGCGCATGATCGACGGACCGATCGACCCGAACTCCGGATTGCACATGGCCGAGCGGTATCTCGAGGTCATCCACGATCCGGATGTGGTGCTACTCGACGACAACATCGGCCATTGGCCGCAGATCGAGGCGCCCGAGGCGGTGCTCACGCACTTCTTCGAGCACATCGACCGGGTTACGACTTAGGCGGAGCCATGTCCATGTAGGACGAGAAGGTGGCGTAGTTGCAGTCGGCCTCGCCGGTACCGGTGGTGCTCTGACACACCACCTTGTCGTTCAGGTAGACGCGCACCGTCACCGCGGCGTCCGGCGTCGCGGTGGAACGCCAGTCGGCCTTGATCTCGGCATGGTTGGGCGTCTTGGCGCCACGGGACAGATCACCGACGGTCGCGTCCACCTTCCACGGCAGCGTCACCCCATCGGCGGGCTGCATCTCGGTACCGTCCCAGTACTGGACGTTGGCCGTGGTGGCGGTGGAGGAAACAACCTCGTAGGTCACCGTCTTGTCGTCCGCGTGCGCTGCGGCCGGGAAGCTGAGCGCGAAAGCTGAGGCCGCGGCAGAGGCGGCGAGTAGTTGGCGGACGGTCATGAAACACCTCGGGATGTCAGTCAGGTTTACAGATCGTTAGGCAGGCTACAGGGATCGGCTGAGCCTGAGCTGAGGCCGGGACGGCGAGCACTTCGGCCCGGGTACTTGAGCAAACTGCGCTCTACCCGGACCATGGGGTGATGAACAGCGCGGGGGGCGCCGAAGAACACGGTGCGGATCACGAGGGCCCGATCCGGCCCGCCTGGGGCACGGGGAACATGGTCGCTTTTCGCTTCGGGACCTGCTATTTCGGCATCTTCGGACTTGCCGTGGTGCTCGGCCTCGTCCCGGTGGTGCTGAAGGGTCTCGGCATCGACGGGCCGTGGTCGGTTCTGCGCCGAATGTTCCACGGACTCCGCGGACCCGTCGCCTGGATTGGCGAACACCTGGGGCTGACCGTGCAGAGCACTCAGGTGGGCAGCGACAGCGCCTTCCAGTGGACGGCACTGTTCTGCATCGCCGTCCTGGCCGCCCTGGCAACGGCGATCTGGACGGTGCTCGATCACCGCCGGCCGCGCTACGACCGCCTGCAGGCCTGGGTGTGGACGATCCTGCGGCTGGTGCTCGCCACGGCCATGTTCTATTTCGGGATGGCGAAGGTGATCCCCACGCAGATGCCCTTCGTACTGAACCGGCTTGTCGAGCCGTACGGAAATTTCAGCCCCGCAGGCGTGCTGTGGGCACAGGTGGGTGTCTCGCAGCCGTATCAGATTCTGCTCGGCCTGGCCGAGGTGCTCGGCGGTCTGCTTCTACTGCTGCCCCGCACCACACCCGCCGGCCTCGTGGTGTGCGTGGTCGATCTGACGCAGGTCTTCCTGCTCAACATGACCTACGACATCCGGCTCAAGACGGTGTCCTCCCAGTTGCTGTTGTTGAGTCTGTTTCTGCTGGCGCCCTATGCGCGACGACTACTGACGGCGTTCTTCACCGATCGTGCGGTTCCGGCGGCCACGACGACGTCACTGTTCACCGGGCGAAAAGCCAACCGGATCGCGCTGGCCGCCCAGGTGGTGGTGGGCGTGGCCGTGCTGGCGGCCTTCAGCGCGCAGGGTTGGCAGCAGTTCACCCGGCCCACTCCCAACTTGTACGGCATCTGGCAGGTGGAGACGTTCTCTGCCGAGGGATACCCCCGCGATCCGCTGTTGACGGACAAAATCCGTTGGCGCAGAGTCATTTTCGACCGGTCATTCCATGTGTCGGCGCCGGTGATGGTGACCGTGCAGCGCATGGACGATTCGTTCGAGCTGTACGGCGGCACGATTGACCCGCGGAAGCACTTCATCGACCTGAGCCACCGGATCGAGCTGGGCACCTACAAGGAGACCCCGACCCGGATCAGACTGACCTATTGGTGGCCCGGGCAACCGAATCAGATGATCGTCGACGGCGACGACTACGCGGGGCACGAGATCCATCTGCGTGTGACCCGGATGGACCCCGCCTCGTTCCCTCTCGTCGAACGCGGTTTCAACTGGGTACAAGAGGCGCCCTACAACCGGTGACTTTTACCGAATCCCCGGACGCCGCGGGGCTCGACTCCACAAGATGAGACGGTGAGCGACACAGTTGCGGTGATCGATGCGCACATACACCAGTGGAATCCGTTCACCACGCCGCGGGTGACGTCCGGCCCGGCGAAGGCCATCCGGCGCGCACCGTTCCTGCGGCCGGTCCTCCTGAAGGTCTTCCCCAGTGCCACCAGGGAGTTCGTCGGCGACCCGCAGTATCTCTTGAGGCCATATCTGCCCGCCGACTACCACGAAGACGGCGAACGCGCGCATGTGACCACGATCGTTCACGTCGAAGCCGGCTGGCACGGCAAAGGGCCCTTGGGTCCGGTCGGCGAGACGCAGTGGTTGAGTTCGCTGCCATTCGGCCAGAACGCCGCACCCACCTTGGGCGCCATCGTGGCTTATGCCGACCCCTCCACCGCGGAGATCGCCGACCTGCTCGACGCACACCTGCGCGCGAACCCACTGGTACACGGCATCAGGTGCATGGGTGCGCACAGCGACGACCCCGGCGTCATGAACTGGGCACCGCAAGCGCATTGGCTCGCCCAACCGACCTTTCTGCGCGGCTTCTCGGCCGTCGCGGAACGCAGACTCAGCTTCGATGCGTGGGTGTACGCACACCAACTTCCCGACGTACAGCAACTGGCGCGCGAATATCCCGAAACCACCATCGTGCTGGATCATTACGCGACGCCCGTCGGAGTGCTCGGCCCCCGCGGCAAGCACACGGGTGGCAGCGAATCGGAGCGCAGAGAAATCCTGCAACGGTGGCGGGACGACATTTCCGCGCTCGCCGCGCTACCCAACGTGGTCGCCAAGCACTCGGGAATCGGCATGCCGGTGTTGGGAGCCGACCCCATGCCGCGCGAGCAGCTTCGGGACGCCGTCGCACCGCTCATCACCCATCTGGACCGCGAGTTCGGCACGGACCGGACCTTCTGGTCGTCGAACTTCCCCATCGACAAGCCGAACGTCTCGCTGGCGGACAGCATTTGGATTCTGCGCCAGGTGCTCGGCGACCGTTTCGACGAGGACCGTCTGCTGCGCGAGAACGCGCGCCGGGTGTATCGGGTGGCCGCCTGATCGGGGGCGGTGCAATACTCGCCGCATAGCCGAACTGAAGAAGACGGAGATGGCGGCGGTGACTCTGACCGAGCTGGTGGAACTGCCAGGTGGGCCATTTACCATGGGCTGCAACACCTTCTACCCCGAAGAGCGGCCCGAGCGCGTTCTTTCCGCGAGCACCTTCGCCATCGAACGCCATCCGGTGACCAACGCGCAGTTCGCGGAGTTCGTCGAGCAGACCGGGTACGTAACCGTCGCGGAACGGGCGCCCGACCCCGCCCTGTATCCGGGTGCGTCTCCGGATGATCTCGTGCCCGGCGCGATGACGTTCCGTCCGACGGAGGGCCCCGTCAATCTCCATGATTGGCAGCAATGGTGGGACTGGGTCCCGGGCGCCTATTGGCGCCGGCCGTTCGGCCCGGACAGTGACATCACCGGCGCCGCAGATCATCCCGTTGTACAGGTCGCATACACCGACGCTGCGGCCTATGCGCGCTGGGCGGGCAGGCGGCTCCCCACCGAAGCCGAGTGGGAGTACGCCGCACGCGGCGGCACCGATACGGTCTACGCATGGGGCGACGAGGTGGCTCCTGACGGCCAATTGATGGCCAACACCTGGCAAGGCCGATTCCCGTACCGCAACGACGGCGCGCTGGGCTGGGTGGGCACCTCACCCGTCGGCACTTTCCCGCCCAACGGGTTTGGCCTCGTCGACATGATCGGCAATGTGTGGGAATGGACGTCGACACGATTCGAGCGCGGCGTGCAATCCGCCAAGTCGTGCTGTAGCCCCTCCGATAACCCGGATCCGTCGGTGATCCAGGCCCTCAAGGGCGGCTCGCATCTGTGCGCGCCCGAGTACTGTCACCGCTACCGGCCGGCGGCACGGTCACCACAATCGCAGGACAGCGCAACCACACATATCGGATTCCGCTGTGTGGGCAAGCTGCCGTAGCAGGCCGGTGCGTGCACGCAAAGCTCTACATAACGGGCGGACGATCGGTTCCGATGTCAGACTTATCCCTCCGACCGTGTGGGCGGGCTCGCGGTGACCAGGCCATGGCTGTCGCGACCGTGCCTTACGCGCCAGCGGATCGCATTGCATCGTATTGACTTGCGGGAGTATCGATATGAAACGTGAGGTTCGAGCCCAGCTCGACGTGGACGTCCTCGCGGCGTCGACGCTGGAGTTCCAGGTCGCCGTCGCACCGCTATCCGGTGCCCAGGTGACCGAAAGCCTGTCATTGGTGTTGAACGGACAGCAGGTCGCGGCCCGGGAGATCGCGGGTGAGCACGGCAACCGCATCCACCGGCTCGACGTCGGCGAGGGCAACCTCAAGGTCTGCTACACGGCGACAATTCTCGGTCAAGCCGACGAAGTCCCTGTCGACGAGGCCGACCTGTCGACATACCTGCGCCCGAGCCGATACGCCGAGGCCGACAAGTTCTACGGCTTCGCAGAAACCGAATTCGGTGAACACACCGAACCCCGAGTGCTTCTCGAAAAGGTCTCGTCCTGGGTCGGTTCGCGTCTGACGTACTCACCGGGCTCCAGTGATCCGATCGATGGTGCCGTCGACACGTTACTGGCGGCTAAAGGCGTCTGCCGCGACTACGCACACCTGGTGGTGGCGCTGCTTCGAGCCGTGAAGGTGCCGGCACGACTTGTCGCGGTATATGCGCCCGGCTGCGATCCCATGGACTTCCATGCAGTGGCCGAGGCCGTCGTCGACAACCAATGGCGCGTGGTGGACGCGACCTGCCTGGCACCCAGACAAACCATGGTGCGCATCACCACCGGACGCGATGCTGCCGACACCGCATTCCTCGATAACCACGGCGGGCAGATCGTGTTGAACGAGTCGATCATCAGTGCCGTCGTCGATGGTGAGCTACCCGAGGACAGTGTCGACCAACTCGTCTCGATCCGCTGACACCCCGGGTTCGAGTCAAAAGATCACCCGAAAAGGGTGATGCTCGCTGACGGCGCCTTCTCTAGCGTCGGTGTGAGCATGTCTATTCACATCTTCACGCCCTTCTTCGCGATTACCTTTCGCTTCCGGTTTACAGCGAGAACACTGTGAAGCACTGATCAATAGCGCGGGCAGTGGCGTTGCGGGCTCTACGTGCCCGCGCAGGCCTCGATTCCATTCCCTTCAGATTTCTCAATTCGAGAGGACTTTTTCTCATGGACACCGATAAGGGCGACGGCACCGCCGCTGATCACGACGAGAAACGCGGAAAGTTATCTCGGCGTTCAATTCTGGGCGGTATTGCGGCCGCCGGGGTTGGTGCCGCCGCCGCGACTGCCGCCATCAAGGGGTTCGAGGATACCGATCACACGACAGGTGCCGGTACCCCGGGAACCGGCCCCACCAATGAGGAATTCCACGGGAAGATCGCCCTCGACGTGCGCGATTCGAAGGCCGACTGGACGCCGTATGAGCTCAAGAAGGCACCTGAGGGCGCACCCAACGTGCTGGTGGTGCTCTACGACGACACCGGACTCGCGGCATGGTCACCCTATGGCGGACGAATCAACATGCCGGTCATGCAGCGCCTGGCCGACAACGGGCTGCGGTACTCGCAGTGGCACACCACCGCGCTGTGCTCACCGACCCGTTCCTGCCTGTTGACGGGGCGCAATCACCACGTGAACCGCTCGGCATCCATCACCGAGGCCTCCAACGGATTCCCCGGCGCCGCCGGGCGTCTGCCCGCGGAATGCGCGACCATCGGCCAGGTGCTGCAGGACAACGGCTACAGCACATTCTGGGTGGGCAAGAACCACAATGTGCCCGAGGAGGACATCGCGGGCGGCGGTAGCCGGTCGGAGTGGCCGTTGCAGAAGGGCTTCGACCGCTTCTACGGGTTCCTGGGTGGCGAGACCAACAACTGGTACCCCGACCTCGTCGAGGACAACACCTTCATCGAGCAGCCGTATGGCCCTCAGGATGGCTATCATCTCTCGAAAGACCTGGCCGACAAGGCACTTCGGATGCTCAAGGACCAGCGGGCCACCAACCCGTCCAAGCCCTGGTATCTGTGGTTCTGCCCCGGCGCCAACCACGCACCGCATCACAGCCCCGCCGAGTACACCGAAAAGTACAAGGGCAAGTTCGACGATGGCTATGAGGCATACCGCGAATGGGTGCTCGGCCGGATGGTCGAGAAGGGCGTCATCCCCAAGGGCACCAAGCTGACTCCGCTGAACCCGATGCCCAAGGATGTCGAGAACAAAGCCGACGAGGTCCGCCCGTGGAACACCCTCAACGCCGACGAGAAGCGGCTCTTCTCCCGCATGGCCGAGGTGTACGCCGGGTTCTCCGAATACACCGATGCCCAGGTCGGCCGGATCGTCGACTACCTGGAGCAGACCGGCCAACTGGACAACACCATCGTCCTGTACGCGGCGGACAACGGCGCCTCCGGTGAAGGTTCGCCGAACGGCTCGGTGAACGAAAACAAGTTCTTCAACGGGTACCCCGACGAGCTCTCCGAGAACATGAAATATCTTGAGACGCTGGGTAGCCCCGATACCTACAACCACTACCCCACCGGGTGGGCCGTCGCATTCTCCACGCCGTTCCAGATGTTCAAACGCTACTCGCAGTTCTCCGGTGGAACCTGTGACCCCTTGGTCATCCACTGGCCCAAGGGCATCAAGGCCAAGGGCGAAGTGCGGCACCAATATCACCACGTCACCGACATCGTGCCGACGATCCTGGATGTAGCGGGCCTGCAGATGCCCGACACCTACCGCGGTGTCAAGCAGTACCCCGTCAATGGCGTCTCCATGCGATACAGCTTCGACAAGGCGGATGCACCCACCACCAAGAAGCGCCAGTACTACGCGATGCTCGGCACTCGCGGAATCTGGGAGGACGGCTGGAAGGCGGCCGCCCTGCACGCGCCTATCAGCGGCAAGGGGCATTTCGACCAGGACAAGTGGGAGCTGTACCACGTAGACGAGGATCGTTCGGAATCAACGAATGTGGCCGACCAGCACCCGGACAAACTCAAGGCGCTCATCGCCACATGGTTCGACGAGGCGGACAAGAACTTCGTTCTGCCCCTTGACGACCGGACGGCTACCGAGATGTTCCTGACGGAGCGCCCGCAGGCCGAACCGAAGCGCAACCGCTACGTCTACTACCCGGGCGCGGCGCCGGTACCCGAAGGGGTGGCGGTCAATATTCGTGGCCGCTCCTACAAGATCATCGCGGACGTGGAGACCGCACCGGATGCGCAAGGCGTCATCTTCGCGCACGGCTCACGCTTCGGCGGGCATTCGCTGTTCATCAAGGACGGCAAGCTGCACTATGTCTACAACTTCCTGGGCCTCAAACCCGAGCAGGTCTTCGCCTCGCCGCCTCTGGCCCCCGGTAGGCGCACGTTGGGCATGGAGTTTGTCTGGCAGAAGAAGGGCGAGTTTGCCGAATCATTGGGCACCACAACCCTTTATGTTGATGGCAAGGCCGTGGCCAACGGCCCGATGCGCGCCCAGACCGGCAAGTTCACCCTGGCTGGCGACGGTCTGTGTGTCGGGTATGACAGCGGCGACAACGTCTCTCAGCTGTACACGAATCCCGGCACCTTCACGGGGGGCAACATCTTGGGTGTTGCAGTCGATGTCAGCGAGGAGACCTTCATCGACCTTGAGCAGGAGGCCCAGGCAGCGTTCGCCCGGGACTGAGCTCACGCGCAGGGGTGGGAAACCACTGGGCTCGGGCCGGCCATCGGGAAGCTGGCCCGTCCGAGTCCGGTGGCCCATGTCCGTCTGCGCCGTACGCGGGCCTGCACCCCGTATCCCAAGACATACGCAAAGGATCAGAAATGACGCATGGCTTGACGGGGTATCAGGAAGGTTGTCGGTGTACAGAATGCCGCGACGCCGAGTCGGCGCGTATGCGTGGGATCACCAAAGCGGAGAAGACGCGATGGCAGGAAGTCAATGACGAGGCCGACCGCCAGTGGGCTGCGCACAACAACGTTCCTCCCTCATACCAAGGCAGGACCCGAATACCTTGGACATCAGAGGAAACGGCCATCGCTCGGGATCATTCACTAACGGTCACCGAAGCCGCCGCAATACTCGGTCGAACGCCGGCCGCGGTGTCGGCGAAAAGATACAAGAGGTCCCGCCGGCTTCGACACGTCATCGAGTGAAGTACGAGGAAAGGAATCAACCAGACAGCCTGAGCGCGAGTCTAATCCGCCGCCCACGTCAACGTGAGTTCATCGCGGGTACCGAACCGCTCAAGGTGCCGCTTGACGACATCGCCGAACTCGGCGGTGCTGGCCTCGACGTGCAATACCCCGGGTTGGGGCCGTAGCACCGTCACGGCGTCGGGGCTGATCTCGATTCTCACCGCACCGCCTTCGAGCTCGCTCACCGTGCTCTTCGCGGCCCAATGCTGAGCGAGTTGCTTGGCATACCGTTCGGGGCGGTCGGTCGGGATGGTGCCGTGAACCGAGGTCATGACCTAATTCTTCCAGGTTTTCCGAAATCGGTCATTGCATGCCCAGGCCGATTGCCTCGCGACGGTTCGACACCTGCAGCTTCCGATAAATCGCCCGCTGATGGGTCTTGAGGGTGTTGACGGAGACCGACAGCTTCGCCGCGATCTCGGCCGCGGTCATCGGCGTTCTCATGTACGCCAACACCTCTCGCTCGCGGGCGGTCAGTGCTTCGATGGCCTCCGGCTGCACCGTCTCGCATGCGACGAGGCATTCGGCCAAGAACTCCGGGTAGGCCGTCCTGGAGCTGTGCGCACCCAGTAGTCCACGGCAGGTCTCGTCGGCGTTGTCCATGAACGGGTACAGCACCGATTCCGGGGCGGCCGCCGCCAACGATTCCTCCAACAGCCGATGTGCCTGTGTCTGGTCATCGCCCTCCCATGCCAGCAGCGCACGAGTCAGCGCCGTGTAGGTGCGGGTGTAAGGAGCAGACGACACCTCGTCGGCGTTGTCGGTCAATGCTCGGGCCATATCCGCATCGCCCAGCCTGCGGCAGATACCCGAGACCATCGCCGAGGCCACGGGCAGCGGTCTCACGTCGACCAGCGTCCGGGCAAGGGCCAGCGCCGCATCCGATCTGCCGTGCAGTTCGGCGATTCTGGCAAGCGCAGCCACGCGAAAGCTCCCTATCGGAACCGCCCGATTGTCGTCCTCACCGATTCTCGCGGCGACCGATTCAAGCACCGGCAGAGACAGATTCACTCCCCTGTTCCCCTGTGCTGCCGCGCTGAAGACCAGCATCATGCGACCGATATCGGGGTAGCCGGATCCCACAGTCGCATCCACCACATTGAAGTCCTCTACCGCCTCCGACAACTCGCCACGCCAGAGATGAACGAATCCCATGGTGAAATAAGCGATTCCGCCACCTTCATGAGACAACCATGGCGTGGCTGTCGCCCTGAGTGCCTGCGCGGCCCGGCCGAACTGGCCGGCGTGCGCGTAGGCGAACGCCAGGCTTTCGGCGGCCCTCTCCCCGACCGCCAAGAGCCCCAGCGCCAGGCATTCCTGCACTGCCGACTCCAACAGCCGCATCGAGCGGTCAACGTCGCGGCGCAATCGGGTTTCCGCCCAACCCGACAGGAACAGAGCGCACGCATAGACACGCGCAGGGACCAGAGACTGATCGGCAAGGGTCGCCGACACGACGTCAACCGCAGTGGCCATCGTGCCGTGATCATCCGAGATCAAGATGCGGGTCAGGTCGCCGATGAATCGCAGGCGGCGTGACTCCGTGGTGTCATGCACCAGCGTCTGCGCACGATCGAAATGTAACTGTGCGCCAAGGCGATCTCCCGCGATCTCCCGGCAGCAGGAACGCACCATCGCGATCTCCGCGGTCTCGCCGAATGTCTCGGCCACGGTGATGCACGCGCTCTCCAGCGCCGCCGATCGGGCATCCAGCAGCAGCTCGAGCCAATGATCGGCAATGGTCGCCACGGCGAGCTGTGGCTCTGACCCACGGATGGCATGTTCGACGGCGTCCAACGGATAACGGTCACGCAGCTCACGCGCCGCCAACGCATTCAGCGCCTGCCACCGCGAAAGGTCCGACTGCCTCAGTATCTCGTGGCACCCGCGTACAAACATCGAATGCCATTGATAAACAACAGCTTCACCTGAACCGAAGCGCTCGATGAATAGCCCGGAAACCGCACATTCGGCAAGTAGGCGTGCCGCATCCGGACGGTCGGAGAGAGCGGCCGCCAGCGCTTCGTCCACCCGGGTACACACCGTCGCGGCGAGGACGAAATCCGCCAGCTCCGGGCGTAACCTGCCCAGGACTGCGGTGCGTATGTACGACGTCAGGTCGACATCGTCTAGGGCGCTGGGTGTTTCACCGCCCAACAACATCACCCGCACCGCGGCGGGCCAGCCACCGGTACGCTTCACGATCCGATCGGCGTGCTCGGGCGAAAGATCCTGCCCCGCACGACTTGCGGCCGCACTCACATCCTCGACAGAGAAGGCCAGTTCACCGGAGGAGAGCACCGCCACGTGGCCATGTACCCGCAGCCGGGTGAGAAGCGATTCCGGAGCCTGCGTTGTCACCAGGACCAGTCGCAGCCAGCCCGGCCCATGCTCGATGAAATCGACGAACTCCGGGGCCTGCATGACGATGGCGGCCTTCTGGAAATCGTCGACGACTACCGCTATTTCCCAAGGTATTTCGATACCGGACAAAGCTGCCAGCACCAGCCCCGTAGTGGGCAGCTCGAGCGCGGTGGTGAGAGCCTGATGAGCTCGAACGTCGCCGCGATCGGCCACCGCGCGTCGCAGCGCGGTCACGATGCCGCGGACCAACTCCGCGCAATCCGCTGCCTGCTCGGTGACGGTCAGCCAGCCCGCGGAACCAGGCGCCAGCCGTCTGCGCGCGGCCGCCCACTGGCCAACGGCCACCGTCTTGCCGAAACCCGACGGTGCCACCACCACAACGGCGCGTGAGCGTTGCACCTGCTCGTCGAGAATGCGGTGAACGCCCACCCGCTCGACCATCTCGGGGTTGGCGGTCGGCGGCGTAGCCAGAAACCACGGCGCGGGGCTCCAGGACGTCGACCCCGTGGGCTTGGCGCCCGTGGGTAGATCGTCGTGGTGGGACATCCATTCATTGTCCCCGGAGCCACCGCCGCCGAGTTAGCCGGTCTTAGGTTTCCAACTGATCCAGGGTGACCTGGACCGTGCGCGACGCTCCTGACGGGTCGTTGTAGGTGAGCGTCACGTTGTCGCCGGGAGCCTTGGAGCGAACCGCGGCCACCAGCGCCTCAGGGCCGTCGATGACCTGGTTGTCGACCTTGGTGATCACCGCGCCCTTGGGCAGGCCGGCCGTGGCCGCCGCGCTGCCGCGCACAACTCCTGCGACCACCGCGCCCTGGGTGTCCTCACCGGATCCCAGTTGTACGCCCAACGAGGCATGCCGCACCGTGCCGGTCGACACCAACTCATCGGCGATGCGCTTGGCCTGATCCACCGGGATGGCGAAGCCCAGTCCAATCGATCCGGCCTGCCCGCCCCCTTGCGAATCCTGACCGCTGGACAGCGAGGCTATGGCCGAGTTCACACCGATGAGGGCGCCGTTCATGTCGACGAGCGCACCGCCGGAGTTGCCGGGGTTGATGGCCGCGTCCGTTTGGATGGCACTCATCACCGAATGCTGGCCGCTCTGCTCATCGCCGGTACTGACTGGGCGACCGAGTGCGCTGATGATGCCCGTTGTCACCGTGCCCTGCAGGCCCAGGGGCGACCCGATGGCGACGACGTTCTGTCCTACCTTCAGGTCTTTCGACGAACCGATGGTGATGGGCGTGAGGTCGGAGACGCCCTGGGCTCGGACCACTGCGATGTCGTCATCGGGGTCGGTACCGACAATGGTGAAGGGCACCGAGCGGCCGTCCGCCAGTGTCACCGTCGCCTTGACTCCGTCACCGCCCCGGGCGGACGGCCGGGTGGTGCGCCCGTCGGAGCCATCCAGTTCCTGGCCGTCGCGGCCGTCGCGGTAGCCGCCGGGCAGCTGCTCCCCGGGCAGGATGCCCGGCGGAAGATTGGTGAGCGGACCGCGGGGTGCGGTGTTGCCGCGCAAGGGGCTCGAGTCACCCGCGCTACTCATCCCCGCCACGACGTGATTGTTGGTCAGAATCAATCCGTCGGCGCTCAGCACGACGCCCGAGCCCTCTTCCTGCTGCTGTCCGCTTCGAATTTGCAGTTGCACCACGCTGGGCAGCACCTTGGCCGACACCTGTTCGACCGAGCCCGCCGGGGCCGCGCTGCCGGGCTTACCGAGAATGGAACCTGCTGGCAATGAAGGCTTTTCGCTAGCACCCGGGCCGGATACCTGGGCGGCCGGGGCCGCGTGTGTGGAATGGTTCACCACGACGGCCGCCGTGGCGGTGCTGGCCACTACCGCCACCGCGACCGCACCGCAGGCCATCCCCAGAACGCGAAGGCGCTTCTTGCCCGCCGGGTTCGGAGCCAATGCGGCTCGGTTCGGGAAGGTCTCTCCGTACGCGTAGCGTGTCCGGGTATCGGGGGACAAACCGTGCACTTGCCGATAGCCGTGCTGTCCCAACGGGAAATCATCTCCGTACGGCGGATGCCCGGGCAGATGGTTCATGTGTGTTCCTTCTTTCTCACCATGCATCAGGGCACACGCCGCAGTTGATGCGCACTGTCACAGTGCCCGCCTCCACTGAGGCCATGCTGAGAATTTCCTCGCTGCTAGCCAAGACTTTTCAGGAGGTGGAGGGCGCAGCTGGCGGTTGCGGTCCGGCATCCATCACCGGAAGCGGTGCCGTGACCGGTTCCGGTGCCCGTGTCTCGCGGCCACGTCGGACGATCTCGAAGACGTTGATCGGCCACCAGAACCAGCGGCCCAGGGCCGCGGCGATCGCCGGTGTCATGAAGGCACGAACGATCAGTGTGTCGACGATGAGGCCGATACCGATGGTCATGCCCAGCTGACCCACCACGCGCAGATCACTGACGATCATCGACATCATGGTGAACGCGAACACCAGGCCGGCGGCGGTGACCACCCGGCCAGTGGCTCCCATGCCGCGAATCATGCCGGTATTGAGCCCGGCGTGGATCTCCTCCTTGAGCCGCGAGACCACCAGCAGGTTGTAGTCCGAACCCACCGCCAGCAGGATCACCATCGACAACGGGATCACGATCCATTGCACACCGAGTCCAAGGATGTCCTGCCACAACAACACTGACAGGCCACACGCGGTGCCCAGGGACGCCGCCACCGTGCCGACGATGACCAGGGCCGCCACCACGGAGCGGGTGATCAGCACCATGATCGCAAAGATCAGGATCATCGACGCGATGACCGCGATCATCAAATCAATGGAAACACCGTCCTGCATATCGGCATACATCGAAGCGGTACCCGCGATCGAGACCTTGGCGTTGGACAGCGGAGTGCCTTTAACCGCGTCGGCAACAACACCTTTGAGGTCGCGGACGTGTTCGATGCCCTCGACCGAGGCCGGGTCGCCCTGGTGGGTGATGATGAATCGCACCGCCTTGCCGTCGGGTGAGACGAACATCTTGAGCCCGCGCTTGAAGTCGGGGTTGGTGAATACATCGGGTGGTAGATAGAAGAAGTCGTCGTTCTTGGCTTGATCGAAGTACAAGCCAATCTCCGTGGCGCCCTTCGCCAATTCTTGCTGTTGGGCCTGGGTCCCGGCCATTGTACTGTGGGTGGCGATCATGAAGTCGCGCATCCGGCCCATCGAATCAATGGTCGTTCTCAGCACCGGCAGCATCTGCGGCATCAGCTGGTCCATGTGATCCATATCCGCGATGAGGCCGTGCATTTGATCGGCGAGCACGTCAACGCTGTCCAAAACATCGAAAATCGATCTCAGCGACTGGCAGATCGGGATGTCAAAGCAATGCTTTTCCCAGTAGAAGTAGTTACGCAGCGGCCGGAAGAAATCGTCAAAATTGGCCAAGTTGTCACGCATCTCCTGGATGGTCGCCTCCATCTCATGAGTCCGGCCCACCATGCTGTGCATGGTCCCCGTAAGTTCCTGCATGAGGCTGTACATCCGCTCCATGCTGGCCACGGTCCTGCTCAGTTCGTCGGCCTGCTCAAGCATCTGCGCCGAGTTCTCGTTGTTGAACTTCGCGGTCTGCAGGGTGCCGGCGTTCTGCGCGCCCATCAAGAACGGGATCGAGCTGTGCTCGATCGGCGCGCCCAGGGGACGGGTGATCGTCTGTACCCGCTCGATACCGCGCATGTGCACAATGCCTTTGGCCACCCTGTCAATGACCAGCATGTCGGCCGGTGTACGCAGGTCGTGGTCGGCCTCCAGCATCAGCAGCTCGGGGTTCATACGGGCCTGGGAGAAGTGCCTGTCGGCGACCTCCATGGCAAGGTTGGCCGGCATATCGGCCGGTGTGAACTTCTGGTCGTTGTACTGCGGCACGTACGTCATCAGACTGACGAAACCGATGATCGCGATCAAGCTGGTCAACACGATGATCGGAATGGGCCAGCGCACCACCGACGTACCGACCTTGCGCCAGCCAGTGGTGGATAGCTTGCCCCTGGGCTCCAGGAGCCCGAACTTGGAGGCCACCGTCAACACCGCGGGCGCCAACGTCAGCGCGGCGGCCACGATCACCAGCACCGAGATCGCACACGGCAGCGCCATGCTCTGGAAGTACGGCAGCGTGGTCATGGTCAGGCACAGGCACGCACCGACGATGGTCAGGCCTGAGCCCAGAATGACGTGCGAGACACCGTGATATGCCACGTAATACGCGTCTTCCCGGCTCAGTCCCTTCGACCTCTCCTCGTGATAACGACCGAAGAGGAAGATCACATAGTCCGTGCCGGCCGCCAGCGCCAGCATCGTCACCATGCTCACCGCGTAGGGAGTCAATCCGATGACGTTCAGATAGCCCGCTGTCGCCGTAACACCTTGGGCGGCAAATAGTTCCAGGCCAATAATGACCATGGAGATGAGCATGGTGACGATGGAGCGATAGATGAACAGGATCATCACGATGATCACGCCCACCGACACCAGTTCCATGGTCGCCATGCTCTGGTGACCGGCCACCTGGGTGTCAGCGTTGAGCACGGTCGTGCCGGCGACATGGGCCTTGATACCCGTTGGGGCGGGAACGGAGTCGACAATGTGACGCACCGCGGCCACCGATTCATGGCTGGCGCTGGTGCCCTGCGAACCATTGAGGAAGATCTGTACATAGGCGGCCTTGCCGTCCACACTTTGTGAGCCCGCCGCGGTCAGCGGATCGCTCCAGAAGTCCTGGACGTTCTGCACGTGCTCGTGATCGTCCTTGAGCTTGGCGACGATGTCGTCGTAGTACTTGTGCGCGCTGTCGCCCAGTTTGTCGTCGCCTTCCAAAACGACCATCGCCGAGGAGTCCGAGTCGTACTGCTGAAACACCTTGCCGATGTTCAACATCCCTTGATAAGACTCGGAATTCTGCGGGCTCAGAGGCACCGACCGGCTCGCCGCCACGTCAGTCAGAGATGGGGTCACCGTGCCCAAGATGACCGCGAGCGCCACCCAGAACAGAATGATCGGCAGCGAGAGAACCCGGACCAGGTGGCCGAGGAACGGGCGGTGCGGCTTTGCGTGCAGATTGCTCATACGGATTTCACCAAGCAGTAGATGAACGGTTTGACTTTGTCTGCGCTGGAACGGTTGTCGCGCACCTGCCCGTCGACGGTCACGCGGCAGCCCAGGTCGCTGACATCGCGATCCCCCTGGGCGACGATATTGGCCGACATCGACGGCAGCGTCGTCACGATCGTGAATGACCAAGGGAGCGAGGCATTCTCGATCAGATGGGGTTGGCCGTTCTCATCGAGGTAATTGAGGTTCGCGGTGCCGCCGGAGCCGACGACCTCGTACGTGATGCGCTTCGGGTTGAAGTTGGCAGTGATGCCCGATCCCTCGCCGAGTTTCGCTGGACGAGGCGCAGCGGAGCCGCGGATCTGCGCAATCGCATATCCACCGATCCCGACGACGACCACCAGCAGCAGCGGTATCCAGAATTGCTTAAACAGTCGGTACACCCGTGCATCCCCTTCTGCTTGTGCGCTGTTCAGGACCGCAGGTTCCTGCCGGTGAGGCGACTACCAGACGAGCGGCATCACCACTTTGTGTACCGCCGGTCTATTGCGTCAGAGACCGTACCACGGTAATGGACCGGCGGTTCACTATCGAGCGATCGGCGGCGGATTAACATCGGGCCATGAACTTCCGGCGGGCTCGCAGCGAGGAGCAGCGCGAGATCCGTCGGCAAGCCATCCTGGAAACCGCCTCGTCGATGCTCAGCGACATGCCAGTGAGCCAGATCAGCCTTAATGAGCTGAGCCGTCGCACCGGGCTAGCAAAATCGGCGATGATCCGCTATTTCGAGTCGCGCGAGGCTGTGCTGCTGGAGTTGCTCGACGGCGCCCTGCGGGATTGGGTGACCGAAATTGTGACGGAGCTCTCTGCCGACACGTACGACGGTTCGGCGCAGCAGCGAGCCGACCACCTGGCGGCCCTGCTCAGCCGGTCGCTGCGAGAACACGCTGTGCTGTGCGATCTGATGACCGCACAGCCGGGCGTCCTGGAATACAACGTCTCACCCGAGACGCTGCTATGTTTCCGGCGATCCGCCCACACCACCATCGCCAGGTACACCGACGCCATTCGCAGCTTCATCCCTGAGCTCGGCGACGATTCCCAGAGTGTGTCGCTTTCCACCGTGGTGACCAGCGCGGCGCTGTGGATGTACGCCCAACCGTCGGCCAGCGCCATCGCCGCCGCCAAGGCCGAACCCGCGCTGGCAGACATCTCATTGAACTTCGACACCGACCTGGAAACCATGCTGTCCCGGCTGATCATCGGTGCCCTGGTCAAGCGCTCGTCCTGATCGACTGCCCTTTCGCGAGTACCAAATCCGTGAGGGCACGGACTGCGGCGCGCTCCCACATGTAAGCTCACACGCCGAGAGGTCCTACTAGCTCTACTGGACGGGGCCGGCCTCCGCCGATGTAGTTCAATGGCAGAACATCAGCTTCCCAAGCTGAATACGCGGGTTCGATTCCCGTCATCGGCTCCACACCCGCCCACGAGGCGACCTCCTACCGCTACCCATGCGGCATTTCCCAAGGCCCTTGCCGCGACATACTTTTCGTCCATTCCGTTAATTCTGCGAAGATAGCTGTACAACCCGAAACCCAGATGCGAAGATGTCTCAGTGGGTGGAGAGGATCCTTCCGTGGCGCAGGCCCGGACACTGTTGGCGTCGCTCTACGAGCATGTCTACGAGACGTCGCAAAACATGGCCAAGACCGAGCATCTCATCCGACATACGCCAGCGGGCAGTTCCCCGCATCGACATCACCGCCAGCGCGCAGCCGCCATGCGCAAGGACATATTCGAGGCAAAACGCCTGATCGATGACCTACACAGTCGCTATCCGGCTACACGCCGTCCCGCAACAACAACCTCAGGTCCATAGCGTCGGCCCCGCGCACTCCGTCCAGCTCGGCGCGGGCCCGTCGCTCCACCAACAGAGGCACGAACTCACGCACCCTGCATTCGGCGAACCGTTCATACGCGGCCTGGACGGCACCGGAAACCCGCTCGGGAGTCAACCACGAGTAGTTAGCTGTCAACTGCCGCTGCACCGCGGCCACCAATGCCCGCTCATCCATTACCGCGCCATGGGAAATGGATCGATATTCGGGCCATTTTTGGTGAGGGTGAACTGGTGAACGCTGGTATATCCGGCACGAAACAGGTCCACGCATCCATTCAGATACTTGTCGAATCGTTCGTACACCTCGCGGCCCTGAAGCGCGATGGCCTCATCGCGATGGGCGCGCAATCGTTCGGCCCAGCATTGCAAGGTCTTGACGTAATGGGGACCGATCTCGTGCAGCCTGCCGACGGTGAATCCGGCCTTCTGCGCGTGGTGTTCGACCTTACGCACGGAGGGTAGGCGTCCACCGGGAAAGATCTCGGTCATGATGAACTTGGCAAACCGGGCCAGCTCGAAAGTCAGTGGCAGTCCCAGTTCTTGCACCCGGCGCTCATCGAATGCCGTGATGGTATGCAGAAGCAGCACCCCGTCGTCGGGCAATATGTTCCAGGCCATCGTGAAGAAGTCGTCATAGCGCTCAAACCCGAAGTGTTCGAAGGCGCCAATGGACACGATGCGGTCGACCTTGGTGTGGAATTCCTCCCAGCCTTGCAACCGGATGTCGATGGTTCTCCGGGTAGGAACCTTCCCGAGCTTGTCGATCGCATACTTGCGCTGTTCATCCGAAAGCGTCAGCCCGATGACATTGACGTCGTACTTTTCGATGGCCCGTTGCATGCCTGCGCCCCAACCACATCCGACATCGAGCAGCGTCATCCCCGGTTCCAGGCCTAGCTTGCCCAGCGCTAAGTCGAACTTGGAAATCTGAGCCTCGTCGGCGCTCGCATCCTCACGTTCGAAATACCCACATGTGTAACCCATTGTGGGGCCCAGGAAGAGCTCATAGAAGGAGTTCGAGATGTCGTATATGGACGATATCTCGTCGTACTTGGGACTTAAGTTAGGCATTACGCACGGTTCCCATCATTCAGCGCCGCCCCACCGGCGGACAATTGGCGTGGCTGTGCCCTAGGCACTGATCATCTGCACCTTGGCGCCCTGGCGTTCGGCACGTTTGGCTTGGCGTTCCAGGTATTTGGCCTTGACTTCCTCGAAGTCGGAGGCGGTCTTCTTCAGGTCGCCGATAATGCGGTCGAGATCTTCGCGATACCACTCGGCCTCACTGCTGATGTCGTCGCGATCGAAGATGCGCCACTTGCGCAGCACCGGCAGCACCACCTCATCGAGATGCGACTGCGGGTCGTACACCCCGCCGGTGGCGATGGTGACCGCATTGCGGCGAAATCCGGGAATCGTGTAACCGGGCATGGTGAAGTTGTCGAGCACCTTGTGCACGGCCTTGACCGCTTGATTAGGTGCAATCTCCATGCCTGCGTGCACCATGTTGCGGTAGAAGATCATGTGCAGGTTCTCGTCGGTCGAGATGCGCTTGAGCAGCTCGTCGGCGATGGGCTCATCGCACGCCTTACCGGTGTTGCGGTGCGACACACGAGTCGCCAACTCCTGGAACGTCACGTAAACCACTGAGTCGAACAGCTTCTCGGCGAACACCAAATCTCCGCCTTGGCGGTTCTGGCCCGGAGAGAAGCCACGGGTCATCTGCTCCACGCGCAACTTCTCCAACTCGACCGGATCCACCGAACGGGTCACCACCAGATAGTCACGAATAGCGATCCCGTGCCGGTTCTCCTCAGCGGTCCACCGATTCACCCACGTGCCCCACGGCCCGTCCATCGTGAAATTCATCGCGATCTCACGGTGATACGACGGCAGATTGTCCTCGGTCAACAAATTGGTGATCATCGCCACCTTGGCAACCTCGGAAAGCTTGGACTGCTCCGGATCCCAATCCTGACCACCCAAAGCCTTGTAGTTCTTACCCTCCGACCACGGCACATAATCGTGCGGATTCCAGTCCTTGGTCACCCCCAGGTGGCGATGGACATTCTCCTCGACAACAGGCTCAAGCTCATGCAAAAGCTCAAGGTCGGTGAATTCCTTCTGCATCTGTTTCCTCACGCCGGCCGTGACGATCGGCAACGGCAGACGGCATTCCTTCTCACGAGAATCTCGACATGACGGTCAGGGCACATTGAGAGCGGCACCGCAGGTGCATCGCTTCGTGTGCTTCCGGCGGATTTGCCACACCGCGTCGACCGTGCGTCCCAGTGCACGGGCAATGTCATCCACAGCCCGCGATCGGTCGAGCGCATAGGCAATTTCGTGGGAAGACCAGCGAGTCCGGTACGGCGACGGTTCCGGCGTCTCGAATCGCTGCTCCCACACCCGGTCGGCGCGCGCGTTCAGCTGTTCCCAGCGAGTGGTCTCGGCTTCTCCGATCCACCGCAGACGCGCTGTTTCCGCCGTATGACACGTTTCGCACCGGCACCCAGCCTGAAATCCCGCTGCACCATGCGTTGTCACTCCCGCCGACACCATGGGGGAACTGTAAGACATACTGTCTCAGACAGCAAGAGGTAGTCGCATCGTCACGAATGCGAATTCGATCCAAGCATCCCCTGCGTAAAGAAGATCGCCCAGGACCGCACGCTGCGCCTGGACGGGCACCATCGCCCCGGTGCGGTCGCCGTCAGCGTCCCCGATGTGTCTTATATCCGTTGATAAATAACAGATTTCATGAATACCACCGCGTGCCCAACGTGTGACGCACACGGTCATCGACCCTCATGCCAGCGGCTCAGCACACCGCCAGCAATCTGGCCCAGACGGTTTGCGTACCGGCAGCTATCAGGCCGTGGCCGCGGCCCCATACAACGGCAGGTCCACCTCGTGTCCGAGCACCAGTTCGGCGAAACGCTCGATGACTTGCTGGTGGTACATGTTGACAAGGTCTTCGAAAAGGGCCAGCTGGGACTGGGTGGGGCCGGCCTCGGTTTTCCGCGCGGCCACAAAGGCACGCCACACCAACACGCGTACGTCCGGCGCATCCGGATAATAGGCGGCGAGCGCCTCGGGCAGGCTCAGGATCATCGCGCCTATCGAGTTCAACACCGCCTTCCGGAAGGGTTGGTGGAGTGCTGACAGCACGTGGCGGATGATGCCCAATTCCTTCTCGAACATTGCCGGGTAGTCCGGATCATTCAGCTGGGTAATTGATTCCAGCTCATCTACATCGTTCTCAAGAGCAGTCAAGTCCGGCTGCTCGTCGAGCGTCGCGTAGGTGATGAGCGATTCCAACACAATCGCGCGTTCCATGTCGACCGCGTCCCGGAACATTTCAAAGACCTCGTCGGGCGCCTGCGAGAGTCTGAACACGTAACCACCGACGTCCGCGCCCGCCCCGTCGCGAAGGTCGCAAATCACGAATCCACGCGCACGCTGGGCGGCGACGATCCCCATCGCTTCCAGCCGTCCGAGAACCAGTTGCGCCGTCGCACGATTCACGTCGAACTCATCGGCGACCTGACGGACGGACAGCATGAGATCACCGGGTGCGTACTCCCCGCCCACCACGCGGCGCGCCAACTCGTCGGCAATGTCGGCCACTACCGTCTTCGATTCCATCACCCCGCCTCTCGCACTCCAAATGCTCAAACCGTCTCGGACAGCATAGTCGGGTGGCTCACGGGACTTGACGGGATGAGACAAGGACCAGACACTGATCTCGAATTAGCTGACATGTAGCGCGCTGCGCGCTGTTCCCTGAGGTAGGTCATGCTCGATCGGCACCGAGGCAAAGTAGTACCGCTGTTCTCACGGCGGGCCACCGAGGCTTCTACTGGCCGCGTGCCCGCGCGCCTGCCCGTACGCAATGCAAAGCTGGCCACACTCCCCGCCGCCTACGCGGCCCGCCGCGTAGGCGGGGTGGGCAAGCGTTTCCTCGGCCGCTCGGCCGAGGAAATCGGCCGCGACATACAAATACGCACCGCGCAACATGTGTTCGAGATCCTCGGTGAGTTGCGCGGGGGTGCCCAAAAGCTCGGCCAGATCCTGGCGCTCACCGAACTGAGGTTGCCCAGCGAGCTGGCCGAGCCCTATAGGGTCACGCTGAGCAAGCTGCAGGATTCCGGACCGTCCATGCTGCCGTCCCTCGTGCACGAGACCATGGCGGCCAATATGGGCGCGGGTTGGCGTCAATCCTTCAGCGCGTTCGACTCATCGCGGGCGGCGGCCGCCTCGATCGGGCAGGTTCACCGTGCGGTGTGGCATGACGGCACACCGGTGGCGGTCAAAGTGATGTATCCGGGAGTGCGCGAGGCACTGCTCAATGAGCTCGGCCAGCTTCGCTCCATGGCGCCCATGGTTGGGGTCGCTTTCCCGGGCGGCGATGTCCGATCGGCAATCGATGCGCTCTGTGACTACGTCGGCGAGGAACTCAATTTCCGACAGGAGGCGCACTATCAACGCGCGTTCGCCGCTGCGTACGCCGACGACGCGGAGTTCGTGGTACCTCGGGTCATCGAGCAGCAGCGCGACGTGCTGATCAGCGAATGGGTGGACGCTGTACCGCTGAATCAACTGATACGCAATGGATCCCAGGAAGATCGCAACCGCGCGGCAACGCAGATCCTTCGCTTCGTCATGACGAGCTTCGGCCGCAGCGGATATCTGTACGGGGACCCGCATCCCGGCAACTTCCGGCTGCTTCCCGACGGGCGGCTCGGTGTTGTCGACTTCGGAGCCTGTTCGACATATCCCAACGGTTTCGTGGAACTCGTTCACGATCTGGGAGAGGCAATCCTCAACGGTGACAACGACGATCTCGACTCCGCGCTCCGCAAGCACGGATTTGTGGCGCCGGGCCAAGAGCTCAACGGCCCAGCCATTGTCGAGGCCATCTCGCCGTTCCGCGCGCTGTTCCTCGCACCCGAGGCGCACCTGAGCCGAGCGTGGTTCGCCGGCCAGGTCAACAGCCTCGCGCAACCCCGGCTATCCAACGTCGCACGTCAGATGACATTGCGGGGTGAACTGATCCCGACCACACGCGTCCTCATTGTCCTGCTCGGCACCCTCAGCCAATTGGAATGCGTGGTGCCGCTACGCGACGAGGTCGTGTCCGGATGGACGGGGCTGGCCGACGTGTTGCAGCGCTATCTGGCACGCACCGAATCGGTTGGCCCATAGCGGTATCGGCGCAAAGGATTAACGACCATCGGGCAGTGGTCAACCGATCCGGTACTCGGTACGGCGTTCGATGCTGTAGGCGCCAAGTGAGTCACCTCGCTTGACGCGATACATTGCGTTGTCGGCCTTGATCAGCAGATCGGCAACAGCAGCTACCAACGAGCTGTCCGGGAGATCACCGAGCCGTGAGAGTGCCTCGGAGGCAACGCCCACACTGGAGTTCACCGGTATCTCGTCGCCGCCGCTGTCCATCGCGTCCTGCACCACCTGGTGGTAGTTGAGGACCTCGTCGGAACAGACAATCGCGACCACACCGAACTCGTCGCCACCGAGCCTGGCCAAGAACCTATCTGGCCCCTGCAACGCCTGCAGTTGTCGTGCGGTACGACGCAAAACCTCGTCACCAACACCATGTCCGTAGGTGTCGTTGATCGATTTGAACTCGTCAAGATCGATGACCGCAACGACGATGTGTCTGTTCCTGGCATCGCCGGTCCACTTCTCGCATGCTTCTTGAAGACCCCGCCGGTTCAGCAGCCCGGTCAGATCGTCGTGACGCGCAAGGTGGTCTCTGTCGTCGGCGTGGGTGGCGAACTGCGCCATACCGCCGTAGATGACCCAAGCCGCAATCAGGTTGGCCAAGATCACCGTGGCCACGATCGTGATCAGCGCCGGGGCGTTGGAGTCACCTCGGAAAACGGCTCCTCCCACCGCCAACGCGGTGGCGACGACCGTGACAGCGCTTTGTATCGCCACCGCGGTGCGACCGTGAAACACGAACGTATAGGTGTTGGCAGCCACTAACCACGCCAGTTTGACGAAGGCGATCCCGCTCGTCGTCACCACGCAGATGCCGATCACAATCGACACATCGCAATACGCCACGTACGCAAGAGACTCCAGGTAAGTAGCCGGCTTCTTGAGTGCGTAGCGCACACCCCAGAGGAATCCCGGAATTGAAATGCCCAGGCACAGAAAAGGAACCGTCGACATTCCCGAGAAGGCCAGGGAAATCGCCGCCGCCGCAATGCCCGTCACGCACACAGCGGTCAAGACCGCAACGGCACGCCGCAAGTGGATGCGCTCCAGAATCTCACTGCTGGTGGCGTAGATCTGCGCTCCCCGACGAGCGTCACCCATGGCCGCACACTCCCGTTCATCCCGTCGAACACTGCGCGCTGGCCCGGCAACGGTCATGCGACAGCTACCGCCGTAAACATCTCACAGATTTGGTCAACGCCGTGTGCCTATTAGAACAGCAGAGAGTTGCGGCGACACGCTTTTCCCGGCGTGGCATGCACCCCGGAGTCGGTCACGAGCACCGCTGACGCACATGCCACCGCGAGAAGTCTCACGCCACGAATCAACCCCACATCGGGTTCGATCGCGGAGAAAACCGGTCAGGCCCCGGCTTCCTCCGGCACGTCGTGGCGCACCACGCGAACCTTGCCGCGCGGCAGGCTGGCCACATATCCGTGGTACTTGCCATAGATCTCCCACGCCGTGTCGAAGTCGTGATGCGGCACGTCGATCACGTGGTCATCGGAGAACTCCATGTGCAAATCGCCTTTGTCGTTCCACCTGGCCTCGGTGCATGTAGAACCCGAGATGCTGAAGAGCGGACGCTCCTCATCCAGGATCGCCTTCGGATCGACACAGACGATTTCCCGCGGCCACCTCCCCGCAGGGGGAAGCGTGAGCCACATCGGCACGGCGATAACCACCTCGTTGTAGTCACCAAGACTGATTACCAATCCGTCACGGAACATGATCCGCTGAACTGGACAGCCCTCAATCCATGCTTCGGACATACCTTCACTCTGAACCCGCCTCTCAGCTAGCACAAGGGGTTGACGGCACAAGTTTTATTGTCGAAACTAGTCGAAACGTAAACGTTATTTGTGCTGCCCACAGACCGTCGGCAGCACACTGTTTTGCTTGTTTTTCACGTCTTTTTGCTGAACCACACGAGCACGACGGCTTTATCGTCTTGGCGAACGAATTTCTCCTGGGTGCCCTAACATTCGCTATGAGCTAGCAGCGTGGCTAGCACCGCGGCGAAAGGGCCACCCCATGACAGCGGAGCTATCGGAAGATATCGGACAGCCGCGAATCACTCCGCGCCCAGCGCCCACCGATCGTCCTCAGCTGCCCCGGCCGGTCGATCTGACGCTGCGGGAACGTGCCATGGTCGAGACCTCTGCGCTCACCGATATCGCCCTTCGCACCGTCGGCGCGCTTTCCGTGATGGGAGTCGTGGCCCCAAGCCTGCTCATCGACCGCGAGTTCGTGGCACGCGAGCGCGACAACCTGGCCTTCTACGGTGAACTTGCCGCGATGGGTGACGCAGACCTGTCCTTCCCCGCACCGCAGACCACGCCGGTCGTCTTCTCACGCCCCGCAGGTCCCGTCGCGCAGGCACTGGCCAAGGGCACCGTGGAGAACCTGGATTTCGAGAGTCCTTACGAAGCACGCAATCCCGCCTATCGGGACTATTGGAAGCGCTTCCCGCACAACAGTGTCGCGCGTGCCCAGCATTGGCGTCACGACGACGGCCCGCGTCCCACCCTGTGCGTGATCCATGGGTTCTTCGGATCGCCGTACCTACTCAACGGAGTGTTCTTCGCGCTGCCCTGGTTCTTCCGCAACGGATACGACATCTTGTTGTACACCTTGCCTTTTCATGGCCGGCGAGCCGAGAAGTACTCGCCGTTCAGCGGGTCCGGATACTTCAGCCATGGCTTCACCGGTTTCTCCGAGTCGATGTGTCAGGCCGTGCACGACTTCCGGATCTTCGTGAACTACCTGCGCGGCACCGGAGTCGAAAGGATCGGACTCACCGGCCTGTCGCTCGGCGGCTACACCACCGGATTGATCTCCACCGTGGAGCGCCGGATCGACGTCACCATTCCCAATGTTCCTGTGGTGGATGTGAAATCGCTTCTGCACAGCTGGGTTCCGGCCGAACACACGATCAAACTCGCCGCCAGGCTCGGTCACCTCGACCACAACCAGCTCGACGGCGCGCTCTCCTACTCCTCTCCCCTCACCTACCAGCCGGTGGTGCCAAAGGAGCGGCGACTCATCATCACCGGACTCGGCGATCGACTAGCACCCCCGGAGCAAGCCGAAATGCTCTGGGAGCACTGGGATCGTTGTGCCCTGCACTGGTTCCCGGGAAACCACATCCTGCATGTGAACCAGGGTGATTACCTACGCCGAATGACCGGATTCCTCGACCGGCATCTGAACGCCTAGCCCTTGACTGCCGACACCAGGCTGATCGAGTTGAACATGTACCAGGCGGGCTGGCTCGGCTCGGGCAATGTGCGACCCGAGAGATTGAGATAGTCCAACAGCTCGGTACGCTCAGAACCCCAACCGTGGCAACGGAACCAGGTTGCGGCCTCGCTGCGCTGCTCGTTGTAGATCAGCGAGAAGAAATCCGAATTCGCCTGATCGCCGCTTTCGTTGGCACCCGCGACCAACATGGCGAACACCACGTCCGCGTAGGTCGTCATCTGCTCGATGCCCACGAAGCTGCCCGGGGCGGCCAGCTCGTCGATGGATTCGAACAGTCGTTCCTGGGCGTCTGCCGGCAGATAGATCAACAGCCCTTCGACAATCCACGCCGAGGGCTTGGATGAATCGAAACCCTTTTCCTGCAATGCCTTACCCCAGTCTTCGCGCAGGTCAACGGAGATCTCCACGCGATCGGCCGTAGGCTCGGCCCCGTGCTCGTCGAGCACCTCTCGCTTGAACTGATGCACCAACGGCTGGTCCAACTCGAAGACCGTCGTCCCCGGGGCCCACTCGAGTCGATAAGCTCGCGAGTCCAGTCCCGAGGCCAGAATCACCACCTGTTTGACGCCGGCCTCTATCGCCTTACCGAAGTACGTATCGAAATAGCGTGTGCGAGCGCCCTGGAAGCTCACAAAATACTGCCCGAATTCCTCCGAACGCAAAGGATGTTCGGGCCCGCCTCCGGCGACCAGTTCTGCCCATTCCCCGCCGGCGGCACGACAGAAGACCTCCGCATACTGGTCGACCGCCAAGGGCGCGGGTTTCGTGGCTTCAAGAGCCCGGCTGGCCGCCACGAACAGCGCGGTGGAGCCGACACTTGTGTTGATATCCCAGTTGTCGCGATCGGTACGCATGGCCGCGACAATACCCCGCCAGTGTGACAACTAGGTTGACATGCATGGGCGCAACCGTGACGCGCTAGTACGCTCCGTCGCTGCGCACGACGGCACGGAACGTGCGCCAGAGGATCGCGACGTCGGAAACCATGGACCAGTTCTCTACGTACGACAGATCCAGGCGCACGGCCTCGTCCCACGGGAGATCCGATCGTCCACTGACCTGCCATAGTCCGGTGATACCGGGCTTGACCAGAAGCCGGCGCTTGATCACGTCGGTGTATTCCTCCACCTCGCGGCGCAGTGGCGGCCGTGGGCCCACCAGACTCATCTCACCGCGCAGCACGTTGAACAGTTGAGGCAGTTCATCGAGGCTGGTGCGCCGCAGGAACCTGCCCACCACGGTGACGCGTGGATCCTCGCGCATCTTGAAAAGCGGCCCGGCCCCGTCATTTTGGGCCATCAGCGCATCAACCATCCGATCCGCGCCGACCACCATGGACCGGAATTTGATCATGCGGAAGGGGTTGGATCGCACTCCGATGCGCTCGGCCGAGTAGAACACCGGTCCGCGCGACTCCAGCTTCACCGCGAGAGCACACGCCAGCAGAATGGGGCTGAACCCGATGATGAGCAACAGCGCACCGATCCGGTCGAACAGCACCTTGTGTAGCCGGGAAGCACCCTCGTACTGGGGTTCGGCGAGGTGGATCAGCGGCATCGATCCTGCGGGGCGTACCCGCACCCGGGGCTGGTCCACATCGAACACGCCCGGCGAGACCAGCAGGCTGACCCCGATTTCGCTGAGGCGCCAGGCGAGTTCGCGCATCTTCTCCGGACCGAGCTGTTCGGTCGCGGTGACCGCCACCGTATCGGCGTCCGCTTCCATGACGGCGGCGACGATCCGATCCTCCGAACCGAGGATCGGAATGCTCCGGTCTCCGACTTCGACGTTCTGGCCTGGCGCACCCAAGTATCCGGGAACGCACACGCCCACCACGCGGTATCCGAGCGCGGTGTCGCGCCCGAAGTTCTCGGCCAGGTTGAGCGCCGCGGCATCGCCGCCGAGCACAACCACGTTGAAAATCTGCTTGCCGCGGGCGCGCTGCCGGTTGAGCCAGGCGCGGCTGAGCTTCCGGTTCAGGAGTAGCAGCACGATGCCGACGATGAGGGACATCCCCAGGGCAAAACGCGAGACATTGAACTTGAACAGCACACTGACGATGGCGAAGAGGCCGAACATGTGGAATGTCGCGCGCAGTACTCGCTGATACTCCTCGCCGCCGCTGCCCATGAGGTGCGGGTCCCTACTGCGGTACACGCCGAGCAGCAGCGCCCAGTAGCAGAAGAAGCCAATACGAATCCAGAGCTCGGCGGGCGTCATCGGGTTGGTGGCGTTGCGCAACTCGATCCAGGTCCAGCCCGCAACGGCGACGATCAGTGTGTCGGTGACCATCAGCCACCGGGAGTAGACGTCCCCCCAGTGAGCCGCGCGGTGTCCGGCGGAGGTCTGAGGTGGTGTCTGGGTCTGCGGTGGACGCGGGCGGCGCACACTGCCGATCCGGCCCCTCAGCCGGGTCGGTGCGGGCGAGCCCTCATTCACCGCGACCACGAGCTTGTCCTCTCAGAACATCCCCATCAGCAAAACCAAACAGCTCGTGTCACGCAGTGACGGGGTGCAGAAGATTCAGCACGTCCCGGCCATGACCACCATCGCGTAAATACCTCGGCCCGGCGGCGACACCAGAGGTGTAACGCCCGTTACCCAGTTTCGTTCGGAAGGGAATGTATCCACGGAACCACGATCTGGCAACACCGAAACCTGGAGGTCCTGCAATTGTGACGGAGTTCACGAACGGCCGTCCCAAATGTACAGATCGTTCTTATTTATATGACGATCAGATGTCATATTTACGGGGTTTGAACTGCACCAACGCACAAAGTCTGTCAGGTCCACAAAAAGTTCGTCATGTACAAATTTGCTCACTACAAGTGTAGTGAGCAAGCATTCCAGCAATGTCGACAGCTACTTTAGGACAGTGTCGTGCAATCTCCTGGGACCGCCATAAGCCTCCGCGCCGGACGACCAGCACGTCGCCGAGTCCCTGATTCCCTACCTGACAGATTTTGCCCATGGATGCCCGACGAGCCCACCATGTCTGGTAACGCTCGTGAATCACATGGTCAGCGGACCGCGTGTCCCCACATCTAGTCGCTAACTGGGTACGCCTGTTAGCCCGATATCGGTCAGACGAGCGGGCGGCCGGTGCGAATCCGCCAGTCGAGATCGAGCATCAGCGCGTTGAAGGGAAACCGGCGCAGCCCGTTCGGCAGCAGGCGGCTCCCGAATCCGAGGACCGCGAGGAGCCTCCTGAACGTTCGCTCGCGCGCCGGACTCCACGGCAGCCGCATCTCGTCGCGGAACCGCTGCGGCAAGAATCCGGTCGTGATGAATCGCGAGAAGGCGCCCACGGGGCGGCGCATGAACTTCGGCACCGCGATGGACGCCGACGCGATGCGGTACAGATACGGCCGCACATGATCGTCGATGTGCACCAGATCCATTGACCGCTGCCAGTACTCATCGAACTCGGCACACGACTTCGGCCACATCGCCAACGGCATCTGCAAGGTGGTTCCCATGACGGCGCCTTCTTGCAAACACCGCTCGGCCATTTCCCCGGTCATCGGCCCGACAAATGCCTCGTACACGTCGACGAAGCCCTTGTAGAGGCAGATCGCCACCCATTTCTGCAGCTCCGGGTCGAAGGCGTTGTACTGCACCTTGTCCCCCGGCGCCGAGTGAACCTGTGCGTGCGCACGGTTGGTCGCCTTGCGGAACGCGGCCTTCTGATCCGGATTACCCAGCGTGGAAACCGACAAGAAGGTGAATGTGGTCCGGGCCCGCTTGATGGGGTGCAGGTCGGCCCGCCCGCTCTCGACCTTGCTGTCGACGACGCCATATCCCACACCGGGACGCGCCAGCTGCATGATGACGTTGGCCGGCCCGCCCAACAGGGCCAAGCCCATGAAGTTGTCCGCGATATTGGGCTGGCGACGCCAGGACCACCACGGGGACAGCTGCGGTGCAGGCGGTACGGGCTCATTGCGACGGCTCCGCGTACCCGGGCCCCCGTCGCCTTCGAATTGCCCTTCAACTGCCGATAACTGCTCGATAGTCACCGTTGACCCCTTGCATCTGCGAACATGTGTTATCAAATATCGTGCAGCGGAGCGCCCCGCCTGTCAAGATGTAGTGATGTCGTCATCGCGGGTCTACGGGGGCGTCCAGGCCCTCGACCGGCAAGCCGAGCGTCGCAATCGACTCCTGGAGGCCGGGCTTGACCTGCTCACCGCCGGTCCCGCACCAAATCTGACGGTCCGCGGTGTATGCAAGCACGCGGGCGTGGTCGCCCGGTATTTCTACGAGAACTTCACCGATCTGGATGAGCTGACCGCCCAGGTGTACGACGGCGTGATCGGCAAGGTCGCGATCTCGACCCAGAAAGCGGTGGACGCGGCGCCGCGGCGCGAGAAGACCGCGGCGGGTATCTCCAATATCGTGCACTCCATTGCCGAGGATCCCCGCATCGGCCTGCTGCTCTTCGGCAGCAATCCTGCCAACTCCGTGATTGCGCAGCGCCGCAGCGCCGCCGAGCAGCTCTTCGCGACCCTCTCCGGCCAGCACCTGAACAAGACATATCATCTTGCGAATGACGAGTCCATGCGTGCCGCAGCATATTTCGCGGTAGGCGGCGTCGGACAGACGCTGGCGGCCTGGGTGTCCGGTCAGCTGAAACTCGGCATCGACGAACTCGTCGAAGTACTGACCCGCCTGCTGGAACCGACTACGCGGTAGCCACCTCGCGCGGGGTGCGCTCGGCAGCCGTCTTGGGCGCGACACGTACGTCTGCCGCAGTGAACTCTTTTGTCCAGCACGCAAATTCAAGAGTGATGCCGTCTGGGTCCAGGAAGTAGAAGGATCGCACGTACACGCCCGGGTGTAGTTCCTTGGAGACCTGGAACTCACTCTCGTCATGGTTCAAGATGGGCCCCACCCGAACGCCCTTGCTCTTGAGCTTGACGCGGTACTCGTCGAACTTCTCGGCCGGAACATGCAGCGAGATGTGGTTCATCGAGCTCACGGCACTGATGATGTCGCCGATTCCCGGTATCGCCGCAGGCGCCGAGATCCCGGGGACACCGTCCGGCGCGTCCTTGAACCAGAAGAAGGCCAGGGAGTCGCCGCCGCCGGCGTCGAAGAAGAAGTGCTGCCCCTGCCCCATCGGCAGGTCGAGCGACTTGATGAGCGGCATGCCCAGCACGTTGGAGTAGAAGTCAACGGTGCGTTCCATGTCCGAACACACAAGCGCCACATGGTTGAAACCGCCAAACTCGAACTCGGAGTTGGGGTTGTTCGGTTTGATCATCGTCACGGGGAGCCTCCTTGATCCGACCGCATGACACCTTGCGTTTTACGCTAATCTGAATCTAACATCAGGTTCAGAAACAGGTCAATACCGATCGGCGAGCAGACACAAAAGCACCGTTTTTCCCGGCGTGTCGGGAGCCTTTACGTCTGCTCGTCAGAAGGAAGCAGCGTGGTCCAACCCACCGTTCGCGGACGTCAGACCCAGGCCGCCATCGACGAGGCAGCACGAACTGTCGTCGCCCGCAAGGGAATACTTGCCACTACCGTCGCCGATATCGCGGCGGAGGCCGGCCGGTCCACCGCGTCGTTCTACAACTACTACGACTCCAAAGAGGCGATGGTCGCGCAGTGGGCCATGCGATTTCGCACCGAGGCCCAAGAGCGGGTGTCGGCGGCCATCGGGCACGGGCGCTCCAACAAGCAGCGCGCCCGAGACATCGCCACCGCGCACTGGCTCACCTGGCGCCACCAGCTCGCCGAGATGATCAGCGTGTCTCAGCTGGCCATGATCAACACCGAGTTCGCCGAGTTCTGGAACCAGATGTGTTCCGAGCCCATCGATTTCCTGACCACCACCATCAAGCGCGCACAGCGTGACGGATACAGCCCCGGCAACGATCCGCACCTCATGGCCAGCGCCATCGTCTCGATGATGAATCAGTTCGCCTACAACCAGCTCAGCCAGGGCAACGCGGCCACTGTCGACGACGATGCCTGCATCGACACCCTGGCCGGAATCTGTTACCGCGCCATCTACTCCAAGGAGGTCTGCTGAATGCCCGACAAGATGACGACGATCGTGCGGGATTTCGTGGGGCTGCCCTCGCCGACCGCCGGACGCAACGGTGCCGGTGGGCATCCGTGCCAGGGTCTGTACCACCGGGCCGCCGGCACCAAACCCAAGATCGCCTTCATAGCGACGCACTATCAGATCGACTTCTCCGAGCACTACATTGCCGAGTACCTGGCTCGTCACGGGTATGGGTTCCTTGGCTGGAACACCCGCTTCCGCGGTTTCGAAAGCCACTTCCTGCTCGATCACGCCCTGGTCGACATCGGCGTGGGCGTGCGCTGGCTTCAGGAACAGGCGGGCGTGGAAACCGTACTGCTGCTGGGTAACTCCGGTGGCGGCTCGCTGATGTCGGCCTATCAATCGCAAGCAGTGGCCCCCAAGGTAACGCCACTGGAGGGCATGCGCCCGGCCGAGGGCCTGGACAGCCTGCCCGCCGCGGCCGGCTATGTCGCCAGTGCCGCACATCTGGGCCGCCCCGATGTGCTGACGGACTGGATGGACGCCTCGGTGATCGACGAGAGCGATCCGGCATCCACCGACCCCGCCCTGGATCTGTTCAACGAGGAGAACGGGCCGGCCTACTCGACCGAGTTCGTCGCCAGGTACCGCGAGGGCCAGGTCGCGCGCAATCACCGCATCACCGCGTGGGCGCTCGACGAACTGGCACGGGTGCGCGCGGCCGGGTTCAGCGACCGTGCCTTCACGGTGCACCGCACCTGGGCGGACCCGCGCATGGTCGATCCCACCCTGGAGCCCACCAAGCGCCCGCCGAACCTGTGTTACGCAGGGGTGCCGGTGAAGGCCAACCGCTCGACCTTCGGAATCGGTTGTGCCACCACATTGAAGAACTGGCTGGGCATGTGGAGCCTGTCGCACGCCCAGACGCGCGCCGAGCCACATCTGGCCGATGTCACCGTTCCGGCGCTGGTCATCAATGCCGACGGCGATACCGGCGTCTTCCCGTCCGATGCTCGGCGCATCTACGACGCGTTGGGTTCGACCGATAAGTCACGAGCCTCCATCGATGCCGACCACTACTTCCAGAACCCGGGAGCGCGCCAGGAGCAGGCCGATACCATTGCCGAGTGGGCAAGCAAGCGGTGGGAGTGAAGGTCCTCGCCCACTTTCCGGTCGGCCCACGCGTCCGCGAACAGCTTGCCCCGTACGCCGATTGGCTTGACGTGCGCTTCTGCGCCGAGGACGATGACGACACCTTCTACGCCGAACTACCGCATGCCGACGTGCTCTGGCATGTGCTTCGTCCGCTTTCTGCCGATGACGTCGCGAAAGGCGAACGGCTGCGGCTGATCCACAAATTCGGTGCGGGGGTGAACACCATCGCGCTGGACGCCGCCTCCATGCAAGGGGTGGCCGTCGCGAACATGCCCGGCGCCAACGCGCCGTCGGTCGCCGAGGGTGCGCTGTTGCTCATGCTGGCGACGCTGCGGCAACTGCCACGGCTGGACCGGGAGATTCGCGCAGGTCGCGGCTGGCCCACCGATCAGTCGCTCGGTGACACCGTGCGCGATATCGGCTCGTGCACAGTCGGATTGGTGGGATACGGCAACATCGCCAAGGCGCTGGAACGGATCCTCTTGGCGATGGGCGCCGCCGTGCTGCACACCAGCACCCGCGACGACGGCACCAGCGGGTGGCGCAACCTCGATGACCTGCTCACCAGCAGCGATATCGTCTCGCTGCATCTCCCCCTGACCGAGACCAGCGCCGGGATGCTCAACGCCGAGGCGCTATCCCGGATGAAACCCGGATCGGTCCTGGTCAACACCTCGCGCGGGGCGGTGGTCGACGAGGCCGCCCTGGTCGAAGCGCTGCGACACGGCCCTCTTGGCGCCGCGGGTCTCGATGTCTTTGCGCAAGAGCCGGTTTCGCTAGATAACCCGCTGCTGACGCTGCCGAATGTGGTGCTCACGCCGCACGTCACATGGTTCACCGCAGACACCATGACGCGCTACCTGGACCACGCGATCGACAACTGTCGGCGCCTCAAGGATGGACTGCCGCTAGCTGACCGCGTGCGCTAGGCTAGCCCCGAGATTTACACTAGAGAATATTCGTAAACGAACCACAATGGCGTGGGAGGACGAATGGGAACAGCTGTGCAGCTCGCGGGCAAGGTCGTGGCCATCACCGGCGGAGCACGCGGCATCGGCCGGGCCATGGCCACGGCGTTCGCCGCCGAGGGCGCGAAGGTCGCGATCGGCGATATCGACAAGAAGCTGTGTGAGAACACCGCCGCCGAGATCGGCAACGGCACCATCGGCCTGCCGCTCGATGTGACCGACTACGGCAGCTTCGAGGCCTTTCTCGACACCGTCGCGGCCACCATCGGGCCCGTCGACGTGATCATCAACAACGCGGGCATCATGCCCATCACCCCGTTCGGGGAAGAGTCGCTGGAATCCATCCAACGTCAGCTCGACATCAACGTGCGCGGCGTCATGTGGGGCAGCCAGCTGGCCATCAAACGGATGAAGCCGCGCGGCGGTGGTGTGATCGTCAACATCGCCTCTGCCGCAGGCAAAATGGGCGTGCCGGGGCTCGCGACGTATTGCGCGACGAAGTGGGCGGTGGTCGGCCTCTGCGAATCGCTGACCCTCGAACTCAAGGACGACAACATCTCCGTTGTCTGCGTGATGCCCGGCGTGGTCAACACCGAGCTGGTGGCGGGTCTCGAGGAGCACTGGCTGCTGGGAATCGTTCAGCCCGAAGACATTGCCGCCGGGGTCCTCAAAGCCGTGCGAAAGGGCAAGTTCCCCGTCATGGTGCCCAAGAAACTGGGCCCACTGCTGCGCACGACAGCCATGCTGCCCCGAGCGCTGTACGGGCCCGCGGCACGATCGTTGGGAATGGACCACTTCATGCTCGATGCGCACGGCACGTCGGCACGCGCCGCCTACGAGGACCGTGCCAGCCACAGCGAGCCCAGCGCCGAATAGTTAGGAAGCAATCAGATGCCGATCGCCATCAACAGTGAGCACGTAGCTCTCGCGGACTCGGCACATGCGTTCGTCGAGCGCGTTGTGCCGACCACACTGCTGCACGAAACACTTGAGACGCCATTGCCGTGGCCGCCACCATTCTGGAAGGGCGCCGCCGATCAAGGTCTGACGTCCGTACACCTCGCCGAATCCGTTGGCGGCCAGGGATTCGGCGCGCTGGAGCTCGCTATCGTGGTGGCCGAGTTCGGTCGCGGTGCGGTACCCGGGCCGTTCGTCCCCTCGGTGATCGCGAGCGCGCTGATCAGCGCCCACAACCCCGATCACCCGCTGCTCGGCGACCTGGCATCCGGCGCGTCCATCGCCACCTTCTCCGCCGGCTCGTCATTCACCGCCACCGCCACCGCCACCGCCTCCGGTGACGGCCTGGCCGTGGACGGGCAGGCCCGCTCGGTGCTGTCGGCGGCCTCCGCCGCCTATATGGTCGCCCCGGCGACCGTCGGCTCCGATCGGGTGTGGGTGGTCCTGAGCGCCGATGACGTCACCCTTGACCCGCAACAGAGTGTTGACCCGCTGAGGCCGGTCGCGCATGTGACGGCAACAGAGGCGCTGGTTCCCGCGGACCGCGTGCTGACCAACCTCACCGACACCCGCGCCACCGCCATCATCTCCACCATCGTGTCGGCCGAGGCCGTCGGCGTCGCCCGTTGGGCCACCGATGCCGCATCCGAATATGCCAAGGTGCGTGAGCAATTCGGCCGCCCCATCGGTCAATTCCAGGGCATCAAACACAAGTGCGCCACCATGGCGGCCGTCACCGAGCGCGCCACCGCGGCGGTATGGGATGCCGCGCGCGCCCTCGACGATGCCGACGAGTCGGCGGGCGTCGTGGAGTTCGCGGCCTCGGTGGCCGCGACCCTGGCTCCGGCCGCCGCCCAGCAGTGCGCGCAGGATTGCATTCAGGTGCACGGCGGTATCGGTTACACCTGGGAACACGACGCCCACATCTACTACCGCAGAGCGCTGGGTCTCATTGCCGCCCTGGGTCGTTCCGGCAGCGCACCGGCCACAGTGGTCCGCACGGCCGTCGAGCACGGTCTGCGCAAGGTCGACATCGATCTGGCGCCGGAAACCGAGGCCCTGCGTGACGAGATCCGCGCCGAAGTCGCCGCGCTCAAGGAAATCCCGTCCGGGAAGCGCAACGCCGCGATTGCCGAGGGCGGATGGGTGCTGCCGTACCTACCCACGCCATGGGGACGCGCCGCCTCTCCCATCGAGCAGGTGATCATCTCCCAGGAGTTCCTCACCGGAAAGGTGCGCCGGCCCCAGCTCGGCATCGCGACCTGGCTGGTGCCGTCGATCGTCGCCTATGGCACCGAGGAGCAGAAGGAACGGTTCCTGCCTCCGACGTTCCGTGGCGAAATGATGTGGTGCCAGCTGTTTTCCGAGCCCGGCGCCGGGTCGGATCTCGCCGGTCTGTCCACCAAGGCGGTCAAGGTAGAGGGCGGCTGGCGCCTCACCGGCCAGAAGATCTGGACCTCGGTGGCACAGTTCGCCGATTGGGGTGCCTGCCTGGCCAGGACCGACCCCAGCGCCCCTAAGCACAACGGCATCACCTACTTCCTGGTCGATATGAAGAGCGAGGGTGTCACCGTCAGGCCGCTGCGCGAGATGACGGGCGGCGCGCTGTTCAACGAGGTCTTCATCGACGACGTGTTCGTGCCGGATGAGTTGGTGGTCGGTGAGGTCAACCGCGGCTGGGAAGTCAGCCGCAACACGCTGACGGCGGAACGCGTTTCGATCGGCAGCTCCGACCTGCCGTTCCTGGCCAGCCTGGACGACCTGGTGACCTTCGTCGGCGGACACGAGCTCAGCGAGGTGGCCCGCGATCGGGCGGGGCAGCTCATCGCCGAAGGGCACGGCGTGAAGCTGCTGAACCTGCGCTCCACCCTGCTGACCCTGGCCGGCGGGGACCCGATGCCCTCGGCAGCGGTGTCCAAGCTCCTCGGCATGCGTACCGGGCAGGGATACGCCGAGTTCGTGGTGAATCACTTCGGACAGGACGGTGCCATCGGCGATTCCGAACAGGAGCAGGGCCGCTGGGCGGACTATCTTCTAGCTAGCCGTGCCACCACCATCTACGGCGGCACCTCCGAGGTGCAGCTGAACATCATTGCCGAGCGACTGTTAGGACTGCCGCGTGACCCGTAATACCGCTACCGAGACCGCGTGGCGCCAGCGCGAGGACTTCTTCACCGCCCTCGACGGCACCCGAATCGGGTTCTCCGACACCGGAAACCGCTCAGCCCTCGTCACCGTGCTGTTCCTGCATGGCTGGACCCAGAACCGCGAGGCGTGGGATGACGTCGCGGGTCCCCTGCATGAGCGCCATCCCGAACTGCGCATCGTCGCGCTCGACCACCGGGGCCACGGCAAGTCCGATCCAGCCCCGGGCGGAACCGTGAACGTGCCGCAGCTCGCCACGGACGCCGCCGACTTCATCAAGGCCGAGATACCCACCGGCCACATCGTGATCGTCGGCCACTCGATGGGCGGCATGACCATGATGGGTCTCGGGGAGTATCACGCCGACCTGGTGGCGCAGCGGATCTCCGGCGCCGTATTCGTGGCGACCTCCGCGGGCCGGCTCCTGCATCGGTTGCGGGTCGTGCCGCCGGTTTTCGAGGTCGTCAAGGCGGTGATTCTCGGTGTGGTGGCGCAGGGCTGGTTCCTGCAGCAGGGCTACCTCATGCGCCCCATCATCTCGACACTAGTCTTCGGCCGTGACCCACGGCCCTACGACGTGAGCCGGGTCTGGGACCAGATCCGCTCGGGTACGCCACGCAGTTACAAAGACGCCGCCGAGAGCATGGTGCTGCACGAGGACCTGACCGAGGGCCTCAGCGCCTACCGCGGTAAGCCCGCCGCGGTGCTCGCAGGCTCTCGCGACTTCCTCACTCCGGCAGGCGACTCCCGCATCATCGCGGCGGCGCTGGAGACCAACGAACTGCGCACCTACCCGGGCTCGGGACACATGTTGCCCAACGAGCGCGCCAGTGAGGTCGTCAACGAGATCGTGACGGTGCTCGAGGCCCTGGGTGCCGAGCAGGAGACCCGGGCTACCCGAGAATCCACCGGCTAGCTGTACCGGTCTTGAAGTCGCTGCAAGGTGGCCTCAATTCCCTTGGCGTTAGCCTTGATGAAGCCGGGTAGCTTGTAGTTCAGCAGGTTTCGGATGGCCCCAGCGCTGCGGAAGTCGAAAGTCTCGGTGACACGGGTGCTCGTCGGTGACAGCGCGACAAACTCCCAGCGCCACCGGTGCCCCAGGGGATGGCGCCATTCGACGACCGCGTCGGGATCGAACTTGGTGACGGTGCTGGTGATGCGGTACGGAAGTCCGAACATCCGCATCCCGGTGGAAAAGCGCGAGCCGACCTCCAGATGGTCGGGCGTACGGATGTTCTGGCCGACCGTGCCCGACCCGTCCAGTTCGTGATGACGGCGCGGGTCCGCCACGATGCCGAACAATTCCGTTGCCGGAGCAGATACCTCGACCGAGCGACTGACCTGCTGAGGTCCCGCGTCAATTACCGATACAGCCATACCTACCCCTTTCCTCTGGCGGAGAAACCTAGAGCCGTTCGACCTCGACCGTCACACCCTGAGCGGCGCGCAGCCGTTTCAACAACGGATCGCCCATCGCGGCCGCGGGTGTCAAAACCCCCAGCCGGTCCGGCAATTCGGCGCGGTCGAGCGCGAGTGTCAATCCGCTCTCCCCGAGCAGTACCGCGGTGGCCTTGTATCCGGGATCGCCTTCTTGGGCGATGACCGCGCGATACCGCACGCCCTCGGTTGTGGTGGTGTAGGTCTCGACGCGGTAATGGCCCCGCTCGCGGGTGCGTTCACTCGGCCCGGTGCCCGGCTTCGGAAGTAGCCGCTGGGAAATGAATTTGGGCATCGGCACGCGTGTGCCCAATCCGAAGCCAACCGCCAGCGCACCGGTCACGGCCGCCGCCGCCACCGGGGCGACCACCGAACTGCCCAGGCTCATCGCCTCGCGGTACCGCATCCGGGTGCCATACGCCCAGTCGAGCAGTGCGTTGCTGCGCCGCACGATGCGGGTGTTGACCGGCCCCATGAAGAACGCGCCCAGCCACTTGCCCGCCAGTTCGGGTGCGACGGATTCTCCTCGGAGCGTTTGAAACTCGCGCTGTCGCCCTATTTCGGGTTCGGCGGGACGATCCGGGCTCAGCGAGTAGGGATCCTGGGAGTTGCGCCGCACCTCCGGATCCTCGGCACTGGCCTCCATCACCTCGACCATCGACGCGGCAGTGCCGCCGCTGACGCCGCCGCGGAACTTGCTCAACACATAGGTGGTCTCCAGCAGTTCGCCGGTGCCGTCCTCCTGCGCCTGCCGGTACAGCGCATACACACTCAAATCCGATGGAATGGAGTCGAACCCGCAGCAATGCACGATCCGGGCGCCGGTGTCGGCGGCCTGCTTGCCGTACACGTCAATGCTCTCCCGGACGAAGTTGACCTCACCGGTCAGGTCCGCGTAATCGGTGCCCGCCTCGGCACACGCCGCCACCAGCGGCAGCCCATACTTGGTGTACGGCCCCACCGTGGTGAGAACCACCTGCGTGGACGCCGCCATTGCCGCCAACGTCGCAGGCCGCGTCGTGTCTGCTTCGATCAGCGGCCAGTCTCGTGCCGCTGGGCCGCACGCATCACGCACTGCGGCAAGCTTTTCGGTGCTGCGGCCGGCCAGCGCGATCCGCGCGCCGGTGGCCTCCACCCGCCCGGCCAGATACAACGCCGTCAACTTCCCGACGTATCCCGTCGCCCCGTACAGCACGATGTCATGGTCCCGGGGCGTAGACGAGCCACTGGGGCGAAGACCGTCAGACACGCCCTATACCTCCAGCTCGCGCAGCTGGCGCTTGAGGATCTTTCCGGATGGATTGCGCGGCAAGATATCCAGGAAGATGACGTCGCGCGGGACCTTGTACCTGGCCAGGTTCTCGCGCACGTAGGCGCGGATCCCGTCGGCATCCACCGACGACTCGGGATGACGGACCACGAACGCGCGCAAGCGCGCTCCCCACTCGGGGTCGTCGACACCCAGGGCGGTGGCCTCGACCACCTCGGGATGGCCGCTGATCAGGTCCTCGACCTCAGCCGGAAAGACGTTCTCGCCGCCCGAGACGATCATCTCGTCGTCACGGCCCGAGACATACAGCAGCCCGTGCTCGTCGAAGTAGCCGACGTCACCGCTGGACATCAGTCCGTCGATGATCTGCTTGTGTCCACCACCGGTGTAGCCGTCGAACGGGATGGCATTGCTGACGAAGATCCGACCGACGGTGCCCTGCGAGACCGGCTTGCCTTCGTCATCAAGGATTTTCACGGTCGCGCCCTTGACGACGGGGCCCACCGTGGAGGGGTTGATGGCCAAGTCCTGCGGGCGGGCGATGGTGGCGAAGGCGACCTCGGTGGATCCGTACAGGTTGTAGATCACCGGCCCCAGCGTGTCCAGCGCGCGAGCGGCGAGCTCGCCGCCGAGTTGCGATCCCGACACGAAAACGATGCGCAGCGAGGACAAGTCGGGCCGCGTGGGCAACTCGTCCAATGTGTTCAACAGGCGGTTGAGCATCACCGGCACCACCACGATCGCCGTTACCTTGAACTTCTCGATATCGGTAAGCACGTTCTCGGGCTTGAACTTCCGGTGCAGGATGAGCGTGCACCCCAGCGTCAGCGCCAGGCTCTGGTGCAGGTACCCCAGCGCGTGGAACATCGGGGCCGGCACCGATGTCACCTCTCCCGAGCGGAACGGCACGTGCGAGAACATGCCCCCGACGGGAGCCAGGGTCAACGCCAGCTTGCGCGGGGCGCCCTTCGGCGTGCCGGTGGTGCCGCTCGTCAGGATCACCAGCGACGAGTACTTCGACGGGCGGGGCGCCGGTGAGGTGCTGTTGCGCTTGATGACCGACGCGATGGTCTCGTCGGTGGATGCGGGCTGATCGGGACTGTCCGGGTTGGTCGGCAAGGCCATGATCCGGCCCAGCTCGGGGCTGTACCCGTCCAGGAACTCGGCGTACTCGGCGTCGTAGATGAGCACGCGCGCGCCCTCGCGTTCGGCGACCTCCTTGGTCTGCGGTCCCGAGAAGTCGGTGTTGAGCAGAATCACCCGGGCACCGGCCCGGTGAGCGGCGTAGTTCGCGATGATGAACCAGCGGTGGTTGCGCGCCAGGATCGCGACCCCATCACCGCCCTTGATGCCGAGTCGGCTCAGGCCGTGCGCTAGGGCGTTGACACTGTCGTTGAGCTCGGCGTAGGTGAGCGAACCCTCGTCGTCGATGATCGCGGTCCGCGACGGGCTGCGGTGCGCACCGAACGCGGGCACCGCGCCGATCTCGCCGAACCGATAGAAGTCGCGGACTATCCCCGCAAGCACGTTCGGCGGGTCCAGTTTGAGCATGCCCGCCTCGATGACCTTGCGGAGATAATGCAGCTCAGCGCCACCGCGCTTCGCAAGAGTCTGAAGTTTCGAGAAGAGCGGCCGTTCGGCGGTGATCGACATGTTCGACAGCCTATGTGACCTCCCTCTCAGCGGCACAGCCAACCGGTCGGTCGGGGGCAGGTCACCAAGTACACCCGGGAAAGTCGGTCTACAGCCCTACGATGGCGCCATGCCAGACCTCGTGCTGCAGGTCGCGGGGCGTGACGTCACCATCACGCACCCCGACAAGGTCGTCTTTCCTCCGGGAGACGGCACAGCGGGCATCACCAAGGCTGATCTGGTCCAGTACTACCTCGATGTCGCCGACGGGGCGCTGCGCGGAGTGCGTGACAGGCCGATGATCCTGAAGCGATTCGTCAAGGGAATCTCGCAGGAGGCGGTGTTCCAGAAGCGCGTCCCCGAGAAACGCCCCGACTGGATCGCCTCCGCCGAGTTGCACTACGCACGCGGCACCTCGGCCCGGGAAGCCGTGGTCACCGATGCCGCATCGCTGGCGTGGGTGGTCAACCTGGGTTGCGTGGACCTCAATCCGCACCCGGTGCGCGCCGACGATCTGGACCATCCCGATGAGCTGCGTATCGACCTCGATCCGGTGCCCGGGGTGCCGTGGAGCCAGATCCTCGACGTTGCGTTCGTGGTGCGCGAGGTTCTGGAAGACCACGGACTGACGGCGTGGCCCAAAACAAGCGGGTCCCGGGGTTTTCACATCTACTGCCCTGTCGCGGCGCGATGGACGTTCCGGGAGCTGCGACTGGCCGCGGAAACAGTGGCTCGCGAGGTGGAGCGCCGCGCCCCGGAGCTGGCCACCAGCCGATGGTGGAAGGAGGAACGCCACGGGGTCTTCGTCGACTTCAATCAGAACGCCAAGGACCGCACGGTGGCCTCCGCCTATTCGGTGCGTGCCACCCCGGACGCGCGGGTATCGACGCCACTGCGCTGGGATGAGGTGGCCCGCTGTCGTCCCGAGTCCTTCACCTTGTCGACGGTCCGGGAGCGCTTCGCCGACATCGGCGATCCGTGGCAGGGCATGGACGAGGCCACCGGCGGGCTGGATCGGCTGCTGGAGTTGGCGGCCGAGCTGGGGCCCGCCGAGAAAGCGCCGAAAGGCGCGACGCGAGATGGGCGCCGACAGTCGACGATGCCGTTGATCGAGATCGCTCGGACCAAGACCAAGCCCGAGGCACAGTCGGCGTTGGAACAGTGGACCTCCCGGTATCCCGACACAGCGAAACTCCTTGAACCGCAGGATGTTCTGATCGACGGCATGCGCGGCCCCAGCTCGGTCTGGTACCGGGTGCGGATCAATCTCGTGCACGTTCCCGAAGCGCAGCGGCCCGCACAAGAAGAGCTGATCGCCGATTACTCGCCGTGGGGTTAGCCTTCTTGCGGAGGCAGGGCAGCCAGTGAGATGGCGCCCATCGCGACAGCGGCGAGCGCCACCCCGGTACCGAGCGTCGAGCTGAGCTTGCTGATTTCCCCTCGACGGCCCGCCGCCGCCAGCGCCACCGCGTCGACCGCATCGGTCAGTACGTTCAGTTTCAGGAACGTCCTGGGCGCTGCAAATGCGTCGAGGCGGGCCAGGCCGAGCGCCAGCAGTGCGTTGCGGATGCCGAACATGCGGCCCATGGGCACGGTGGCCGTCCCAGCGACCTGTATCCCGAAGACCCGAAAGAACACGTGCGGCGTCAGCAGGCTGCTCGAAGCGACGACGCTTCGTCCCACGATGAACATTTTCAGGGGGGTTGAGCGGCGGGGCTGCTGTGCGGGCATGAATCCTCCTCGTCGAGTTCTGCCGATAAGGCGCTGCCGTACAAGGCAATCAGCGCATCGAACAGATGTATACCGATTGGTATACTAGGCGGAGCTTTCGGCACCTGCAAGACCGGAGAAGAAAGGGGCGTCCGGCTCTTACGAAGGATCGGTGGGCAGCTGCGCCTGCTCTCGGTACAGATCCATCTCCGCGCGCAACGCATCGTCAAGCGCGCGGTTCATGGCGGAATGCGAGGTATGCGTCGCCGCGCGCCGCATCGTCGCGATAAGTTCTGTTGCCCAAGCGAGTTCGTCGTCGGTGGAGGGCACCCAGCCGGGCCCACGCTGGCGTGCGACCTCGTCGCGCGCGGCACCGATGAGCACCCGCGCGGCGTCGTCGAGCTTCTCGTTGGTTCTCACGTGGATGTCGGCGAGGTCGGTCACCCTCATTCCCAGGGAGATCAGTGCCGCGAAGTTGTCGATGGTGTCCAGATCGGTGACGAGATAGAGATCCGAGCCATCGACAGGCTGAATCAGCCCGGCTTCGACAAGGCGCGTCTGAGCCGCCGCGTCGATCGGGCCCAGTGTCTCCTCGAGCTCTGCCAACGAGAGTTTTCCCTGAGCCGCATTCGAGAACCGCTTCTCCAGCAGGCCCTCAAGATCCGACAGATCGAGTACATCGGCGAGCTGGGCACCTCGCTGCAGTCCACTGAGGAATTTCGTGATGTGTTTGAGCGTGAAACCCTCGCTGAGTAGCCGATTGATCGCCTTCAGCTGCCGCAGATGCCAATCGTTGTAGATGGCTGTCCTGCCCCGACGCAACGGCCGGGGCAGGAGGCCCCGTTCTTGATACCCACGAATGTTCCGGGTCGTCGTCCCCGATGCCCGCGCGAGGTCGTCGATCCGGTACTCGGTCATGGTTTCGAAGCTGGCCCTGTCAGTATCGGTTCGTCACTGGCGGTCGAGACAGTGATTTTATAGTCCTGCAGGTCGAATCTCTTGAGTTGGTTGACATACTGCGTGGCGAATCCAGGGAACATGGTCGCGTTGAAGCCGTCGTCGGTGAGATACCAGCTTTGGCACCCCGAGTTCCACGTGGTGGATTGCAGGCGCCGCTGGATGTCCTGGTTGTAGTCCTCCTGGATTTCGGGACGAGGCTCCACCGATTTCCACCCGTTGCTGATCAACGCCGCGATCGCGTCGGTGATGTAGTTGATCTGCGCCTCCATGTACACCAGCGCCGAGCTGTGCCCAGGCCCCGAATTGGGGCCGAAGGTGAGGAACAGGTTGGGATAGCCCGCTACCGCCACGCTGCGGAAGGCATAGGCCCCGCCCGCCCACTCGGTGGCCAGGTCCCGTCCGCCGATGCCGGCAACCGGGAAGGGCGTGCCGGCCTTGCACACGTCGAAACCCGTTGCGAACACGATGCAGTCGAAATGGTGCTCGATACCCTCGACGGTGCGGATACCTTTCGGCGCCAGTTTGGCGATGGGCCAGGTGACCAACTTGCAGTTCTCTGCCTGCAGTGCGGGGTAGTAGTCGCTGGTCATCAGCAGGCGCTTGCAGCCGGCCGAGAAATCGGGCTTCAGCTGACGACGCAGCCACGGATCCTTCACCTGCATACGGCGGTGCGCGGAGCTGACCGCCTCGACAATGCGGGTGAAGGGGGTGTCCCAGACGACGCCCATCGCCACCGACTCATGTCCCCAGAACCACGCGGCCCGTGCCAGCCGCTGGCTCAACGGCCACTTGCGGTACAGCTCCTTGAGCCGCCCACCCGTCGTGCGATTGACGCGCGGCAGCACCCAGCCGGGCGTGCGCTGGAACACCTTCACCATCTCGGCGTACTTCACCAGCTCCGGGATGATCTGGACGGCGCTGGCCCCCGTACCGACCACAGCCACCCGCTTTCCGGTGAAGTCATAGTCGTGATCCCAACGGGCACTGTGGATCTTGTGACCCTCGTAGCTCTCAAGGCCCGGGATGGCGGGGAAGCTCACATTCGCCAACGGACCGGAGGCCATGATGACGGTGCGGGCGCGCACCGGCTCCCGGCCCTCGAACTCGACGGTCCACTCCCCCGCGGCCTCGTCGTAGGTGAGCCCGATGACGTTGTGGCCGAAGCGGATATACGGTGCAAGTGCCGACGACTCGACCATCTGGTCGATGTAGCCCAGGATTTCGCCGCTGCCGGAATATGTGTGCGACCACTCGGCATTCGGGGCGAAGCTGTAGGAGTACAGCCGGGAAGGGATGTCGCACGCCGCCCCGGGGTAGGTGTTGTCGCGCCAGGTGCCACCCACCCGGTCGCCGCGCTCGAAGATCGCGAAGTCGTTGATTCCCTTGCCTTTCAGGCGGATCGCTGCACCGATACCGGCAAACCCGGCACCGATGATGGCTACGGAGATGTTCATGCTGGCTGCTTTCAGGCGACGGGTTCGTAGGTGAGTTCCTGGGACCAGGTGGGCTTGTTCTCCACCAACCGCATGGGAATCCTGCTGGTCAACTTGACGAGCAGGTCAGCGGTGATGTGGTACTTGGACTTGCGGTTGATCACCTTCATCGCATGCCAGGAGATGACGCGGTAGTTCGGGAGCCGCCGGACCTTCTCGTTGCGCTCGCCGACACTCTTGTACCGTTTCATCGCGCCGTAGAGGCGCTCCTCGTCGACACCCATCGCCACGATGTTGTCGCGCATCTTGTTGAGCAGCGGCACATAGCTCAGCACGCCGATCAGCAGGCTGGGCTTGAGCCAGCCACCGACGAACTCGATGAGCATCTTGCGCATCTTGGCATGGCCGAGGATGTCCATGACCTCGAAATCCACCGCAAGGTGCCGTGATTCGTCAGAGTTGATCCGCTTGAACGCTTCCTGCGCGATCGGGTCCTTGACCTCGTCGGTGATGAATTTGATGAGCGCACCGTCCAGGGCCACCTCCAGCATCGGGATGACCGTCCCGAGGAAAGACAGCGACATCCCGTCGGAGTATTTGTCAAGCCAGTTGATCACCAGCTGAACATTGATGCTCGGGGAAGGGATCTCGTCATTCTCGAGCATCCCCCACCGGCGCATCAAGGCGAGCTCGGCGTTGGCGTGCTTCTGCTCCTCGGCGTGGAAGTGCTCGTAGATGCTCTTCAGAGTCGGGGTCGGCGCCTTCTTGGCCAGGGCCGCGAATCCGCGTGCCCCGACATTCTCGATCCACATCAGATCCGCGATGAACGGCTTGAGCTTCGCGTGCAGCTCGGGCTCGATCAGCTCGGCACCGGGCGCTTCCCAGTCGATGTCGGCCAGCGCCCACTGCTTGTCTTTGATCATCTGCAGCATGTTGTCGAGATCCATTGCCATGGAATGTCTTTCCTTTCGGTGAGGTAGATACGACGCTCAGTCGGCGGGAAGGAGCCGGCCCAGCAGGCCGGCTCCGCGGGTATAGGGGGTCGGAAAATGCCGCTTGAGATGCCAGATGACATTCGCGTCGAACTGCGGCAACACATAGAGACGGCCGCGATCGTGCGCGTCGAGGGTCCGGACAGCGACCTTCTCCGGCGAGAAGCCGGTGAGCTCGATGATCCGGTCCAAGAGCCCCGATGCGCCGACCTCCACCCCCGTGAGTCGGCCGTCCTTGAAGATGTTCGTCTTGACAACGGTGGGGCACAGCACGGTCACGTTGATGCCGGTGCCACTCAGCTCGGCGGCGAGCGTCTCCGACAGCGACATCACCCCAGCCTTCGAGACGTTGTACGAGGCCATCGAGGGGCCTGCCGCGAACCCGGCCGCCGAGGCGACGTTGATGATCCCGCCACGCCCGGCGCCACGGAGCAAGGGCGTGAACAGCTCGCATCCATGGATGACGCCCCACAGGTTGATGCCCAGCGCCCAGTTCCAATCGTCCAGGCCGATCTCACCGACCGGCTTGCCGCCGATGCCGACGCCCGCGTTGTTGATCACCAGAGTGGGCGGCCCGGAGAAGAAGTCCTGCGCCTCGAGCACCAGTGCCTCGACCTGACTCCGCGACGCGACATCGCAGGTCACGGCGCGTGCACAGCCCGCAGAAAGCCGGTTGATCTCGGCAACGGTCTCCGCGGCCCGCTCGGCGTTGATGTCCGCGCACAAGACGAGGCCCCCGCGGCGAGCCAGTTCGACGGCGAACGCACGCCCGATACCACTGCCCGCGCCGGTGACCACGGCTTTTGCTTTCACCGAGATCGGTGGGCGTCGGAAGACGTCAAGGAGCCCCATGACGAAATAGGACAACAGCAACTGTGCCATTTGTCAATGGCACAGTTGATGATGACAATGAGGTGTTCACCACTCCGGAAGGAACGCGTATGCCGACGCAGGCCGCCAGCGCCCCCAGTGCCTACGCATTGGAAGTGCTCGACGTCATCACCGAGACTCCCGATGCGGTATCGATCGTGTTCGCACCCCCGCCGGATGCCCGGGCGGACTTCGCCTACAAGCCCGGGCAGTTTCTGACCCTGCGCGTGCCGGCCGGCGCGGATGCCGAGGCTGTGTCACGGTGCTACTCGCTCTCCAGCGCACCGGATATCGACGAGCACCTCAAGGTCACCGTCAAACGCACCACCGGAGGCCAAGCCTCGAACTGGCTCTGCGATAACGCACACGCTGGCATGGTGCTCGAATCATTGCGCCCCGCCGGAACATTCACAATGCGTGACGGCGCGGCGATTCCCTTGTTCGTCGCGGCCGGCAGTGGAATCACGCCGATCATGTCCATGATCCGCACGGTGCTCTCCACCGCCGCGCAGGATGCCGTCCTCGTCTACGCCAACCGGGATCGCGATTCGGTGATCTTCGATGCCGAGCTGGCGGCGTTGCAGTCAGCGCACGGGAGCCGGCTGACCGTCGTGCACTGGATCGAGGCCGAGGTGGGGGTGCCCACCGCTGACGGTCTGCGCGCACTCCTGCCCTCCCCCGGTACCGGAACAGTTGCATATCTCTGCGGCCCAGCCGCTTTCATGGATGTGGCGTCGGTCGCGCTCGGTGATATCGGCCTGGCACGCGAGGACATCCACCGCGAGGTCTTCGTGTCGCTGAGCGCCGATGCGTTCGCCGCCGCGCCCGCATCCGTGGACGACCCAATCGATTCGGACGCGGTGAGCGCCACCGTGGAGATCGACGGCGACACCCACCAGATCTGCTGGCCGAGATCGCAGATCCTTTTGGATGTCCTTCTGGGACTGGGCATCGATGCGCCCTACGTATGCCGCGAAGGCAATTGCGGTGGCTGCTCCTACACCCTGCGCGACGGTGAGGTGACGATGCAGGTCAACGACATTCTCGACGACCACGAGCTGCGCCACGGCGTGCGGCTGGCGTGCCAGTCCCTGCCTCAGACGGGCAAACTCACCATCGCCTTCGACCGCTAGGCCCCACTACCAGTGGTGGCCGCGCCCCCGATCGCGGTACCACTCAACAAGATCAGGATGGTCGATCGACCGCGGATCCAGGGACACATCGGTGCGACCGGCCAGCACGCCGCAGATGGGGACCTCGAGCTTCTTGCCGGTTCGGGTGTGTGGGATTCCGGGTGCCTCGATCACTTCGTCGGGCACGTGCCGGGGTGAGAGTCGCGCGCGAATCTCCCCGGCGATTCGGGCACCCAGGTCGGCGTCGAAGGTGTGACCCGGTGCCATGGTGACGAACAGCGGCATCCAATAGGCCCCGTCGGGACCGTCGACGCCCAAGACGAATCCCTCGGCGATCTCGTCCATCGACTCCACCACCTCGTAGATGTCCGCCGAGCCCATCCGGATTCCATTACGGTTCAAGGTCGCATCGCTGCGGCCGTGGATGATCAGCGACCCACGTTCGGTGACGGTGACCCAATCGCCGTGGCGCCAGACTCCCTCTGCACGACCATCTGCCCATTCATGCTCGAAATAGGCAGCCCGATAACGCGATCCATCGAGATCGTCCCAGAATCGGATCGGCATGCACGGCATGGGTTTCAGGATCACCATCTCGCCCACCTCTCCGATGAGTGCGCGGCGATCGGGCGACCAGCTCTGCAGGTCCACACCCAGATAGCGGGCGGGCAATTCACCGGGGTACGCAGGAACTCCCGGAGTGCCACCGGCGAAGGCGGTACAGACGTCGGTGCCGCCCGACAGTGAGGACACCACCGCCCCGACATGTGTACCCACCCATTCGAACAGATCGGCAGACAAGGGAGATCCGCTGCTACCCAACGTTGTCAGCCTGCTCAGGTCATGTTCGGCAGCCGGTTCCAGCCTTGCCTTCTTGGCGGCTTGCAGATGCCCGGGGCTGGTGCCGAAATAGCTCACCTTCTCCGATTCCAGCAGTGCCCACAGCCGATCCGCATTGGGGTACAAGGGATGTCCGCTGTAGCAGACCACGGTGGCGCCGACCAGCAGCCCGCTCAGCCGAAAGTTCCACATCATCCACGACAACGCGGTCTGCCAGAAGAACACGTCACCCGGCCCCAGGTCACAGTGCAGCCCGACACCCTTGAGGTGCTCCAGCAGCATGCCGCCGTGGCCGTGCACGATGCCCTTGGGTTTGCCTGTCGTACCCGAGCTGAACAGCACCCAGATCGGATGATCGAAGGGCACCATCTCGATGGCGGGGTCTTCTCTGCCGGCGGGTAATTCGACCAGCAACGCGGGGTTTCCGGGCAGCAGACCATGCAACTCGGCGGTGTCGGCGGTCTTGTCCACCCAGCGACCGTTGTACCGATACCCGGGGCAGGAGATGAGCACCTTGGGGTTGAGCTGACCCAACCGGGCGGCCGCTCCCTCGGGGGCATAGTCCTGGCCGCATCCCGACCAGATGGCGCCCACGGAGGCGGTGGCCAGGAAGGCCACCATCGCGTCGGGCACGTCCGGCAGGTACGCGACCACGCAGTCACCGCGACCGACCCCGAGACGACGCAGCTCCGCAGCCACCGCCGCGATCCGACCCGGAAGTTCACGCCAGGTGATCTCGGTGCGCTTCCCCTCCTCGTCGACGCCCACGATGGCGGCACCGTCTTGATGTGCGTGACGCAGGACGGGGCTGACGTAGTTGAGCTCTGTGCCCGGAAACCATTGCGCTCCAGGCATCACCGGGTTGACCAGTACTCCCGTGTCACCGTCGCGCAGGCCTCGACCGGGAACCTCGAAAAACTCCCAGAGCGCGCGCCAGAACTGGGGAACAGCGTCGACGGACCAGCGCCACATGTCCGTATAGCCGTCCGGCGAGAGCGCATGGCGCTGCGATACATGGTCGACGAATCGCTCGTAGGTGCTATTTCCCATGCGACTGTCCCGGCTCCCGCAGTCCAAGCAGTTCCATGGCTTGCGCGCGCATGTCTACCTTGCGCACCTTGCCCGTCACGGTCATCGGAAAGCTCTCGACCACGTGGACGTAACGCGGAATCTTGTAGTGGGCAAGGCGGCCGGAGGCGAAGGCGCGGACGGCGGCCACATCGAGGGCCACTCGGTCCGCCCTCATCCGGACCCACGCGCACAGCTCCTCGCCGTACTTCTCATCGGGCACCCCGACCACCTGGACGTCCTCGATGTCGGGATGGGTGAGCAGGAATTCCTCGATCTCACGCGGGTAGATGTTCTCGCCGCCGCGAATCACCATGTCCTTGATGCGCCCGATAATCGCGCAGTAGCCGTCTTCACGCATCACGGCAAGATCCCCGGTGTGCATCCACCCCTCGGCATCAAGCACCTCACGGGTGTGATCCTCGTCGTTCCAGTAGCCGAGCATCACCGAGTAGCCGCGCGTGCACAGCTCTCCAGAATGTCCACGTTCCACCGCTTCTCCCGAGCCCGGATCCACGATCTTGACCTCGATGTGCGGGTGGACCCTGCCGACGGTCGTGGTGCGACGATCCAGGTCGTCGTCGAAGAGCGTCTGACAAGAGACCGGTGAGGTCTCTGTCATGCCATACGCGATCGCGACTCCCGTCATGTGCATGTCGTCGATGCACCGCTTCATCACCTCCACCGGGCACACCGATCCCGCCATGATTCCCGTGCGCAGCGACGACAGGTCGCGCCGCGCGAAATCGGGGTCCGCGAGCATGGCGATGAACATGGTGGGCACCCCGTAGACCCCCACGCAACGCTCATGCTCGATCGCCTCCAGCGTGCGCACGGGATCGAACCCCGGCGCCGGTACCACGATGGTGGCGCCGTGCGTCGTACATCCGAGATTGCCCATCACCATTCCGAAGCAGTGATAGAAGGGCACCGGAAGACACAGCCGGTCACCGGCTTCGAGGTGGATCGACTCCGTCACGAAGTAGCCGTTGTTGAGCACGTTGCGGTGTGACAGCGTCGCAGCCTTCGGATAACCCGTTGTCCCCGAGGTGTATTGGATATTGATGGGGTCGGTGTTCGACAGCTGCGACATCCGCTCGCGCAACGCGACCTCGGTAACCTGCTGGGCTCCCGCCACCAACTCGTCCCAGTCGGCGGTACCGATGAACACCACGTGCCGCAGTGCGGGGACCTCCGGCCGTACCAGGTCCACCATCGCCACGTAGTCGGAGGACTTGAACGCCGTGGCACAGATCAGCGTGCTGACTCCCGAGTGATTGAGCGCATAGGCCAGCTCGTGCGTGCGGTACGCCGGATTGATGTTGACCAGTATCGCGCCGATCTTCGCGGTGGCGTACTGCACCAGAACCCATTCGGCACAGTTCGGCGCCCAGATCCCGACCCGATCGCCCGCCGCGATCCCCCGCGACATGAGACCGCGCGCAACGCGATTGACCTCGGCGTCGAGCTCGCGGTAGGTCCACCTGCGGCCGCCCGCGACATCCACGAGGGCATCGACATCGGGATGGGTGCGGGCCACGCGCTCGAAGTTCTCCCCGATCGTCTCCTCGATGATCGGGGAGACCGTCGGCCCGGCGTCATAAGACTTCATCGTCTCGCTTTCACCACGTACACCGAACACGAATGTATCGACTCGTCCGGTCCGGCACCCGGATTCCGGTCCGTTGTAACCGAACGTTTCTCATCCGCTCTGCCCGTCGGGCATGACGCTCAATTGGACGATCCGCTCAGCGCGCCGGAGCACGGGCGCGTCAATCATCGCCCCTTCGAACTGGAAGGCGCCACGTTCCTGCCCGGCCTGCTCAAGCACCCCGTGTGCCCACCGCAGCTGCTGCGGGGTCGGGCGGTATGACGCGCGAATGACGTTCACCTGGGTGGGATGGATGGCCACCTTGGCATCGAACCCGACGGCCACCGCATCGTCTGCCTCCGCACGCAGTCCATCGAGATCCTCGATATCCAGGTACACCGAGTCCAGCGCCGACCGGCCGAATGCCTTTGCCGCCAGCAGTGTTTGAGACCGCACGTGCTGTGCCACATCGCGATAGCCGCCGTCGGGCCACCGGTTCGCGGTACCCCACATGGCGGCGAACAGATCTTCGGCACCCCACATCGCCGCCACGACGTTATCGGGCCGCACCAGCTCCACGACGTTGAGCGCTCCCAGCGGGGTTTCCACGAGCACCACCACGTCCAGCGGCGTCAGTGCCGCGACCTGATCCGCATGCTCGCTCTTGGCCAACATCACGGTGGTGTACCCGGTCCGCGCCAACGCTTCCACATCGAGCGCGTGATCAGCGGTGCAGGCGGGGCTGAGACGAACCACCGTGCGCGCGGGATCGAGCGGGGTGCTGACGAGCGCCTCGCGGGCGGCGGGGCGATCGGTGGCGGCGACACCGTCCTCGAGGTCCAGGATCACCACATCGGCTGCCGCGGCAGCCTTTCCGAAACGCTCGGGGCGATCTGCCGGACAGAACAGCCAACCGGGCCCGGCGGTCAGCGGCGTCATGACAGCGACCCGTTGGGCCGCTTGCGCACCAAGGTTTTCCGTGACGCTGTGGCCACTACATCGCCGTGCTGATTCCTGCCGGTGTGCGCGAAGGTGACAATGCCTTCTCCGGGGCGGCTCTTGGATTCGCGCTTATCGAGCACCTCGGACTCCGCGTAGAGGGTGTCACCGTGGAACAGCGGCTTGGGAAAGGCGATTTCGGCGAATCCCAGATTCCCGACGATGGTGCCCTGGGTCAATTGCGCCACCGACAACCCGACGAGCGTCGACAGGGTGAACATCGAATTCACCAGGCGCTGGTTGAACGGCGGGAGCGCATCGGAGAACGCCGCGTCCAGATGTAAGGCCTGGGTGTTCATGGTCAAGGTGGTGAACAGGACGTTGTCGGCCTCGGTGATCGTCCGGCCGGGCCGGTGCAGATACCGCACCTCGGTCTCGAACTCCTCGAACCACAGACCGCGCTGCTCGACGATCCGCTTGCCGCTCACAATCACCTCCATACCAGGCCTGGCGTCCACTTGCCGGCGCACCGACACCATGGCTGAAAGCGATGTTGCACGGCAAGGATGCTGTACAAACCTCTCGCCGGGTGAACAACATGCGAGCCAAACGTCCATTCAGTGGACGCGTACTCTGAGCCGGGTGAGCGAGGCGCCGAGCGTGGTACATCGCACCGCGGCGCTGTTGCGCGCGGTCTCGGCCGACACCGGCACCGGCGTCAGTACCACCGAACTCGCCCGCCGCACCGACATCCCGCGAGCCACCGCGCACCGCCTGTTGGAATCACTGGCCGGCGAGGGGCTGGTGGAACGCGATGCCCGCTCCGGTCAATGGTTCCTGGGTCCAGAGATCTATGTACTCGGTGCCGCGTCTGCCCCTCGGTACAACATCACCGAGAAGGCGTCCGCCGATGTGGCGGCGCTGGCTCGGGAGACCGGTGAAAGCGCGTTCTTCTCACTGCGCCGTGGCGATCACACGGTGGTACTGCTGGGTGAGGACGGCGACTTTCCGATCCGCTCGCATGTGCTCTTCGAGGGCGCACGCTTTCCACTCGGGGTCGTCTCCTCCGGAATGGCAGTGCTGGCCCACCTGCCCGATGAGGCGATTCACGCATACCTGGACAGGGCCGACCTGTCATCGGAGTGGGGCAAGGGCTTTCGGACCGAGGCCGTGTGGGAGCGCATCGGTGCCACCCGGCAGACCGGCTGGGCCGTCAATCCCGGCCAGGTGGTCGAGGGTTCCTGGGGCATGGCCGCCGCGGTGTTCGACGCCAACCACAGTCCCATCGGCGCACTCACCCTCACCGGGATCGAATCCAGGTTCAACGCCGAACGCCAGCCCGTCCTGGGGCAACTGCTCCTACGCCACGCGCACCGGCTCAGCCGCACCGTGCATCGTTAGCGGCCGCGGCGCAGGACCGACGCGGCTTCGTGCACCGCCGAGGTGATTGCATGCAATGTCACGGACTCGAATTTCCAATGCTGCCAGTACAACGGCACATCGAGATACCGCCCCGGCGCCAGGTCGACAAGACCGTCCCGATCCAACTGCTCGGGCATCATTCCCCAGCCCAGTCCCACCCGAAGTGCCTCAGTGTTCCCCACGGTGGTCGGCACATAATGTTCGGGGATGACCAGATCTCGCCGAAAAAGCTTGCGCAGAAACTGATCCTGCAGGGCATCACGCCGATCCCACCGGATCATCGGAGCCCTCCGAACCTGGTCTATGCCCGCGCCGAGTAACCCGCCGGGCAGGTGGCGCTCGACGTACTGCGATGATGCCATCCCGAAATAGCGCATGGCGCCCAGCGATTCGGAGCGGCATCCCGCGATGGGTTTGGGCTCGGTGGTCACCGCGGCCATCACGACCCCCGCACGCAGCAGCTCGGCCGAATGATCCTGGTCCTCGATCCGGATATCGATGAGCACGCCATCGGGAATCCGCGACAACACCGAGCGCATCCAGGTGCCGAACGAGTCGGCATTCACGGCGATCGCGATGCGGATCGCGGTGTCGTCGACGCCCATGTCTCGCAGCGCCTCGCGCTCCAGGGTGCCGATCTGCGCTGCGAGCCGCATCAACGAGGAACCCGCATCGGTTGCCACACAGGGCTTTTCCCGACGAATCAGCACCTGCCCCACCGACTGCTCCAGCGCCTTGACACGCTGACTCACCGCCGAGGGGGTGATGACCAGCCGCCGGGCGGCAGCGTCGAAGCTGCCCTCCTCGACGACAGCGGCGAAGGCAACGAGCTGCTGCGAGTCCAGACTCACATTAGAGATTCTAATGCACCGTAAGAATCATTAGCTGGACTACATAACTGCACGTCCCTAGCGTCAGCATGGTGACCGTCCTCTTCCTCGGCTTCTTGACCGGAATGTCCCTGATCGCCGCCATCGGCGCCCAGAACGCCTTCGTGCTGCGCCAGGGCATCCGCAGTGAGCACGTCCTGCCGGTGATCGCGGTGTGCATCACCGGTGACTTCCTGCTCATCGCGGCGGGAATCGGCGGACTCGGCGGCCTGATCACCGCCACACCGAGCCTGCTCACCGTGGCCAAGGTGGGCGGTGCCGCATTCCTGATCGGCTACGGACTGATGGCCGCCCGTCGCGCACTGCGCCCCGGAGTTCTGGTGCCGGCCGAGTCCAACCCGGCCCGACTCGGTGCGGTGTTGTTGACCGCGTTGGCCATCACCTTCCTGAACCCACACGTCTACCTCGACACCGTGGTCTTGCTGGGCTCACTCGCCAACGCACACCAGGACGCCCGCTGGCTGTTCGGAGCGGGCGCCTTGACGGCGAGCGTCACCTGGTTCGTCGGGCTCGGATATGGCGCCCGGTATCTCGCCGGAGTGTTTCAGCGCCCGGGAACGTGGCGGGTGCTCGACGCCGTCATCGCCGTCGTGATGATCGCGTTGGGCCTCTCACTGGTCGTCTGATCACCCTTGCCGAACCATTTGGTTCGGTGTTAGCGTCCTTCCCAAACCAACTGACTTGGGAGAGACATGGACACATCGGATGTCGACAAGGCCCGTGCCCGCTTCGCCGAACTTCGTGACCAGAAGGACGTCAGCCCCGCCGACCTCGACGAGATCTGGGCCGTGTTCGACACCGTCCGTCCCGAGGACATGTTGGGCAATTGGAAGGGCGATGAGTTCCACACCGGGCACAAGATGAACGGTCAGCTGGCCGCCGCTCGCTGGTACGGCAAGATCTTCACATCCATCAACGACGTCGAACCCATCGTCTGTTACGACGAGGACGGAAAGCTGTTCTCCAACAACCAGTTGAGCCTGGGCGGGGCGACCCTCTGGGATATCGAGTTCCGCGGCGAGGTCACCGCGACCATGGTGTACGACGGCCAGCCCACCTTCGATCACTTCAAGTGGGTGGACGAGAACACGCTGATGGGGATCATGAACGGCAAGCGGCAGCGTGCCAGCGGCAACTACCTCTACTTCATCCTCGAACGCGATCAGTGAAAGTCACTGCAGCGCTCAGCCGCTCGGCGCAGTCGCCATTCACGCTGGAGGAAATCGAGCTCGACGGGCCACGGCCCGATGAGGTGCTCGTCAAGGTCCATGCCACCGGCCTCTGCCACACCGATCTGACATTCAAGTCGCAGGTTCCGGTACCTGCGGTGCTGGGCCACGAGGGCGCGGGAGTCGTTGAAGCGGTGGGTGATCAGGTGCATGGCGTCAAGCCGGGCGATCACGTGGTGTTGAGCTACCGCAGCTGTGGCGACTGCCGCCAGTGTGATGCGGGCGATCGGGCGTACTGCTCGCGTGCGGCCCGGCTCAATCTATCCGGCACTCGTCTCGACGGCTCATCGACGCTGTCTCAGAACGGAACCAGTCTGTTCGGCTCGTTCTTCGGTCAGTCCAGCTTCGCCCAGTACGCGCTCGCGGCCGCGGACAACACCGTCGTGGTGGACCCGTCCACCGATCTCACCACGGCGGCACCATTGGGTTGTGGTCTGCAGACCGGCGCCGGCTCGGTCCTCAATGTGCTCGCGCCCGAGCCGGATTCGCATCTGGTGATATTCGGTGCGGGCGGAGTCGGGCTGGCCGCGGTGATGGCCGCCAAGGCGATCGGTGTTCAGCGGATCATCGCCGTGGATCCGGTCGCCTCGCGCCGCGACAAGGCGGCCGAGCTCGGAGCGACCCAGACCGTCGACCCCACCGTCGAAGACGTGGCCGCGGTGGCGCGCGGCGCCACCCATGCACTGGACACCACCGCGAATCCCGACGTCATCGCCGCGGCACTTGGGCTGCTGCGACAGCGCGGCATGTTGGTTCTGGTGGGGCTCGGTGCCGCCCGCGGCACGATCGACCTCACCGATCTCATGTTCGGAGGCAAGGTCATCCGTGGGTGCATCGAGGGAGACGCCAACCCTCAGGAATTCATCCCGGAACTACTGAGGATGCACGCGCAGGGGCGCTTTCCGATCGAGTCGCTGATCAGCACCTACCAGGCACGCGATATCGGTCAAGCCGTCGCCGATGCGCGATCCGGCAGCGCGATCAAACCGGTGCTGCTCTGGTGAGCGCCATGCGCGCCGCGGGCCAGGCCACACACGACCGGATCATGGTGGCGGCCAAAGCGGAGTTCACCGAATACGGCTTTGCCGGAGCCCGGTTGAACCGGATTGCCACCAGCGCGAATGCGAGCAAGGAACGGCTGTACAGCTACTTCGAGAGCAAGGAGCAGCTGTTCGAAGCCGTTGTGACGCAATGGATCAATGATGCGCCGTACAAGGTGCCCTTCAGCGCCGAGGACGTGCCGGGCTATGTCGCGGGGCTGTTCGACAACATCATCGCCGACCCTCAGGGTGCCCGGCTGCAACGCTGGATCGAATTGGAAGCTCCCGACGGGATGTTCGACAACCACGTGCTGCGTCGCATCTTCCGGGCGAAGCTCGACGAGATAGGCCGCGGGCAACGCTCCGGCCTCATCGACCCCATGTGGGACCCGATGAGCCTGCTCATGATGCTGATCGACATCGCCTACTCGATGGCCGCGAGCGGGTTCGGTATCGACCGGATTGTCGGTGAACCACTGCGCGACGAGATGCTCGCCGACCGTCGGGCCGCTGCCGCGGAGGCGGCACGCCGACTGGTACGCCCTACCTAAGGCGCCCGCCGCGAATCGCAAAGCCCCCTGGCTTGCTCACGCCAGCTACTCTCGATGTGTGCCACCTGGGATGATCACTCGCCGCGGACTTCTTGCCGCCGGCGCCGCTCTCGCTGCGGGCACCGCACTGGCAGCCTGCTCGAAGAACACGCCCCCGACGTCGGAACGCGACGGCACCGCCTTCATCAAGCATGCGTTCGGCACGACCGAGGTCAAGGCGCCGCCGACGCGCATCGTCAGCGCCGGGTACACCGGGCACGACTATCTGCTGGCGCTGGGCATCATCCCGATCGCGGTCACCGAGTGGTACGGCGGCTTCCCCTTCGCGACCTGGCCCTGGGCCACCGACCGGCTCGGCGCTGCCACACCCGAGGTACTCACCCTCACCGACGGTCTGATGGTCGACAAGATCGCCTCCCTGAAACCCGACCTCATCCTGGCGACCGATGCCGGGCTGGACAAGGACACCTACACCCAGCTGTCGGGCATCGCCCCGACCATTGCCCAGTCGGGTAGGTACGCGTTCTTCGAACCGTGGAAGGACCAGGCCAAGGCCATCGGCCAGGCGGTGTTCAAGCCGTCGGAGATGGACGCCGTGGTTCAGGGCGTTGACGGCAGGTTCAGCGCTGCGGTGTCCGCACACACGGGCTTGAAGGACAAGAAGGTCATCTACCTGCAGGGCGAACTGCTGGACGGGCAGGCCATCGCGTACCGATCCGGACCGCGCACCGGTTTCCTCGCCTCGCTGGGGCTGACCATTCCCGCCGAGTTGGACAGCTACGCCAAGGGCGATCAGCTTGCGTATATCCCGTCCGAGCAGCTCTCCAGCGTGCTGGGCCAAGCCGATGTACTGCTGTGGGGCACCGAATCTGACGAGCAGAGCGCCGCGCTGCGCGCCGATCCCGCGATCACCAAGCTGGGCTCCACCCTGCAGAACCGCAGCATTTTCACCAGCAAGGAGTTGGCCGGCGCCATCAACTTCAGCTCGCCGCTGAGCCTGACCTATGTGGTGGACAACCTGGTCCCCGCGCTGGCCCGGATATTGGGGTGATGAACTACCCACCCGCCCGACCGGCCCAGCCGTATTGGGCTGACGTTGTGATTCGCGTGGTCGGCGGCATCGTCGGGGCGACCGCTCTCGGCGTCTTCGGACTGGCGGCGTACATGGTGCTGTCGTCTCGGTTCTCCTCGAATCCCCTCACCGACCCGCATGGCTATGGGCTGATCATCGGGATGGTGCTCGCCATCCCCTTCGGACTACTGGCCGCCGGCACCTTGCCGCTGGCGCTTCCCCGCGGGCAACGGCTTCGCGCCTTCACCATCGGATTCGTCGTGTGCCTCGCGGCGGTGGTGGCGTTGATCTACTCGGCCGCCACCATGCCGACCCGCATCCCGCCCTGCGCGACGAATCCACCCGCACCCTTCTGCAAGAACGCACCCTAGACTTCGCGGAATGGCGACAAGCGAGGTCGAGACAAGTTCCCAGGATCAGGTGGTCTTCGCCCAAGTGGGTCGCAGCTACTATCCGCTGCTGTCCGCTGTCTTCGTCGGCGTCGTCCTCATCTCTAACGTGGCCGCCACCAAAGCAATTGGTTTCGGCCCGGTCGTCGGCGACTGGTCGCTGATCACCGACGGTGCGTTCGTGCTGTTTCCGCTGAGTTATGTGATCGGCGATGTCCTCAGTGAGGTCTACGGCTACCGCGCCACCAATCGGGTGATCCTGCTCGGCTTCGCCATGGAAGCACTTGCGTGCCTGGTCTTGTGGACGGCCAAGATACTGCCGCCGGCAGAGTTCTACCCCAACCAGGAAGCCTTCGCCACCATCGTCGAGAGCATCACCACACTCATGGTGGCCGGACTCGCGGGATACCTTGTCGGGCAGACGCTTAACGCTCTGGTCGTGGTTCGGATGAAGAAGCGATCCAAGGAACGACACCTTTGGGCGCGACTCATCGGCTCGACGGTCGTCGGTGAGTTCGCCGATTCACTGGTCTTCTGCTCCATCGCAGCCACCGCACTGGGCATCCACACCTTCGGCCAATTGGCCACGTACACGGCACTGGGCTGGATCTTCAAGTCGGTGGTGGAGATCGTGATGCTGCCGGTTACCTATCGGGTGATCGCCCACATCAAGAAGCACGAACCGACTTATACACAAGCGGGATAAATGCACCCCTGGGCACAGCCACGGGGGTACCGTCGAAGTATGAGTACCGCAACGGATTTGAAGGTGCGGGATCACGGGGATCGGGCGTTGCTGCTCGAATGCACATCCGTGCACGAAGTGCTGGCGTGGACGTCAGCACTGAATGCCGACCCAATCGACGGCGTCACCGATATCGTTCCCGCCTCCCGCACCATCCTGCTCAAGCTCCGCAGCCCGGCCGACCAGGCCATGGTGCGGCACCGGCTGACACAGCGCGGCGTGTCACCGGGCACACGCGAGGGCACCGCGGCGCCGCCGGTGATCATCCCGGTCCGGTATGACGGCCTCGATCTCGAAGAGGTCGCCGAGCACACCGGCCTAGGCGTAGACGGTGTCATCGCGGCGCACACCGGCACCGTCTGGACGGTCGGATTCTGCGGATTCGCACCGGGATTCGCATACCTCGTGGAGGGCGACCCACGTCTGGCGATCCCACGGCGTGCCGATCCCCGCACCAAGGTGCCGGCCGGTGCGGTGGCCCTCGCCGGCGAGTTCAGCGGGATCTACCCCCGTGAATCACCCGGCGGCTGGCAGCTGATCGGCACCACCGACGCCGTCGTCTGGGATCTCGACCGCAATCCCCCTGCGCTGCTCACGCCCGGCACGCGGGTCCAGTTCGAGGAGGTGAGCGCATGAGGCCCACTCTGGAAGTCATGCGCACCGGTCCCCTTGCGCTGGTTCAGGACCTCGGACGCGTCGGCAAGGCCGCCATGGGTGTCGGACGCTCGGGCGCCGCGGACCGCAGATCACACTCCCTGGCCAACCGGCTGGTGGCCAACCCCGACAACCTGGCCACCATCGAGGTGACCCTGGGTGGCATGTCGTTCCGGGTGACCGGCGGCGACGTGGTGGTAGCCGTCACTGGCGCCGACACCGACCCGTCGGTCAATGGAATCCCCTTCGGCACCAATAGTATTGCCCAGGTCCAGGAGGGTGATGTGGTGTCGCTCGGCGCCCCTCGCAGCGGGTTGCGCAGCTACGTGGCGGTACGCGGCGGGGTCAGCGTAGCGCCGGTGATGGGATCGCGCAGCTTCGACATCATGTCCGGTATCGGACCCAAGCCGCTCCAGGCCGGAGACAGACTGCCCGTCGGACCGCGGTCGCCCTCCTTCCCCGCCGTCGAACAGGCGCCGGTGGCCACCATCTCCGATGACATCGTGGAGCTCAAGGTGGTACCCGGTCCGCGCGACGAATGGTTCACCGATCCCGATGCGTTGATCCACGGCGACTGGATTGTCTCCGACCGCAGCGACCGGGTGGGTACTCGTCTGATCGGCAAGCCGCTGGAACTGCGCGATCCCGCCCGACAGCTGCCCAGCGAGGGTGTGGTTCGTGGCGCCATTCAGGTGCCACCGGGCGGCCAGCCCGTTATTCTGGGACCTGATCATCCTGTCACCGGGGGCTATCCGGTGATCGGGGTGATCACGGATTACGACGTCGATCTGGCCGCCCAGGTGCGGCCCGGCCAAACTGTTCGATTCCATTGGTCACGACCGCGGCTGAACTAGGAGCATCTCGTGTCTACGATGCCGACCGTCCCCGTCATCCGGACTCACACCGCGCGACTCATCCACACTGCCGATCTGGATAGTGAGACACGTTGCGCTGCTAGGGAATTACTTGTCGAAGCATTCGAGGGCGAATTCACCGAAGAAGACTGGGAACACTGCCTCGGCGGGATGCACGCGCTCATCTGGTACCACGGCATACTCATCGCCCATGCGGCCGTCGTCCAGCGCCGCCTGCTGCACCAGGGCCGCACGCTGCGCACCGGGTATGTGGAAGGCGTTGCGGTAGATAGTGATTGGCGGGGAAATGGGCTGGGTACCGCGATCATGGACGCCGCCGAACAGGTCTTGCGCGGCGCATACGAGCTGGGTGCACTGAGCGCCGGCGACGATGTCGCCCCGTTCTATCGGGCCCGCGGCTGGGTGCCGTGGCTCGGATCCACTCCCGTCATGACGGCCGACGGTATTGTGCCCGCCGTGGACGAGGGTGTGCACGTGCTGCCGATGAGCTCCGGGGTCGACCCCTCCGGCTCGCTGACCTGCGACTGGCGCGGCGGCGACGCCTGGTGATGGCCACGACGGCGCAGGAAGATCCAGATGATGGCGATCACGAACGCCAGCCTGGCGGCACTACCCGCCGTCGCCAGTAGGCCGTTGAACACCTGGGCGATATCGACCGGGTAGCGCAGGATGATGCCCGCCATCGCGGCGGCCTGCACCAATTCGAGCGTGCCGACGATCACGCAGAGACGCACATGCATCCGGTGATAGGCACGCAGATCGGTATCACTCCAGTGATGACGCGCCACCCAGCCCGGCCGTATCAGATCGACGATGAGCTCGGTGAGCGGTCGTTTGGTCAGGCAGCTGCCGATGTAGAACGCCCCGAACAGCACCACCGGGACGACGTGGGTGAGCTGCGCCAACTGCGGTGAGCTGGTCAGCAGGGCGACCACCAGCGTCGCGCCGTGCATCAGCATGATGAATCCGGCGACCAGGTCGAAGCGTTTGTCCCGCACCGCGGTGTAGATGACGCGCAGCGCCGACACCACCGCCGCCGCCATCAATGCATGCAGCTCCGAAGCACCCAGCAGACGCATGCCGTAGTACGTTCCCAAGCCGAGTGCAGCGCTGACCAACGCATGACCGAGTGTGAATTTCCCTGCACCCTGACCCAACCCACTCACCTCAGTGACGGTACCGGCGCAATCTGAGAGAGCCTGAGAAAACGAGGCCGCTTAACCCGCGCCGAGATGACATTCAGGCGAGTGTTATCCCGTGTTTTGCCCGCATAGATGTCATCTCGCCAAGTACGGAGCTACCGGTCGGTGAGGGCTCGTTCCTTGCGGCGCAGGTACATCCGGATCGCCACCACCACGCCGACGATGAGGCCACCGGTGGTGAACATGGACACCACCGGATTGACGGCCTGCACCACGTCCACGGAGAAGCTGTAGATGATCACCACCATCAAGCCCGAGAACAACAGGCTGAAGATGCCGCACCAGAAACTGACGTGGACATGCAGTCGGTGATAGGAGCGATGGTCGACGTCAGCCCAGGCCTGCTCGTCGGCCAACTTCTCGACACCGCCCGGCCAGAGCTTGGTGACCAGTAGTTCGGTTAACGGCTTACCGATGAGCGCACTGACCAGAAAGTACGTGCCCAGCAGCATGCCGGGTACTTCGTTGGTGACCTGCGACAGACGCGGGTCGCGGGTGAGCCAGGCGATGATCAGGCTGACGCCGAAGATCGGCACCACCAACAGCGACACGGGGTCCAGTGCCCGCTTCCACGCCATCTTCACCAGGGCCTGAGTGGCCGATACCGCGGTGGCCGCCATCAGGGCGTGCAGCTCCGAGAATCCGACCAGGCGCAGCCCGAAGTAGGCGCACAGGGCGGGCCCGACGTTGAGCAGGCCCTCGATCAACAGCTGACGCGGTGAGATCCCGTTCTCGGTATCGGGCTGCTGCTCGGTACTCAGGGACACCGCGCGACTGTATCCGTTCGTCAGGCCGCAGGCGAGTCGTACGTCATGCGTTGCAGGTAGCGACGGATGACCACAATCATGCCGATGATCAGGCCAATTGTGGTTACCAGAGAGAAGATCTGGTTGACGGCCTGGGCGATGTCGACCGAGAAGCTGTAGATGATGACAATCGAAATGACCGACAGCAGCAGGCTGATGGCACCACACCAGAAACTCACCTGCACATGCATGCGGTGATACGCCGTGAAATTCGCTTCGGTCCAGTGATGTTCGGCCGCGAGCTCTTCCACGCGTCCGGGCCGGGCCTTGGCGATCATCAGCTCGGTCAGCGGCCGGCCTATCAGCGCGCTGCCGATGAGAAACAGCGAGAGCAGAATTCCGGGCACGGTATTGGACACCTGCGCCATGCGCGCATCCGAGGTCACGAGCGCGATGACCAGGCTCAGCCCGAAGTTGAACATCAGAAAGCCCGACAGGACGTCGAACTTACGATTCTTGGCCACTTTGACCAGCACCTGGATGCCGGAAACCATGGTGGCGGCGATCAACGCGTGGATCTCGGGTTGTCCCAGCGCGCGCAAGACGTAGTACGTGCCAAGGGATGGCCCGGCGCTGATGAGGGCGTGCCGAAGCACCACACGCGCGGATGCTTTCTGGCTCTCGGCTGGCTGCTCGGGCACGCGGCGAGGGTACCGGGCGAAACTGGGAATCGACGGCTGGCACGCAGCGCCGGCCGCCACTACAGGAGCAGTCCCGGAAACGTTTCGATGAGCAGCCCGCGGGCGCTGTAGGGCCTGTTCGCCCTGGGCGTACGGAAATCGGAACTTAAGCGCCGGGCACTCAAGTTTGTATGGATGACGGCCGGCCAGAGAATCCGGCCCCGTATGAGGAGACAGCTATGAGCAATCTGGTCTGGACACGCCGCAGCCCGTTCGCCGAGTTCGACGCCCTGGTACGCCAGTCCTTCGGCCCGGCCACCAGCTGGCCCACCCCCGGTTTCGTTCCCGCCGCCGAGGTCGTCAAGGACGGCGATGACGCCCTGGTACGTGTCGACCTCCCCGGTGTCGACGTCGACAAGGACGTCACGGTCGAGGTCGAGCGCGGCACGTTGGTGATATCCGGTGAGCGCCGTGACGAGCGCGCTGAGCAGACCGAAGGGCGCACCCTGCGCGAGGTCCGCTACGGCAAGTTCCGTCGCACCTTCACCCTGCCCACCCACGTGACGGGTGACGCGATCACGGCGAGCTACGACGCGGGCATCCTGACCGTCAAGGTCGCCGGTGCCCACGCCAACGCCGAGGCACAGAAAATCGAGATCACCAAGTAGTCAGCCAGACGAGAGGCCCGCGCTATCCGGCGCGGGCCTCTCGCTTCATGGCTTCGCGCGCCAGCATTCGGTCACGCTGCTCTTCGAACTTAACCACTTGGAGCTTAAGGTCTTCCACGTATGCGGCGAGTTGCTCGCGGCGCTGCTCGCCCTTGGCGCTGAAATCGTTGCGCTCGAAAATCCGCCACTTGCGCAGGTTCGGCGTCACCACCTCTTCGAGGTGCTGGCGCGGGTCATAGATGCCGTGCTTGGCCATCAGCACGCCATTACGGCGGAAGTTGGGCATGCCCTGGCCCGGCATCCGAAAGTTCTCGATCACCGCACCGATCGCCTCGATAGCCTGATCCGGCACCAGATCCAGTGCGGCACTGCACATATTGCGATAGAAGATCATGTGCAGGTTCTCGTCGGCCGCGACGCGCTGCAACATCCGGTCGGCAACAGGGTCGTCGCACACCTTGCCCGTATTGCGATGGCTGACGCGGGTCGCCAGTTCCTGCAGCGTGGTGTAAGCCACCGACAACAAGAAGTCGGTCTTGTGCACCGACTCTTCCTCGTCGGTCGCGTCGAACCCGGCGGTCATGTGCTCCATGCGGGCGCGCTCCAACGCCACAGGGTCCACGCCACGCGTCACGACGAGATAGTCGCGGATGACGATGCCGTGCCGGTTTTCCTCGGCGGTCCAACGACCCACCCAAGTACCCCAAGCACCGTCTAGACCGAAGAACTTGGCGGCCTGCCGGTGATACGAGGGCAGATTGTCCTCGGTGAGCAAATTGGTGATCATCGCCGCCTTGGCGACCTCGCTCAGCTGTGACTGCTCGGGATCCCAATCCTCGCCGCCCATCGCCGCGAAGTTCCTACCCCGATCCCAGGGAACGTAGTCGTGTGGATGCCACTCCGTGGTCACGGACAAATGCCGGTTGACGTTGGCCTCAGCAATCGGCTCTAGCTCGCTGAGCATCTCGAGGTCAGTCAGCTCTCTCGGCATTTCACCTTGTCTTTCACATTGACACCCCGAGCCCAGAGACAGGTTAACTTACCTGAGCAATCCTTTTCGCTGACTCACCTGCGGCAAGTGGTTACAGGCAACTTTCACCCCGGCCGCACGACCGGACGGGCCATCACGCCCGCTTCGGCCCCCGCAACTGGGCAACGGCACGTGACAGACCCGATATTCGAACCGGCTTCGCAGCACCCTAACCCGGTGAGAGCAACATCACTAACTCGGCCGTGTCGCATCGCCCTCACACCGGGGAATTGCGGCCCGAGTCCAACATCGGAGCCAGGTAGTCGCGCGCGAATCCTCGCGCCTGTTCCGGAGTCTCCAGCCCTATCACCGTCTGCCGGGTGAGGATCAACGACAGCGCAATCCGTATGTGCAGCTCGGCAACCACCCGCAAATGGGTGACGTCTTCTGCCGAAACCGCTGCATCACCATAGATTTCAGCCTTCCAAAGAGCCGCACAGAACTCACGGAACGTCTCGACCAGTGGCCCGGCCTCCACCGTGAGCGCGGGCAGGATCGACTCCGGTTCGGTTTCCAGCAGCCTGCGCAAGAGCGGGTGATCGAGAATAAATTCAACTGTGTAGGAAGAACTTTCGGCCATACGGTCGGCCAGCGTCATCGAGCGGCCTTCCACACGGGAGGCCACGCCGGCCATGTACTTCCGCAGCTCCGCGTACACAACCGCTTCGGTGAGCGCCTTCTTGTTCGGAAATCTCCGGTACACCGTCGCGCGACTGAGTCCCGCGCGTTTGGCGACGTCATCGACGGTGGATCGGCGCCAGCCCGCCACCGCAATCTGTTCGGACGCCGCCGCCAGTACCCGTTCGGTGAGTTCGTCGACGTCACCGGGCAGTTGCAGCGACGCGAGATCGGCCGATGCCAGCGTGTCGAGCAGTGTGTCCTTGGTCACTTGCATTCCACGCTCCTTGTCACTCGTCAGGGTGCCGACGATACTTCAGAAACAAAGATATAAATATTGTCTCATAGTCTCAGCATACAAGGAGGGCTCGTGGTCAGAGCGGCTTTTTCTCGCTACATTCAGGAAGTCTGTGCAACCCGGGTGCAGTTCCTCACCTTCCTCATGGGGGTCTGGTTCACCCCGCAAGGGCCCATCGGGCTGATGATCAACCACGACTTCCCGATGCACTCCACCCATGAGATGTACCGGGCGTCGTTCTACGCATTCGGCGTCATCCCGGTTGGCGTCAATGGCTGGCACGCCCTGTTCCACCTGGCCACCGGTGTTGCTCTGCTCATCGGCGCCCGCACCCGCATCGGAGCCATCCGCTACGCGGCCGTGGTGGCGCTGCTCTACTGGGCGATGGTGGCCGTGTGCATCCTGGGCGGCATGGCCGTGTGCAGTGTGATGGCCGTCGACACGGTCGGCAACTGGGTCCACAGTTCCGAAGGGCTGATCCTCGCCATGATCGCTGCCTACGGCCTGGTCAGCAGCGACGAGCACGCGGCGGTTCCGGCCACCTAGGAGGATCGCCGCCGCTGGGCGGGGCGATCGAACGATCGGTACGTTGAACAAGTGCGAAATGCGATGTCTCGCGCGGCCGTTGCCGCCATATTCCTGTTCTTATCCGGCAGCTTCGGGGTGTCCGCGGCGCAGACCGCGGATGCGGCGGCCTGCGCCGACATCGACCTGTCCTTCGCGCGCGGCACCAACGAGCCGGCGGGCCTCGGGGATGTCGGCAAGTCCTTCACCGATGCGGTGAAAAAGCAGCTACAGGGTGCCAAGGGAATGAGCATCGATACATACGGAGTGGACTACCCCGCCAGCGTCGACTTCATCCAGGCCGGCAAGGGCTCGGACGACCTGAGCAAGCACATTCAGAAGGCTGCCGCCGACTGTCCGAAGAAGAAGTTCGTCGTGGGCGGGTACGCACAGGGCGCGGCGGTGGTGGATGTGCTGCTGGGCAACACCCCTCCGGGGACCTACACCTTCACCAATCCGCTACCCGCCGGGCTGGAGGACCGCATCGTGTCGATCGTGCTGTTCGGGGATCCCAAGAACATCCGCCCGCCCGGTGTAGAGGTGAACCTCGCTATCCGGGAAGACTTACTGCACAAGGTCGTTGACGTGTGCAACCCCGGCGATTTCTTCTGCGATCCACAGGGCGGAGACATCGTCTCGCACACTACCTACGCCAAGGACAAGCTGACCGACAGCGCCGCGGACACCGTGGTGCAGCGGTTGGTCGCCCTGCTGGGCAACCCGTGCCACCAGAGCGCCAACGGCGCCGCGGCCGCCACCACGACCTGCCCGCCCAGCGCGTAGCCCAAGACGGGTATCCATTTCGCCGGTTCCAGCGCGCACGGACGCCTCCGCGCAGAACAATCGAGACACTCAACCGCGGCTTTGCCTGCGATGTAGTCGCATGTGTACAGTCGTGGATGGCCATGGCGTAGACAGTCGACTACACCGGCGGGAGCGGAGGGTGCAGCAGACATGAGCGGCGATATTCGTGTGGTGGAGCCGGGCGAATACACGTCACCCGCACACCCTCCAGAGCTCAAAGACATTCCCTGCGCCGACGGACGACGGCTGCCACCGGGTCCGGTACCCGGCCGCCCCTATGCCTTGCCTGCAGATCTTCTCGTCGAAGAGTTCGGTCCGCTGTTCTACGCGGATTTCGGGATTTCACGCCGGCTGTACGCCTGCTCGCTGGAACTGGTCGAGGAGCTGTGCGACGAAAGCCGGTTCATGAAGGGCATCACCGACCGGCTTGACCGATTCCGGCCACTGGCGGGCGACGGGTTGTTCACCGCCTACCCGGGCGAGGCCAACTGGCAGAAGGCCCACGATGTTCTGCTGCCCGGCTTCAGCTTCAGCGGTCTGCGCAACTACCACCCCGCGATGCTCGATATCAACCGTCAGCTCATTGCCCGCTGGGACGAGAGCGCAGGCAGGCACCTCGTGGACGTGGCCGAGGATCTGGGCAAGCTCGCCATGGACACGGTCGGGCTGGCCGGGTTCGGGGCGAGGTTCGACTCCTACCAGCAGGAGGGTCTTGCGGCCATTCCGGCGAGCTTCGCCATTGCGCTGCACCAGATGCTGGCTCCGGAAGGCGAGAACAGCGACCTGTTCGCGGCCGAACAGCAGAAGCTACACACCTTCATCGACGAGCTCATCGCACGGCACGAGGACGGTGCGGATGAGCATGAGAACCTGCTCGGGCTCATGCTCGCACCCGGCACCCCCCAGACCCCGGCGCTGGAGCTGAGCAGTGTTCATTTTCAGGTGCTGACGTTCTTGATCGCCGGCCAGGACACCACTTCCACGGTGATGCCAACAGCGCTCTACAGCCTGGTCAAAAACCCTGCCGTGCTGCACCGGGCACAGGCCGAGGTTGACGCGCTCTTCGGGCCGGAAGACGAACACACCCCCACGTTCGACGAGATCGGCAAGCTCCGCTATATCCGTCAGATCGTGGACGAGACGCTGAGGCTTTCGCCCCCGGTCCGCGAATTCGACCGAATGGCAACAGAAGACACCCTGCTCGCCGGGCGCTACCCGGTGCGGAAAGGCGAGGTCGTCACCGTCCTCACCACCGCGCTGCACCGGCAGCCCCAATGGGGCGACAACGTGGAGACTTTCGATCCAGACCGGTTCTCGCCGGAAAGATCGGCAGGGCGGCCGGTGAACCTGTTCAAGCCCTTCGGCACCGGCGCCCGGTCTTGCATCGGGCGGCAGTTCGCGCTGCACGAGGCGACGATGGCCATCGCGGCACTGGTACACAGATACCGCTTCATCGACTCCGAGCACTACCAGTTGCGAACCCAAAGTGATCTCATCCGGAAACCGGTGGGCTTTCGGATGAGCTTGGCACGACGCACTTCCCAAGACCGCCAGCATGAATCGGCCGCCACAGCCGCCGTTATGCCGCAGGAGTCCCCGCTATCGGTGCTCACCGCCGCGCCGGGATCGGCGCTGACCGTCTTCCACGGCTCAAACCTGGGCACCTGTCGAGCACTGGCGCACCAACTGGCCGAAGAAGCTTCCGATCTCGGCTACCGGACTACCGTCGCCCCGCTGAACGAAGCGACACAAGCCCTGCCCGGCGAGGGCACCATGGTTGTCGTGGCCGCCTCCTACAACGGTCAACCCACTGACGATGCCCGGCAGTTTCTCACCTGGCTCGATAGCGCAGACGCTCGTGTGGACGGCGGGCTGCGCTATGCAGTGCTCGGCGTCGGGGATCGGAACTGGGCCGAGACGTACCAGGCGGTGCCTCGAAGAATCGATGAACGACTCGCCGCGATCGGCGGCACGCCGATTGTTTCCCGTTGCGAGGCCGATACTTCCGGTGATTTCGCGGGTAGCGTCGAGTCTTTCTCGCAGGCACTCTGGACCTCGTTGGGCACGGTTGCCGGTGCGGATACACCCACCGGCACCCTCGAGGGGCCCCTGTACGAACTCCGCGCCATCGACGGGCCCGTGACAGCGGCAATCGATGCTCGGTTCGAAGTGATACCCATGACGGTTCTGGAGAACCGGGAATTGGTTGGCGCCAATAACCCACTGGGACAGGCCAAGCGGCTGGTACGTGTGGCATTGCCCGTCGACGTCGAGTACCACACCGGGGACCACCTCACCGTCCTCGCAGATAACCTGCCCGAAGTCGTGGACAAAGCTGGCGAGTTACTCGGCCTCATCCTGGACCGGCGCATCTCCATCAACACCCGGCGTAACAGCCGACGAGCCATTGCACTGGACCGCGAGGTAAGTGTGCGCGAGCTACTCACCCACTTCCTCGAACTGCGCAAGCCGGCCACCAGAACGCAGCTGCTCCGCCTGGCCGCGGCGAATCCCTGCCCACCGGAGCGATCCGCGATGGAGGCGCTCGCCGAGCATCCGGAGACGCGATCGCTCGGTATCGCGGGGTGTCTCATGGAGTTTCCCGCCACCACGCTGTCTCGCGCCGAGCTTCTTGAACTGTTCGAACCGATGACACCACGGCACTACTCGATAGCGTCCTCTGCCCGGCAAAGCCCGGGGATCGTCGAGCTCGTGGTCAGCGTGCTCGATGCCCCCGCCCGCTCCGGCTTCGGAGATTTTCAAGGAGTGGCATCCAACTATCTCGCCAATATCAAGCCAGGACAACAGATTCGAGCACGGGTCGACCAGGCCCGGCAGGCATTTCGGGCCGGGGCCGCCCCCGCCCGGAATGTCATCTTGGTCAGTGCCGGTACCGGAGTCGCACCGTTCCGGGGATTTGTCGGTGACCGGCTGGCCGCACAGCGCGCCGGCGAGCCGTTCGCTCCGGCGCTCTGCTTCTTCGGCGTCCGGCATCCGGAAGTCGACTACCTGTTCCGAGACGAGTTCGCAGCCGCGGAACAGTCGGGCGTGGTCCACATGCGCCCGGCGTTCTCCCGCGCATCCGAGAACGGCATCAAGTACGTACAAGACCGGATTGCCGCCGACGCGGACGACATCTGGGATCTGCTCGGCGATCCTGCCAAGCAGACGCACGTGTACGTCTGTGGCGATGGCGGCAAGATGGCCCCTGCCGTCCGAGAAGCATTCTTGGATATCTACCGGAGGCACACCGGCGCCACCGAGCCTCAGGCGCGAAACTGGCTTACCGGCCTGGTCGAGGCCGATCGCTATGTGGAGGATGTCTGGACCGAGTGAGACCCATGGCAGCCCGGTCTCGGCGGCACGTAGTGTTTGTTGAAGGTCCCTGACTCTTCAAGCGGGAGTACACCGATGCGCAGACGCACCTTTCTCCGATCCGGCTCCGTGGCATTGCCCGCTGTGGCTCTGGGCTTGTCCACAACCGGAACCGCCCACGCCGATGTTCGCCCTACCGGGTCAATTGCGTACCCGTTCAGTGCCATTGACGTACCTGCGAAAAGCGCGCCGTGGACCCTGGAAACGGACCGCGCTGCGCTGCTGGTTCACGATATGCAGCACTACTTCGTGAAGGCATATGCGCCACATACCGATCCCATCGGCACCGTGCTGAAGAACATCAGGAGCCTGCTCGACGTCGCGCATGCACGCGGCATGCCGGTGCTCTACTCAGCGCAGCCCGGAGGTATGACACCGGAGCAGCGCGGACTCTTCGGCCAGCTGTACGGGCCGGGCATGCCAGATGACGACGCCGAGCGCGCGATTGTCGATCCCATAGCGCCGATGGCCACGGATACCGTTCTGACGAAATGGAAGTACAGCGAGTTCTTCCGCTCTGAACTTCTGGAGATTCTGCGTAACGCCAACCGCGATCAGCTGATCATCGTCGGCGTCTACGCCTTCTCCGGAATCACCGTGACATCCGCCGATGCGGTCCAGAACGACATTCAGGCGTTCATCGTCTCCGATGCTGTCGCGGACTACACCGCTGCGGGGCACAACCAGGCGCTAGCCTGGTGCGCGGAGCGGACGGCCAAGATACTGACCACGAAGTCGGCGCTCGCCGCGCTCGGCAGCTCGTAGTCACCCGCCGACATCACGAAGGCCGCCTGCATATCTCACGCAGGCGGCCTTCGTGATGTTGCCTAGACCAGTGCGGGCACCGTGGCCAGTGCCTGGGCGACACCGGAGACGATCGCGGCGATCTTGAGTGCCTCGAGCACCTGCTCGCGTGTCAGTCCGGCTTCACGCAGCACCTTCTCGTGCGAGCCGACACAGAAGTGACAGCCGTTGATCGTCGAAACCGCGAAGGACCAGAGCTCGAACTCGGCCTTGTCGACACCGGGGTTGCCGATGATGTTCATCCGCAGACCCGGGCGCAGGTCGTCGTAGGCTCCGTCTAGGAAGCCGCGACCCCGGTAGAACACGTTGGTCATCGCCATGATGGACGCCGCGCCCAGCGCAGCATCGAGGGCCTCCGGAGCCAGGATGCCCGCGGCCTCCTCGCGGATCTCCTTGAACACCTGCTCGTTCCGAGTGGCGGCCGCCGTGGCGACCAAGGTGCCCCAGAGCTGACTCTGCGAGAGCACGGTGCCGCGGGCGACCGTGCCGAGGTTGAGCTTGAGGTCCTTGGCGTACTCGGGCAGCGCTTCCTTCAGGTTTTCAATAGACACAGTTACCCAATCCTCCTAAACACCCGCGCTCATCAGTTCGCCCGCGTCGATCGTCGGATCACCCTTGCGCCAGTTGCAGGCGCACAACTCATCGGACTGCAGCGCGTCGAGGACACGCAGCACCTCGTCAACGTTGCGACCAACGGAACCCGCTGTGACGGAAACGAACTGGATGATGTTGTCCGGATCGATGATGAAGGTCGCGCGGTCCGCCACGCCGTCGGAGTTCAGTACACCGGCGGCCTCGGCCAGCTCACGCTTGAGGTCGCTGAGCATCGGGAACGGCAGGGTCTTGAGGTCCTCGTGCTGAGCGCGCCACTGGAAGTGCACGAATTCGTTGTCCACCGAGGCACCCAGCACCTGGGTGTCGCGATCGGCGAACTCGTCGTTCAGACGGCCGAACGCGGCGATCTCGGTGGGGCACACGAAGGTGAAGTCCTTCGGCCAGAAAAAGATCACACGCCACTTGCCGGGGTGGTCGTCACTGGTGACGGTGGTGAAGTAGTCGTCGGGCTGCTGCGCGTTCACCTTCGACAGATCGCCGCCGATGACCGCAGTCAGGTTGTAGGCCGGGAATTCATCGCCGATGGTCCGCAGAGTCACGATCCTTCTCCTTTACGTATTCGCTGAATGCTTACTGGCACCATCGTGCCGGAAATCTTTCGAAAATAAAACGTGATTGTTGGCACTATATTGATAGGTATGTCCGATCGTAGTTATCAACCGACCCTGGTCGGCCTGCGCGCTTTCGTGGCTATTGCACGGAAACGCCACTTCGGCAGCGCCGCCGCCGAGCTCGGGGTGAGTCAGCCCTCGCTCTCACAGGCCCTCTCCATGCTCGAAGAGGGATTGGGCGTGCGACTCATCGAACGCAACACCCGCACGGTGCTGCTCACCCCCGAGGGCGAGACACTGCTGGGAAAGGCCGCCTCCACCCTCGACGCGGTCGATGAATTCACCTCTGCAGCAAGCGGAGTTCGCGATCCCTTCGCGCAGACACTGCGGCTCGGCCTGATCCCCACGGTGGCGCCCTATGTGTTGCCCATGGTGCTCAGCGGCCTGTCCCGTGAGTTCCCCGAGATGTCGTTGCGGGTCACCGAGGACCAAACCGGACGGCTGCTGCGGTCATTGGCCGACGGATCCCTGGACGTGGCCGTCATGGCGCTGCCCGCGCAAACTCACGGCATGGCGGAAATCCCCATGTACCGGGAGGACTTCGTCCTGGCGCTACCGTCCGGGCACCCGCTGGCAGGCAGCACGAACGTCGAGCCCGCCGATCTGGCCGATATGCCGCTGCTGTTGCTGGATGAGGGGCATTGCCTTCGCGATCAGGCCCTGGAGGTCTGCCAGCTCGCCGGTGTGCGCCCCGATCTCGGCCACACCCGCGCGGCCTCCTTGGCCACCGCCGTGCAATGCGTCGAGGGCGGGCTGGGGGTCACGCTGATCCCGGGCACCGCCGTCACCGTCGAAACCGCGAGCGGCGGACTGGCCACCGCGACCTTCGCCGCACCGGTACCGGGGCGACGGATCGGTCTGGTGTACCGCGCGATCAGTGGACGCGAGGACGCCTACCTGCGGCTGGCCGAACTACTGACCCGACTCGTCTCGGCCGTGCATCCGGTATCCGCCGAAGCGGCCTAACGCCAACGCGCCAGGATCTCCTCGGCCCGCGTCGACAGCGCCCGCTGAAAGAAGGGCCCGAAGCTGATCCGTCCCACACCCAGCGGACCGAACGAGGCCGGGTCATCCACGTCCGGCAGCGCGATCGCGTTGACCGGCAGCGGAAGTTCAGAGGTCAAGCGCCGCTGCACATCCGGCTCGTGCCGACCGACCGGGTACAGCGAATCGGCACCGGCCTCGGCGGCGAGCTTCAGTCGCGCGATGGCCCGATCGACGCGATCGGATTCGTCTCCGATCTGCCGCAGCAGAATGTCGGTGCGCGCATTGAGCACCAGCGGGACACCGGCTTGATCGGCAGCGACACGAAGTGCGCCAACCAGATCCGCGTGCTCCTGCGGTTCCCGAATCCGGCCGCCCTCGCTGTGCACCGTGTCCTCGATGTTCAGACCGGCAGCGCCCGCCTCGATAAGCCCCTCAACAATGCGCTGCGGCGTCTGGGCATATCCGGACTCGATGTCCACCGACACCGGCAGGTCGACCGCTGCCGTGATCTGCGAGACCCGAGCCAGCACGTCCTCGAACGACATGCCCTCGCCGTCGGGCTTGCCCACGGAATCGGCCAGCGGATGCGACCCCACGGTCAGCGCCGAGAATCCGGCATCCGCGGCGAGCTTGGCCGACCACGCATCCCACACCGTGGGCAGGAACACCGGATTACCGGGAACGTGCAGTGACTTCAGCAGAGAGGCCTTGGCAGCGAGATCTGTCATGCCTACATCCAACCCTGTTGCGAGCGGATTTACTCCAGCGATTCGGACACGGAGCCACGACGCGCCATGAGACGCGCGACCGCGTCGTGCATGTGCTCGTCGATGAGTCGAAACGCGGCGGGCGCATCGCCGGCACCGATGGCCGCACAGAGCACCTCGTGTTCACGAACCTGCTCAGTGAGATCCGAGTAGGTGCCCTGCAGCTCGCCCAACAACATCCGCGTCTCCAGCAGCAGCGTGCGCATCGCCCGGCGCAGCCGCGGGCTGCCGGAGCAGTCGACCAACACCTCGTGAAAGTCCTGATCGGCGTCGGTGACCGCGACGAGGTCTCCGCGCGTCGCCGCCTCTGTCATCACCGCCACCGGGACGAGCAGGCGCCGGTAGGCAGTGACGGTGTCGCCGGACATGATGCATTCCAGCGCAGCGCGCTCGATCGCCGCCCGAGACCGGTAGACGTCGTGCACGTCCTCATCGGTCAGCTCGATGACGAAGATGCCTCGATTGCGCTCGCTACGCAGCAGACCCTCGGACACCAGACGTTGCATGGCTTCACGCAGTGGCCCGCGCGACACCGCGAACTGCGCCGCCAGCGACGCCTCCCCCAACTGCGCGCCGGGCGCCAGCACGCCCCGCATGATCGCGATCCGCAACCGCTCGGCGATCAGCTCCGCCGTCGACTGCCGTTCCAGGGGCGCGAACTCCTCAGGTACCAGCGTCGTCATGTCGTCTCCTGAAAAGCCGCCCCAAACCCGGAAAATCGGGCACCTCTTTGATTAATCGCAAACCTTCCCACACCGTCACCTGGTTCGCGGTCAATACCGCCTTGCCCAGCCGCGATTCGAGCCGCTCGACATGCGCGATGGTGTGCATGGCGGTATCCGGGATCAACAGCGCCTCGGCGTCCGGATGATCATGAGCATCGGCCAGCTCGTCGATCTGATCCGCCGTGAGCCGGCCTACCTCGGCAGCGGTGTCAATGCCCGCCTCGCCCATCGACACCACCTCGATACCGTGCGCGGCCAGAAACGCGACGAACAGCTCCGCGATGTCCCGCGGATAGCTCGCCGCCACCGCCACCTTCGAAACCCCCAGTGCGGTGGCTGCATTGACGAAGGCGAAGGACGTGCTGGACGCGGGTGTACCGCTGTGCTCCGACAGGCCCGCCACTTGCTCGGCCGCGCCCTGCGGGCCGTACACAAAACTGCCGGAGGTGCACGCCCAGACGACAGCGCCGGGCTCGTGGGGACGCAACAGTCGAGCACCCTCGGCGAGCCTTTCGGGGCTTCCCAGATCCAGCAGTTCGGGAACCGCGTGCAGGTCCGTGCCGTAGATGTGCACGACGGGGAAGTTCATATCCAGCTGCCGGGCCACCAGCGGGTAGTCCGACTCCGCAGCGTGATCCGGGTAGATGAATCCCACCGTCGGCGCGAAGGGCCGTCCACCGGACACCATCAGGTACCTCCTCCGAATACGTCGCGGAGCCACTTACCGGGCCCCATCATGGGAAGACTCATCCGGTCCAGACAGGCCCAGATGGTCAGTTGATTGGCGGTCAGTACCGGCTTACCCAGCAGCCGCTCCAACGGCTCGATGACGTCGTAGGTCCGCAGGTTGGTGCAGCTGACGAAGATCGCCTCGGCATCATCGGTATCGGCGGCCAGAATCCGCTCGGCGACGGTGCGGTAGTTCACCTTCCAGATGCCGCCGCCCAGGCCCAGGTGATCCGTACGCACCACCGTGACGCCCAGCTCCCCCAGAAACTTGGCCAGCAACTCGGTCAACTCGGCGTCGTACGGGGTGATGACGCTGATCCTGCCGATACCCAAGGCGGTCACTGCCTCGGCCAGCGCGCCCGAGGTGGTGACCGCGGACTTGGCGCCTGCCGCCATGATCGCCTCGACCAGCGATCGCTCGTGCTCGACTCCCCGGATAAAACTGCCCGAAGTACACAGGTATGCAACGACTTCCGGTTCGACGTGCAGAACATCGCGGGTGGCCGCCTGCAGGTGGCCGGTGTTGGACACCAGCTCGGCCATGGCGCGGCTCACTGGCACCGGCTCATAGGGCGTGCGGGCCAGGTGCAAGGACACCTCGGCCGGCACCCACCGCCACAACTCACGTTCCAGCGCCAGGTCGAAGGGCGCAATGATGCCGATGCCACGCTGGTCAGCCGCCTCCGAGAAGTCGGGAAGAGACGAAAAATCCACCGGCAAGACCTAACACTCGCAGCATCGCTCTACGCTCCGAGCCACCACTCAGATTGTTGACAATCATACGATATCTTCATACGGTGTCAACGTGAGCGCGCGCCCGATTGTTGCGGTGCAGCACGCCGCCACAGCGGTACCCGACCGTCTCGCTCCCGTGACCGCGGCCGCCGAAGTACGCCTCGTGGAATCCGATCAGTTGGCGACGGCGCTGCCCGGAGCCGAGATCCTCTTCGTGTACGACTTCCGCTCGTCCGCACTGCGCGAAACATGGTCTGCCGCAGACTCGCTGCGCTGGGTGCAGATCGCATCGACCGGTGTCGATCCGGTGCTGTTCGACGGGCTCGTCGAGAGCCAGGTGGTGCTCACCAACTCGCGCGGACTCTTCGAGCGGCCCATCGCCGAGTACGTGCTGGCACAAATCCTGGCCTTCGCCAAGGATATTCGCCGCTCCACCCGCGCACAGGCAGCGCTGAGCTGGCGACACTTCGAGTCGGAGTCCATCGCGGGCTCGCCCGTCGCGGTGCTGGGAACCGGACCCATCGGCCAGGAGATCGCCGCCCTGCTGACCGCCGCGGGCATGCAGGTCACGGTGCTGGGCAGGGCCGAATCTGCCGATTTGCCTTCGCATGTGCGCGAGGCCGAGTACCTGGTGCTGGCAGCACCCCTTACCACGCAGACGCATGGAATAGTCAATGCGCGCGTGCTCTCGGCGATGCGACCGACCGCCCGGCTGATCAACGTGGGGCGGGGAGAACTGGTAGGCACCTGGGATCTGGTGTCCGCACTGAACCGAGGCGATATTGCCGGCGCGGCTCTGGATGTCACCGATCCCGAACCGCTGCCGGTCGGACATCCCCTGTGGCGCACACCGAATACGTACATAACGCCGCACAACAGTGGTGATGTCCACGGTTGGTCCGACCGTCTTCAGGACCAGTTCGTCGTCAACTTCGAGCGCTATCTCCGGGGCGAGGAACTTCTGAACATCGTCGACAAGGACAGGATGCACGGCAATGCATAAACCGACCGACCCCACCGAGATGACGGCCCTGGAGCTGGTGGCCGCCTACACCTCGGGAGAGCTGTCTCCGGTGGAGGCAACCGCGGCGGTACTGTCCCGGATCGCGCAGACCGACAGCACCATCAACGCCTACTGCCTTGTCGACGAGGAAGCAGCCCTGGCCGCCGCCACCGAATCCGAAGAGCGCTGGCGCGGCAACTACACCCGCGGGCTGCTCGACGGTGTGCCGATTTCCATCAAGGACGTGTTCCTCACCCGCGACTGGCCCACCCTGCGGGGCAGCGGACTGGTCGATCCGGCCGGGCCATGGGAGGTGGACAGCCCTGCCGTACAACGAATCCGGGCCGACGGCATGGTCATGGTCGGCAAGACCACCACCCCCGAGTTCGCCTGGAAGGGCGTCACCGACAGTCGTCAGCGCGGGGTCACCCACAACCCGGTAGACCCCCGCCGCACCGCCGGCGGATCGTCAGGCGGCAGCGCGGCTGCGGTGGCCGCGGGCATGGCGCCCATGTCCATCGGCACCGACGGTGGGGGCAGTGTCCGCATACCCGCCAGCTTTTGCGGCGTGGTCGGTTTCAAGCCCACCCACGGTCGCATCCCGATGTACCCGATCAGCCCGTTCGGCCCGCTGGCGCATGGCGGTCCGATCACCCGGACCGTCGAAGACGCTGCGTTGCTTATGGACATCATCAGCCTGCCGGATCACCGCGATCCCACCTCGCTGTCGCCGACCCTGACGACCTACCGCTCACAGGTATATCGCGATATGACCGGGCTCGACATCGCGTACTCCCCCACGCTCGGGTATGTCGACGTCGACCCCGAGGTCGCCGGCTTGGTGGAGAATGCGGTGAACGCACTCAATGATGCCGGGCTGCCGGTCACGCACGCCGACCCCGGCTTCACCGACCCGATCGACGATTTCGAAACACTATGGGCCGCAGGCGCGGCCGCCAGCCTGAACAACTACGGCTCCGTCGATGACGTGCGCGCGGGCATCGATCCCGGGCTGGCCCAGATGTGGGACGCCGGACTCGGCGCCTCGGCCACCGAATATCTGGCAGCGCGCAACACCTGCGTGCGGCTGGGCGTCATCATGGGCGCTTTCCACGAGGTGCACAACGTGCTCATCACGCCGACCGTGCCGATCCCCGCCTTCCCTGTCGGCGCGGACGTCCCGCCGAACTCCGGGATGCGCTGGTGGGCCGAATGGACACCGTTTACCTACCCGTTCAACATGACTCAGCAACCTGCGTTGTCCATCCCGGTGGGCAACACCTCGGCCGGCCTGCCCGTCGGCATGCAGATCGTGGGCCCACGGCACAGCGATGATCTGGTGCTCGCGGTGGGCCATTTCGCCGAGCGGGTGCTCGCGGGCTAAGCCCGCGCGAAGGCCAGCTGCTCGCCCTGAACCCCGGTGAGCCACAGGTCCTGGCAGGCGGCGGCGACATCGGCCAGGCCCTCTTCGATGGTTGCGAACACGTTGCCGGGCACCCAGCCCGCGTCGCCATTGATCAACAGATTGTTCCGGCCGTAGAAGATCGCCAGATCGGTGGCACCTTGTGCCGAGTGGGCTTCCGACCCGGGCTCGTACCCATAGGCGGGGTTCCCGATCTCCCAGGGTTCGAAACCGAAGAAGCACACGTCGCCGGGTATCGGCGTGACGGTCGGGTTCTCACGACCCGGCGCCGGGAGCAGCGGCGGAAGCAGCGTGTACACCTCGTTACGCGCATACTTGGCGTGATAGGCCTGCCCGGCCAGTGGTAGCGAATTCCACACCGTTTCACAGGTTCTCGGTGCTTCGGCATCCAGTAGTCGCGCGCGGCAGGTGACGCCCCGCTGGGTCAGCGTGATGGAGATGTAGCGATCCATCACAGCCCCGCCAACACGGTGCTCCAGATGCCGAGGGCATCGGATACCTGGTCGGCGGTCACCACCAGAGGTGGAATCATCCGCACCACGTTCATGTGTGGGCCACACATGAGCAGCAGCAGACCGCTTTCCGCCGCCGCTGCCTGCGCACGGGCCGCCAGCTGTGCCGCCGGTCGGCCATCCTGGCTGAACTCGACACCAACCATCAGCCCGAGCCCGCGCACATCACCGTCGATTCCCCTATCCGCGGCGATCTTTCGCGCACCGTCGAGAAGTTCCCGACCCCGTGCCCGCGCGTTTTCGACAAGGCCTTCCTCTTCGATCACGTCGAGAGTGGCCAGCGCCGCCGCGCACGCGACGGCGTTGGCGCCGTAGGTGCCGCCCTGCGATCCCGGCCAGGCGCGCCCCATCACCTCGGCAGAGGCAGCGATGCCTGATATGGGGAATCCGCTCGCGATTCCCTTGGCCATCACCAAGATATCCGGCGTGACGCCGAAGTGCTGATGTCCGAAATACTCTCCGGTGCGCCCGAATCCGGTCTGCACCTCGTCGAGCACCAAGAGGATGCCGTGCTCGCGTGCGCGCTCGGCGATACCGGTGAGGAACTCGGTATTGGCGGGAATGTACCCACCCTCGCCGAGCACCGGTTCGATGACCATCGCCGCCACCTGGTTGGGTGCGGTAGCGGTGGCGAACAGGTAGTCGAGCTCTTGCAGCGCGAACCGGGTGGCCTCGCCCTCACTCCAGCCGTACCGATATGCGGTGGGGAACGGTGCGGTGTACACACCCGCCATCAGGGGGCCGATGCCCGAAGAGAACCGCGGCCCCGACGTCGTCATGGTGGCGGCGGCCAGCGTGCGTCCGTGAAATCCGCCTTGAAATACAACGATATTGGGCCGCCCGGTAGCCTGGCGCGCCAACCGCATCGCGGCCTCGACGGCCTCACTGCCGGAGTTGGCGAAGAACAGCGAGTCCAGACCCGCCGGCAGCACGTCGCCCAGGCGCCGCACCAGGTTCTGCAGGGGACGATGCATCACGGTGGTGTACTGCCCGTGAATGAGCGTGGCCACCTGGTGCTGTGCCGCCTCCACCACCCGCGGGTGGCAGTGGCCGGTGCTCACCACACCGATACCCGCGGTGAAATCCAGGTATTCGCGGTCACTTTCGTCGTACAGATAGCAACCCTGGCCTCGCGCCGCCACCACGGGGGTGGCCTGCTTGAGAACGGGCGATAGCGCGGTTGCGGATGAGCCGCTTGCGCGAAGACCGACAGGCACGGCATCCCTTCCCTTGATCCAGCAGACCTATTGTCGATTGTTGACAATCTCCCTAGCATGGTGGCATGCATCCCGGCACAGTGTCTACCCCCCTGTCGGCCAGCACGTCGGTGGTCGCCAGCGCCCTTACCCACCAAGATCAGGCGGGGCACGGCCCCACCTTCGCCGTCGTGGACCCCGCGACCGAGGAGGTGCTGGCCGACGTCGCCGACATGGACGGTTCCGCCGCGGTCGCCGCGCTGGACAATGCCGCTGCCGCGCAGCGGTCCTGGGCCGCAACGACCCCGCAGCAGCGTTCCGACGTGCTGATGCGCGCCTACACGCTGATGATCCAGCGCACCGAAGACCTGGCCCTGCTCATGACCCTGGAAATGGGCAAGCCGCTGGCCGAATCGCGCGGCGAAGTCGCCTATGCGGCAGAGTTTTTCCGCTGGTTTGCGGCAGAAGCGGTGCGTCTGGACGGAGGCGTGATGCTGGCGCCCGACGGCCAGTCCCGGCTGATCGTGACGCACCGGCCGGTGGGAACGTGCCTACTGATCACCCCGTGGAACTTCCCACTGGCCATGGGGACCCGCAAGATCGGCCCCGCGCTGGCCGCGGGCTGTACCTGCCTGGTCAAGCCGGCCGAACAGACACCGCTGTCGATGCTCGCCCTCCTGGGCATTCTGCGTGAGGCAGGAGTGCCCGACGGAGTGGTATCTGTCGTCACCACCTCACACCCGGGATCCACCATGGCGCCACTGCTTGCCGATCCCCGGGTCCGCAAGCTCTCCTTCACCGGGTCCACCGAGGTCGGCCGCCATCTGCTGGCGCAGTGCGCCCCTACCGTCAAACGCACCTCCATGGAGTTGGGCGGTAACGCGCCGTTCATCGTCTTCGACGACGTCGACCCTGACGAGGCCGCCGCCGGCGCGCTGATCGCGAAAATGCGCAATATCGGCCAAGCCTGTACCGCCGCCAACAGAATCTACGTGCAACGCGGCATCGCAGGAGCATTCACCGAGGCACTCACCGCGAAACTCGGCGCACTTCGGGTGGGACCCGGCACCGAGCCCGGGGTGGACGTGGGGCCGCTGATCGACCCCGACGCCGTGGCCAAGGCCGACCGACTGGTCACCGACGCCCGGAAGCGCGGGGCCACAGTGCGACTGGGTGGAGAGGTGCCCGACGGCACCGGATACTTCTATCCTCCATCCGTGCTCACCGACGTGCCCGATGACAGCGACATGATGCGCACCGAGATCTTCGCCCCGGTCGCGGCGATAGCGAGTTTCGAGACGGAGGCGGAAGTGATCGCGCGTGCCAACGACTCTGAATTCGGTTTGGTGGCATACCTGTACACCAACGATGCCCGACGCGGATGGCGGGTTTCCGAAGCGCTGGAGAGTGGCATGGTGGGCCTGAATCGGCCCGTCGTATCCACACCTGCCGCCCCCTTCGGCGGGGTGAAACAGTCCGGGATCGGGCGCGAAGGCGGTTTCGCGGGAATCGAGGAGTTCACCGAGACCAAGTACATCGGCGCCGCCGTATGAGCGCGCGAATGCGGGTGGCCACCATTCCGGGCGACGGCATCGGTGTCGACGTCACCAGGGAGGCGGTCAAGGTGATGGACGCCGCCACCGGTGGCCGCATCGAATGGACCGAATTCGATTATTCCTGTGAGAGATACGCCAAGACTGGCGCCATGATGCCGGTCGACGCGCCGGAGACGCTCGCGGGGTTCGATGCGATTCTGCTCGGGGCCGTGGGATACCCGGGTGTTCCCGACGACGTGTCGCTGTGGGGTCTACTGATCCCCTTGCGGCGCGCGTTCAACCAGTACGTCAACCTACGACCGGTGCGCCTGTTGCCGGGCATCGCCTCACCCCTGGCCGGAATGCCCGCAGACGCCCTCTCCATGGTCATCGTGCGCGAGAACACCGAGGGTGAGTACTCGCCCATCGGCGGCGTCCACAATCGCGGCAGCCAGAACGAATTCGCGCTCCAGGAATCCGTTTTCACCCGCATCGGATGTGAACGCATCATCAGGTACGCGTTCGAACTCGCGGCCTCGGCGGGCTTTCGGGTCTGCTCGGCAACCAAATCGAACGGCATCATCCATTCAATGCCGTACTGGGACAGCATCTTCAACCAGATAGCGGCCGAATACCCGACGATTCCTTCCGTGTCCATGCATGTCGATGCGTTGGCCGCACGGATGGTCAGCGATCCCGGCAGCCTCGACGTCATCGTCGCCTCCAACCTCTTCGGCGACATCCTTTCCGATCTGGCGGCCGCCGTCACCGGCGGGCTCGGCCTGGCCGCATCCGGAAACATCAACCCCGAACGCACAGCGATCTCCATGTTCGAGTCGGTGCACGGATCGGCCCCGGATATCGCCGGACAGGGCATCGCCAATCCCGTCGCACAGATACTCGCCGGTGCCATGCTTCTCGATCACCTGAACGAGTCCGGCGCGGCCGACAAGATCCGCCTCGCCGTCGACCAGGTCCTGAGGGAAGGGCGCGTCCGTACTCCCGACCTCGGGGGCACCAACACGACCGAACAACTTGGCACGGCAATCGCAGAAACCGCTCGGTGATCTTGAATTAACTGACGACATCAGTGACTTGTGTCACTTTCGGTTCGGCTGTCCTGGCAAGATGGTTGTCGTAGCCTGTGATCCACGACACCTTCAGCCCAAGGAGTCCGATGTCGACGAAGACGGAGCTCACCGAGCTCAACCAAGCACTTGGCAGCCTGCGCCGCTGTGTCCACTCTCTGCAATCTCGTTATGGCGACCTGCCGGCCGTGCGCCGGATCGTCAACGACGTAGAGCGGCTGGACATCGACGCCGCTGACCTGGACCTCGCGCCGCACGAGCACCGGCTCGCCAGCAACGAGAAGATCCAGATCCCCGACACCGAGTACGACCGGGAGTTCTGGGGCGACATCGACGACGAAGGAGTTGGTGGCTACAGATGAGTCAAGCCACCGGGGTCTTCTCGCCTTCGCGTGCCCACATTCCGGAGCGCACACTGCGCACCGACAAGTGGTGGCTCGCACCGCTACTCACCAACCTCGGCCTGGCGACGTTCGTCATCTATGCCACCGTGCGGGCCTTCTGGGGTAGCGCGTACTGGGTGCCGCAGTATCACTACCTGACACCGTTCTATTCGCCGTGTGTCAGCACCGCGTGCGCCCCCGGGGCCAGCCATTTCGGACATTGGGTGGGCGAGCTGCCCTGGTTCATCCCGATGGCATTCATCTCGCTGCCATTCCTGCTGGCCTTCCGGTTGACCTGCTATTACTACCGCAAGGCCTACTACCGATCGGTCTGGCAGTCACCGACGGCGTGCGCGGTCGCCGAACCTCACGCGAAGTACTCCGGTGAAACGAAGCTGCCGCTGATCATGCAGAACATCCACCGCTACTTCTTCTATGCCGCGGCGCTCATCTCTGTCGTCAACACCTACGACGCCATCGTCGCCTTCCACTCCGAGGAAACCGGCGGCTTCGGGTTCGGGCTGGGCAACGTGATCCTGGTGACCAACGTGGTTCTGCTCTGGGTGTACACGTTGTCCTGCCACTCCTGCCGCCACGTCACCGGTGGGCGACTCAAGCATTTCTCCAAACATCCTGTCCGATATTGGATCTGGACCCAGGTCAGCAAGCTGAACACCCGGCACATGCTGTTCGCCTGGATCACCCTGGGCACTCTGATCCTCACCGACCTGTACGTCATGCTCGTGGCCAGCGGGACCATCTCCGACCTGAGATTCGTTGGTTAGCAATCAAAGTCATATCCACATCCGCCAAACACACTGGGGTTAATTAATGGCTGAACTCGAACGGCACCAATACGACGTGGTCGTGATCGGTGCCGGCGGCGCCGGCCTGCGCGCCGTCATCGAGGCACGCGAGCAGGGCTTCAAGGTCGCGGTGGTCTGCAAGTCACTGTTCGGCAAGGCGCACACCGTGATGGCCGAGGGCGGCTGCGCGGCGTCGATGGGCAACGCCAACGACAAGGACAGCTGGCAGGTGCATTTCGGTGACACCATGCGCGGCGGCAAGTTCCTCAACAACTGGCGGATGGCTGAGTTGCACGCTCGGGAGGCGCCGGACCGGGTCTGGGAGCTGGAAACCTACGGCGCGTTGTTCGACAGGACCAAGGACGGCCGGATCAGTCAGCGCAACTTCGGCGGCCACACCTATCCGCGGCTCGCGCACGTCGGTGACCGCACCGGTCTGGAGATCATCCGCACCATGCAGCAGAAGATCGTCTCGCTGCAGCAGGAGGACTTCGCCGAGACCGGCGACTACGAGGCGCGCATCAAGATCTTCGCCGAATGCACGGTCACCGACCTGCTCTTGGACGGTGACCGCATCTCCGGCGCGTTCGGATATTGGCGAGAGAGCGGCCGTTTCATCCTGTTCGAGGCTCCCGCCGTGGTCTTGGCGACGGGCGGAATCGGCAAGTCGTTCAAGGTGTCGTCGAACTCCTGGGAGTACACCGGCGACGGACATGCGCTGGCGCTGCGCGCCGGCGGGACGCTGATCAACATGGAGTTCATCCAGTTTCACCCGACGGGCATGGTCTGGCCGCCCTCGGTCAAGGGCATCCTGGTCACCGAGGGCGTGCGCGGCGACGGCGGTGTGCTCAAGAACTCCGAGGGCAAGCGGTTCATGTTCGACTACATCCCCTCGGTGTTCAAGGGGCAGTACGCCGAAACCGAGGAAGAAGCCGACCAGTGGCTCAAGGACAACGACTCCGCGCGCCGCACCCCCGACCTGCTGCCGCGCGACGAGGTCGCCCGGGCCATCAACGCCGAGGTCAAGGCGGGCCGCGGTACCCCGCACGGTGGCGTGTACCTGGACATCGCCTCGCGTATCCCCACCGAGGAGATCAAGAAGCGACTGCCGTCGATGTACCACCAGTTCAAAGAGCTGGCCGAGGTCGACATCACCAAGGACGACATGGAAGTCGGTCCGACCTGTCACTACGTGATGGGTGGCATCGAGGTCGATCCCGACAGCGGGGCCGCGACGGTGCCCGGCCTCTTCGCGGCCGGTGAATGCTCCGGCGGCATGCACGGGTCAAATCGGTTGGGCGGCAACTCCCTTTCCGACCTGCTGGTGTTCGGGCGCCGCGCCGGCCTGGGGGCTGCCGACTACGTCAAGGGACTCACCTCTCGCCCACAGATCACCGAGGCCGACGTCGACAAGGCCGCCGCGCTGGCGCTGGCGCCCTTCGGCGACCCGGCGGCCGAGGGTGCCGAAAATCCGTACACCCTGCACACCGACTTGCAGCAGGCCATGAACGACCTCGTCGGCATCATCCGCACGGACGTGGAGGTCCAGGAGGCGATCAATCGCCTGAACGAGCTCAAGGAGCGCTTCAAACACGTTGCGGTGGAGGGGCACCGGCAGTTCAACCCGGGCTGGCACCTGGCCATCGACATGCGCAACATGCTGCTGGTCAGTGAGTGCGTGGCCAAGGCTGCACTGCTGCGCACCGAGAGCCGAGGCGGGCACACCCGCGATGACCATCCCGACATGGATGCCACTTGGCGCAAGACCCTGCTGGTGTGCAGCACCACCGGCGGCGATCCGGCGGTGCCCGATGTACTCGTCACACCCGAGCCGCAGATCCCCTTACGCCCAGATCTTTTGGAACTTTTCGAGATCAGCGAGCTGGAAAAGTACTTCACGCCCGAAGAACTGGCGGACCACCCAGGAAGGAAGTCCTGACGTGAGCTACGACGCGCACCTCCGGGTCTGGCGAGGCGACGACGACGGCGGTGAGCTCATCGACTACACCGTTCCGGTGAGCGAGGGCGAGGTGGTGCTCGACATCATCCACCGCATCCAGGCCACCCAGGCCTCGGACCTGGCGGTGCGCTGGAACTGCAAGGCCGGCAAGTGCGGCTCCTGCTCGGCCGAGATCAACGGCCGGCCCCGGTTGATGTGCATGACCCGGATGTCGACGTTCGACGAGTCCGAGACCGTCACCGTGACACCGCTTCGCGCCTTTCCCGTGATCCGCGACTTGGTCACCGATGTGTCGTTCAACTACCAAAAGGCCAGGGAAGTCCAGTCGTTCACGCCTCCCGAGAACCTGAAGCCGGGCGAGTACCGGATGCAGCAAGAGGACGTGGAACGGTCGCAGGAATTCCGCAAATGCATCGAATGCTTCTTGTGCCAGAACACCTGCCACGCGGTGCGCGATCACGAAGAGAACAAGAAGGCCTTCGCCGGGCCGCGCTACCTGATGCGCGTGGCCGAACTCGAAATGCATCCGCTCGATGTCGCCGACCGGCGCGAAGTGGCGCAGGAGGAACTTGGCCTGGGCTATTGCAACATCACCAAATGCTGCACCGAGGTATGCCCCGAGGGCATCCACATCACCGACAATGCGCTGATCCCGATGAAAGAACGCGTCGCCGATCGCAAGTACGACCCGATCGTGTGGTTGGGCAACAAGCTATTTCGCCGTTAGCTAGGTTGTCGCGATGGAAACCTGGCTGGTCATCGTCATCTCCATTGCCGTTCTGGCAGCGGCGGGCGCCCTTGCGGGCCTGATCCTGCTGGCGATTCTGGCCGCGGGCGGCATCTCCGCAGCGCGATTCAACCTCACCCCGGTGGCGGCCGACCAACTGCGCGAGTACCTGGACTCCGAGGCCTCCTTCGCACTCTCGGTGCAGCGTGACTTCTTCAACCCTCCCGAGCAGGTGTTCAAGGCACTTCTGGACGAGCGATTCATGAGCTGGACCCCCTTCACCAGGGGCGTGGACTACGCCGGTACGGCCCTGCGCGACGTGGGGACCAAGCGCGCACTGGTCAATACCTTCGTCGTGCTGGCCGAGCAGATCGTCGTCAACGAGCCCGGGTACGCGCTGGGTGTCACCGCGACCGCGTGCTCTGTTCCGCTGGTGCTCGACTCGGCCGCAGAGGTCTTTGAGGTGGCCGACAACGGAACCGGCGGCACGCGGCTCACCTGGCATGTGGGGGGCACCCCCCAGTGGGTGGGTTGGCTCCCGCTGCGTCTGGGTGCACCCCTCGTGCGTCCCATCGCCAAATGGCAGCTCGGCAAGCTCCGTTCGATCATCGGGCACCGCTGAGCTCCAAGTAGTCGGCCAGGACTTTGTGACTGGTTGCCAATGCCCATTACTGGCGATGCGGGCAGCATCGGAATATGGGTGACACCGTGAGCGTCGCGGATATCCGTACCGCGATCAAAGAACTCTCGTTACGTGCCGATCTCGCCGAGCGCGAAGGTCGCGACGACGATGCACGGGAGATTCGCGATCGCGTCCGTGCGTACCAAGAAGAGCTCGCCAAGCGCCCCTAGGCTGCCCCGCCCCGGGACGCAGTTTTTACAGCTGCCCTATATGTAATTGCATCTATATAGATGTAATGCGATACTCGAAGTATGGACGCCTTCGAAGCGGTCGCCGAACCCAACCGACGGATCCTGCTCGATGCGCTGGCGGGTGGCGAATGGACCGCCGGGGACCTCGTTGCGACACTGCCCGGCCTCACACAACCCACCGTCTCGCGGCATCTGCGCGTATTGCGTGAGGTGGGGATGGTCGACGTCAGGGCGGACGCACAACGGCGGATTTACGCGCTGCGAGCGGACGGCCTGATCCCGATCGATCAGTGGATCGACCCGTACCGGCACTTCTGGAACGGGTGAGCCCGGCCTCAGCCAGCCGCGGGACGGGCGAAGCGAACCTCAATTCCGTCCGCCGACACTGCCTGACCAGGCTGCGAGGTCACCTCGACCCCGATTTCCCGACCGGTCTTCTTGTCGATCAACGTCAACGGCTTACGGCCGTCCTGTAGGTACTCGTCCCCCCACTTGAGCAGGGCCAACAGCACAGGAAGCAGATCCTCACCCATTCGCGTCAAGACATACCCGTCACGCTCGCGTTGACCCGGCTCCCGATAAGGCACCTTCTCGACGACGCCCGCGGCTTCCAGCTGCTTGAGGGCGCGCGACACCGCGGGGGCCGATACCCCGATGCGGTCGGCGAATTCATCGAATTTCGTCGAACCATAGAAGCATTCGCGGACGATCAAGAATGCCGTCTTGGTGCCGAGCAGGTCCAGTGCCTTCCCGATAGAACACGCGTCGGTGTTCCAGCGGGACCGGTCCCGCAGTAGGCGCTCGAACTCCATGCTCACCTCGCCATTGTAACTAACGCTTGCGTTATCCAGCTAGTCCGGCTAGCGTTCTGACTAACGTATTCGTTAGTTAGGAGATGGGAATGATCGAGAACAAGGTCGTGCTGGTCACCGGGGGACGCCGCGGGTTGGGTGCCGCCCTCGTCGACGAGGCGCTGAGCCGGGGAGCACGCAAGGTCTACAGCACCGCACGGGCACCGTTCGAGGATTCCCGCGAGCAGGTGGTCACCAAACAACTCGAGGTTTCCTCCGAGGCTTCGGTCGCGACCCTGGCCCACGATCTGACCGATGTCGAGATCGTGATCAACAACGCCGGAGTGCTGCATCCCGACTCACTGCTCAGCGGCGACTTCGACAAAATCGATGCGACGTTCCAGACCAACGTCTTTGGCCCATTGCGGGTCGTGCGGGCATTCGCGCCCATCCTCAAGGACAACGGCGGCGGCGCGATCGTGAACATCCATTCGGTGCTCTCCTGGTTGGGCGGCGCGGGTGCATACGGGGCGTCCAAGGCAGCCATCTGGTCGGTGACCAACACGCTGCGCCTGGAGCTGGAGGCACAGCACACCCACGTGCTGGGCGTGCACGCTGGATTCATCGACACCGACATGGTCACGGCGCTGCCCGTACCGAAGACACCGCCGGCGGTGATCGCGGCACGCATCATCGACGCGCTGGAGAAGGGCGACAACGAGGTGCTGACCGACGAACTCACCGTCCAGATCAAGTCTCAGCTGGCGGGCCCGGTGGAGAACCTCGCCTACCGCCCAGGCCACTGACCACTACCCGGCCAAACGAACCCAAGGACCCGACATGCCGCTATGGACGATCTATCACACGCCAAATGCGTTTTCCGACAACGAGAAATCTGAACTCGCCAAGAGCATCACCGAGGTCTACGTCGCCGTGGGACTACCACGGTTCTACGTGGTCACGGTGTTCAAACAGATCGAATCGGCCGACTTCTACGTGGGCGGCGAAAGGACCGAGGCCGCCGTGCGGATCGTCGTCGATCACATCGCGCGCACCCTGCCCGACAAGGCCGGGC